>CAYWQX010000006.1:0-89983 GCA_964460985.1 uncultured bacterium
GTTGATGAGTTCGGTTCATTTAAAAGGGTAGAGGTGAGTGATATCGATTCATTTTTGAAAGAGTCGATGGCAGGAAAAGAGCCTCAAGATTTATTGAAGGGGATGATGTATGTTTTAGAGCATGCCTTGGAAAAAGAAGTGCCTGGAATGAAAGTTGTCTTCAGGAAGCAAGAAGAAGTGGATGGAAATCCCGTCTATTTTGCCATGATTCATTTGCCTAAAGCGTGTTTAACCGATAATGAAAAAGGCGAAAGAGAGGATTCTTTAAGAGGATTTTTTCTTTTTTTCAAAGACGATAAGTACATTCAGCTTTGTTTTGCCATGAATGGGGCGGTCATTAAATTTAGAGAAGAGAGAGGCCTTTCTAAAGATAACAACGACGTCTATTTCAATTATTTGAAAGACATGTATTCACGGTTAGAAGTCACAAAATCATAACGGACATTGTATGAAAAGAATAGTTATAGCGGGATTGCTTTTGGCAGGGTGCAGCACCGAAAAAGGGAGCTGGGAGTATTACCAGGGTACGGAGTGTTTGGGTAAGTGCGATTATCAGGGGGCCAAGATTTATCTGATGCAGGCTGTCAAAGAAGATCCAAGTTCAAAAAATTTGACAAATTTGGCGGCGGCTTATGTAGGGCTTGGCGATAAGTATAAGGCATGGCAGACCTCTTGCCGTGCAGTTGTAGCCAATTTTGGCGACAAGGTGGCGATTCAAGGGAATATGGAACTGTTTTTAAAGTATATTGTTCCAAGTTTTAAGCTGGATGACAAAGACCACACGATAGAGACAATTAAAGAATGCTTAGGAAAGCCCGATATGGCGGTCATTAATAAGGAGACTGAAGAGGCTTATTTAATGTACGGCGCTTATAAGCTAAAATTTATAAAGGGTCAGTATCAAGGCTATGAGATCAGGTATCATGTCGACTATGGTCCAGAATGGATACCATTAGATATTGAATAGTCTTGCTTTAGTATCTGAAAGGGAGGTATATCCTTTCACAAAAAAGGAGTTAATATGAGCCCTCTTGGACTTGCGACGAGCTACGTCGATGTCACCACCTATTTGTTAAATGCAGGAGATTTTTCGAGAATTGTATCTGATGATGTGGAGCTTTATCATCAGACAGACAATCAAAAACCTTTTCTAGCCAAAGGAAAGGAGGAGGTTGTCGCATTATTCAAGAAGTATATTTTTGATAACTCCTCTAATTTTGATGTCAAAAGAACGCTGATTGATGCTCAGAAGAATATCGCCCTAGTTCGACTGGTTGTTCGAGAAGATAAAACAGAAGAGGGAAAAAAAACCAGGTATGAATACGATGAAGTGACAACGCTTACCTGCGACAAAAATTCCATCATCAAAATACATACAACGGTGACAAAAGAGCTTGTAGCTCCTTGAAGATTCTTTTAGAACCGGATGTAATCCGGTTCTCATCTTACAGAACAAAAACAGAGATGACAGCAAGAGAGACAAGAGCTGTAGGAAGAATGCCTAAAAAGGTGAGCAGTCTTAAAACCTCGGAGTAGGTTACATAGAGTACTTTACCGGTAATGCAGACCCCTTTCCACATCACTTTGGTGGTTGAAAAAGTGCTTGGAAGGCCGATTTGAGCAGCATGGGCAGCTTGAACCAATTTTTGATAGTCGATTCTTTTTTCGACTGGAAGCTGTTGATTCATCAAATCGATCAAAAACTGCAGCCTTTCGAAAGCTTGGGTAAGGTGAGAGCGAGCTTTTTCTTCATCTTCTACGGCCTCCACTTTATCAAGGTCTTGACCAATCACTTTAACAATTTCAAGGGCATTGATATCTTTTGCCGTTTTGACCTTCTTTTTGAAATGAGAAAGGGTTTGCTTATCTGCTCTGACTAGCTCGAAAAGATCATAAATCGTCTGGTTCAATATCGGCTCAATATGATTTGAGATAACCGCTTTCATGATTTTATTTTCGGCAAGCAGCCGGTTATGTTCAGCGATTAGTTTCTTCGCCCCGCCATACTCTTGGATGGCTTGTTTTGCCGTCTGCCCCTCTTTCACATGGATGAATTTTGGATCGTAGTCTTGAAAAATGGTCACTTGTTCTCGTCCGGCAATCGGTTCGACGGCGGTTATGTTTCCAGGACAGAGTAAACCCGCGACAGGTACTAAAGCCATGATCATGCTCCTTTTTTATTGACAGAGATCCATCCTTTATTTGATAGTCTGAAGACTATTTTACATCAAGAAGGTTGAAGATTTATGAAACGTGCAAAATGGTTAATCCCGCTTCTTTGCTTAATCGCTTCTGCTCAAGCACTTGAACCGATATCTGAAGTCAACTTTTCTCTTGGCTATCGTGTCGATAAAGTTCAGACCAATATCAGAATGGAAGAGCCGGTTGGATTTTACCTTGGCCAAGATACGTTTAGAGGCAGTGCTCTGCAAATTGCTCAAGTGGGGATGAACGCCTATTTAAAGCTTCCGAACCTTTGCTGCGATAGAATCTGCTTTGAGAACTGGTGGTGGGAGCAATTCTATGTAAGAGGCGCTGTCTATTGGGGACACGGCTCGCATGGACGCTTTAAAGAAGACGCTATCGATGAATTTGATGAGATTGTAGCGGATGCATCGGGACGCGTTCAAAAGATACGAACCTTTGATTACAATTATGCCATCGGCTGGCTTTTTCCCTTTGCGGAGTGTTTTGCAACCGGTCCTGCTTTCGGCTATGCCTACAACAAAGTTCGCTTTAAGACCCATGAAGCGAATCTAGCCAACTTGGATCACATGAAGTACTCTTCAGTGTTTAGAACCTATTTCTTCGCTTTGGATGCCGTTTACAAATGGGATAATTGTGTGTACTCCCGGTTCGGCTATGAGTATCATCTGATGCACAAGTTTAGAGGCAGCTTTCGTTTAAGAGGAGTAGATTCAGGTGTTCTTGCTTTCTCTGATACAAGACACTCGGACAACGGTTTTGGAAACGTTGTCTATGCAGAGCTTCGGTCTCCTTTTTCAGAGTACTATTTTGAAGGCGGCATCCGTTTACAGTATAGCTACTTTAAGGCAGCGAGCGGTCCTTGCCATTTTCATAATACCCAGAATTTTGATATCCCTTTTGCTAAGATGTCCTATTCGACCTGGAGATCTTTTTCGGTCACATTGGATATCGGCTACGAATTCTAACTCTTTTAGTATGAAGACGAACGTGAAATGTTCGTCTTCATCTCCTATTTGACAGCTCCTTTTCACTCGTGTACTCTCAAAGTTATGACAAATTATCTTCAAGCGACAGACCCCTCTCAGAATTTTATCGGGCGTATCGAACAGCCGCTAGATAGTATTTTTAAACCCAAAAGCATCGCCCTCATCGGCGCAAAAGACACTTTTGGCAGCGTCGGGCGCACTATGCTGTTAAACCTAACCAATGCAGGATATAAAGGGGCGGTCTATCCGGTTAACCCCAAAAGAGACGAAGTGCTCGGTCTGAAGTGCTATCCAAGCTTGAGATCACTTCCGGAGGTAGTTGATCTCGCAATTATCGTGACTCCCTCGAAGACGGTACCGGCCCTTGTTCAAGAGTGTGTCGATCTGGGGATAAAAGGGGTCATTATTATATCGGCCGGTTTTAAGGAGCTTGGGCCTGAAGGACTTAAGCTTGAAGAAGAGGTCTTGAAGATCGCAAAAGGCAAGCTCCGAATTATAGGGCCTAACTGCCTTGGCGTCATGAATCCCCTTTTCGGCCTCAATGCCACCTTTGCCAAAGGGATTGCCCTGCCTGGAAATATTGCCTTCATCAGCCAATCGGGTGCGATGTGCACCGCTGTTTTAGACTGGAGCTTTCAGGAAAGAATCGGGTTTAGCTCATTCGTTTCAATCGGTTCGATGGCCGATGTCAATTGGGGTGATTTAATCGATTATCTGGGCGGCGATCCGGAAACGAGAAGCATTCTGATCTATATGGAGACGATCGGCGATCCTCGCTCCTTTTTAACCGCTGCGAGAGAAATTGCTCTTGAAAAACCGATTATTGTGATCAAACCGGGTCGCACTAAAGCCGCCGCGAAAGCGGCAGCCTCTCATACCGGTTCCTTAGCGGGATCGGATGAAGTGTTTGATGCGGCGCTTGAAAGGGTGGGGGTTTTAAGGGTCGATACGATAGGCGAGCTGTTCAGCATGGCCTCCGTGTTAGCGCGTCAGCCGAAACCGAAAGGTCCTCGCTTAACGATTGTCACAAATGCCGGCGGCCCGTCCGTTTTGGCAACCGATGCGACCGAAATCCATGGGGCAGATCTTGCAACACTCACGCATAAATCGCTAGATGAGCTAAATCAGTTTTTGCCGCCCGCCTGGAGCCACAGCAATCCTGTCGATATCCTTGGAGATGCAGGAGCTGAGAGGTACGCTAAAACCATTCAAGTGCTTTCTCAAGATAAGGAAAGCGATGGGATGCTTGTGATTTTATCTCCTCAGGATGTGACCGACCCGGTAGCCACTGCAGAATCCTTAAGACCTTATGCCCATACAACGAGACCTATCTTAGCGAGCTGGATGGGGGGAAGCTCCGTCAGCAAGGGGATTGAAATCCTCTCGCAAGCCGGAATTCCAAATTTTGAGTACCCGGATGATGCTGCAGAGACGTTTGCAAGGATGTGGAGCTATAGCCGTAATTTAAAATCGCTTTACGAAACACCTACAATTAGACCCTCCGATGTTTCGAAGAAAAACCGTGAAATCGTCTCTCAAATGATTGAGAAGGCAAGATCTGAAAATCGCACTCTTTTGGATGAATATGAGTCTAAAAAAATTCTCGAGCTTTATGATATTCCAACGGTTAAAACAGAGATTGCACATTCGGTAGACGAAGCTCTTAAATATGCCGAAGAGATCGGATTTCCTGTGGTCATCAAGCTGTACTCAAAAACCATCACCCACAAAAGCGATGTGGGGGGGGGTGAAGCTTAACTTAAAATCCTCGGGTGAGGTTAAAAAAGCTTATCAAGACATTGAGAAAGCAGTTTCCACTGAAGATTTTCAAGGGGTGACCGTCCAGCCTATGATTAAACTGGATGGCTATGAGCTTATTCTCGGCTCATCTCTGGATGAACAATTTGGGCCCGTCCTTTTATTTGGAACAGGGGGGCAGCTCGTAGAAGTGTTTAAAGATAGAGCCCTTGCTCTTCCCCCGTTGACTGCAACCCTAGCCCATCAACTAATGGAGAAGACTAAAATCTATCATGCCCTTTTAGGGGTGCGCGGAAGAAAACCGGTCGATATGCCTAAACTAGAAGAGCTTCTCGTCCGCTTCTCGCAGCTTATTGTAGAAAACCGCTGGATTGCCGAGTGCGATATCAACCCTCTTCTTGTGAGCGACACCCAAATGATTGCACTAGACGCCCGGATTGTGCTTCTAGACAATTCTGTGAAGCACCCTCCAAAACTTGCGATCCGGCCTTATCCTATCGAATACGTGGAAACGATCCTTCTTAAAAATGGTGAGGAAGTGATTCTTCGACCTATTCGGCCAGAGGATGAGCCCCAAGTGATCGAATTTCACAAGGAGCTATCAGAAAATTCCGTTCGCCAGCGCTACTTTGAATTCGTCTCTCTCTCGGATCGGATTGCCCACGAGCGTCTTATCCGCATCATTTTTAATGATTATGATCGTGAAATGCCTCTTGTGGCAGTCCTCAATCATCAAATCATCGGAATTGCCCGTCTCAGCCTTCTGCCTGGAACAGATGAAGTTCAAATGACCATGCTAATCCGTGACGCATACCATAACATAGGACTCGGCACCGCTTTCCTTAAAAAGCTGATCGACATTGCCAAGAAAGAAAAATGGTCCGCTATTCGAGCCACCATCCTCTCGGAGAACACTGGAATGATCGCAATCACTAAAAAATTAGGCTTTGAGGTCAAACAGGAGGGCAACCTGATCTATGCCCGAAAAAACCTCTCTTAAATACAAGTAAACAGGGTAAATTTTTTAGTCGTTACCAATATCCTGCCTATCCTGCCCATCCTGTTATAAATTTGCAACGATGTTACAGGTATTGTTGAATAACAGGATAGGCAGGATCGCCTTCGGCGGCAGGATCAGAAGGGATCCTTTCGGAGAATACCGGAACGATCGCATTTTCTAAAATTAGGCTTTGAGGTCAAAGAAGAGGACAACCTGATCTATACCCGAAAAAACCTCTCTTAAATACAAGTAAACAGGGTAAATTTTTTAGTCGTTACCAATATCCTGCCTATCCTGCCCATCCTGTTATAAATTTGCAACGATGTTACAGGTATTGTTGAATAACAGGATAGGCAGGATCGCCTTCGGCGGCAGGATCAGAAGGGATCCTTTCGGAGAATACCGGAACGATCGCAATTACTAAAATTAGGCTTTGAGGTCAAAGAGGAGGGCAACCTGATCTATGCCCGAAAAACCTAACTTAAGAATTATTTAGTAATTTTCTCGTCGAGTTCGTGCCATCTAAAGAAGGCTGTTTCGTAGTCGGCTTCTTTCTTTTCCAAGGTAGAATGAAGTTCTTGCAGTTTTTTGAGGTCGAGGTCTTTTTGCAGCTCGGCTTTCAATTCGGAAATATCTGCCTCGAGGGAGGCGATTTTTTTGGTGAGCTCTTCGTATTCGTATTTTTCTTTATAGGAGATTTTGAGAGGGGAGTTAGGTGCTTTTTGTGTTTTGGGGGCGGCAGGGGGGGCTTCTTCCTTTGGTTTTTTCATCCGTTCATACTGGTGGAGGTCTTCGCAGAAGAAACCGGGGATATCGAGGGCGATCAGCCGATCGCAGGTGCGGTCGATGAGGGTGCGGTCGTGCGAGATGAGGACGATCGCGCCAGGAAAGGTTTCAAGGCTCTCTTCGAGGACTTCCAAAGTTTCGATATCAAGATCGTTGGTGGGCTCATCGAGGAAGAGAAGGTCGGCTGGCTCCAGCATGAGGCGCGCGATGGTAAGGCGGGCTCTTTCGCCGCCCGAGAGATGAGAGAGGGGCAGGCCCATCTGTTCAGGGGTGAAGAAGAATTTCTTGCCCCAGGAGTTCACATGCATGTTGCGCCCTTGGAAGGTGACCGAATCGGTGTGAGGCGAGAGGGCTTCTTTAACGGTTAGGTGGAGGGGAAGGCGCGCTCTCTCCTGGTCAAAATAGACGATTTTCAGGCCATCGATCAATTTGATGCTGCCTGTATCGGGGGCAAGCTCCCCAGCGAGCACTTTTAAAAGGGTCGATTTTCCCGATCCGTTAGGGCCGACGAGGCCAATTTTCAAACGAGGAGATAAGATGAGGTCTAATTTGGCAAAAAGGGTTTTTCCCTGGAGCGATTTGGAGATATTTTTAGCTTGTAACAGCTTGCGGGTTTCTCGCTCGGTAGAGGAAAATTCGATAGCGAGCTTTTTTTCTTTGGTTCTTCGACTGAGGAGATGAAGCTCTTGAATGAGCCGTTCGGCCTGATCAATGCGTGATTTGGCTTTGGTAGTACGGGCTTGCGGGGTGGTTCGCAGCCAGGCTTCCTCCCGTCTTACTTTCGATGATAAAGCCTGTTGGTAGTCTTTTAGCTGCTCGAGATAAAGCGCTTTTCTCTCCTGGAAGGTTTTAAAATCGCCCTCTACAAAGAAAAGGCCTTCAGGATAGAGCGAATTGAGTTCGAGGGTGTGGGTTGCAAGCGATTGTAAGAAAGAGCGGTCATGGCTTGTGAAGAGAATAGTTTTTCGCAGGCGCTTTAAAAGCCCTTCCAGCCACTTGATCGATTCGAGGTCGAGGTGGTTCGTCGGTTCGTCGAGAACAAGCAAATCAGGATCGTGAAGCAAGGCAAGAGCTAAGTCCAATTTTTTTTGCCACCCTCCGGATAGTTCGGAGGCAAGGGTGTCGGGTAAATTAAACTGCGAGATCAGCGTTTCAATTTTTACCGAATCGCCCCCTCTTTCCTTCATGATGTCGCGGATGGATTTGGCAGGGAAGGAGGAGTGTTGGGGGACAAAACCGACTTTCAGCCCTTGTTTAAAGATAACCTCTCCCTTTTCCTGTTTTTCAAGCCCCCCGATAATTTTTAAGAGGGTTGATTTGCCGGACCCGTTCGGACCGACGAGGGCAACCTTTGATTGGATAGGAAGAGAAAAAGAGAGATCTTCAAAAAGCTCTTTTGAACCAAACGATTTGGTTAAGTTTTGGCAGGTGAGGAGGGGACTTGACATAAGGATGATAATTTTAGCTTAAGCACACGATTTCGGAGAAGGGAAAGTCCTGGGTAGGGGATGGAAGTTTTAGCAAAAATGTACTTGGATGGAATTGGGAAGGAGGCGTGCAAGATTTTTTGAAGAAGAATATCGGCGATCTGCTCTTTTGTGCTCCTTGCCAGAGGTTGTTCATTGATAATTGAACCTAAGACCAACCAAAAATAAACAGAGGGTTTTAAATCGGGAATAGCATTAGCCCGGTAGTATTCACAATCTAATACTCTTAAGATCATTTTTTGGAGGGCCGTTTCGCCCATCCCTTTTATCTCATCAAGGATATCAATCACCTTAAGCCATCCTTGTTGATGCTTTTTAGGCATATTGAGATGATTCATCAAATGGTAGATATCGTGTTTGGTAAATTGAATTTTGTTCGCGGGTCTTTCATCGGCTTCCTTAGGAAGAGGAGTCTCTTCTGTTTCGATCGCGATATCCCGGATCCCCCTTTGAAAATTCAAGCGCATGTCCTCTTCAGAAGACAGCCCTAGCACAGGATTGGGCTTGACTTCTCCTATCATCTCAGCGAGGGTCTCAATCATTCCAAAGCTTGGAACCATTTGGTAGACTTTCTGATTCAATGTGAGCTGTCCAAATACATTGAAGCCTGCCTGTTCCATCAGCGATTTTGTGATCGAACACCCATTCGAATCCTCATCCAAATCAGGGATTAAGAAAAAGCGTCTTTCCGACAGAGGTTTTAAGGCAAGTTGATGAGCGAATGCTTGAGGATCGATCTCCTCAGGAACCACCTCTTTGATCAAGTTAAGAGCAAATTGGGACGGGATGTTTTTAAAAAAAATCTCCACCATTTTTAGTTGGGAAGGGGCGATTTCATCTGCGTTTTTAAACTGGTAAAAGGTGAAAATTTGAGACGGTTGGAGGCTGCCCTGCAAAAGAGCTTTAAGGGCCGTGAAAACGGTAAAGGTTTTTAAGGCGCTTACTTCCCATTCAACTTGATTCAATTGATGGACTAAAGAATTAGCTGAATTCTCATCGATTTGGTTTATTTGATCCAAAAGAGTTTTTTGTTGGGAGGAAGTTTTCCAAGCGCGACGGGTAAACTCAGAAAAGTTTTCAGTAATAGGATGTATCATAAGTAAAAGAAAAAATTATAATCTCTAGTAATTTAAAAATCAATTCTATAAGCTTTCAAACCTTATGAAAGGCATTCTTCTTGTCAATTTAGGAACCCCCGATTCACCAGGCAAAAGGGACGTTTTCAAATATTTAATTGAATTTTTGACGGACGGCAGGGTAATAGACATTTCCTGGCTTAAAAGGCAGCTCTTAGTAAGAGGTATTATTGTCCCATTTAGATACAAAGAATCGGCTAAAAACTATCAAGCGGTCTGGACAGAAAAAGGCTCTCCGTTGCTGCTGCACACCGCCACTCTTCGAGATAAGGTGCAAGAGTTAGCCGGGGAGGGGGTGCAGGTTGAAATGGCCATGCGCTATCAAAATCCAAACCTTGAATCGGGTCTGGAAAAGCTAAAACATTGCGACAAGATTACCATTATTCCACTATTTCCCCAGTATGCTTCTGCAACGACCGGCTCGATTCATGAAAAAGTGATGCAAATTGTTCAAAAGTGGGAAGCGATCCCGGAATTAAGTTTTGTGAATAATTTTTACAAGCATCCCTTGTTAATTCAAGCCTTTGAGGAGCAAGCGAAGAGGTTTGATGTCAAAAAATATGATCACATCTTATTCAGCTTTCATGGACTTCCGGTAAGGCAGCTCATTAAGTGTCATGTTTTTTGCCAAAGTAAATTGGATTGCTGCGATACCCTGCAAGACAACAACAAAAACTGCTACGCCGCTCAATGTCATCAAACAGCGAAACTCATCGCCAGACAACTAGGCATAAAAAACTATCATATTACTTTTCAGTCCCGTCTTGGAAAAGATCCTTGGATTGAGCCTTATACGATTGATGTCATTAACAGGTTAGCTGAGGAAGGGGCTAAAAAACTGCTCGTTTTCTGCCCCGCCTTTGTGAGCGACTGTTTAGAGACCATCCATGAAATCGGGGTAGAGTATGCTCATGAATTTAAGCTGAAAGGGGGAGAGAAGCTGGATCTTGTCCCGTCCTTAAATGGCTCTGACACTTTCGCTGAGTTAATCGTAGAATTGAGTCAAAAGTAAAAATAAAGGAGCTCATTCATGTCATTAAGCATTCATGATCACCCTTCTATTCAAACGATGTTTGATTTTCAAAGAAATTTAAGCCGTTTGCAAGCAATTCCCGTCATGGGTTTTGTGGTTGTCTCGCCGGTTAAGGCGGTATTTGGAATCGCTCAAATGGTTTTAGGTGTGGCGCTCGTAATCATCGGTTGTGTGGGGCACTTACTCACGTTGGGTCAAACAGACTGTATTCCGAAGTTAATCGATATTTCAGCGCAGCATGTGCTTATCGGAGGCTTTGCAACGGGTTATGCAATTGCCAACATAACAACGTTTGGTCTTTTGAGTATTCTGATTGAAGGGGTATGTGAGCCCAAGAATCGAAATTCTCGATGTTACTGAAATTGCGATGGTTCATAATCCAAACATGCCGGTGCCTGAACGGCGTGTTGAGCCGGTTGTTCCTTGAGGCACTTCACCGTGGGTGATGGCCTCTTTCCATTGGGCCGCTTTCTCGGTAAAAGGGGTGTAGACGCTCGCCAGCTTTTCTCCGTTGATGTCTTTAACAGGTATTTGCTCCAGGAGGACTAACTGGTCGGCTTTTTTAGAGTAGGCGAAGGTGCCATTTCTGGGGTGAGGTTGATTATTCACCCGTAAAGCCTCTTTGAAAACGGTCTCCCGGTATCTTCCGGGCGGGATAAAACCGATGTTCGAAACGAGGACGACGAAGTTTCCTGTTTTATCAAGTTCGATTTGAATGGCAGGGCCGTCGTTAGGAAGTTGGATGAGGCAAGCCTGATTTTTATCAGGGTGTAAATCGAGGCCGATCACTTTGCCAAACTCATTCATGATAGACTCAAAGAGGTCCATGACCATGACTTATTCCTCCTCCTCAGCGCTTTTTAAAGTGTCGGTCGGCGATTCATCATCGTCTTGCTCCTCTTCGCCGTCCTCTTCATTCTCCTCTTCATCCAGTTCATCTTCGAGATCTTCTAAAGCTTCTAGGATGGCAAGATAAAGATCGTCACGGTGTTGCAACGATCTATAGATTTGATTCATCGCGACTTCACGAATAGCGTCTCTAAATTGGCTAAGAGCTATAATTTTGGCCATGAGCCATTTTTCTATACCTAGTTTAACCGCCCGCTCTTTCACTTTATCGGCAGAAGGGTAGCGCTCGGCGACAAGAGACATAAATTGTTTTGAGAGAGTTTCAAAATTGAGCTCTTGTGGAACATCGATGCCGCTCTTGCTAAACATGGAGTTGACAAGCCGCATTCTTCCTCTGAAGAAACGGTAGATGCCCAAGATCGCTTGTAGCGATCTGACTTCGGTAATAAGGCGGTGAAGCTGTCCCGGCTCAATCGAGGGCCCTTTGGCTTTCATGTCGGCGCCCATCGAATGAAGAAGGAAGTCAGTGACTTTTTTGAGGTCCTTGAAAGCGTATTGACGAGCGAGCTCGTCGAAGAGAGTGGTTGAATCGCGAGGATTTCCGGTAATGTCTCGGTAAAGGTCTCGAAGTTGGGTGGGAGTGCCGAGCCCTTTTTCGGAGGCGGCTCTGGCTTGGTTGCCGACGTTTCGTCCGGCGGCGATCTCTCTTCCTTTTTCCTGGTTGAGCTCGTCTTTGGCTTGCTGGATTTGGAGGTGTAGCTCCCCTTCGCTTGTTTCAAGCAAAAATTCAAGCGCTTCATCGGCAAGCGCCGGATCTTGATAGAATTCTTGCAGTTTTTTAAGGATTTCATCTTTAGAGTCGCCCGGTTTGATGTATTGGCGAAGGAGCGTGAGGACGGAGGCTTTTAACTCAGGATTTCGTCTCTGGAATTGGTCGGCCTGATCTTTGATTTGCTCAATAGGCATAAGACGGTCGGCTTTTTCGCCGGACTGCAGCATTTTTTGGACGCGTGTCTTAGGGGATTCGATTTTTTTTTGCCGTGTAAGAGCGCTTCTTGAAAAAGGGTTGATGGCCTCTTCAAGCTGGTTTTTTAAACTCTCGCGAGACGTCTGCTGCTCTGCGCGGAGCTCCTGCATCTCATCTTGAGCGGTCTCCTGCATGGCAGCGAGAGTTTTATTTTCTAAAGGCCTATTTCCACCTGTAACAAACGACATGCCGGCTTAGCACCTCATGTTGAAAAATTACGAGATCTGGATTCTCCCTAAAGGCTGGATACGGATCTCGGGCACAATTTCTTGGTATGAGACCACGGAGATATCGGTAAATTCCATTTCGATAAGCTTCCTTACAAATCGTCTCACATCGATCGCCGTAAGGATGACGGGGGGCTGTCCTCCGGGCGGAGGGGGAGCTACGGTGTTTCGAACCGATTGAAGAATCAGTTGCACCGAGTCGGGGTCAAGGGCCAGGTAAGAGCCTGCCGAAGTTTGTTTGATCGCACCCCTCACCAAGTCTTCAATTTCAGGGTCTAAAATATAGACGGAAAGGACAGTCTGACCTTGCGAGTATTTGTAGCTGATATATCTCTTTAAAGAGGATCTCACATACTCGGTCAAAAGAACGGTATCTTTTTCGGTTTGCGCCCACTCGCTCAAAGCTTCGAGGATGGTCCTTAAATCTTTAATCGAGACCTGCTCTTGAATCAGACGTTTGAAGATATCGGTCATCTTTTGAAGGGGGATTAAACGGGTGACCTCTTTCACAAGATCGGGGAACGATTTTTCAACGAATTCGATCATCGATTTCACTTCCTGGATACCTACAAACTCATTGGCATAGTGTCTAAAGAAGTAAGAGAGGTGAAGAATGATCACTTCCAAGTTGTTCCAGTATTTAATGCCGGCCTTTTCAAGAAGGTCTTTGTATTTTATATCGACCCACACCGAGGGCATGCCGAGCGAGTTTTTATACGTGGAGTAGGGAAGGTTATAGCGTCTGAGGTTTTCTTCCGACTCATTGGTCAAAACCTGATTTTCAAGGATTTTACCGCGTACGATCGGCACTTCATTCAAGTGAATGGAGTATTCATCCTTATCGAGGATAGGGGAGTCGGTTCGAACGTGCACCCCGGGGAATCTGACGCCAAGATCAGAGTAAAGCGCTTGTCTCATACGGGGAATCATCTGATCGATGAAGCCTTGGCCCTTGGGCTGCTTTTGAATCTCTTGTGAAATCCCTTTACCGCATTCGAGTACCACCGGCAAGGTGAGAGCGTAGCTATCAATGCCCCCACCGGATATAACTTTATGCCCTTTCACGGAGGTTTCAACGGATTCAGAGCTTCCCCCTGCAGCAGATGAGATGGTCGATCCCGGGACAGAAACTGCTTCTGTAGACCAAAGCGCATAGCCAAAGAGTCCAAGAAGGGCGGCCAAGATCATAAAGGGAGGGGTGGGGAATCCTGGGATTAACCCCATCCCGAGCAAGAAGCCTGCAGCGATCATTAAAGCTTTGGGCTGCTTTAAAACTTGTCCTGAGATTTCGGAGCCTAAATTGGTGTCGCCCGTATCACTTGTGACGCGGGTAGTTACGATACCGGCCGTAATCGATATCAGTAGGGCAGGAATTTGCGACACGAGACCATCCCCGATGGATAAAAGGGAGTAGACTCTCGCCGAGTCGCCGGCTGTCATTCCTTGAAGAGACATCCCGATAATAATACCCCCGATAATGTTAATGAGGGTAATCACGATCCCTGCGATCGCGTCCCCTTTAACGAATTTCATCGCCCCATCCATCGCCCCGTAGAGTTGGCTCTCTTTTTGTATGGCAAGACGTTTTTCACGGGCTTGGTTCGAATCGATGATGCCGGCTCTTAAATCGGCGTCAATACTCATCTGTTTACCAGGCATCGCATCCAAAGTGAAGCGGGCTGCGACCTCGGCCACCCTTTCAGCCCCTTTGGTAATAACGATAAAGTTAACAAGGGTGATGATTAAGAAGATAACGCCCCCGACCACGAAGTTACCTCCCACCACAAAGTCGCCGAACTGCTGGATGATATCCCCGGCATAGGCGTTCAAAAGAATCTGACGGGTGGAGGCGATGTTAATCCCAAGTCGGTATAGGGTGGTTATCAAAAGAAGAGAGGGGAAAATCGAGAGGTTGACCGCGCTCGGAATATAGAGAGACACCATGAGAAGTGCAACCGAGATAGCCAGGTTTAGTGCAATCAAATAGTCGATGACATGAGGGTTTAGAGGCAGGATGATCATCGCCAAAATCATGATGATCAAAAGAGCCAAAGCTAAATCTGAGGAACGGGAAATGTTACCAAGGGATCTCTCACCCCCAAGGCGTGCCGTTATTCCATCCAGGATACGCCTGATCGCAGCTATCATTTTTAGTCACCCTTTCATTAGATTTGAGCTTCTGCTTTATACTCGTGTTCAAGTTCCGTGCCAAGTTTGTTTAACCACTGTAAAATCTCTGCGACCGCAGGGTAGGTTTCTTCCGGAACATACTCCCAGACATCCCCGTCTTCCCAGAGTTTATGGGCTAATTTGATATTGCGAACAACCGGGATCCCGTAGTCTCCCGCTAATTTTATCATGTGTTGAGCTAAATGGTCCTGCCCCATTGCAACAATATAAGGGGCTGCGTCCAGTTCAGGCCGGTAGCCGATGGCGATCGCTAAGTGCGTTGGGTTGGCAACCACAGCGCTCGCCCGTTTGATCGTTCCAGAAGGACCCTCTTGGAATGCGATCTCCTGGGCAAGTTGTTTTCTTTTACCTTTAATGTGGGGATCGCCTTCCGTATTTTTATACTCTTGTTTGACTTCGAATTTCTCCATCTTCATCTCTTTTCCGAAGTCGTATTTCTGATACGCAAAATCAAAGACGGCAACGGCAATAAAAAATAACCCAACCTTGATTAGAACTTCCATAGTAAATGCATTAAATACCAAAAGGGCGGAGGACATCGGCATTTTGGCGGTTTGAATCAGTACCGGGATGGAGTTCCACATGACGTCGTAAATAATATAGGCTGCAATCGATATTTTTAAGATCGACTTGATCAGCTCGACTAGCGTTTTAAGTTTAAATTTCGCCTTCAGGTTTTGAATAGGGTCGAATTTTTTGGGATCGAATTTAAACACTTCAACGGCGAAAACAGGCCCTACGACTAAAAAGTTCACCAGCACTCCGACCACGGTTACGATTGCCATTATCGGAATAGAGGCGTAAAAAATGGCTAGAATCGATTCATAAAAAATCGCCTGGATCGACTGATCGAGGTTGCCGGAGGCGATTTTATTGAAGGTGGCGATTAAAAAGTCGCCCATGTAGTGATAAAGATAGTTGGCAAGGCCGAGCGTGACTGCAATCGAAACAATAAAAGTAAACGCAGAAGGAAGGTCTTGGCTTTTTGCCACCTGACCTTTCTTGCGAGCATCCCTAAGTTTCTTAGGGGTGGCCTTTTCGGTTTTTTCGGCCATAAGTTATTTTTCACCCTTGTATAACTTAATTATAAACTCTCTCGCCTAGATAAGCAAGATGCTCGGGAAAAATAGCTTGCGCCTTAGCCTATTAGGCTATTATACTTCAAGGCCTTATGAGTAGTTTATCCTGCGGTATAGTCGGCCTTCCCAATGTCGGAAAATCGACCCTTTTTAGCGCTTTGACAGCCATTCAAGCCGAAGCTGCCAATTATCCCTTCTGCACTATCGAACCGAATGTGGGCCGGGTATTAGTGAACGATCCTAGGCTGGAAGTGTTATCCAAACAGTCCCATAGCCAAAAAATCGTCCCTGCCATCATGGAATTTGTCGATATTGCAGGCCTTGTTAAAGGGGCTTCTCAAGGGGAGGGGCTCGGCAATAAATTTTTGATTAATATTGGCGAAACCGACGCGATTTTGCATGTCGTTCGCTGCTTTGATTCAACCGATATTATCCACGTGAGCGGAAGAGTCGATCCGATCCAGGATATCGAAGTGATTAATCTTGAGCTCATTATCTCCGATCTTCAGAAGGTGCAAAATGCGCTCCCTCGTCTTGAAAAAGCCAATAAAGGCAAAAAAGAGGCGGAGACAGCGATTAGCACTTTAAAAAAAGCAGAAGCCCATTTAAACGAAAGCAGACCCCTTAGAACGCTAGAGCTTACACCTGAAGAAAAAGAGTCGATTAGGACATATAATTTCCTGACATCTAAAAAAGTGCTTTATGCTTGCAACGTATCTGACAACGATCTTCCCTTGATGGAAAACGAGTATGTCAAAAGAGTGCGCGAATATGCGAAAAAAGAGGGCAATCAAGCGATTCCGATTTGTGCGAAACTAGAAGCTGAAATCTCGCAGCTCGATCCGGCCGACAGGCAAGCCTTTTTGAAAGAGCTTGGACTTGAGATGTCCGGTCTTGATCGATTGATCAAAGCCTCTTTTGAAATGCTTGGATTAATTACATTCATCACAACCGGCGAAATTGAAACTAGAGCTTGGACGATTCAAAAAGGAATGAGCGCACAGGAAGCGGCGGGCAAAATCCATACCGATATTGCCAAAGGGTTTATCCGTGCCGAAGTGGTCTCTTTTGAAGATATGATCAAATATAACGGACGGGTGAAGGCAAGAGAAGCCGGCAGAGCCAGATCTGAGGGTAAAGGGTATATCGTCGAAGATGGCGATGTGATCCTTTTCATGCACAATGGATAAAAAACTTTTTGTAAGCGTTGGATCGGGCCTTGAGCCTCTTTTAATGGAAGAGCTCACGGAGCTTGGCTTTTCCCGGATGGAAGCGGGTTTTAGGGGAGTATACGTCCCTTATCAAACAATGCATGACATCTTCAAAATCAATTATCAATCGCGAATTGCCTCAAGAGTTTTGCTCCCCCTTTTCGAGTATAAAATCGAATCGGCCAAAGATCTTTACGAAGGGGCTAAGGAATATGCCTGGGAAGCTTTAATTCCCTATCATCGATCATTTGCGATCGATTTTAGCGTCGATAACAAAGCTTTTAATAATGAACTTTACGCGGCTCAATTGCTAAAAGATGCCCTTTGCGACCGTATTAAAGATAAAATGGGACGCCGTCCCGATGTCGATGTAAAAACACCCGATGTGCAGCTTCATCTATTTGTTCGCGGTCCGCATGTCACGATTAGTTTGGATACCTCTTTGGTTCCTCTTCATAAAAGGGGTTATAGACAGGAAGGGGGAGAGGCCCCTTTGCATGAAAACTTGGCAGCCGCGCTTCTTAGGCTTGCCAAATATAAGCCGGAAGACATCCTTTTAGATCCCTGCTGCGGATCAGGAACGTTTCTGATCGAAGCGGCTCTCATGAATACCAACACCCCTCCCGGCTATCTTCGAAAGAAATGGGGTTTTGAGGTGCTGCCGGAATTCAATGTGCAGAAGTGGCTCGATTTTAAAGAGGACTTGAGAGAAAAAATCCGCCCTTTTGGTCCCGGTCTTTTGATGGGTATCGATATTAACCGCGCAAGGATCGCTGATGCCAGAGGCAACGTAAGAATTGCAGGTCTTGCTAAAATGATCAAAATCGATTCAGGCGATCTAAGAAAATATACTCCTAATCCAAAACCTACGCTCATCATCGCCAATCCACCCTATGGAAAACGTTTGGACGATGAGAAAGATTTGATTCCTCTCTATAGATCGCTTGGCGAATTAATGAAGAGTCAAGCGCCTGCGAGAGGGTTTGTCCTCACCTCATCGCTTCCTCTCTCGAAAGAGATAGGACTTAGATCCTCCAAAAAACATATTATAACGCACGGCGGCTCAGAAGCTAGATTTCTTGAGTTTGACCTGTTTTGATCGAACTTCAGTTTACTCTAAATAAAATGGATTGAAAGTCACTAGGCCCTGAAGGTGTTTATTATTAGCTTTGCTATCTCTCTAATACAAAAGTGACAGACATATTGCTAAAACCGGTCAGCCTTGTTTTATATGAGTGCTTTGAGGATGCTCCAATGACATAATCGTTCATAATCAATTGCACCGCTTGTTTAATGCAGGTTTGATCATAAGGCGTCATTTGAGGTTGTACAAGAAGCTGGAAAATTTTTCTTTCAGTAATTTGCCAGTCGGAGTTTCCCCAAATTGCTTTGAAGATGTTTTTAATTCGATAAATTAGATTCGTAAAAAAATGGGGGACATACCCTTTGATGTTTTCTAACTCTGCCTTGATCTTTTGGTGGGGGATTGTAACTTTCATGCCAGAATTATAAAACTGGTGAATAAAGATTAGATTAAGAAAATTGACAAACTCCTTTTAAAGATGCATGGTGTTTTTTTAAAAAAGGAGACAGTTATGACGCTAGATACTATTCCCGGCGTAGATCAATCGAATTACATCGCTACCCCTGTAAAAGCGAATCCCACCCTTATCACAGCTTTAGCGCTGACGATTTTAGGGGCTCTTATAACCATCGCATCCCCTTTGGTCGGTTTGGTCATTACCTCTGTGGCGATCGGTCTTGTGGTGTTGGGAGGAATTTTGCTTGCGGCCGGTATCGGCCTTAATTTCTTTGTAAGTTTTAAAAAGCCTGAGCCTAATGGCGAGTGGCTCGAAAATGGGACTGCCGTTCGCTTTGCTCTAGAACTTGGAGCTCCACAGGATATCAGCGCTAAAATCAAGGAAGGGATTGTAACTTTAAGAATTGATGGCAATGAGCATGTTTTTAGCCAGATTCCGCACTATAAGCATACCGTTATTGAGCAGGGGAGTTTCATTTTTAAAAAAGAAAATGCCGAGGATTGGTTGAAACAATTCACGAAGGTTCATGTTGAACAGGAAAACGCCGGAAACACTACTAAACTCACACTCCATTTTGATAAGTAAGGATGAGGGGGGATAGGACCCCCTCAAAAATCTACCTTGGATTATTCTGATACGTTTGGGGTGGATTGTAGTAATAAGCATCCTGAGGTGTATTGTTGAAGCGGGAATTAGGGTTTACATTCGGCCAGTTCGGATCATTGAAGTAGTTATTCGATGAAGGGTCGTTTGGAAACTCATATCCTTCGGTACTTTGCTGATTTGACTGAAGTCTGTTTTGCTCGGTATTCGGAACAATATGATCGTTCGGGTTAAAGCTCAAGAAAGGCAATCCCACTAAAACATAAAGAGCCCATTGTTTCATAAAATACCTCTTATTCATTGACGTAAGGGTTTGCATTATTGTAGTCGTCTCCAGGCTGAACATTTGGCCAGTTCGGATCATTGAAATAGTTGTTCGACTGAGGATCATTAGGGAATTCAACCGCCGGATTGGCATAAGGGTCTATATAATAGCCGCCTCCGTCATATCCCCCCCCATAACCCGAATTATTTAAAACTTCGTGGTCTCTTACCCAATTGTTGAAATTCTGCTGATCGGTGCGATGATTGTACTCTTGGCTGTAATTATGGTTGTAGCCGTTAGGGGAGCGATTAGCATCGCCGTGGTTGTAATTCCCCTCAGCTCTCCCTTCACCGCCTCTTCCGCCGCCTCCTCCTTCACCTCTTGCATGAAGCATAGGCAAAGTCAAAAGGCAAGCAATCATGAACCAACGAATCATATCAACTCCCTTCAATAAAGCGATTTAATTGGGTGGGTAATAGGGATTATTAGGGTTGGTATTGGGATCCGGGGTGACTGTTGTCTCCTCCTGAGGGGCCACAATCACGGCTCCATTTCCACCGCCATAACCACCATAGCCGCCATAACCACGATTATCGTAAGCTTTTTGAGCATTTTCCCTCTGTTCAGGAGACAAAGCATGATTCTCATTATAGTGATGCGATTCCATCTCATGTTGCTGTTGCTGTGAGAAATTGTGCGATTCGGGTCTTTGTTCTGATCTTTCAGAGCCTTCAGGACGCATTTCGCCTCTTCCGTACAAGAGTGGAACAGCTAAAACGCCAATAAGTAGCCATTTATTCATAGATACCCCCCTCAAAGAGTAAATTCTCTTATAACTTTAGTTTATAAAAAAAATTATATTAGTAATATAAACTTCATGCGATTACCGATAGCAACCCCTAAAGAATTGAGTTATCTCTCTGAAATACAAGGGGATCAGGAACTTTTTAATCTTTTGAGTCAAAATTTTGCCGAAAGCGTCCGTTTTTTTGAGGTGATGGCCGAAGACAGCGATTGGATAGCTGCTCATAACGACTTTACAAGAAAATACTTAAAATGGATAGCCGATCTCTATTTTGGTCAAAGACTAGATTTTTATACTTTAAGAAGATTGAGGAAGATTTTTCTTAAAAATTATCTCGCCCTAAAGCCTTTTCAAAAACCCGATTTCAAGCTGGAGCTCGGAGACGAAGTTTTTGAGGTGACAGCTTGGCTTTTTGCAAGCGCCTCTTTTTTCTTAAACGATTTAATAGGCTCCTCAAAAAATCGGGCGGCCAGACTTTCCAAAGCCGATCCGGAAGTGGCAAAATTGGTCTTTGAACTTGTGCAGGAAGGAGCTTCGAGGTTAGAAAGCGAGTCTGAACAAAGTTTAAAAAAAATTATACCCCTTGCACTTCAGTGGGGATTAAATGAAATTGCTTTGAATGCGGAAGGCTATTTAAAACGGTGTTTAAATGATTTAAACGCGTTAGATACCCTTATTCTTGCAAGAAAAAACAACTGGAAGGCTCTGCAGGAAGCAAGCGCCGATTTTTACTCCCGGCTGAATTATGGCCTTACAATCAAGTTGGAAGAAGAGGATCTCTTTGTCATTTTTAATGATTTTAAAGAGCTTACCACCTTAGAAACTTATAAAAAAATAGCTCCCTATACCTCCGTCATAGGTCTAAGGGGGGATCTTGCCCAATTGCCGGAATTAGAATGGGTCATTCGTTCGGCTCCAAAACTCAAAGGGCTCGATTTAACCGAGACCTCAGAGCCGATTGCATTTACAGGAATTCCTCATAACCTGAAGATATTGATTTTAAAAAGGGCTTACTGGGTTTCAGCGGAGTTTTTAGAACAAGCAGCTCGCCTCTTACCCGAGCTTGAGAGGCTTGATCTGGAAGATGATACCTGGTTGAACTATGAATCATTCGGCCTTATCAATCAGTGGCAAGGGCTCAAATCGCTCAATCTGAAAGGGCTTAAGCAAATTGAAAGCGGCGATTTAGGCTTAATTTTCTTAGGCTTGTTTCATCTAGAAACGTTAAACCTGAGCTATGTGAAAAAAGTTTCAGGCGTAGATATTGTGGAAAATGTGAGAAGTTTAAAAAGACTTCGAAACCTCGATTTAGAAGGCACTTTGATCGATGATGCCTCTCTTGCAGCCCTTTTGCAGGTTCATCCCCTGTTAGAGAAGCTGAATGTTCAAAATTGTGAAGTTAGTACAGAAATGATCTCAAAAATTAAAGGACGCTACCCTAAGCTTGAAATATCTTTTTGAATTTGTTTTTTTAGCTCAGCGAGATTTTCAAACTTTATCTCAGGTCTTATATAGCGCTGAAACTCTACCTCAATAAACTCAAGGATGGGTTCAGCCATTTTGTGAAGGAGGTGCACTTCTAAAAGGGGAGGTCCTTCTCGTCCCACGGTAGGTGCAAAACCGAGATTGGCGATCGCTTTCACTTTATCCGTTCCAAAACGTGCTTTAACCTCCCATACCCCTAAGGGGGGGAGGGCTAAATCGGCTACATCGACGTTTAAAGTAGGAGTACCCAATTTTTCACCGAGATTTTGCCCCTTAACGATTTTCCCAAAAATAGAATAGGGACGTCCAAGATAGCTTGAGACCGTTTTTATGTCGCCTTCTTGAAGCTTCTGACGAATCAGGCTGGAGCTAATCGGAACTCCCTCCAAAGTGAAAGGAGGAATTGAAATAACATCTGCAGGTATGTGCGGCGCTTTTAACCTGTCGGATCCGATTTTGCTATCGTGGCCCAAAACGAGAGATTTGAAATCTATGGAAGCGTGAGTTAGATCCAAAAATTCTTGAGCTGTCTGTTTAGAAAAGGGCGCGTCAAAATCTTGTATCACAATATATTCAACCCCTAGGGCTTCAATCAGCCTGAGCCTGTGCTCTAACGTCGTGATCATTTTTTTCGAGTTTTTAGGGTTTAAAAATTTGGAAGGGTGGTCCTTAAAGGTGTAGACGACCGGAAAGAGATCAAGACTTAATGCGTGCGAAACCAGTGTGTGAATCACGCTTTGATGGCCTAAGTGAACCCCGTCAAATACTCCGATCGTAAGAAGGGATGGTCCGACAGAGGGTAGTTTATTCAGGCAGCGCATGGATAAAGAAGGGGCTAAGCTCTTGCAGGGTCATAGGTTTGAATAATGCCGAGCCGTCCACACTCTTTTCAAGATTAAATTTGCCTGAACGTGTTCTTTTTAAGGCAGAAAGGGTCGCATACGTTTTAAGCTTCAGACCAAGTTCATGGGAAATGGAGCGAATATAGGTTCCCTTAGAGCAGTCGATTTTTAGTTTTAAAAGGGGAAAATCATACTCTACTAAATCGACTTTCATTTTTACCAAAGCCGGTTTTCGTTCGATGGTAATCCCTTTTCTTGCTAAATCGTAGAGTTTTTGCCCTTTGACTTTTTTGGCTGAAAACATGGGGGGAATTTGAGCGATTTCACCTTGAAAGTGGGTGATCGCCTCTTTAACTTCATCGAGCGTCGGGATGTAATCGGAGGCGTGAGTGATAGTGCCGTCTGCATCATAGGAGTCGGTAGCAACGCCTAAAGTGATTTCAGCTTCGTAGCTTTTGTCCGATCCCATCAATTGATCGGATAGGCGTGTAAAATTTTTCCCGACCAGTAAAAGCATGAGGCCGGTTGCCATAGGATCGAGCGTGCCGGCATGTCCGATTTTGCTGACGTTTAAAATTTTACGTAAAATTCGGACAAGCTGGAAGGAGGTGGCCCCTTTGGGCTTGTCGATCACCAAAATTCCTTCCATACAAGCTACTCTTCTCTCTCTTTTCGCTCTTTCGAGATGTCATTGAGGAGAGATTCGATCCGCATATGTTGATCGACGCTATCATCGAGTCTAAAATCAAGCTCGGGGAAAAAACGCATCACTACTTTATGTGAGGCGGTCACAGCGATAAATCCAGCTGCACTTCTTAAAGCATGAATGCTCTCTTGTTTTTGTTTATCATCGCCGATCACACTCACATAGACTTTAGCATGGTGCAGGTCTTTAGTGATGTCAACGCGGGTTACCGTGATGAGAGAAGAGACGTGAGGATTTTTGACATCCTCACGAATAACTTCTGAAATAACCTCTTTTAAAAGGGAGTTAAGCCTCTCGGTTCTATTGCTAGGCATCGTGTCTCCTTATAAATCTTGCGAGAGATAAGTGATTTCATACGCTTCGATGATGTCGTTTTCTTTCGCATCATTAAAGCCATTGATCAAGATACCGCACTCAATGCCTTTTGCAACTTCACGAACGTCTTCCTTGATTTTCTTAAGGGAGGCGATAGTGCCTTTGAAGACCACATCATTGCCGCGTCTGACGCGGATAAGGTGATTGCGGTTGATGACTCCTTCCATAACTTGGCAGCCAGCGATCGTTCCCAGTTGAGAGGATTTGAAGGTGGCTTTGACAAGCGCTTTACCACGTTCAGTCTCGACAGAGATCTTATCGAGAAGGCCTTGCATGAGGGCTTTCACTTCGTCGATCGCGTGGTAGATGATATCGTGGAGCTTTACGATCACGCCTACTTCCTTAACGAGGAGGTCCGCATGGCTTTCAATCTGAGTATGGAAGCCCAGGATCACCGCTTTTGAAGCGGCTGCAAGCTGAACGTCGGACTCAGAAATTTCACCCACACCCGAGAATATGATGTTAAGTTCTGCTTTGGAAGACTCAATTTTTCCGAGAGCCACTTTAAGGGCCTCAAGGGAGCCTTGTACGTCTGCTCGAAGAACCACGTTAAGGATTTTCTTGCCGCTTGCCGAAGCTTGGGTGAGGAGGTTTTCCATCGAAAGCTTCTTCTTCTGAAGAAGATTGGTTTGACGAAGACCTTCGGAGCGCATATCGGAAATTTCTTTCGCTTCTTTTTCGCTTTTGACAACGATAAACTCTTGACCCGCTTCCGGAAGGCCCGAAAGACCGGTGATCTCCACAGGATGGGAAGGACCTGCCGTCTCAATCTCTTTGCCGTTTTCGTCGTACATGGTTTTAACCCGTCCCCAGAACGATTCAAAGACGAGAGAGTCGCCCTTTTTGAGCGTTCCGTTTTGTACGAGAACGGTCGCTTTCGCACCAAGCCCTTTATGCATTTCGGACTCGATGACCGAGCCTCTTGCACGGCTTTTGGGATTCGCTTTCAGTTCAAGAACTTCAGCTTGAAGAGCTAACATTTCCAAAAGCTCTTTAATCCCGTCGCCGGTTATAGCCGAGCAGTTAACAGTAATGGTTTGACCGCCCCAGGCTTCGGGCAACAGTTCTTGTTCAGAGAGCTGGCGATAGACCGTTTCAGGGTTGAAGTTCGGTTTATCCGATTTGTTGATAGCAACCACGATGATAACCCCTGCCGCTTTGGCGTGCTGGATCGCTTCAATCGTTTGTTGTCTTATCCCTTCATCTCCAGCCACAACGAGGACTACGATGTCGGTTACGTTGGCCCCTCTTGCTCTCATTGCAGAAAACGCTTCGTGACCCGGAGTATCAAGGAAGGCGATATCTCCGACTGCCGTGTGAGACATGAAAGCCCCGATATGCTGCGTGATCGCTCCTGCTTCGCCGGAAGCACGATTAGATTTACGGATGTAGTCGATTAAGCTCGTTTTACCATGGTCTACGTGACCCATGAAGGCAACCACAGGAGGCCTGATCACGAGCTCGTCTTCAGGGGACTCTTTAATCTCCTGCTGGATTGATTTGTCAGTGATACGGATTCTATCTTCTTTCGAAGTATCGATGGTTATTTCGCATCCAAACTCATGGCCGAGAAGCTGAATGGTGGTTTCATCATCCAAAATACTGTTAAGAGTTACAACCACGCCTTGCAAAAAGAGTTTTTGAATCAGCTGAGAAGCCTTAAGCTTCATCTCGGCTGCCAAATCTTTTAAAAGGATCGGCAATCTGACCTTTAAGGAGGTCGGGCGAATCGTGATATCTTCTTCTTCTCTGAACTGCTTGGAGGATTTCTTTTTTCTCCAACGAGCTTCATCTTCCCCTGCGCTCAACCCTTGGCGATCGCGTGAGTCAAAACGTCCGGCTTCCGTTTTTTTAGCCGGTTTTACATCGCGATACTCTTTAAACTTAGCTTTTTTAGCGCTCTCTTTATCGGCCTCTTGGACAGCCGGTGCAGGCGTCGTGGTTTGAGGCGCAGGTCTTGGACCTTGAGGACGAGGCTGGCCTGGGCGGAAAGGTTCACGAGGACCGCCTGGATGAGGACGATTGTAGTTGCCGCCTTGATATCCACCTTGGGAAGGGCCTCGATTAGTTTGTGGGGGTGGAGAAGGAGGTCTTTTAGGGGGGACTAAGTCTTTTACGTGCTTTCCGGTTGGACCGAATTTTTCTCTGACCGGAAGATCTTTTAAGAACGTATGCGGCTCTTTAGGTCGAAGAAGTTTATGGTGCGAAGAGATGACCACTTCAGGTTTTGGAGGGGGAATCTTTTTCGCAGGCTCTTTTTTAGGAAGATCTTGGAATTTGCTCGCATGAGCTTTCAGTGTTTCTATAGGGGGTTCTTCCTTAATTTCGACTTGAGGGGCAATAGGTTCAGCCGCCACCTCTTTAGGTGGAGTGTATTCTTCGACAGGTTCAGAGATATGTTCAAACACTTCTGATTCCTCTTCGGCAGCTTGAGGAGAAGTTGCGCTCTCTTGAGATTCTCTGAAAGCAGATTTGGATCTTGCTTTCATGCGAGGAGCTTCTTCTTTAACCTCTTCTTCAGGAAGAGGGGAGGGAGAGGGGGCCGCTTTTGCTTTCGGCTCGCCCTTCGCTTTTATTTCAGGTTTTGCCTTTTCTTCAGGTTTCGCAGAAGCTTTGGCTTTTTCTTGCGGAGTTTCCGCCGCAGGAAGCTCAGGATTAACCTCTTTCTCTTCTTTCTTTTTTAAGACGGTTTTCTTGATGTTGCCAAGATTGACCGCCTGTGCGATTTGCGTATTCTTAATGTTAATTTTGAGGTTCTTGGCCAAAGTGTTTACATCCTCTGCTTTCTAATTTGTTCCATTACTTTGTCGGCAATATCTACACTGATGCCTGGGATCTGTGACAGTTGTTCCGGAGTTGCCAAAAGGACTTCACGGGGCGTTTTAAAGTTTTCAGCAAGATGTTGAAAACTAAGCGCGTTAACCCCTTCGATTCTCTCGAGAGGTTGATCCAAAAGCGGATCTTCGGAGGAGGCCATTTCAGCTCTTTGTACAGACATCGATTTGCGATAGTCGGTCATTCTCTGAACTTCGAGGTTATAGCCAATCAGTTCGGAGTTTAATTTTGCGTTCATCCCACGTTTTCCAATCACGGCGGCAAAATCTTCGTCGTCGCAAACAATCGCAATGGATTCATCTTCAGGGCTTACGCTGATTTTTCTAATTTCAATCGGATTCAAAGCATTTTGCAGAAGCTCGACCGGATCGGGGGAGAAAGGAATAATATCGATTTTTTCTTGTCTGAGCTCTCTCATCACGTTTTTAACACGCATGCCGCGCATGCCCACGCAAGCTCCTACAGGATCCACTTTAGGATCGGTGGAGCGGACGGCAATTTTAGTGCGGTAGCCGGGATCGCGGACGATTTTTTCGATAATAACAATTCCATCATTAATTTCGGTCACCTCTTGCATGACAAGCTGACGGACAAAATCGGGATGGGAACGGGAAAGGACCACTTCAGCTCCGCCGTTTTCGGTATCATTTACTTCAAGAAGGAGAGCTAAAACTTTTTCTCCGATTTGGTACTTTTCGGTTTTTGGGTAGTGGCGCATGGGCATGATCGCCTCTACTTTGCCAAGGTCTACAATAAGGTTCATCCCTCTTACAAAGCGCTTGACGGTTCCGGAGATGAGCTCGCCAATACGGTGGCGGTATTCTTCATAAATAACATCTCTTTCGGCGCCTCTTAATTTGGTTGAGATCACCTGGCGTGCTTTTTGAGCGGCGATTCTTCCGAAGTCTTTAGGCGTCACAACAACATCTAAGAATTGACCGATTTGGCAGTCCGGATCAATGGCTTGAGCCTCTTCGAGAGAAATTTCTTGAGCAGGAACTTCTACTTCATCAACGATCTCTTTTTCCGAATATACATCGATACTTCCATTCTTCGGATTAATTTTTACGGTCACGTTGGAAGCGCCGCTGATACTTTTGCGAGCTGCCTGAACGAGAGATTCTTGGATAGCTTCGATAACGATTTCCCGCTTAATCCCTTTTTCTCTTTCTAAGTATTCGAAAACTGCGATGAGATCTTTATTCATTAATGAACCCTTTAAAGCCTGTATATATAACGGGCGGTCAACCCATTTTTAAATGTGTTCAGACCGCCCAAATAAAACGTCCGGTGAAGACGTTATTCTTTTTTTCTCTTTTTAGTCGAAGGAACAACTATATCGTCACGATTTTCCTGATTTTTCTCAATCAGATGTTCTTTAATCGAGAGATTGATCTTTTTGTTTTCCATGTCGATCTTAACCACTTTCGCAGAGACATTGTCCCCTTTGGAGATCACATCTTCTACTTTGCCGAAAGCTTGGTCGGAAAGCTCCGTCACATGGATAAAGCCTTCTAATCCGCCGTCGAGGTCAACAAAGGCCCCGAAAGCTGCGATTTTAGTCACTTTACCGCTTACAAGTGCGCCAACCGGCATGGTTTTTTCGATCGATTCCCAAGGATTGTTACCAAGCTGTTTCACGCCTAAGGTAATCTTTTTGCTCTCTGGGTCGACGGAGAGAATAATTGCATCCACCACATCCCCTTTCTTGAGGATCTCGGAAGGGTGGGATACTTTTTTAATCCAGCTTAGATCGGAAATACGGATAAGCCCTTCTACTCCTGGCTCGAGCTCTACGAATGCGCCGAAGTTGGTGAGGTTAGTAATTTCCGCTTTAACGCTTGCGCCTACCGGATATTTGCCGATGACATCATCCCATGGATTCGATTCGAGCTGTTTCATGCCGAGAGAGATTTTTCCTTCATCTCTGTGGATGGAAAGAACAATCGCTTTGACATCTTGGCCGAGTTGAACATGCTCTTTAGGGTCGGTGATGTTCTTGGTCCAGGACATTTCGGAGACATGGATAAGCCCTTCGATTCCTGGCTCGATCTCCATAAAGGCACCGTAAGGTACGAGATTGGTGATTTTACCTTGGAGGATAGTGCCGGGTGGGTATTTTTGCTCGATTTCATCCCATGGATTGGGCTCTTTTTGCTTAAATCCGAGGGCAACTCTTCCTTTATCTTTATCAACGCTCAAGATCATCACTTCAAGTTTTTGACCGAGGTGAACCATTTCGGATGGGTGCTTGATACGCTTCCAAGTCATATCGGTGATATGGAGGAGGCCGTCAATGCCATCTAAATCAAGAAACACGCCGAAGTCGGTGATGTTTTTAACGATCCCTTCGCGGATATCGCCCATCTTGATGTTCTCAAGAACTTCCGCTTTCTTCGAAATACGCTCTGCTTCCAGAAGTTCTCTTCTCGAAACAACCACGTTTTTGCGGTCGATATTGATTTTAAGGATTTTAAATTCGTAGGTTTTCCCGATGTATTCATCGAGGTTTTTGATTCTCTTATTATCGATCTGGGAGCCAGGAAGGAACGCTTCCATCCCGATATCAACCATAAGACCGCCTTTGACTTTGCGGATAATTTGACCTTTAACGATCGAGCCTTCTTCGCAGTGCTCGAGAATGTATTCCCATTGGCGAAGTCTTTCCGCTTTTTCACGGGAAAGAACGATTTGACCGTTGTCATCTTCTGGCTGGTCGAGAAGTACTTCCACTTCAGCGTCCAGGATAAGTTGGGTTGGATCCGAAAACTCTTGGATAGGTACAAGGCCTTCCGACTTAAGTCCTACATCTACAACCACGTGATCTTTAGTAATTTCTACAATCCGGCCTCTAAGAAGTGTGCCGGGGAGCATTGAACTTTCTTCTTCTGATTTGCTGTCAGAGCTAGGGGCGGTTAAAAGGTTTTTAAAAATTTCTGCATCTTTGGCTTGGTACGGGACATCGTCGACAATCTTGCTATCATCCCAAGAATGTTGAGCATTTTTTGGCATTTAAAGGTTTCTCCTAAATTTCTCTAAAAACAAATACAGTATCAAAGCTTATTGTATAAATGCAACCTTCAAATCTTGAAGGATTCCCAATCGGCTTTCCCGGTTGTAAGCTCGGATGCTTTATTATGGAAACCCTTTAGCCTAAACCTTTGCAAAAATTAGGAGTTCCTATTTATGGCAGGTTGAGAATAAACTCCGATGGCTATAACGTAAGGTTAACATCTTAATTCTCACGGAAACTTTTCATGACCACGATAACCGGTGTTAGCGGCTCTCAAGGCTTGATGTATGCTGCCTCTGCAGATATGTCCTTAGAGGAGTATCTTAGCCGGATACCTTCGATTCAGGCGGGGTCAGAAAAAGAATATTTCATGCGGATTTTGCAGAAAATTCGAAGTCAGGATCAGCTTCCATACTCATTATACGTGTCCTCCTTAAATAATGCACTGGATTTATTTAAGGATAAAATAATACCCGAGGATATCAGAGATGGGGCCGCCTTTATAGTCTTTCACGCTCTTTTTGAAAGGTATGAGGAGCCCGGACATGAAATCATTTCTTTACTCTCACCCAGTTTGGGGGAAATCGGAATTTTTAAGGCGGGTCTTGGGGCTTTGAAAGAGGGGGATATCCATAAAAATTACTATCGGTTTTTAAGATATAACTTTACTGCTCAGGGCTTTATAAAGGCGCTCCCTCTAATTGAAGAAATTCATTCAAAGTATTTTTTGAGCGAGTATCACGAATTGGCAAGGCTATTTAGATCCGATCTTTCCGACACAGTAATAGAGGAAGATCTACCCATTAAACAATACATTATTCTATCGATCGTTAAATACTCAGAATCAAGCCATAGAGAACAAAGTTTTTTAAAGTGCCTTCAAAAGCTAAAAGCCTTAGATAACTGCACTTATATGGAATTTTTAAAATGCTTAGAGATGGCTCTACAGCTTTTTAGTCCAAAAGAGAGTTTATTAGAAATTGTAGACACCCTTCTTCCGGAGCTCGTTTTAATTCATTTAAAGTTAGGAATTGGGATTTTTGGGGGGATCGACGCTTTGATCTCTCCTAGGCTAAAAGGAAAGTGTCTGCCTGTATTGATGATTCGATCTTTTAAACGGCGTCAAGAATTCTTGGATCCTGACGTTTTGCTGTTTGGCCTGAAAGGGGCCTTCGCCCTGTTCCCGCGAGTCACTCCCTCTGATCAGCTTCTTGATACTCTTCGCGCTGTCGGGGAGGCGGCCTTTTGGTTAGATGTAAAAACAATCTATCCCTGGTTTAAAGCGACTTTTACCGATATCAACAACCTATGCCAGCTCATCGCTCTTTCAGATGTTCAGTTCAGGGAGAAGCGGGAAGTGCAGATTTTCTCAAAAAATCTGCTCGCTTTAGTCATGGATGATCGAAGACGAGAGGGGCGTGCGGTTTTTTTCTTTAAGGTGCTAGCACAAATTCAAACCTGCATCATTTTGGAGTATGCTCATTATATCGCTATATTAAATGGACTAGCTAAGCTCTTTGATAAGGGTGTTATTCCGAAAGAGCATGTGGTTCAAACGTTGAACTATCTTACGCTTATTCATGAAGAGTTAGACTACAGCGACTTTAGAGAGGTAGGGTGGTTTTTAAAGCCTACCTTTAACTCCATGGAGGAAGGGGAGTTTGTTCATCTTGTGACGGAGCATCTTCAAGTTTTTTCTGAAGCCGGGATCTCTAAATCCAAATTTAATCGGCGGATGAAAATCACCAGCTATTTTGTCACCGTTTTGGTGGGAAGAGTCTATGAAGAGGTCGATGCCAAAATCAAAGCGGGTCTAATCATGCGTCAAGGTTTGAATAGCCCCATTCTCGAGTTGCTTGAACGGTGGATTCAAGAAGATTCAAAACATGGTTATCTCTTATTTAATCAATGGCTCTACACTTTTTCAAGTTTAACTCCCGAAATGGCCGGTCAAATCCAAAATAAATATGGGGCAAGAATCGCGGAAAAATTTCAAAAGTTATTCTTTTGGGATAAAGTAATAGATCCAATGCTTCCGGTGGGTTGTTCAACCAGAAGAACGATCCAGATGCTGCAGCTTATCAAAGGGTTTTTGGTATTGGATCAGCTCCATATCCCTCAAGCAGTCAGGTATTTTATAAGCTTAGTTCCTCCCAAAACCTTTTCTCATGAAGAAGAGCGTTTAATAAGAGACCTATTTATAGAGACTTTTGGCAGATCAAATCTTGCTGAAGATGGATTTTTGATGCTTATTTCCAGGTTTTCTCCACACGTCACTGAAAAAAGTAAAAAACAGACTCTCAAATTTAAACGCCATGATGACTGCGTGAGAAATCTCGAGGCATGGCCGGCAATAGTTAAATGGGAAGACGAAGCATTAAGGCTAGTTGAGAACCTATATTTAATTGGTAAGAGGCCTTTTGCGGAAATTGCTAATTATATCGAAAAGTTAATCGATTTTTGGGTGAGGTTAAACAATCGATCAAGCGCTTTTAAGCAGGCGAGCGAAATGAGAGGGCAGCTTTACATCAAACTTTTTTTAATTTTAGATTTTAAAAAATATAAAGAAAAAATTGACTGCCTTAAACGATCGGAACAAAACTTTTTTGGAGGCATTGAAATCAACCAGTTTATTGTGGCGCTGCCAACCTATACACCCCCTGTTTCGATGATGAGTCAGTTAAAGTTGGTGGAGGCTTTGTCAGACGAAAAAGCCTCTCAATGGTTTGCTCTTCTGATCAATCACTGTAAGTATCTATCGCTTTCAGCCAAGGTGGGAATTTTGAATTCATTGGAGGAGGTCAATCTACTGCTAAACTTTATGAGATCGCGACTTCAGGTGATTCATCCCTCGTGGCTGATTGAACTAGCAACGATTCCGCTTAATGAAAGAAGCCTTGTGGGCTTCTCAAGGCAGGAAGATTTGCAAAAGTTGATTGATGGTTGCATCCAAAAGTATTTAGATCTTCTATCGGATAAGTCGTATCAAACGATTTTAAAAGATACCTTAATTTTGGCGTGGATACAAACGCTTTATATTATGGGGGAAGAGATGCAGTATCTCTACAAACTCTCTTGCCAAAGAACTTCACTGGGCATAAGAAAAAGTGTTTTAGGAGATATTTTAAAGCATAATCCGGCATTTCTTCCATTTTTTGAGACCAAGAGCATTTATTTGAAAATCGCAATAGATCTTTATGAGAAAATCGCTTTTCAAGAAAAGCAGAAAAAAGCGATTGAACTTCTTATATCCTACCCGCCTATCGAGAAAGAGTCTCAAGACGAGCCTGTGATAAAGTATAATGGCGACACACTCTCTGTTGACAAGAGAGGGTAGTTGGATTATTTTTGAGCCAAATGTCTAAACGCACTCTAATTTGTAAGTTCGGAGGTGCGGCTGTAGCCAAACCCGAACAATTCGCGAAAATCGCAGATATCATTATAGACCGCAAAAAAAGCTATCCCTACATAGTGGTTGTGGTCTCTGCTATGGGTGATACTACCAATCAACTCATAGAACTTGCTCACAAAGTTCATCCTCAGCCGCCCAGAAGAGAGTATGATATGCTCGTATCGGTAGGAGAGAGGATCTCTATCTCCCTCTTGGCGATGGCGCTCGATCTCAAAGGCCAGGAGGCGATCAGTTTTACCGGAAGCCAATGCGGTATTATCACCACGGAAGATCATTCGGAAGCCAAGATTGTCGATGTCAAGCCTCACAGAATTCTTCCGCATTTGGAAAAAGGCAAAGTCGTGATTGTGGCCGGTTTTCAGGGTGTCAGTAAAGGGGGCAACATCACAACTCTTGGAAGAGGGGGCTCCGATACGACAGCTGTCGCCCTTGCGGCCGCCTTTCATGCCGACAAAGTTGAATTTTTTAAAGATGTTCCTGGGGTTTTTGAGGAAGATCCGAAAAAAAACAGCCAGGCCAAGTTTTTACCCAGCTTATCCCACTCAGCGGCTTTAGAGATAATGCAAAAAGGGGCCAAAGTTCTCCACTCAAGATCGATTGAACTCGCTGAAAAGAACTCCATACCGCTTCATGTCCGCCCTTTTGAAAACTATAATGATCCTGTCTTTCCGGGAACGTTGATCGGGGATAAAAGAGAGATTAATATCCCCCAATATGAGGCGCTTGGATGATAACGGATATGGACAGGGTGAAATCTATCCCCAAAATAGTGACCTTCTTGGATTCACCTTTCCATTTCCTATACAGTGACGCGGTGAAAAACTCTTTACAGCTCATTTTACCCGAAAATTTTTTCGAGGTGGAGGATGTGAGACGCAAACTTGCCTCCTGCCTTCCTATGATCGTAAAAAAAGAGAGAGGATCTACCCTTTCGTTCTACAGCCTTTCCCGTTACAGACAGAGCTCTTTTAAATTCTTTTTCGAGATGATTTCAAGATGGCTTGTTCCCGGCGAACGGCTTAATGTGGTAATGATCTACGCGGTCGATTTTTATTTTCCCGAAGTAAGCCAGGATGTCTACACCCTTTGCGAAATCATGCTCAGGGTAGATGATGAAGAAAAACTCAAAAAAATTGAACGGGCCTTTCCTTTGATAGAGTCTGAGCTTCAGCTGGGGCTTGAATCGAAATACCATGCCGATAAAATTTTAGAGGTTAAAGGACTCTCTTTTGATGATAAAACGGCCTTTATCCATGAGCACATCACAAATCTTACGAAACGGTTAACCGAATCCTTTGATCCGGAAGTTTTTTCGGAAATGCAGCATTTTCTTCTGATCTCTCCTGAAAGCTTCAAAACGCAGCGCTCAGTTCGTTTAATTAGCAAAACCATCCTATCCCACTATCTATTTCGTAAAGAGCTTTTGAAACACTTAAAGGAAAATCAAAGCAGACGAAAAACACTCATTAAAATTTTCCGTATTCCCGATTATCCTAATCGCTTAGGGATTGCCTCCGGGATGACTTTTTTTATGGAAAATGAGATTTTCGAGGAGCGCCAACTTAAACGGGCTCTACAAAATGCCTATCCGCAAGCTCAAACCGTAGAGGGATCCTTTATTCTCAATCGAAGAGGTCAAGAGCTTTTAACCACCACTTACATTGAAATTGAAAAGGAAGACTCCTTTACCCAGGAAGAGATCCGAACCTTAAAATTCGATTTGAACCGTGATCTTAAACACCACGTAGAACATATGGTGCATCCGACTTTCATGCCTAGAAATGAGGAAGAGATCATGCGAAACATTTTGTCCCTCTCGCAGCAGCTTAAATACACGCGCGATCTGCCGCAAATCTTTATCTCGTTTGATCAGCAATCGCGCCTGCATCTTTTTTTCACGATTATTATGGTAAGAGTGCTGAATCGAGATTCAAAACCCATCCAAGAGATGTTTCGGGGAAGTTTTTTAAAATACATTCATGACCGCACAAAAGTGGTGGGCCACCTTCGAAAAAAGTACTCGAAAGAGGCCACGGTCTTTCGGGTTAAATTTCGAAAAGAAGATTTCTTACGATTGGATCAGTCGATCGATCTTTATAAAGCGCGTCAAACCGTTGTCCATGAGTTAAGCCGTTTGCTTGGCGAATTTAGAGATTATAACGGAGGGATGATAACCAAGCAAAACGAGCTGTTTTTAAAGATAAAAGATCGTTTAAGCGAAGAAAAAGTACGCTACACAGCGCTTCTCTTAGAAAACTTCTTTTATTCTTTATCTCCTGTCATCATGCAAACTATCTTAGAGCCGCAGGCGCTAATCACCCTTTTTAAAATGCTGCTTGATACCTTAAAGAAAGGGATAAGTCCGTCTGTACCCTTTGTCTCGAAAGTGAAGAGCGACGAAAACTTTGTTTACGTCCTGTTTTTAGCGCATGATAGGGTTCAAAATGATGAGTTTGATGCCTATATCAATCGATTTCAACTGAGCTCGACCGAGCTTGCGAATATCGATGTGAAAGTCAATGATATTATAACAACCGGCTATATCTATCGATCTTCCGAAGAGAGTAAGCGCCTTCTTTTCTCCCACACCGTCGAAAGCGCATTAAAGTCGATGTGATCCTCATTGACGTTCATCATTTACTTTGGGATGATAATAAAACCATTGAGGTTTTAAGCAGTCAATATAGAATTGATTTCCTGTTAGCGTGCAAATTTCCCTGCAGATATCTTTTAAACCTAATGAGTTCATAGCATTTAAGACAGTAAATAAAGAGTAATCTCCTAAATACTCAAATAAGATAGAGTGATAGAATTCGGGCGTGGGGGTGAAAGGAATCGCTAGAACCTCGTCAAAGGAAAGGATTCTCTCCACAATTTCTCTCCAACCCGCAAAATCGCTTTCTTTTCCTTGAAAAACCCTTAAAATTTTCTCATATATTTCGGGCCTAAGTTTGGCTGCGGTTGTTGCAAAAACTCTGAAAGAGGAATACATCCCGATAGAAGGAAAACTTGGACGATTGTCAGGTGTCATACACAACCTTTTTACTGCGATTTATTCTTCTCTTTTAAACGAGTCACACTTTTTTGGATAGTTTCAACAGTTGCAACAAGGTTGAGGGAGGCGAACAAATCTAAAATGTAGTTAACCCTTTGAGCTCCTAAATGTTCATGGACTAAAGAAGAGAGGTCTTTATTGGCAAAGTCAATTTTATGGGCGTTTCGTCTAAAAAAGTAGCCTCCATAGGGCTCTTCCGGGTATAGAAATTCATAGTGTTTTTCTAAAACGTGGTAGAGGTGGATAGTGGGATCGGCCGTCCCCGTAAAAACGTCATATATACGATCGTAGAGTGTACGATCGCTGTGGTAGACGGTATAAAGAAAACGGTCAAAACGGTCATTAAGAAGGCTCACCGGGTCTGCAGACATAAATATTTTCTTAGCAGTTAAGATAAATTCTTAAAAATAAAAATAATGAATCAGGCTTGCGGCTAAAGTAAGTGCTACGGGCCATACCACTACTTTAACATCATATAGCTTGTACAAAATATTCATGATGCTAAGCACGATCAGAGCAGGATACAAAATTTGTAAGATGGGGGCTAAAAATTCAATAATCATATTGAAATTCATGATCGACACAAAGAAGGAGATCACGAGGGTCGCGATTAACGAAGGGATATAGCCGATTTTGCCGAAGGTAATGTCATAGTGTAAAAATTCGGCAAAAACGCAGGCCAAAGCGATCGCGGTAGTCAAGCAGGCCATAGCGACCGCGATACAGGCGACAATCCCGGCGTTAGGTCCTAATACGTGAAGCGCCACTTGTCCGAGGATTTGATCTTTTGCAACACTCGCAAGATCTGCCGCATTAAAGGCCGATACAAAACTAAATCCGATATAGATGAGAGCTAAGAGGGAGGCTCCGATTAAACTGGCTTTACCCATTAATCTCAAGATACGGCGGTGATTTGACGGTGCACCTTCCTTCGTCGGCTTCAAGCAGGCAATGACAACCGATGAAAAGAAGAATGCTCCAAGAAGGTCCATGGTTTGATAGCCTTGGGAAAATCCCATCGTAAACGCGTTAAATGCCGTCATGGAAGCCTCAGGCGCCGAAGGGGAATAGATCATCCCTTTGACGATAATGATAGCAAGGGATCCTAAGAGCAGAGGAGTCAAATAGTAGCCCAAAACATCGACAATTTGATTTTTTCTAAAGGTCAAAAGAAAGATAAGAAGGCAAGAAATGAGACTGAAAATAGGCAGGCTCATCCCTGGGAAAAACATCTCTGTGGTTGAGTAGGATAGAGCGATACAGCGAGGCAAAGCGCCAAACGGACCGATTAAACCCATAATCAATGCAGCTACCACAAAACCGGGTGCTTTTCCGATGCGATTGAAAAAAGATTTGTAGTCGCCATCGTAGAGAGTCATCGCTAGAAGACCCAAGAAAGGGACGCCCACGGCTGTGATCAAAAGGCCGAGCATGGCAAAAAAGTTGTGGTCTTTCGCTTCAATTCCGACTAATAAGGGGAATACGACGTTGCCGGCGCCAAAAAACATAGAAAACATGGCAAGACCGGTCGCAACGATATTAACATTCGATTTTTCTTCAATCATGGGGGATATTATATTGTTATAAGTGCTTCATTTTCAAGCTAAATTTTATCTTGACTTTAGAGGCTTAATTTCGTGATCCTAGACGTATGCAAAAAAAGACCCTCATCTCTCCTTCCATTTTATCGGCTGATTTTGGGTTTCTGGACAGAGACGCAAAAAGAATTGAAGAAGCCAAAGCCGATTGGCTTCATGTTGATGTGATGGATGGCCATTTTGTGCCTAATCTTACATTTGGACACCACACTTGCCAAGCGATTAACCGTGCTACCGATTTGTTCTTAGATGTTCATCTCATGGTGTATAACCCCTTTGACTATGTCGAAAAATTTATTGAAGCCGGGGCCGATCAAATCACGTTCCACTTTGAAGCGACAGAAGAGGTGGAAGAGACTCTTAAATACATTAAGAAATGCAATATCCGCGCAGGGCTTGCATTTAATCCTGAAACTTCCCTTTCAATGATTCCTAAGTACCTGGATAAGTGCGACTTAATTTTGTTGATGACCGTTCATCCCGGTAAAGCCGGACAGGCGTTTATGCCGGAAGTTCTTGAAAAGGTTGAATTTACCAGAAAATTGATCGATGAGTATAAACTTCCGATTGATCTGGAAGTCGATGGGGGGATAAACCCCGAAACCGCTAAACAGTGTAAAAAAGCAGGGGCCAATGTGTTGGTCTCAGGAACCTATATTTTCGATTCACCGAATATGGCAGAGGCCGTTGAAATTTTAAGGAAAAGCTAACAAAGTATGGCATCATCAGGCATGAAACAACTATCACAGGGCATGACTATCTCCCTCGGCAGTAAACTCTACCGAGTCGAATCGGTTGTAAAAGTGACTGTTCCGAAAGGGACCCCTTTTATCAAAGCAAGGCTCAAAGAGCTCTCGACGGGCGAAGTCATTGAAAAGAACTTTAAGCCCGATCAAGCGATCAAAGATGTTAATCTAGAAGATCGCAAGCTCGAGTTTCTCTATCTTGAAGGGAAAGACTATCTATTTCTCGATGTGGGGAATTTAGAACAGGTTCTAGTTCCGGCGTCGGTGATTTCCGATAAAGTTAACTTTTTGAAAGAAGGGGTCGAAATCAAAGCCTCTTTTTATGGCGATACGATCTTTTCAGTCGAGCTTCCGCAGTTTCTTGAGCTCATGATTTCTAAAATCGATACGACAGGCGGCGGCAAAAAAGAGATCGTCCGCGTGGGAACCCTTGAGACGGGAGCCAAAGTCGAAGTGCCCCCCTTCATTGAGGTCGGAGATATTATTAAAGTGGATACTCAAACAGGCGATTATATTCAGCGGGTATAGAATGGAATTAAAGCATATTAAAGAATTGATGGCTGCCATGGGCCGCACCGGAACTAAAAAAGTTTCTCTTAAGAAAGAGGGTTTTGAAATAGAGATCGAAAGAGACGGCATGCCTCCATCTCAGGAAGATATTTTTGAGCTTGAACAAGGCCGTGAGTTTCAAACCATTCGTAAAGCTCCGGAAGCCCTTCCTAGGACACCGGACCAACCCAAAGCCTCATCGACAAATGAAGCTCCCGGAACGCATATCACCTCTCCGATGGTGGGGACCTTTTACTCAGCGCCGTCACCCGATGATCCCCCTTTCATTAAAGTGGGCGACAAGGTCGAGAAAAATACGGTTGTCTGCATTGTAGAAGCAATGAAAGTGATGAATGAAATTAAAGCCGGCGTCACCGGCACTGTGGCTGAAGTATTGGTGGACTCTGCAACACCTGTAGAATTTGGAACCAAACTGTTTAGAATCGTATAACCATGCAAAAAGTTCTCATTGCGAATCGAGGCGAGATCGCTGTTCGAATTATTCGTGCGTGTCATGATTTAGGGCTTCAGACCGTCGCGGTTTACTCCCAAGCGGATAGCGAAGCTTTACATGTCTTGCATGCGGATGAGGCGATATGCATTGGAGAAGCGCCTTCTTCCAAATCGTATCTAAAGATCCCAAATCTTCTCTCCGCCTGTGAAATTACGGGCGCTGATGCGATTCATCCGGGCTACGGTTTTTTAAGTGAAAATGCAAATTTTGCCTCGATCTGCGAAAGCTGCGGCATCAATTTTATTGGGCCTTCCCATAAATCTATAACGCTCCTAGGGGATAAAGCGCGCGCCAAAGCGACTGCCAAAGCTGCAGGCTGCCCAGTCATCCCCGGCTCTGATGGCGTGGTAAGCGATCTCAAAACGGCCCTTCAGGAAGCAAAGAAAATCAATTTTCCTGTTTTCATCAAAGCGGTAGCCGGCGGCGGAGGCAAAGGGATCCGCATTGCGCATTCGGAAGAGGAGTTCATGAAGCTCTTTCCGGCCGCTCGAGCGGAGGCGGAAGCGAGTTTTGGCAATCCTGAAGTATACCTTGAGAAAATGATTGTGGGTCCAAGACACGTCGAGGTACAAGTCTTAGGCGATAAATATGGACACGTCATTCATTTGGGCGAGCGGGACTGCACGATTCAAAGAAGGCGCCAGAAGCTGATAGAAGAGACGCCAAGTCCTGTTTTAAGCCCTGAGATGCGTGCAAAAATCGGTCAGGCGGCAGTTAATGTGGTGAAGGCCGCAGGCTACTATTCGGCCGGAACCGTTGAATTTTTACTCGATAAAAATGGCGATTTCTATTTCATGGAGGTCAATACCCGCATTCAGGTGGAACACACTGTCACCGAAGAGCTCACAGGCGTCGATCTTGTCTGCCAGCAGCTGAAAATCGCGATGGGTGAAAAACTCGAGCTTAAACAAGAGGATGTGAAATTTAATGGCCACATCATTCAGTTTAGAATTAACGCAGAAGATCCCGATAATAATTTTGCCCCTTCACCTGGACGCCTCGAGTATTATCTTCCTCCCGGCGGCCCCCATGTGCGTGTGGATTCTAGCTGCTATTCCGGCTACGTGATACCGCCCAACTACGACTCGATGATCGCAAAACTTATCGTTAAAGGGAAAGATCGCCAAGAAGCGATTGCAAGAGCCAAAAGAGCTTTAAAAGAGTTTCACATTGGTGGCGTTCATTCTACTATTCGCTTTCATCAATATATGCTGAACCATAAACCCTTCTTAGAGGGAAAGTACGATCTTCTCTATACCGATAAGATCATCGCGGACGGCATCCAATTCACCCCTCCGTAATCTTTATTTCCACAGAGTGTGAAGAGAGCCTAAAGGCCTTCCTCACACTTTGTGGTAAAAACAAAATGTGAGATGCTGATTAAATTTTTACGAAAATTTATCAAATCTTTAAACTATCTTAACCGAGATGAAGCATAACATTGATCATTAAACCAAGCCTGAGAAGACCCTCTCATGGTAAAACAAAAGTGAGTAGCACCCATGCGTAAAATGATTTTCCTAATGATGACAGCCGTTTCTTTTCTCTCTGCCGATAACGTAGAGTCTAATGAAAGAGTGCCGGTCGGTGTGCGTGAAATGCACCCTAAAGAAAGACAGCTAATTGAAGAAAAAAGAGCAGAAAGAGAGAGATCGGGCAAACAAGACGAAAAAATCGAAGATGCGATGAAACTCGGGCTTGAAGTCAAAAAAGGGATGAACAGCTCGGTGACGGTGGATTACACAAGCCATATGGGCGCCTATCACCACCCGATGATTATCACTCCGCTGGGTGATGCGGTAGAACTTGAAGATGGATCGATCTGGTCGGTGTCTTATAGCGATCGCAATAAAACCTATAACTGGCTCACCTCCGATACTTTGAAAATTACACCCAATAAATCGTGGTTCTCTTCCTACAAATACCGTTTTACCAATCTCAATACCAACGAATCAATTGAAGTGAACTTGATTGAGCGTCCTATCTATAATGGCGTCTACACTCATTGGATCGTGCAAATCGACTCGCTTCACGATCAGCTCTGCTTAGAAGATGGTTCCGTGTGGAGCTTAAGCGGCTTTGACTACTCGATCTACAGAAAATGGATCATCAATGACACCGTGATCATCGGCCACAACGATGGATTCTTATCCTCGACCCGTCCTAACATACTAATCAACTGCGACACCAACGACCACGTTGATGCTCGTTGCTTAAACTAAGGAGTGTGGACATATGGCTTCTATTGCACCATCCTCCGTTGAAACAAATACCGTTCATCATTCATCAAGATGTTCGCCTAAATGCAGTGCCATCACAGCGATCGCGATCGCTGTCCTCGTGGTCGGCGCTGCGCTCGCGGTTACCGGGCTCATCGTCTTTTCAGGCGGTTTACTAGTCGCGGGAGCTGTCGTTATGGTATGCGGAGCTTGCCTATGGGCAATCTCCTGCTGCCCTAGAGGTAGAGTAGTTTATTCAAGCTCCAACTCTTACTCTGCATCCTATGGATTAGGGGTTGGTTCATCCTGCCATAACACCGGAGCTGTTTTCTTTCCTCAGCGCCCTCTGCATGGAGGCTATCCTGCTCCGTCTAGTACGGAGGTTAAGGGTCAAGCAAATCCACTGAGACCGCCAGCTAGCCAACCGGCACGTATGGCCTCCTACGATCGGGGCAATCCGCACGGTGGCGCCGTTGTGGTAGAAACTCGTAGATAAATTTGTTTGATAGGAGCGGGCACAGGGAACTGTGCCCGTTTTATTAGAAATTCTTCTCAGCCCTCGTTTTCTGATAGTGCCTCTCGATTCCTTCGGCCACTTCGCTTGGATCATCCGTGACATGAAATAGTTTCAAATCGGCTTCGGAGATGCATTTAAAACCGAGCGGCATTTTAATCATCCAGTCGATAAGCCCTTCCCAGTATTCTTTACCCATGAGATAAATCGGGAAGGGATGAATTTTTTTAGTTTGAATAAGGGTCAACGCTTCATAAAGCTCATCTAAAGTTCCAAATCCGCCCGGCAAAAATACATAGCCTTGGGCATAGCGGATAAACATGACTTTACGGATAAAAAAATAGCGGAACTGCAGCCGATACTTAGGATCAATGTAGCTGTTGGGCTCTTTTTCAAAAGGGAGGTTGATGCCAAGGCCGCAGGAGGCTCCGCTGACCGCTTGAGCGCCCCGATTGGCAGCTTCCATCAGGCCAGGCCCTGCCCCTGTAATAATCGCAAAACCTTTCTTGGAAATAGCTTGGCTCACTTCCATGGCGAGCGCGTAGTAAGGGCTCTCTTCTTTAAGCCGTGCCGATCCAAAAATAGAGACGGAGGGACCTAAGTTGGTCATCGTTTCAAACCCGTCTACAAATTCAGAAATGATCCTAAAGACGCGCCAGGAATCGGCTGTAAAAAGACCGTCAGGATCGCCGGGAGGCTTTGATGTGAAAGTTGGCATACAAGCGGAAGATTGACGCCGTAAATGATTTATTTCAATAAAATATTGAACAGGACCAAACTCTATTGTCTACTTTAATAATATCTTAGAGAGGATCCGGTCAAACCGCGTTTTGCGAATGGCCCCGTCAGGCCTTTGATTGCCATTAGCCACTTCATGGAGGTTTTCGATAGCGATAAAAGCGGCCGGATCTTCCCTATAAATCAGTTCTTTGAGATCGGCAAGTTGAAGACGCTCTGCGATGACGTATAGAATTTCTCTTTCATCGCCCGAGTATCCGCCTCTCCCATACATAATGGTGAGGCCGAGGCCGAGTTCATTGATAATAGCGTCAGCAATCGCTTTGGATTTAGAAGAGATGATCAAAACAGACTTCGTCTCATCCAGACCCACGATGACCGAGTCCATGATTTTGACCACCACAAAATAGGTGATTAAAGAGAGGAGGGGAGGGTGCCAATCTTGGAATACAAGTCCGGCAGCCCCGAATACGAAAAAGTTACAAAAAAGAACGACTTGACTGACCGTAAAGCCGGTTCTGCGATTGATAATAATCCCTAAAATTTCAGTTCCATCCAGGCATCCGCCTCGCTTAATGATCAATCCAATCCCAATACCGAGGATAAGACCCCCGATGACCACCACTTCAAGAGGATCTCCTTCGAATGCCCAACCGAGCCAATTATGAATCAAGAATAGGGAGGCTGCAAAAAGTAAGTTGGCGACCAATATATGGATCACAAACATTTTGCCGATTGATTTGTAGGCGAGCCATAAGAAAGGGATGTTTAACATCAAAAGGAAGGCCGGAATCAAGTTTTTGCCGAAAATATTCCCCAAGATCATCGCGATACCGACAATGCCGCCGTCAATCAGCTTGTTCGGGACGAAAAAAACTTCGATAGCGAATGCCGCCAAAAATGCGCCCACAGCCATCCAGAAGTAAGTAAAGAATTCTGTCCAAAAAGATCTTTGAGGTGCATGAGAAACGTACATATAGAGAGGAGATTATAAACTATTTTATTGAGATATGCAAGGAAAATTAAAGGGCACACTTTACAGTGTGCCCTCTAGAGTCTCGCGGGAGACGGGGCTCGAACCCGCAACTTCTGCCGTGACAGGGCAGTGCTCTAACCAATTGAACTACTCCCGCAGAGTAGTTGGGCGCAACAGGACTCGAACCTATGACCACCTGTGTGTAAGACAGGCGCTCTACCAACTGAGCTATACGCCCTAAATAGGGGTAAAACTTTATGCTTCGCTAAGAGCTTGATTTATCTCGTCTATCTTTAACGATTGCTCCTCGCCCATATATTCTACGAATATGGGCTTCGTCTCAATCCTTCAATCTAGACTTCGCTAAACAAGCTCGCTCAGCATTGTAAGTTTTACTTTATAATGCACAAACTTAGAAGCTAGCTTTAATTGCTTATACTTCAGGTTCGTTTATTCAAGATTAACTTGAATGCACATAACATACATACTTTGTGTGTTTTTTCACAACGAAAATTGTTAAAAAATATGAAATATGATCCAGGTGTTGGTATGGAGGGGTTCGTGTTTCGGTAATGCCTATACCATTTGGAAAGAAGGGGTGTTCAATTGGCCTTATTGGGCTTAAGAATCGAGGTGTTGGCGTTAAATTTTTTGCCAGACAGTTTTTTATTTCTTCTGTAGTTGTGATTCCGTTGTCTGAAGCATTATTGAAATAATAAAATTGCATCGTTAAATTATAGCTCTTTAGAGTATTTTTGAATGCATGCTTAGGTTTCTAATTTTAATTTTAATCGCAGCCTGTTCCAGAGGCCCTGAAGAGGTTCGGGAAGATGCTCAAGGGGTTATGCGCGCCATGGTTGCAGAGTTCAAGAAAATGCATGGACGCGAGGAGCTCATGGAGAAGGAAGGGAAGATTCAGCTTTTATTTGACAAGCTTGTGCTCATTCTCGCGGAAGCGGAAAATTATCTTGCGAAACATCCCGAATATGAAGGTCTTGAATTCAAGTGGAAAGATCAAGATTTAAGCGACGAGCTGAAAGGGGAGATTAATCGTTTATACCGCCTTGAAGGGTGTAAAGAAATTATTGAAGGCTGCCAGAAAAAAGCCCTTGCAAAAGCTCCTGTTCTTTTAAATAAAATTTAGACATAATCCTCTTCGTTTTTATGCTACAGGAGTTAAAATGAGCGTTTCTTTCAATTTAAATTTGTTCGGGGTTGAACTTGTAGAAAAACTCGCCCGTTTCAAAGTGGAGCTTGAAAGAGACTATCCAGAAATAGTTCTTGAACAAAATGAAACAGAATTCGTGATTCGAAAAGCCTCCTCGCTTTCATTTGAAGCCTTAAAAAAATCGCTTGAGCAGCTCAATACCTCTGGCTGGCAAGCGAAAGCTTTTGAAGGAGAGATGAGATTTAAACTCATCCCTTTATTTGGAGCGGCCTTATCCGGTCAGGATTTTAAAAAATAATCTTCAAAATGGGATTTGCGCTCGTTGAGGGTCTCATGATGCGTAAGTTCTGCGACAAATACCGGAACGGCAGTCACCCATCCCTGATCTAAGAGCTGAGTGTCTGATTCGGTATGCTCTACATAAGCTGACATTTTTGCACCAAGCCACCAGTATGATTCACCTTCAGTCGGGTGGGAGCGATGGGAAGGGTCTTCCATCCAATATTGCTTTCCTTGGCGGGCCATTTTTATCCCTTTGTAGGGGCCATGTTTTTTGGAGGGGAAATTGACATTTAAGAGCGTTCCATCCGGAAGAGGATGATCTAAAACATAGGAGACAACAGAGGGAATCTGCGATTGGGCAAGCGAGTAATCAGGGTCTACATAGTCATAGCAAGAAAAGGCGACGCCCGGCACTTCACGAAGAGAGCCTTCGATGACGGCAGAAACGGTGCCTGAATAGAGGATGTTTCTTCCCGCATTGGACCCTTTATTGATGCCAGATACGATGAGGTTTGGCTTTCTTTTCAAAATGACGCTTAAAGCCATTTTGACGCAGTCAGCGGGAGTTCCGCTTACAGCGTAGGATTCTACGCCAAACATTTTTCGTTTGTGAATTTTAAGAGGCTGTCTGATGGTAATCGATAAACCGACGGCCGATTGTTCGTTTTGGGGGGCGACAACGACTAATTCGGCGTGAGGGGAGAGGGCTTCTACTAGACTAAAGATACCGGGCGCCTCTATACCATCGTCGTTAGTAACAAGGATTAATGGTTTTTGCATATAAATACTTTAATTAACTTTGAATTCTGTTTCAATCAAAGATTTCATGAATATCTAGGGGAATAATTCAATTTTTGTTATATTTTGAGGGTCATTTTTAGAGAGGATTTATGAAAAACATTGTATTGTTCGCTTTGTTAGCTATTACAACACTTGCGCTTTTCGATAAAGTTGAAGAGCCTAAAAACGCCTCTTTCTGCAGCTGCTGCGGTGGCGACGATAAGAGATAATTAAAAGATATAATCACTCGCCACGTCCCTTCGGGCGTGGCCGTCTAAAACGTGAAAAACCCTCAATTTATTTAAAGTAATGGGGGAGAGCTGTCCAATTGGAATGTAGACCACTTTCTTGCCGAATTTTTTCGCGAGGCTCTTCAATAAAGTCCGAGGTGGTTTTGAAGCCACATACACAATAATCGGTTTTACGGCGTAGTCAATCGCTGCCGCCAAGAGCACTTCTGCTTTCGATCTTAAATTCACATAATCAGGATCGTGCCACACATCCATCAGTCTTCGTGGGGGATAGGACATCATGAAGCCTCCGTATTCACAGCGGGAGATGCCGGGACCTACCACGTTGGCAGTCAAGGGGGTTGCGTAGAAAGACATGTCGGATTCCTGGCTATGTTCTCCTAGCCAAGTCGTTCTCCAGGGATATTTTTCATGAAAGGCAGGATCGGCTTCTGTGGGGGAGTCTTCCTCAAATATCATGACGACCGAACCTACGCCGCCTGGAGGTTTTCCTTTGGCTTTCACATACAATTTCTTTTCGGTGAAATGGCGAATGGTCTCTCTTGTATCGATCCCATCTTCGATCGAGGTGGTAAAAGGTATGACTCTTGCAGCCTCTTCGGTGAGGATTTGAGTGCCTTTCTTTTTTAAAAATTCTCCGAAGCGCTCGACCGCAATATCTTCCGGAGGATAGGAACAAATCGAAAAAGGACCGGGAGGCTGAAAACGAATATTTGACCGATCTTTTTTCCTTCTTTCAAAATTCATCGCTTTCGGACTTTTTTGTTTAAGCTGAAAACGGATTTGTTTACTCGATCCCCATATATCTTCGATGCTTAGATCGATTTCCGGCAAATTATCGATGTTTTTTCTATAAGAATACTCTGTCGCAAGCTTCCAGGTCTCGTAAGCATAGTTCGCATCGACACATGATTTTGAGGAGGTTAGCACTTGGTAGAGATCGGGAAGCAGGCGCCCTGTGATCAAAGCGTAGTTTCTTGCAAACTTCATCGTGTTTCGAAGATTATATCCGGGAAATAAATTTCCGGTCTCCTCTACGTAGTGATCCCCTGCTTTTTTATAAAGCTGATAGATGAGTTTTTGCCGGTCCGGCATCGGGCCTGATCGATGAATTTCGTACTGAGTTGAAATCCAGCCATACTCCGCCATTACCTCGCGGCAAGAGTCTTCGGTCAGGGTTGCGATTTCAACAAAGCTTCGTTCTGCCGGCATGTGCATGGGAAAAGAGTTTTGCCCCGTCATTTTAAGGATCGATTGAACATGGGCCATGCCGCAGATAAAAAGCACTTTATCAAACTGCAAGGAGAGCTCCTTTAGTCTTTTGGCCATATGCTCTTCACGCATGGTATCAAGGGCAATAGACGCTCTTGGCGCCGATTCGTAGAGCTCATAGTATTTTTTAAGGCCAATCCGTCTCACAGCGTAGGGATCAGGCACAAGATCCCTTACTTCCGGGTACATATCGACATCAAGATCAATGCAGTAGGCTTTTTTAGAGCTTTCTATGGCCGATCTAAGCCCTTCAAAAGAGGGATCGCAGGGCTCTGCAAGATAGTACATAGGAACTTGATCGGCGCTGTAACTGATGACTACGCTAATATCGGGAAGACGGGAGGCAGCGTGCAGAAGTTGAAGGCTCATCGTTTCAGGGAGCTCGACCGCGACACAATCGGGATTAATGTCTAGAAAGGCCTCTCTTACAGAGTGCGCCATCTCCATCGTGTAGTGGGTGACGGGTACCGCGTAAATATTGCCGTGCTGAATGTAAAAAGGCTTCATGGAACGTGGGAGAGGGCTTCATCGCCAAGCGTCATCACGATCGCTTCGCGGATTAAATTGTCAATATTGCCCTTGTTGCCATTGAGGCTTTTAATTCTTTTGGCCGCATACCTTGCGATGTTAATACCATCTCGAATGGTGTAATTTTCATTGGCTTGGTGAGCTCTTTGCAGAAAATGAACGACATATTCCATGATGTAGTCGTCCACAAAGGGAAGATTTTCTTTTAAAATTCTTTTCTCTTCTTCCGCCTCCGGAAAATCAAGGTAGATTTGCGGCTGCAAGCGGCTGTGAATGTATTCCGGGATTTCAAAGGTCGATGCATCATCGTTCATGGTGACGCAAATTCTGAAGTCTTTATCGGCTTGAATTTTAACCCCTGCCACAATCGATTCAATATATCTTCTACTATCGAGTAGGGGTGCCAACGACGCCCATGACTTTTCACTCATGCGGTTGGCTTCATCCAAGATACAAACGCCCCCTTTAATCATCGCTGTCACTAAAGCAGAGGCAACGTATCGGATGCCCCCATTCTTATCGACAACGGGCGTAATCAAAAGATCCTCTGGCCTTGTATCCATCGTGCACTGAAAAATATAGACATCTTTTCCTAATTTTTTGGCAGCGGCATAAGCTAAGGTTGTTTTACCCACGCCTGGCTTTCCGATCAGCCTCGGATTGAGGGGAATATCTTGATCATTGATGACCATCCAGCTTGCGAGAAGTTGATCGAGCACATCTTTTTGTCCAATCCACTGAAAGCTAAATTCATCGGGAAGTCCTAATGCGATATCGATTCCCTGGATATTGACGTGGCTGAAATGGTCGCTCATGATAATTGATGGGGGTTAAAATCTGGCGTGATTGTAACCCGTTTAGGTTTTATGTGTCACCGTTTAGCTTAAGATTTAATGAGCAAGGAAGTTTTGAAGCCAAGCTTATCCAATTCTTTTACTAATTGGTTATAAAGGCTCTCATCCATTTGAGGAGTTCGAGACAAAATCCATAAATACTCTTGGTTAGGTTCGCTTACAACCGCCCAAGAATAATCATCGGAGAGTTTGATGATCCAGTAGTCGCCTGAAAAAAGACTTTTTAAGCCTGGAATTGGAATAAAAGAGACTTTCAGCTTGCTGTTCGAAGGATCCACACTCCACGCCTCGCCGATAGCCTCTTCCAATTTTCCGCTTCGGTTATGGCAGACGTTATGTACTCTTACCGTGTTGTCAGATTTTAAAGTATACTCTGCTGTAGGCTGTCCTTCGCAGTTCTCTTCAAACCAGAAGGGGAGCCTTGCAATTTCGTACCATTTCCCCATGTATCGAGAAAGATCGACTTTTTCAACGGTTGGTAAATCTGCATTCAAAAAAGAAAACGCTAACAAAAATAAATAGAGCATCACTTCCTCGCTTTATCTGAGCCATAAAGAAGGGAGGCCCTTGCGACATTTTCCCGCACATTCGGGTAAATTTTTTCTAGATCGCTTAAGATCTGATCAGTCTTTTTTCTTAAGGAATCTTGACCGACCGGACACTGGCACATCGTTCTTAAAAAGCCTTCCAACTTGGCAAATTCCCTTATCTCATTTTCCGACACAAAAATCAAAGGGCGTATGATAGTGACCCCATAATCGACCATTTCAAGCTTAGGAAGATTGCCGGCAAACTCGCCTTTATGAAGCAGATTCATGAGAAGGGTTTGGGCGTTGTCATCTCGGTGATGTCCAAACGCGACGATCTTTGAGCCCGCTTTTTTGGCCTCTTCGAAAATCATCGCTCGCCTTTCGCGGGAGCAGCTATAACACTCCAAGCTCTCTAGTTTTTGATCCGAATAGCGGATGGTGAAAGGGACTTCCAGGCTGTCGCAAATATTTTTTAAATAGCCTTCATGAATTCCGGCGCCGCAGCTGAATTCACCGCCCACATGGACGGCATGAAGCTTAAACGGGATAAAGCCCCGCCCGGATATAGCCTTTAACATTTTCAAAAGAGTGATACTATCTTTTCCTCCGCTTAAAGCGACGGTGATCGAGCCGTCCCCTGCGAGATCAAAATCGTAAAGGGCTTTTCGGACTTGGGATTCAATCCTCTTTCCTAGTTTGGTAAAGCTTTTTTGCATAACTTGGCGTTTAATTAGGGCACTCATTATAATCAAATTAGAGAAACTTTTAACTACAAATCATTTATGACAGATAAAATTGGACGAAACGACCCCTGTCCTTGCGGATCGGGAAAGAAATACAAAGCCTGCTGCCTTACGAAATCGGTCGGGGGAAAACCGTTAAAGTTTAAAGCGACACTTATCTCCAATCAGCCTAAGCAAGACATCCACACGGGTCCTAACCTCATGGATCGCACTTTTGGCGATGCCGTTAAACAAGCTGAATCCAATCCTCCGCCCAAACCTTTCAAAGCGAAAACGTCAGAATAAATTTTTGCCTCCCAGATTAGCTGGGAGGCCCCTTTTCATTTTTCCAAAAAAATCACTTGAGCCAAACCACCCCATTTGCTAAACTTCTTCGCATTAGCTGGCATAGCTCAATGGTAGAGCACTCGCCTTGTAAGCGATAGGTTGTGGGTTCAAGTCCTACTGTCAGCAGACCTTCTCATGGGGGTATCGCCTAGCGGCAATGGCAAGAGACTGTAAATCTCTCGACTCACGTCTGCGTTGGTTCGAGTCCAACTGCCCCCAAAACCAAATGCCTCGCAATAGCGAGGCATTTTTTTTGTGGGAAAGAGCAAACCAACAGTTTGGCTTGCATTTGGACTTCGAAGAGAAAATCCCTTCCGGGATTTGAGCCGGCGGTGGCGACCGGAGTTAAGCTGCCCCCATTTGACCCTACCTCAGTTGATAAATTTCATTTTCAGCTTCGTTTAACCTTGGTCCACTAAACAAACCCGTAAGCGGAAATTCCTGTCCTTCGGAATTTTGCCCATTTCAATTTATCGATAGATTATGAATCTCTCATCATTAATCGAAGTGGCCTCTTATGTTATCAGGATTCATTCTATTCATCTCAGATGTCCAGTAAACACCGCTTTTATGAGAGTATAAGCCAATTATAGCTTTACCTTCCGGAGTTCTATCTATAAATAAACATGATGCAGGATCTCCATAATAAAATGTGCCGCTGAAACATGCTCTAGTAAAAAGTAGTCCATTATAATTTAAACCTAATCTTCCTTTACACCCCCATCCACATGTTTGCTCATAGCTTTGCCAAATGAGGTGTTTAGCATCCTGATTATGCTGAAATAAAAAAAGCGAATTGCCATCAAATTCCAAGGTAAGATCATCACATTCAGAATCATCTCGTTTTAAGCTAAGAATGACACCCGGCGAACGATCACCAAATGCAGTGTTCGTCGGGTATAGCACGTTAGAAGCTCTGAAGTTACTGTCTGAAGCCCATAATAACTCCTGTATTGGAGAATACAACGCTAACCGTACTTTTGCAGATAGACTTCCTTCAAGAATTAGATAAGATCCGGGTACGGGAAATACTGGGTATTCTGGAAAGGATTGATAAAGGTAGCTTACAGGAGTATATGTTAAACCGCCTGGAGTATATGTTAGATCATACATAAGATTTAATTGCCCGTTTGGAAGCATATCAAGACTTGATACAATATGTCCTGCCCAAGAAGGGAAAAGTTCACCAGAGGTCCAAATAATCTCCTTATGCCCATTTTTTTCAACATAGAGTTCTAAGCAGTTACCATTTATAGAAAAAGTAGCTTGATCCCATTCGGCGTGATCATTTTCCATGGTCAAACATTGATTTACTCTAAGGGATTCCCCAGGTAAAAGCACATTGTTGGGATATAAAAGCATATTAAAGTACATTATACACGCAACAAAACTCCAAACAAAACATCTAAACATAATCAAAGTCCCTGTTGATTGAATAGTTTTATTTATAGTGTATTAAATAATGAGATTAATCAAAAATTATGTTAACTTATAGATAAAAGTAGTATTACTAATAGTGGATATGAAACCTCTCCATAACATTAATTTTTTGCGTTACTTCTATGATGCTGCAAAAAACCGGAGCATGTCTAAAGCCGCGGAAGAAAACTACATCACTCAATCAGCCGTTAGCCAAGGAATTCAAAAGCTGGAAAATAATCTTGGGAGAAAATTAGTTTCGGATCGAAAAAACCTGTTTTTGTTAACGCCTGAAGGCAAACTTCTATTTGAGCAATGCGAAAAAATCTTTTCTATGTTTTCGCAAATAGACGATATATTTAATGAAAAGGAAGGGCTGTTCAAGGGCACATTAACTTTATCGACAAGCTATAGCTTTGCCATTTCCCAACTTCCCATCTACTATAAAAAACTTTTCCAGCTCCATCCATTAGTGCATCCAATCTTGCGCCTGGGCCATCCGGGATTAATCCGAAAATACGTTTATGAAGGAGAAGTTGACTTGGGAGTTATTTTGGTCCATGATCTGGCTACTGGATTTGACTACCAAGAGATTTGCACCGGAGAATACCTCCTATACCAAGCATCAAAAAAGCCAAATGCCACTATCGATCGATTGATCATTAGTGAAGACAAACGGGAAGATAATTTGCTTCTTGATATCATAAGACAGAAAATGAAAATACTTCCTCCAATTATTCAAGCGCTAAGCTGGGAGGTCATTGCAGGAATGGTTAAACAAGGCCTTGGAATAGGATTTCTGCCTGATTATGTCGCAAATAATCATGGTCTTACGCATTTTCCATTTAAAATGCCCAAAATTCCATACCGCATTTTAGCCATCTATTCAAAAAATCGACCACTCACACGCAATGCGGAAATGTTTATCAATTTAATGAAAAACAATTACTGAATATGGCGTGTGACTGAGGGCTTAGAAGAGAAAAGTTCTTCCAGTCAAAAGTTCTGAAAGCGTCCATCTGTCCCCAAAAGCAAATGCCTCGCAATCGCGTGGCATTTTTTTGTGGGAAAGAGAGAGAAACTCCCTTCCGTGATTTGAGCCGGTGAAATCCGAAGTTTAATTGCTACTCATTAGACGCTAGTTTGGCTCTTATTTTATAATTTTCAGCCATATTTTTTACCCAAAGATACTTCAGCGCGTTTTGCAAAATTTTTTATAAAGGCGTAAGGGTTGCCCCTACGGGGTAGTGGTCGGAGGGGTTTTGAAGATTCGGAAGCGGCTGAGTCAAGTCGGCAGGCTCTTCTTTAAAACCGACTGTAACATGGTTGAACTTAAAATGGCCTCCGAATTCAGGTTTGAGTGTGATCAGGTAGTCCTCTTCGTCGATCGCAAATCTTCCGGCTTTTGAGTGTTGAGCCGTTGCCATTCTTCTTTTGATGGTTGTGGGACCTGTCTGAGTGCTCACGAGTCCAAGATGCTCAAGATGCTCTTGGAAAAGGCGTACATCTTCTTCGGTTTTGGTGTTAGCATCTATCCCGATGATTAACTGAAGGTTGCCTTGATTTAGTTGATGATATTTTTCCATAACGAGTTGAACTTGGATGCGTCCATCTTCTGAATTTGTCGAATTTCCATGGCAGGAAGCTAGAAGAAAGGGTTCTTGGGAATCTTTTCTGACAGCGAGGATCACATTCATTCGCCCTTTTTTAAATCCTTCATAGTTATCGATTGAAATCACTTCGTAGTTTGCCTCCCAGAGATCGCCTCTGAGAAATATAAGGGTGCCATCTTGGTTGTTTTGTCGATCGATTGGGTGAAAGAGCCCCTCTTTCGTTAAGGCTTCAGAGACTAAGGCGTCGCTTTCCTGCGTGAAAAGAAGGTCTGAATGAGACTCGATGAGTTTGCTTTTGAAAACAGTAGCTCTTGCTTTCGAATCGCCAAGGGTTTCAGCAAAAACCTCTTTTACCTTATTGACTTCGGCGATCATTTCCTGGTTCGTGGCTATCAAGTCAAGATTCAGCGATTGATATAACCAATAGAAAAAGAGCTGTCCCAGAGGGGAGCTAAAAACTTTCAAATCTTTGTTTTCGGCGGAGGAGCCCAAAAATTGTTTTAAGTAATCAGGATCCAGGGTGTCCAAGGCTTGATTGATATCGGCGGGAGCTTTTGCCAAGGCAAGTGTTTCTTTTGTAAAAAGGGCGATCATTAAATTCTTTTTCAAATCATAGCTATCGCCTCCCTCGAGAAGTTGTGTCGATCCAAGAATAGGCAGATTAAAAATTTTGCCCTCCCTTGCCGCTTTATCTTTCAATGCTTTATCAAGGCCGAGTAGCTGAGGGGGATTGTTTCTTAGAAAGCGAAAAATCTTTTGCTCTTTATACCGCTCTACAAAAACCAAAATGTCGGATAAGTCAGACTCTTTAAAGCCCAGACTTTCTTGATACTTTTTCATCTCTTCAATGATATCGGGAGAGACGAGTTCGCCTAATGTGGGTCCATGGGCTTTATCCTCTTCGATCGCTTGAAGGATAAGAAAATTTTTAAAATCTTCGGTGTCTTGACCGCTCTCTTTTCCCATCTTTTCGCTGATTTCACGGTCAGAGAGATTTCGAGCCTGAGCTTCCTTCGAGACCACTTGCTCAAAAACCTTTTGCCTGATGGGGTTTAGGTCCGGGCCGTAATCGCCTTCAAATTCGAAAGGATCGGAAAAAATACCTAGTATATTAGCTGTATGAACGATGATTGGGATAATAAAATTCATTCAACGATCATATTAAATTTTTAAGTAATAATCAAATAATACTAGTAAAATTAATCTATTCTTAATATTTCATGTTTATAATATTAGTTATGCAATTACCTAATATTACACCCGTAAGACCCTGGCCCATCCCTCTAGACCTGGAACTTCCGATTTTATCTTATCTAACTCCTGCAGAGGCTGCCGCTTTTTCTAGAGCGAGCCGAGGATGTTTGGCGATTATTAAAAGACTAGATGAGCCGCTTTTTGCAAGTTCAGGACTAAAACCCGAGCGATTTAAACAGCTTTCTTGGCGGAAGATTGCTTTAAATCAGTATAGATACCCTAAAACCAAGAAATCGGAAAGGCGTTCGAGCAATCCCTCGATTGCCAAAGAGTCTCAGATTAAACGGATCGGGCAGATGATCTCTATCAAATACAAAGAGGAACAAAGGTTAATCGATTACAAGGCAAACCTTTTCCGTATTTTACCTTTAGAGGATAAAGTTGTTCATGCCTCTTTTTTAAGTGCTTTGGTATTTCGTAAAGGACGCTACGAAATTTTTGATCGACATTTTCAAACTCCTATCAAAATGCCGTCTGGAGTAGAAGTCGATCCATCTAATCAGGCTATCATGTGTTTTGAAGGGGAAAAAGCCGCCGTTGTTGTTTCGAAAGAGGGGGAGAAAAGGCTCCTTTTAGCCGATCGAAAAAGTGTAACTCTATTAGACGGCGCTTTCGGAGAGGGCGTCCAGCTTTATTCTTTAAACGAACTTTTAGCTGTTGTGAACGGTCTTTCGCTGACCCTTTTTGGGTTTGATGGGACCCTCAAAAAAACGATCGCTTTTGCAAACGAGATCAAAAAATGCAAAGTTTCGTCTAAGGATTTTTGGGTGGCTACTTCTCGAGAGATTGTGGTTTATGATTTTAAGTCTCTTAGCCAAAAGAAATTTTTCCCTATTGTCTCCCCAGACATGATGTATATCAATGGCTATTTAGTGGAATTTCGTGCGAACCTGAATAGATTTGTAGTCACGGCAGATAAGATCGCTTATTCGAATCCTTTAGTCGAGGGTACCAAAATCACCTATTATAAAGAGGTGGACGGCCTTCTTTATCTTAAGCTCAATCATGTCGCTTACGTATATGATCTAAAGGAAAATAAGCTCACTCACATTGACACAGGCGTATTAATTGGGAGCGATCATTTCTGGATTGAAAAGCATTTGGTTCTTATCTCAGGAAATGGCGACACGTATAAAATGATAGGTTAGTAATGTCCTTTCTTTTAAAGCATATCAAACTATAGGTCAGTTAAAAGTGTCATCTCATTTAATCAGTAATAAATTATCGGGCGATGCTCCCGCTCTCATCACGCAGCATAACCCCTCCATCTCGCATAAAACCGATCATATTGCCATCAAGATAATCAAGGCTATCGGCCAATTTTTTTATGATAAAATTCATAGGGCAATTGGGTTTTTGGTTGTGCCTGCGCAATTAATGTCAAAAGATGTCGCGCTGAATAAAATTTCTTTGATCCGTGATCTGGGGGGGATAGGCGTGAGTTTTAAAACAGCCGATAACGTCTCACTTAATGGAATGTACTTTGAAGGTAAAGATTGTCAAACATCTAGTCGCACGGTCATTTTTTTTAACGGCAACGGAGTCCGGTATGAAGAATATGGAGGACTATCCCTTTCATTTGATCTTTCAAGTTGGCAAAAAAGAGGCTGGAATGTGGTCGTGTTCAATTATAGAGGGGTAGGGGAAAGTACCGGCCGCGCTACACGCGACGGATTGATTTTAGATGGCGAGGCCGTTTTGAAGAGTGTGAGAGAGGAGTTGAAAGTGCCCGACCATAAGATACTCTTACATGGACACTCGCTCGGGGGAGGGATTGCAAGTGAAGTGGCCGCTAAGAACCCTCAAGTTAATTACTGTAATGATAGATCGTTTATTTCATTGTCTAAACAAGTTGAAGTGATGCTTGGAAGAGGTATTTTGGGTTCTCTTGCCAAAAGCGTGCTTACCTATTTTGGATGGGAGTTCAATGCTCAAGATAATTGGGAGAAGATACAAGGAAAAAAGTTTGCAACTTATCATCAAAATGATGGGGTTATTCCTGAAGGGGCAAGATTTTATGAGTTGCTCGGTCCAAGGGATCATACAATTCATTTAAAGAGCACAACTGTAAAATTTGGCAGCACCCTCTTGCCCGATTCCCCTGATTTGATTAAAGGCAAGGTTTTGCAGGATAGCAGCCGTGTAAAATGGCTCACAAAGCTCACAGGTCAATTAGCGCACGGAAGAGGATTTAGCGATTCAGAGCAAGAACAATACTTTCGTTTTATTAATGATATTTAATGCTTCGATTGTTTTGACTTTTAATAGTATATATAAGATAGTTATTGACTATTATTAAATATAAATGCAGCTTCCCACTCTTCGACCCTGGCCGTTACCTCTAGAATTGGATCTTCTTATTCTATCCTATTTGAGCCCGCGAGATAGCTCTGCTTTTTCAAGGGCGAGCCGCGGCTGCTTAAGAATTATCCAAAGACATGATGAGAGTTTATTTGCAACCTCGACCATAAAGCCTGAGAGATTTAAAAATCTTTCATGGCGGCAAATCGCTTCCAACCAATATAGATACCCGCAAAATTCTAAAGCGGTAAAACGCTCAAAAAACCCTTTTAAAAAAGACTCTACCATCCAGCGTATCGGTAAAATGCTCTGCTTAACCTTAAAAGATGAGCTTCGTTTAATCGACTACACAGCCAGGATCTTTAGAATTTTACCGAAAGATCATAGGGTTGTTGACGCCTCTTTTCTAAGCGCTTTGATTTTTAGAGGAGAGCGCTATGAATTTTTTGATGCCCATTCTCAAACCCCTATCAAAATGCCGGACGGGGTAGAAGTAGATCCCTCTCAACCGGCGATCTTATGTTATGAAGGGGAAAAAGCACTGATAGCGGTTTCTGTTCAGGGGAAAAAAAGGCTTGCTCTCTCGGACAGAAAAAAAGTGGTTCTTCTTGAATGCCCTCTTGAATCAAACGTAAAGCTCTATTCGTTGAAAGATTGTGTAGCCGTCGTAAACGGTCTTTCGGTTTCTATACTAGGGTTAGAGGGTCAGGTGATAAAAACGCTGACATTTAAAAATGAAGTCAGGAAATGCAGGGATTCTCTGAATGAATTATGGATTTCTACTCATCATGAAATTGTTGTTTACGATAGGGCTCTGAATGAGAAAAAAATATTCCCTATCGGTCATCCAGAGGTGATCTATGTGAAAGGATTTTTAGTCGAATTTCGCGCAGGGAGATTTATCGCTGCAGGCGAAAAAGTGGCTTACTCTAAACCCCTCGATGAAGAATTGAGAGTTCAATATATGAAGGAGGAAAATGGCCTTCTTTATCTTAAACTCAATCGGCTGCCCTTCGTCTACGATCCAAAAAATAACAAACTCACCGTCATCGACATCGGATTTTTAACGCGCTGCCATTTTTATTGGATTGAAAATCATTTAATTTACCTCACCTGCTTAGGCGAAGCATTTAAAATGGTAGGCTAATGAGTTGTTCTTCATATAGAAGAAGTTTAGTCTACCTCTTCTAAACAGGAGGTTTTCTTTTTCTCAAACTTTTCTAGGAACTTCGTTGTATATTTTTTTAGGATTTCCATGAGTTTGATTTTGATCTTTGTATCAGAAAAAGATTTTATAAGTTCTTTTAAAGATTCTGTCAGCACTTGAACTGCTTTTGCGCTGTTTAATTTTGAAAAGTGCCAGCTTAAATAATATTCAAACTTTTCCAATCCGGATAATTTTTTATATTCATCTGTAGAAAAGCTCTTTTCATCAGTTAGATGGGGTTTTACTAGATAAGCTATAAAAATGTTTAGTTCTTCAGTGTCAGATAATTCATCCTCTAAGGGACTAGAGTCATCACTTGAAAATATCAATCTTGGGCCTGAGTACGAGGGATGCTTTTCGACACTTTGATGAGTTTTTATTCTATCAAGAGGTATAGGATTATCTGGTAAGTGAATTTGACATCGCTTGTCAAGTTGGAATAACAAGGGTGGAATGCAAGTGAAATGATTTTTTGTGAGCAGTAACACTCTTAAGCTTGATAAGCTGCCGATGGTGTCGGGAAGTGAGTGGAGTTTATTGCCAACGAGGATCAATGCTGACAATTTTTTTAAATGGCCAATAGATGAAGGAATGGCGCTTAGTTCATTACAGCCAAGCCATAAAGTTTCTAACTGGCTGAGTGTTCCAATTGATTCAGGAATTTCAGAGAGTGGGTTTTGACTTAAGTCAAGCTCTCTTAGTTGAGAGAGTTTGTCTATTGTGGGTGGAATTTTATCAAGTCTATTCTTATTGAGGTTTAGATAGGACAAATGAATCAAACGACCGATTGTATCAGGTAAAAACTGTAGATCTGTATATGAAATAGTTAAGGAAGTGATATGTGTAAGATCACCGATGCAAGGCGGTAATTCATAGATAGTCTTTTGGTAAATTACAAACTCTTTTCTAGTATAGAGTTGCTCTCGAGATTGACCTGAAAGAGAGCATAAAGATTTTAATCCTACCTCGGAAATTTGGGTTCGATCATTTGTCGAATGAGTGGAAGATTTAGCGCTCGAAGTGGGATTGAAGGTGTTTCTATTAGCTGGTTCCATCTAATAATCCATTTAAAGGAAGTATCTTATTCAGTTTCGAATATATTTCATACTAATTTATGAACTGTCAGAAGTGGATCTATTAGGTTGCTAATTTAAAGAAGGGAGTAATCCCTTTTTTCTTTGCCTTTCATAAATTTATTTTTTTCATTGAAGATCTGCAGTATAAAATTTTTTTGGAGGCTGCATGCTAGACATATTAAAGATAAATCGAGCTTGGGTGTTTCTTTTTCTATCATGTGTAGTTAGCTTGGAAGGAGCTCTTGAGGGGCATTTTAAGAAGATTCATCAGGAGGCGGCTGATCTTGAGCTTGTCAACCCTTTCAAAAAAATCGATTACATCTATCTGATCAATTTAGATCAAAGGCCTGAGAAATGGCGCTCATGTATTGAGCAGCTAGAACCCTATCAGATTCGACCTTTCCGATTCTCCGCGGTCAACGGATGGGAATTGGGCATTGAAACTTTGAATGAGCTGGGAGTTCAGTATGACGGAGCGCCGATTAATCCTCCGTTGATGGGTACCTGCTATCTGCCTGATCAACATTTTGAGCCGTTTCATGAGCTTATTCAAGCTCCGGGGAGAACCTATTATTGCCACTGTATGTCGAGAGGGGCGATTGGCATCGTCCTTAGCCACTTATCGATTCTTCAAGATGCCTATGATAGGGGTTTTGAGACGATCTGGGTGATGGAAGATGATATTGAAGTCATTAAAAACCCTCTTCTGTTAGATCGTATCATTGCCAGGCTGGATCATTCGGTCGGACCTACGAATTGGGACATTTTATTCACCGATCAGGATACGAAGGGGCAGGACGGAAAGTATGTTCTCTGTTTAAGTTATGCAAGACGCCCTAATTTTGAGCCTAGCCGCCCCGAGCGATTTGCTGAGAGGAAAGAGATCAATAAGCTTTTCAAAAAGGTGGGTGCAAGATATGGGGCCTATTCAATGATCGTGAGGCGATCCGGCATGAAAAAATTATTAGATTTTTTTAAGACCTACTCGATTTTTTTACCCTATGATTGTGACTTTTGCATGCCAGATACCATTCAATTGATTTCACTCAAGAATGATATCGTTTCCACTAAAATTAATGCTCTATCAGATAATGGCGCTCCGAACTACAAGAGGATTTCTCTCAATGATTACCAATTTACAAACGAATGAAGTGCACTCTGAATGGAAAGCCTTTAGTTTTTTGAATGAGGGGGCTAAAGAGGAGGCGTTTAAGGCCATGCCTCAGCTGGAGGGATGGTGCAGCCAGCAAAAAGCCTCAATTTTAATTGATTTGATTTATCTGATCGATGCGAAAAAAATCGTTGAAATAGGTGTCTTTGGGGGAAAATCGCTTGTTCCGATGGCTTTTGCCTTAAAAGAAAAAGGGGGTGGGAAAGCCTATGGAATTGACCCATGGCAAAAAGAGGATTCTATTGAAGGGATGACAGGAGTTAATGAAGAGTGGTGGGGTCAAGTAGATCATGAAGGTATTTATCAAAATTTAAAACATCAAATAAGGGTATTTGGTTTAGAGGCCTATCTTGAGCTGATCAGGTCAAATTCTGAGAAGGCAGATCCAATTTTTGATATTGATCTTTTGCACATAGATGGCAACCATAGTGAAAAAGCTTCCTTGATCGATGTTATAAAATGGGTCCCTTTGGTGAGAACGGGGGGTGTTATCATCTTTGACGATGTCAACTGGGTGACCACTCGGTTAGCGGTTGAATGGCTTGATCAAACCTGTGTGAAAATAGGCGAGATCAAAGGGGATAATGTTTGGGGGATCTGGATTAAAAAGTGATTAATTTAAATCATCTTATCCTTTCAATCGTAGTATTTTTTAGTTTAGAGGCGCGCTTCATTTCATTTGGATCATCGAACTGCATAGATCAGGTTTTTTCAATTCCAATTCCTGAGTATCCGAACTCCTTTAACCCCTCTATCATCGAGCATGGCGAGGAATATATTCTGACTTTTCGATATCAGCCAAGTCCCGATTTGATGCCCTGGATATCCTTCATAGGCATATTAAGGCTGGATAAGAGCTTCAATCGTATAGCGGATCCCTTCCTGCTTGATTTAAGAGGAAAAGACAATCCAATCCCGTCTCAAACGGAAGATGCCCGTATTTTCCAATACAAAGATGACCTTTACGTCATTTATAATGATAATCGTAAAGTTATTAATCCAAGACAGAAAATCGAGCGGCGCGATATCTACATTGCAAAACTGATGGTTCAGGAAAATCAGATTTTAGTTCAAAAACCTTTAAAACTTATTCATCCGAAAAAATATGGGCATCAACTCTGGGAGAAAAACTGGAGCCCTTTTGTTTATAAAAATGATCTTTATATCAGCTACTCGTTTAATCCGCATGAGGTGTTAAAAGTTGATCTTTCAACCGGTATTTCAAGCCCGGTCTTTAGTACAAAAAAAGATATTCTTTATGATAAAGGTCCTATCAGGGGAGGCACCCCGTCTCTTTTGCTTGATGGTTATTACTTTGGTTTTTTTCACTCAAATCTTTTAATGGCCTCAGAATCGTCCAACGGAAAAGAGATGTGGCACTATTTTATGGGCGCCTATCTATTCGAGCCGGAACCTCCTTTCAGATTAAAATACATCTCTCAAAAACCCCTCATTCACAAAGAGTTTTATACAAAAGATAAATACGAAAAAAGAGTGATCTATCCCGGAGGTTTTATTGTAGCTGGCGATAAAATTTTGGTTGCCTATGGCAAAAACGATCGCGAGGTATTTATTGCTGTGATCGATAAGGAAAAACTTTTCAAAGGACTTTTAAAGTAAAAGCGATCTCTTTTCAATTTGATAGAACCGAATTTCATGCACTCCATACATAAAAAAGGTTTGAGTGAATCGACCGATGAGTTTTTCTGCAATCAAGCGGTTTAAATAAATAAGGCCTTCGTTGGGATCGTAGAACAAACTATAGTCTTCATATTTGATTAGAATGACAGTGTGGCCTTTCACCTCGAGTTTTTTATTGTGAGCTTTCTCTAAGATGCGAACGGCAAATATCCCCTTTTGAAGAGAGCTGAAAATTTTTTTAAATTGCGTTTGAAATCCGTTTCTTTTAATGTCGACAGGCTCGCTTGAATGAATGATTTTTAAATGATGAAAGTTTAGTAAAGACTGCATTTTCAAAAGGCTATAGTCAAAATCCAAATCGGGTGAGTCAACCTCTATGGTATTGAACGCGATTTGCCTTGCCGCCATTTCAATGGAAGATCCTTGATAGTCTTTACTATCAGGAATGGCGTCCCATTCGATGAATTTTGATATGAAATCAAGCGCCATGGCAGAACAGGTTCCCCCTACAATTTTGTTTGTCACTAAGGCCTTGTTAAAAAGGATTCCGGTCTCTTTTCTTTCGTCTAAGATCTGATAAATTTCATACACTCTTTCAAGAGGCACCTCTTGAAAAGTGACGATCTGATGTCCAGTAAAAATAACTTGTTCATCACAGCTTGAGAATAGAGTTGAAGCGCTGAAAGCATTGAAAAATATTACTATTTTCGTGATAACGCTTTTGAACCTATAAGGCATTATGAAAAAATTTATTTATTGGCTTGTGCCCGTTTTTTTTATCCATTTGAATTCGATCGATGCCTGCGGAGGAGGGCCGCGGCCGTGGGAAGGAACTGTCTCTTCTGAATGGAATGATAGTGATAATTGGAACACGAACTGCGGCGGCGGTGTTCCCGGAGCGACAGAGGGTGCGGCAATTTCCGGCAACGTTACGAATCTCCCAATCGTTTCAACGGAAGAAGCGATCGGATCTATCAGATTCTTAGATAATGGAAGTTTAACGATCACGGAGGGAGGCGATTTCACGGTTAATTACTCTCTTTATTCTGCGGATAATACGCAAGGAAAGGTTTATATAAAAGATGGGGGCGAGATGACGGTTGTTGAGTCCCTTTCTTCAAATGGCGAGATTTTATACGAGCTTTCAAACGGATCGACATTAACCGGAGCCGGACAGGCAGAAGGTGCAAAAGCCATCATCAATACTCTCGCATCGGGAATGGGTAACACCATTAATATCACCTCTGAAGGATCGATTCAAAAAATTACCTCATTAAACGCAAACGATCAGTTTAATTTTACTGCAGATGTGAACGTCATCGAAGGGATGAGTCTTGCAGGATCATTAAAATTGAACTCGACTCTTTTTGGAGATCTTTTATTAAATGGCGGCAGTTTATCGGGAACCGGCCTTCTCGATGGTAATTTAACGATGAACGGAGGAACGATTAGTCCTGGAAATAGTATCGGAACCTTTACAATCGACGGCAACTTTTATCCCGGCTCGAATGCAGTTTATCATGTTCAAGTCGATTCAAATGGAGCAAGTTCACTCCTTGACGTGAAAGGATCGGTTGAGATTTCTCAAAACGCCACGGTTCTTGTCACATCGATCGATGGAGGCGTTGCAGGCGATCAATATACCATCTTGACGGCAGACGAGGGAATTGACGGCACTTTTGGAGGGGTAAGCGCTCCTGGACTCGCTAAAAAACCCATCTTATTATATTCGGAAAACAGCATCTTTTTATTGTTTCAGAACTTTAACTTTGTCGGAAAGACAAAGAATCAAAAAAATGTTGCCCGTCAACTGGATCTTTTGATATCGCCGAATCTTGCTGAAACGAGATTACTTGACGAATTGAATGACCTCGATGAGGCGGGCGATTGCAAGGCATTTGATGCTTTAAGCGGCGCTCAATACATATCCTTTCTTTCAAGTTTTGAGATCGCGGCCAATAGTTTTCAAACTCAGCTGGACGATGCTTTAAGGCCGTTTTATACAAATCATTGCCTGCCCTCTTCATGTGAATGCAAGTTTTACCCATGGGTTGAAATCGGCGGATCCGATACCCGTTTTTACAAAAAAAATGCTTTAAGGGGATTTCAATCTAATGGAGCTAATCTGTCGCTCGGAGCTCATGTTCTCGTCGGTAAATGGCTTGTTGGATCGGCCCTTGGATATCGCTACGATAGGCTTCGTTTTCATGATATCGACGGAAGCGGTAAGCTCAACACCCTTATCGGCTCCTTGTACTCCCTCTGTAGGGGAGAGCAATATTATGTTATTGCTGATGTAATGGCAGGGTCTTCGACAGGTTCATTGTCAAGAGGCATTCAGGTCGGGAATTTATCTTATCACGCCAGAGGAAAACCTAAAGGGTTAAGCTCTCTTGGATATATCGAAGCGGGTAAGAACTACGCTTTTTGTCAATGGCTCGTACAACCCTTTATTGCGCTTGAGGGAGGCTATTATCAATTTAATAAGCTTTATGAAAGCGGGGCTTATCCTGTTAACTTAAAAATCAATCGCCATCGCTACGGCGTTGCTAATACCGCCATCGGTTCGCATTTTACGATGAATCAACTATGCGGCGTTGATATCGGCCTTGACTTAGCTTGGAAATACCGCCTCACAAGAGTGCAAGATGGCTTGAGTTTAAGTTTTCAAGGTTTTGGAAATACATTTGGGGTTCAAAATAGAGCGCTTGAAAAGAATAGTTTAGAATCGGTTATCTATATGTCAAAGAATATAAACGATAACTCCCGAATCTTTCTCTCGATATCTGCCGACTTTTGGCAAAAAGGGGCTAGTGGAAATCTGATGGGCGGCTATCTGACCGCTTGGTAACTTATAGCGGCCGCTATTTCTCTGCGGCCGCTATTTCATTAAATTATTTTTGCAGCTGGATAAATTTGTGCAGCTGAGGAGGTCCGAGCCAAAAACTGCCGATAGTTTGTGTTTTGAGGGTAAAGTTCTTTGGCAGAGCAAACGTACTTAGCATCAAAAATAAATCTTTTAGCTTTGTGAAGCTGGATAGTATAGGACCCAGATTTTCATTATTCAGCTCAATCATTCCGATGTATAAATTAACAATTCGCTGTCTCAAGTTAACATTGTTGAGAAGCGTGCTTAAATCATTTGCGGAAAAGGCAAAAAGGCGGTTTAAAATGAGCGTTTGAAGCTTCGGGCACTCGGCGAGCTTCATAGCTCCGTGAAGGGTGATGCTCACGTTGTTCAATTCGATGAATCTTACCTGATGTTTTATCGCCTCGATGATCGGAATGAGAGCGGCATCATTAAACCCGAGGCATTTTCTGATTCGGAGCGTATGAAGCGATTTGAAGGCTGAAAGAGCGGAAAAATAGGTATAATCGAACGGAACATTCATCATGGTGAGCTCTTCAAGCGTATTTGGAATAGCCGACAGCATATATAATTTCGGGGCATCGATCGATAAAGACTTCAGAGTAGAGGGAAGGGGAACAAACTGATTAAAATTAACCGCTTTTCCGATCGAATAGGATTTTAAGCTTGGCTGGTTATTTGTAATCGTTACAAAATCGGATGTAGAAAGTTGCGAGGTATCGCCGAGGCTTAGCGAGTCAAGCTCAGTTGTGATGCTTAGTACTATAGCGGAAGAGACCGCTTCTCCTTCTAAAGCAAGCTCCTTAAGTCCGCTCATTCTTTGCAGCATAGCGGAAAACCCTTCCGCCGAGACATCTTTCCAAGACCCATAAATTTTTAACGAGGTCATCCCGGAAGGAAGCGTATTTAAAAAGCTGTCAGTTATCAATCCCGGATAAGGGTATTGCGTGAAAGTTAAATGAGTAAGGGTGCTTGGCAACGGGTATTTTTCAAGTGTTTCGGCTTTTAAGATATTGCCGTTCAGGTAAAGCGTCTTAAGATTTTTGCAGGAGGCAATGACCGAATAATTCGAATCATCGATCGTTTTAACAAATGAGGCGATATATAAATGCTCTAGCTGATTTTGACAAACGGAGGAGGATAAAAGGGCCGTTATCCCGCTTTCGTCTATATACATGACATCATCGACGCATATCCTCAGCGAGGTGAGCTTTGATAGCTCAGAAATTTTTAATAAGCCGGCATTTGTCGGCTGATAACTACCCACATTCATCCCGGGATTATTGTAGGATAGCGTTGTAATATTTGGGCAATAGTCGACAAGCGCTTGAAAAACATCATCGGTTGGCATATTGATCTCGATTGAGGTGATCGAGGCGCCATTTTGTTTTAAAACGGCAATGAAATCTTCAGGGTTTTGAGAGCCTTGTCTAAGATCATATTTGGTCGTATCGGTTTCTTCAGTTCCGGATCTTATTTTTACAGGCCTATTTAAAGCGACTTTCTGAGCCGCATCTAAAATAGCCTTTTTATTAGGATCTGTCGCTTGAAGGTTGCATGCGATTTTTGATAATGATTTTCCTGAATACAAGGTAGGATTTCTTAACGCTCTTTCAGCTAAGGTTTCAAGGGGAGTAAGTTTAGGTGTAAAAACAGGCGTATTTGCCCAAATGATACTTCCGATAACCGATAGCATGTGTTCTCCTGGAGTTGATTGAATAGGAGTTTATAGAAAATAATCTTGAATCTAGCTACCAAAATTTTTTTGCCAAAAGGTTAAAGAAAAAAATAGATGTTTGATTGGATTGCAATAATAATGCAGCAATGAAGGGATCAGTAGGGGGGTATTCTATGGATAGAGTGGTCATGAGGCAGAATTGGCGCGACCTCCTCTTTTTGTCCTGGGAGGTGGAGCCTCATCTTATACAGTCCAAATTACCGAAAGGTCTTTGGGTTGATACTTTTAATGGGAAGGCCTTTGTTTCATTAGTTCCTTTTGTTATGCAAGACGTCTGCTTTTCGGGCTTTTTCCAGATGCCTTCATTGAATCGCTTTTATGAAGTTAATTTACGCACCTATGTCAAAGATGAAAGGGGGGTAAGGGCAGTCTGGTTTTTTTCGTTAGATTTTAATAGTTGGCTAGGATCTTATGTGGCGAGAACCTTTTTTCATCTACCTTATCGATACGCAGCTATTACCTACCAAAATAAGGATGGCATTCTTTTTAATGGAAAAAGGAAGGGGGTGGAGTACTCTATTCATTATCGGCCTGATTCTATAGTCTTTAAGGCTGAACCTGAAAGCCTTGATGCCTTTATTGCTGAACGTTATTCGCTTTTCACGGCGAAGGATGGAAAGATACAAGAAAGAAAAGTACGACATATCCCCTATCCCTTATCCAAAGTGCAATATGATGTCAGTGTAAAAGAGTTGTTCCTAGTTAATGGATTTGATTTTCCTAAAAATGCACCTTGTCATGCTGTATATTCAAAAGGGGTAGATGTTCAGATATTAACATGACTTAAGGAGGCGTTTGAGGTCATTTTTGGACTTCCCTTTTCATATTCCATTTTGTTATCTTGAAGATAAATCATTAAAAAATAGAGGTGTTTATGGCTGATTTTCCCGCTCAAGCAGATAGATATGATTGGTCTTTCCCCGCTGTTTTTCAACAGATTGAGCAGTATGTCAACGAAGGGGTTAATCGAGGTCTTACGGTCTATGAAGAAGGGGATAAAATTATTGTAGAAGCAGCTATGCCTGGAATAAGCAGTGATGATATTAATATTGGGCTTAATAATGGGCTTTTAGTTATTCGAGGCGAAAAAAAAGTTGACGAGCAGGGGAGCGATAAAAAATACATTCGAAAATCGGATCGCTCCTATTCCTACAGCGTGATGCTAGACAAGAAGATTGATGAATCGATTGAGCCTAAAGCAACCTATAAAGATGGGATTTTGAAAATCGTTTTTGTGAAGGCAAAGGCGACTGAAGCTAAAAAGATTCCAATTAAGGTAGAGTAATAACTATTTTTTTTGCCTTGAGAGGATGCTACGGGCTTTAAAAAGAGGGGGGGCTCACAGGTCCCCCCTTTTTGATAAATTATCTCGAATGAAATCCACGGTTAGAGAACTTCTCTTCTTCTTCCTCATCAATGGCTTCATCGGATGCTCTTTCTCTAGACGAAGAATGATCGTCCTCTGGAGTTTCATTATTTTCACTCTCGTTTTCGCGGATCTCTTCCCATTCTTCCGGCAGGGTTAATTTATCCTCTTCGAAAGTGATTTCCTCTAACAAAAACGCCTCTTTTGGATGATGATTCTTTTTAGAGGGTTTAGATGTCTTCTTGGCCTCTTTTTTGGGGGAGCTTGAAATCGTGAGAGGATTTTCAAGATGCTCCTCTTCGCTCTCCCAGCTTTTCGAGGAAAAAGTAGGGTGAGAGCTTTTCTTTAACCCTTTTTTAAGAGGAGAAGGAGATTTTTTTTCTGCTTTGGGTTGCTTAATTTCGTCTAATTCCCAATGAGAAACCGATTTTTGGGGCTTCGTCTTTTTGGGAGAGGTCTTTTTGGCGGTAGGTTTTCTTTTTAGCCCTTTGGCTTTTTGAGTCGATTTTTTAAGGTTTGTTGTCTTGGGTGCCGATTTTTTGGGAGCGCTCTTTTTTCCCGCTGGTTTAACAATTTTTTTTGCGGCGGTTTTTGGAGATTTTTTCCCTTTTGATTGAGGCGCCGTTTTTTTTGTACGTGCAGAAGCTATTTTTTTAGCCGGTTTTTTCGCAGGCTTGGCTTTCGCTGATCGAGTTGCTTTAACAACCGGTTTTTTAGCCGTTCTCTTTACCGGCTTCTTTTTTGCCGCCATTTTAGCTTGGGTCTTGGCTTTCGCTGAGGAAGCTTTACTTTTCGCTGACTTCCTTGGAGCTTTTTTGGTCGATTTGGGCTTTTTCGCTGAAGCTATTTTTTTCTTGGTCATCATGTATCCTTGGTTTTTATCTCTCTTTCCTGGCTACAGAGGGTGAGAGACGAAATTTATGCTTAGTACACTGATATCTTTTTTTTATATTTGAATGTAAATATTTTTTTAACAAAGAGAAATTTTCTGAGATTTTTAACGGCTCCGCAAAGTCCTATTCGAAGGATACTTTTTTCCCAATTCAAACATTGCTAGTTTATTTTGAAACAGTAAAATCACATTTTCGATTAAAACTAAAAAATTTATCTGGGAATGTATGGTTGCATCAACATCAAACTCGATTCCAGGCCCAAAAAATTTATGTATAATGAATAAAATGTCTATCAATGTTCCTCAGATTGAGAAATTTGTTCAAAATGTAAAAAATCGGGTCTTCGTAGAATTAAATTCTCTTGAGCTTTCTAAAGAGGCTTTTCGGCCTTGTCTTCAACAAGTGATTGAGTCTGGATTATGTGTTCAGAGTTTAAAAGTACACGACATGGAGTCTCACGATTATGAGCTATTAAAAAGTATTAAAGGCTTGGTTGATTTGAGAATCTATGGAGGAAAAACAAATTCATTTTCGGCTTTAGAGCTTGTTAAAATGAATCCAAGTATTAAATACTTTAAATTTTTTGAGGCCTGTCGGGAAAATTTCTTAGGCAAGGTAGAGCCGCATGAGTTTGATCTTGTCAAAGAGAGGCGTGGAGTAGAATTCGAGTTTAATGAAAAATGGTTTACTCTGGATATCCTTGTATTTAGAGAATGGCTTAAGGGACATGTCCCAGACGAGCTCTTGGAAAAGCTGATAGAAGAAGGTTTTGTTTATTGCAGGATGTATGACCTTCCTCAAGAGAGTCTTCGAAAGTTCTATAACTCTCCACTCGGAAAGCTCTATATTTCAAAGAATAAAAATAGCTTTTTAAAAGGGGATCAATACATAGATAGCGAGGGTATCATTTTATCCCATCTTGAAACCCTCCTTGAGACAAAAGATGAAAAGCATAGGTTTTTAGCTCTTGCTTTTTCTAATCGAGGGTGGAAGTTTGTTTTGAAGGAAGAGGTAATCCCTTCTTTTTTGAATGAAGGCGATTTTTATCTTTATGTTAAACCTGATGATTTAGAGACTCAACATCAACTAGTAGAAAAAGGTTGGAAACCTCAAATCAAAGCAGATTATTTCTATAGGTATAAGCTCTTGAGATTGATGCTTCATGCAAGAGGTGTTTTGATTACAGACGTAAACGAAATAATGGCGCGGTTTTATCCTGATGAAATGGCTGAATTTTTAAAGTATGAAAAAGTGGTCCCTTTAAATGAGCAGGGAGAAAACCTATATCATGATGTGTTGAAAAATGGAAGATTCCTTCAGTTTCAGAAAATACTTCCCATGATCGAAGATTTTTCACCCTTTTTTTCCAAAGATAAAAGCGGAAAAACACCTCTTGATTATGCATCACCCCACGAGGTTGAGGCAATTTTTGAAGCTAAAGACAAAAGGGAAGCTAAGCAATTGTTTTAAGCAAGGTTTTTATTTTTATGGCAGATACAGTTTTATCAACAGATCTTTCTTCAGGATACCGGGAGGAGGCTCCTCCTACCGATTTTCAAGCATTTAAAACGATTGTAGAGTCGAGAAGATCGGTCAGAAAATTCGAAGATGTGCCCATACCGGACGAAGTGGTCGAAGAAATCTTAGAGCTCGGCTTGCTTGCCCCCAATTCTTCTAACTTGCAGCCGTGGGAATTTTATTGGATTAAGAGCCCTGAAGTTCGCAAAAAGATGATCCCCATTTGCTTTAATCAAAATGCTGTCAAAACGGCTTCTGTCATTATTGTGGCTTGCGCAAGACCGAATATGTGGCGAGCTCACTCAAAACAAATGATCAAGGAGTTTGAAAAACAGGGTCCTGTTTTACCTGCTGTTAAGAGCTATTATACTAAGCTTGCGCCTTTAATTTATTCTCAGGGGCCCTTTGGCATTTGGGGGCAGCTTAAAAGAGTTATTTTTGGGGTGCTGGGTTTGTTTCGGATGGTTCCAAGATTTCCTTTTGGGCGAGGCAAGCTTGAGGTATGGGCGCAAAAGTCGGTTGCGCTTGCTTGTGAAAACATCATGCTTGGCTTTAGAGCGGCAGGTTTCGATTCATGTCCCATGGAGGGATTTGACGAGAGAAGGCTTAAAGAACTTCTTCATTTGCCAAGAGACACTCACGTGACGATGGTGATCGGAGCCGGAAAAAGAAGTCCGGACGGCGTCTACAACCCCCGTTTAAGATTTCCAAAAGAAGAGTTTATCAAGCGTGTTTAAAAAACTGATTGTTATTTTCCTGTTCATCGGTTTCATCATAGGGCTTGATATATACAGGCGGGAATTTACAGGGCTCGGCTCTCAGCCCGAAAGAAGCGCTTTCTCAGGCAGGCTTCCCTTCATGGAAGCGGGCGACTTCAGACGGTTTCAATTCTTTTATACGACCAATAGGGAGAATAATGAGGAGAGTTTTATAAGGAGAGGAAATCAGCTGGGCGATCAGCTCACAAGCGGTACATTCGATGCGCTCATTCGTCCAGGGCTTCTAATAAGACCTTTCGAGTGGTTTGAATCTCATAACATCCGTCTAGATCAAAGAACCCACCTTGCGGAAGAGAGTTATTTTGAATCCCTAAAGAGAGCCGTACAAAAATCGCCTGAAAAATCTCTTTTGGTGGTTATTTGGGGGTTTAGAGATTGGTTTGAGTCAGCCGCTTTAAAGACGGCTTACACTGGATATGTTCTTGATATTAATACTCCGGTTGTACTTTTTGATTGGCCAGGAAACCAAGGCGAGGGGACCCGGGCCTATTTTGCCTCGAGAGAGGCGGCCAAGAGAAGCGCGATGGATTTAGCTAAATGGCTAAAAACTGTGCAAGATAAAACCCGTGCTGAAAAAATATGGATCATCGGAAGCAGCCTCGGTTGCCAGGTGATAACGGACGCTTTGGTCTCCTTAAATGACAGCACTCTTCCCTATAAATTGGACCACGTCGTATTATCTGCTCCCGATATAGCCTATGATAGCTTCAATGAAAAACTTCAAAAAACGATCCCTCAAACGGCTGAGAGGCTTTCTGCCTATGTCTCTTCAAATGATCGGGCGCTTTTGATGAGCGCTTGGTTAAACGGAAGAAGAAAACTTGGCCGTATAGATGTTTCAATTCCGCCGGAAGAAAGAGAGGCGGCCTATCAGTACGAACAAGCCGAAAAACTGATGGATTTCGGACTTAAAGAAGTGAGGGTAATAGATGCAACTCCCATCAATATTACGCGGAACTTGCACCATTTCTTTACCGATTCTCCTGAATACTTTGACGACCTCTACCAAAGGCTTCTTGCCCCTCAAAACATCGTTTCAAGAAGGCTTCATCCCATTAGACAATCAAATGGCCGCGAATACTGGATTTTATGGAGTTATTGAGGGGTTAAATAATAAGCTCCCGCAAGTCAGGGCCCCATCGGCTTTAATCAATTCGGACATGTTTAATTTGATCAGCTGAAGCCCCTCCTGTTGGCAGGCCGCCTCAAGGATCCGCTCGCTTTCCGGATAGCCTTCCTGGATGAGAAGGGTGGAGCTGATTCTTAAAGCGTTCGAAGAGACTGGATCGGGAACTTTTATAAATTGGTAGCCTGGCAAAGCCTCCCGGATGCGTTCGCCTGCCGGGGTATCGGCAACAATCAGGGTATCTTCTGCAAAATAACTTAGGATCGATTTGAGATGAAGCCCCTCTGTTACAGGAATAGCTATCACCTCCACTTTTTCTTTAAAAATCTCTTTGAGAGCAAAATAGGCTTGAATATTTGTTCTTTCGGAAAGGCCTACGATTAACTGTTTATTCGTATAGAGGATGTCCCCCCCATCCATCAGGGCCGGTTTCTCGAGAAGATGGATCTCCGGGATGTAGTGTTGAAGTACGGCATGAACCGCTATTTCCTCACCCCTTCTCGACTCGGCTCCCATTGAGCTTATAACCGCTGTTTTTCCTACAATGATCGCGGTGTCTTCGATGAAGTTGCAGTCGGGATAGTTTGGATCCCCTTGAATGACAAGGACAAAGGGGATGAGTTGTTGAAGGATCTCAATATAGTGGTTATGCTGTTGGATGGCCTTTTCAAGATGAATAGGCTCTTTTGGAGGGTTTTTTTTAAGGCTATTCTCAAATTGGGGGGATAGTTCTCTTACCAACGCTATTTGATATTCATTGGCGGTAACACTCAGGAATGAGAGCATGAAAAAAACGGTATAGAGCATTAAATCCTCCCCTCAAGTTTAAGAAAATAAAATCATGCCGAAAGGGGCTATATAACCGCTAAATATTTTTTTGAATGTCATAAATTATTCGTCTAGAAAAAATGAAGGCTAATTATGCGTAAATTAAAAATCTTTTAAATAGTTGCATTAATATATTAATTAATGAGAAAATTTTATTTTTTAATAGGGAAAATTTTCTATGTTTAAAAAATTCGTTTCATTCATTGCTTTAGTAGTTGTTTTCGCGAGCTGCTGTTCAGCAAGATGTGCTGAAGAGAGAGTGTGGTTTACCTCTTGCCCTGAAGAGGCTCAGGTGATCATTGATGGGTATGATTGCGGAACTACTCCCGTCCTTGTGGCTTTGAATAAAAAGTACAATCACTATGTATACATTTGTAAAGAGGGGTATCAGCCGCAAGATGGATGGCTTATCACGAGAAAAGGCTCTAATTCTCCCCTTCCTTTAATCGGCGCTATCATCGGCGCAGGAATCGGCATCGCTTGTGCAAGCAGCTCCTGTCCGCTACCCGATATCCTCTTAGGAACAGCTTTGGGAGCTACAGCGGGCGGTCTTATCAATACAATCGATACAAATACTCCTACGTGCTCAGAAAGACAGTTTCACGTTAATTTAGAGCAATAATTATCTAAGAGGCTTTGCCGGACACTTTCCGATAAAGCCTTTTCTTTTCACTTAGTTAAAATCGTAAATGATGTGTTCTGCAACTGCCGGAAATCGTCCGTATTCTCCGGTAAGTATTTTCGAGATATGGCAATAGTTGAAAGCATGAGTGATAAGCATAATGGTGGTATTTTCAGAAAAGTTCGCTATCTGCCACAGAAGATCTCTTGTTCTATCATATACGGACTTGCCCGATTCTATTCCTTCTCTTGCGGCCTCCAGCATCTCTTTTTTACTTTTAAAAGACTCTTCATAGTCATTGTATGAGGTTCTTTCGTTCTCTCCAAAATTCTGGATGACTAATCGAGAATCGACAATTAAAGCATCCGGTGTAAGGTTCAAAGAAGCGCCTAAAATTTGTGTGTTTTGAAGGCATCGATAGAGAGGGGATGTAAAGATTTTCGAGACCGGTTCATGCTGAAAAAGCTCTTTCATCCTCTCCACTTGCTGAAGCCCCCGTCTTGTGAGAGAATAGCCGGGAGAGAGGCTGCTTGAGACAATTTTTTTGGCATTATTAATCGCCTCGCCTTGTCTTACGACAATCAGCCTCACATGATTTTCTTGAAGCTTAGCCACAAGATCTACATCTTGCATAAATTCATCTGCTGAAGCGGTTTGAAGAAGGAGAGAGAGAAAAAGATACGAAATCCATTTAAACATAAAAGCTCCTTTTTAAAGTTTATAGGCCTAATCAAAGCGTATAACTAGTCTTAAAGGAGTTATAGGTCAATCAATAAATTCTCCCGGACTTGAAAGGAAGTCCGGGAAAAAGAGCTTAGTAACCGTAGAGAATTTTTAAAGAGAGATATTGAGTTTTTTCCTTAGAAAACTGTCCATCCGGAGAAAAACCGTTGTGAGCTTCCAGATAGATTCTTAATTTGTGGCCATATAATTTATCCCACTGATAACCGATCGCAAGAGTTGAATCAAGCGCCCAATTGTGATTTTCATAATTAGTGAAATATCCTGCAATATAGGGTGTGCCGATTCCATTAAAGAAATTCACTTTGAAACAGTCCATGAAGTAGTTGAAACCATAGAAAATATTGTTAGGCTTCACTTTATAGGAGTCGTCCGATCGAATGACGTAACCATAACCTAAAAAACCGGTCAAGTTTTCGCTAAAATCATAGGCTAACGAAAGATCGATCACCTCCATGCTGGGATTTAGTCTCTCGATATTTCTGTTTTCTAGAAGAAACTCATCCCCAAGATGGGAAGATTCGTGGAAGAAACGAAGTTTGGCAGAAAAACGATTGTTAATATAGGTCAGGGGAAGACCGATAAAATAGTCGGCATTGATGAGCGAAAGCGATTTGGTTCTCCCTTCAAAAATAGCCCATACGCAGGCTTCAATGCCGAAATAAAGGTGTCCATAGGAAACGGTTTTAAATTGATAAAGGGAAAACTGATCGCCGATAGAGATCGGCAGGCAGCTTCTGTGAAACACTTTGTCATAGCTTCTCCAGCCCGCAGAATAACCCAGAATGTGAGGCTGAGCTAGCAGGGTAGGAAAAAATAGATTTAACTCCGGCAAAAAGTTGGTCTCTTCATAGGGTGGCTCGTTTTCGCACGCTTCGATCGTTAAAGGCTGAATGGGAGTATATAAGCTATCAAAAATCACGGTATAGTTCGTGCAGCTTTCAATGAAAGACTTCAGTTGATCGCCATTAAAATCAGTTTCAGGCCATTTATAGATAATGATTTGATCTTCATGCACTTCAAATTCAATATCGGTATTTGGAAAAAAGTCCTCTATCTTTGAATAGAGATAGCCCCGTACGAATTCAGGCGAGTTGTCTATTGCAAAAGCAGATGAAAAAAACAGAAGGGGAAGAAGAAATTTAAGCATATTCATTATTGGGTTAGCGAATTAATGGTATGTCAAGCCTTCATTTAAAAGGAAGCTGGACCCTCTAAAAAAGTGAGAACGAGTTAATAGGCTGGAAAATCAAACGCCTCCACTGCTTTTACCGTATTTAGTACGGTGAAAAGAATACATCTAAGCGTGCCACTCTTTTTCCAAAAAGGAGAAAAAGAATGGTTCCTGTTAAAGATCGTTGGAATGGTATCGACTATTCAAATTATTCATCCGGACAGTCTGAGCTAGCTTGTGAAATTGTCTCTGAATACCCTTTTAGGGGGGATGAAGAGGTTTTAGATATCGGATCGGGCGATGGGCGGATAACTGAAAAAATCTCCCGCAAATGCCGCTCGATTATAGGAATAGATGCCTCCTTTTCCATGGTGATGAAGGCAAAGGAGATCAAGTCCGAAAAAATAGCATTTTGTTGGGCCAGAGGGGAGGAGTTCAAATTCGATAAAAAATTCGACATGATCGTCTCTTTTTCCGCCTTGCACTGGATAAAGGATCAAAAAGCGCTTTGGCAAAATATAGCTCTTCATTTGAAACCGAAAGGAGTTGCCCTCGTCTCCTTAAATCCTTTGCCGAGAAGTATTCATCTGGAGATTGCTCTCACTCAAGCTATGGCAGAATACAGCAGTTATTTCAAAGGCTTTGAGGAAGGATCGATGCCGCTAATGACACTCGCAAATTATGAAGCCCTCATTTCAAGTGCAGGGTTTTCTTCTGTTAAATGTAGAGAGTGTGAAAAATGTTTTAAATACCCTGATAAAATAACTTTCATGAATAATCTTAAAGCCTGGCTTCCCCATTTGGCTCCATTGCCGGAGGCCCTGAAAACCCCTTTTGTAAAAAAAGTGACAGAGATTTTTTTAAAAAAAAGCCAACAAGTTGATGTAAGTCCTATCAAGCTGACTTACCCTAATTTTAAAGTGCACGCCATTTTGTGAAAAAAACAATTGTCCAACATGTGGTAAAGGAGATCCTTGGAAAAGGCAACTTAAAGAACTATGAGGAGATCATATCCCCTAGAGTTGAAGTTCACTGCCCGCCATCCTGGCAAGAGGTGCATGCTCCGCACTTGATCGGACAGGATAAAACAAGGAAAATCGATGAAGCATATATTCATGCTTTTCAATTTCATGAAATGCACATTCATGAAATGCTTGCGGAAAAAAACAAAGTGGTTGTCAGATGGTCGGGCCGCGGATTCAATGGAGGATCTTTTTTTTATCTTCCGGCGACCCATAAGCCGTTTGAAATATCGGGTCATACGATCTACCGGCTAGAGAATAGACAAATCGTCGAAGTGTGGCAAGCCTGGGATATGTTGGCTGTTTTACGCCAGCTAAAAGGTCCGTTTAAATCCAATCATGAGCTTCAGAAAATGGCGGATCGTCTCACTCTAAGAGAAAAAGAGTGTCTGCAGCTTCTTTTAATGGGTAAAACAGCGATCGAAACGGCTCAAGAGCTTCATTTGTCGAAAAGAACTGTTGAATATTACTTTGAAAATATTAAAGACAAACTGCAGTGCGAGAAGAAAAGAGACGTTTTGAGAAAGGGGTTGATTTTCCAGCAATTTAATGTTTTATAATTCAATGTTTAGTATAATTGTTTGTTTTAATCCAAATTAAGTGTTTATGCGTTGTATAATTATAGTTATGATGTGGGTAGCCCTTTTACAGGCTGAGCCACGGCTTGGGATGAATTTGAATGGTCCGACAGACTGGAGTACGGAATTTTGTTTTACCAATCTGTTTTATCTATCAAGAGAGTGGGTGAGTCACGCGGAAGGAAAAGGGTGGGGGCAAGGGCCTAAGCTTTCGCTTGATAAAAACGGATGGATTAAAGAACTCAAGCCGGGGTGCTGGGCCGAGACTCTTATGCTGACCCATAGCAAAGGGCATCATCCTAAAGGGGAGTATGTCTGCTTGTATGAGGGAGAAGGGGAGATTGATTTTTCGATCACGGAGTGTAGAGTCATAAGCCGTGAACCGGGGAAAATCGTTCTGAATTTGGACCAAAACACGCAAGGGCTTTTCTTTCGGATAAAAAAGACGAATCCACAAAATTATATCCGCAATATCCGGATTATCATGCCTGGCTTTGAAAGCTCTTATAAGGAAAACCCTTTCACGCCTGAATTTCTATCCAGATGGAAAGACTTTGACACTTTTCGCTTTATGGATTGGGCCTACACCAATAATTCGAATATTGAAAAGTGGGAAGATCGTCCCACTTTGCAAGATATGAATTTTACAACGAAAGGGGCTCCCCTTGAGCTCATGATTGAACTTTGCAATAAAACTAAAATCAATCCCTGGTTTTGTATGCCTCACCAAGCGGATGATCATTTTATACGTGAATTTGCGAAACAAGTTAAAAATCGTTTAGATCCCGATCTGAAAATCTATATCGAATATTCTAACGAAGTGTGGAACTCAGGATTTGAGCAATATCACTATACGGAAAAGAAAGGAAAAGAGCTCGGTTTAATGCCCCATGAAGGGCCTTGGGCGGGCGCTGCAAGCTTTTATGCATTAAGATCTAAAGAGATTTTTATGATTTGGGAAGAGGTTTTTGGCGGAAGCGAAAAACTCCAAAGAGTGATCTCCTGGCATGCTTTGATTGACCCCGATTATTGGACCGATGAGAGGGTATTGAAGCAGCATGATGTATATGAGCATACGGATGTCCTTGCCATAGCGCCCTACTTTGGCCTCTTAGCAGGACCCCATACAAAACCCTCTCTTTCTACAATTGAGAAATGGTCTCTAGATCAAGTGTTCGACTACCTTGAAAAAATTGCGATCCCTGAAACTTATTTGTGGATGAAAAATCAGAAAAGGATCGCGGATAAGTATGGGCTTAAATTTTGCTGCTATGAATCAGGTCAGCATCTAGTCGGGATTGAAGGGGGTGAGGCAAGTGATACCCTCACAGCCCTCTTTTTATCGGCTAACAAACATCCTAGGATGGGAAAACTCTACACACGCTATTTAAACAATTGGAAAACGCTAAAAGGCGATTTAATGTGCCATTTTTCTTCGACTGCGACTTGGTCGATGTGGGGAAGTTGGGGGCTTACAGAGTATATGGACGTGTCCGAAGAGGAGTGTCCCAAATATAAAGCGGTTATGGATTGGATTCGGGAAAATCAGGCAAAGGATGATGTCGATTCTTGTTTAAAATGAGAAGCATTCATTAAGATGCTCCTCATGAAACTTCTTCTTTTGGCTATTTTAGCAACCACTTTTTTATTCGGATCCGATATGGAAACGCCTCCTTTTCTCTATAAAATTTTATCTTATAAAAACTGGCAAGCCTCCCAAGCTCGGCAGGCGGTCATCCTCACCTCTGAGGATGAGGCTTTCATCCATTTTTCAACGGATGAGCAGCTTGAGCGTATTTTGAATAAATTTTGGAAGGATGCGCCCCAGGTTGTGATTCTTAAAATCGATACCGTCAAATTGGTTGGAAGGCTAGTGTTTGAGACAAACCCTGGCGGCTCGGGCGCAAAATATTATCATTTATACGAGGGGCTTATCCCTTTTGAATCTATCGTTGAGGCTAAAACAATTTTCAAAGAACCGCTGCAGCCAAAAGCATCAACCTCCCTGAAAATTGTTCAGATAGGCGATCCCGTCTTAAGACAGGTTGCAAGAGCCCTATCTCAAGAGGAAATTTTGTCACCCCGTATTCAGAAGCTGATCCAAGATATGAAAGAAACGATGCGATCCGCTCCAGGCGTTGGACTGGCTGCCCCTCAAATCGGCGAATCGATTCAGCTCGCGGTGATTGAAGATATGGATCAATCGGCCCTTTCTAAGGCCCAGATTGAAGAGAGGGAGCGCTATCCCGTTCCTTTTCATGTGATCATCAATCCCTCTCTTTATATCGAAGAGGAAGAGGTCAATCTCTTCTTCGAAGGATGCTTGAGCGTCCCGGTCTTCACAGCCGTGGTTCCCAGGGCGAAATCGGTCAGAGTCGAGTGTCTTAATGAAAAAGGAGAGCCTCAAACCATTCATGCCAAAGGATGGTATGCTAGAATTCTGCAACATGAAATCGATCACTTAAACGGTTACCTTATGTGCGACAGAGCCTATCTTCAAACGCTCTCAACAACCGATAATTTCATCCATTTATGGCGTACGAAACCGGTGCAAGAGGTTTTAGATACTCTCTCTCATCAAAAATGCGGATGTAAATAGCCTGAGACTCTGCTCTCTAAAGCTGTAAGTTTACTTGAAAGGCACAGAGGAGCAAGGTACAAAGAAGCAACGAAGAATAGAATGCTCACTCTTTATGGGATGGCTTGTTGATGATTTTACTCTTACCTAATAAAATCGGCTCCCTTTGTCCCTCTGTGCCTTTGTGCCTTTGTGTGAATTGCCTTTTCGAGGAATAGGAGAACTAGAGGCGCGTGTACTAGAAGGGCCTATGATTTCTGCTCTCTAAAGCTGCAATTTTACTTGAAAGGCGCAGAGGAACAAAGGTACAAAGAAGCAACAAAGAATAGAATGTTCACTCTTTATGGGATGACTTGTTGATGATTTTATTCATACCTAAATAAAATCGGCTCCCTTTGTCCCTCTGTGCCTTTGTGCCTTTGTGTGAATTGCCTTTTCGAGGAATAGGAGAACTAGAGGCGCGTGTACTAGAAGGGCCTATGATTTCTGCTCTCTAAAGCTGCAATTTTACTTGAAAGGCGCAGAGGAACAAAGGTACAAAGAAGCAACAAAGAATAGAATGTTCACTCTTTATGGGATGACTTGTTGATGATTTTATTCATACCTAAATAAAATCGGCTCCCTTTGTCCCTCTGTGCCTTTGTGCCTTTGTGTGAATTGCCTTTTCGAGGAATAGGAGAACTAGAGGCGCGTGTACTAGAAGGGCCTATGATTTCTGCTCTCTAAAGCTGCAATTTTACTTGAAAGGCGCAGAGGAACAAAGGTACAAAGAAGCAACAAAGAATAGAATGTTCACTCTTTATGGGATGACTTGTTGATGATTTTATTCATACCTAAATAAAATCGGCTCCCTTTGTGCCTTTCAAGTGAAATAGCCTTTTTGAGGAATAGGAGAACGAGACCCAAAGAAGAAGCTATGATTTAAAAAGCTTCCTTTGGGTTTGTTTTGGATTAACTTATGTTGCGACGTGTTGAGTATTCGAAGTCTCTTCTTTGTAGAGGACGATTTTGCTATGGAAGTCCCTTACTTCTGGTTGAGCGTAAGCAATAGATCTTAAAAGGGTGCCCAAAATCAGGCTGGGAACGAATAAAATCGCAGCGATGAATGTGATAAAAATCTTTCTTCCTTGGCTGAGATCGAGTTTTACGGGTTCGATCTTGTAAATGTTTTTTTCATTTGAGAGGCGTGTAGTGGATACCATGTCTACGCTGCATAAAAAGCTTACAGGAAATAAAACAAGAACCGAAGAGGTGTAAAGCTTGGATGGGCTATCTACTTTATTTTTCGGCATGGAGTAAAAAGCGTTTAAATGGTTCATATGTGACTCCTTAGAATGATTGGGTCGGTTGATAGAAAAAGACATTCAGTCTCAAATTTTCGTCACTAGACTAAAGGGGAGAAGTCTTTTAATGCAATTTTTATGAACTTTGTGCCAAGTCAAAGCAACAACTTGAGCCAAGAGGGCAGTTAAAGTCTAAGATAATGATCTCTTAAAGCTTTGTGGGCGTTTCTAACGTCAGAATCTACAAAAGAGGCAGCCTTCACGATAGTTCCCAAGATGAAGGAGGGCATAAACAATATAAGCGACAAAACAAAGGCGCCTACATTGGAAAGAGAGCCATCAAATTCAACAGGGGTGATGGTTTTCACCTTCCAGGAAGGGGTATACTCAACCATATTCGATCTTAAAATCATGGCGGCAGGGATGAGAAGGGTATTTCCAATGCGATGAACGATATTGGGTTGAATGTCAGCGACATTGGGTAGTGTATAAAAGGCTTTAAGGTTCATCATAGATTGAGTATCATAGTATATAAAAATTATTAATACAACAAGGTATCTATCTAATTAGCTATAATTTAGATTTTCTAAATCATTATAAGGCAAAAATTGCCCCTATAATTTAATTGCAAAGGGAAATATAGCGTAAATCTAGAGGGAGAAGGAGGTATTATGGCACTCAAGCGCAAAAAAACGTCCGCCGGTTCAAAAGCTAAATCAAGATCGGTCGCGAAAAAATCTTCTTCTCCTAGCAAAGCTAAAAAGGCAGCGGTTTTATTACACGATGATAGGGAAAAGAAAATTTCTAAGAAATCTGTGTCCAAGAGTCAATCTAAGGCGAGTTCTCCCAAAAGAAAAGTGACTGTTTCAAATAAACCTAAAGGTAAAATTGAATCTCAACCCAAAGAGCTAACAAAACCCCTTATAAGAGAAGAAAAAATCAAAACACCTCTTCGAAGAGAGCCTGTCAAAGAGTATCAATTTTATAATGAAATTTATCGAATAGCTGATCGATCCGACTCTAAGCCGGCCATACTAAAAAAGGATAACAAATTGTCTTTTGATTCCTATGAGGCCTCAAATGTGCCAGATAGGGATGAAGAAGATTACGAATCTACTCCCAAAAGGAAAAACAGAAAGTAGTTCCTTTATTCAATTCCAAATCATCTCTCAATAATTTGATTTTATTTACATTTTAAAGTAGTATTGAATACTTTATTATGATTCCCGAAAGAATAAAGTATTCGTTTTCCAGTAATCTCGCATCCTCTTGTGTTCCGCCTTCTTTGGCCCCCATGATGAATGGCTTTAATCTACAAGATTACCGTATTCCTGTTGAAAATGTGATGTTAAGGCCTAATATTTATATTTATGGTCTAGACTATTTACAAGAAGATATAAAAAATCACTTTGAAGGACGGATTGCAAGTTTTTTTAGGCAATGTCTTTTTGTTTATAGAACTTACATAGAACTTGATTCTTGTGTAAATGCGGATGCTCAAGTGGGAGGCCCTGGAAATTACGCTTTGGTTGCCAATCCTGAGCTTAAAGTTAAAAGTGCAGCTCATGCAGCCCACCGAGCGACGCTGCCTTCCCTGCGCTCTTTGAGTTATTCCTTTGCGCATAATACTTCTTTGCATTTAGAAGATAACTCTACCGACTGGCTGCCGGTTGAAATCAATCAAGTCGACAGTCACTTGGATAGAAGCTTTCGAGCAACAGCGCTCAGCATCCTTAGACAAGTGTCCCAAGGGGCCATCAATCCGGAGCGGGCTTTATACACCTTTTTGGAAGCGGCAACAAGCTCTTTGAAGAGTTTCGATGAAAAAGATCCTCATAAATTTAAAGTGATAACGTCTTATGTGGAGGTTGCAGAGGATTGTTTAGAGCAGATGACTCATGAAGAGGTGTTCATCAGAAGTTTAGCGGGTTCAGCCCATCCTGAAGAGCCTTTAGAAACTGTTTTTTTAAGAGCTCAGTATGTAATGCATAGACGCCATAAAGTAGAGCAAAGGTTTCTCTGGCTTAATCCTCAATTTAAAACGACACTTCCTTATTGGCCGGTAAGCTATTGGAATTATGATCAGGTCAATTATCTTTTCAGATGCAGTATCATGAAATCTCATATTTTGAGCTATGTGGATGCGCTAAACAATGAGACGGAAGTCATCGATGATGTGAATGCTCTTTATAGACAGCAATTGCCTGAAAGAATGCATCCTCTTTACTGGAGAATGGTAGGTCTTTTAGGGTATGTGCCTCAAAACCCAGGCACTGTTCTTTGTAGAGTGATCGCGCTATTTGCTGAGACGCAGGTAGCACATGCGTACCCTTTTGTTGACTGATTTCATTACCAAATATAGGGAATTAGTCTGTAGGGCACTTTTTCGGTATATTCTTTCCATACCCGGCCATATTTTTTCTCGCATCGCTTCTCATCGCGAATGCAGCGATGAATTAAAAGAGAACTTAAGAAGATAAAGTAAAAGTAGGGAAAAAAATAACCTACACCGCAAGCTAAACTGTAGGCGAGAGATAACATAAGATCTCCCGTATAATTAAAATGGCGGCTTACACCCCACCATCCTGAAAGTAGAAGTTTAGAAGTCCTTTTTTCGCCATCTTGAGTTTTATATTCGCAGGATAAAAATTCAGGTTTTTTTCCCCAAATAAGGGTATTTTCATCTTTTCTAAAACGATCTTTTTGATTGTTGGCGCTTGCAAAAATATAAAATCCAATCAGGCCGAATAGTAATACAAATAATGCATAAGGGAGGGTTAGTTCCACCGGATGGATGACTAAAAAGAGGGCTTGCAGTGTATACATGAACGGAAGCCAAGTCATATCTCCCCATGCAAGCATCCAGCCAAAATGATCGTGATGAATATCGATCGTATTGAGATACCAGGCTTCTTTCCAGAAAAAATAAAGGATGTAGAGGAGTTGAAAGAAATTCACAAGAATCATGGAGGTTGTGACATATCCATAGATTGAATACTGGGCAGAAGCAAACGAGAGATTGATAATAGACCAGCCGATAATTCCGGGACGGCCATTAAAAAAGAGCTTAAGGTCGATGGGACCTACTCGGGGGTTTAGTTCAATCCCCATGAAGAAGTCGTAAAATGGAAGTCCGCTAAATTTTCGATCTTCAGGAAATGAGGGAAATAAATAGGCTTTTATGTATGCAAAAGAGGCGAGTAAAAAGCCTCCTATGTTAACGAGCCACAGTATTTCTCCCCAGTAATCAAAGACAATCGTAGGGGAGAAAAGCCCCAATCCAAAGGAGAGAAGGATAAAAGCAAGATGAGAGATGATCCAGGCTTGAAGCCCGTTTATATTATATTTCAAACGATTGCCTGCAGGAGTGACAGCTCCAAGGGTCTCTCCTCCTTGATAGTTAGCAATCCATTTGTGCAGGCGATCAGGGAGAAGAGCTAAAATGATTTGAAAAAGGATCCAGAAAGAGAGGAGGCTGAAGGAAAACAAAGAGGGTTTTGGAAGGGTATCCCAGTTAAACTGCAAGGGAGCTATAAGCGATGCCTCAAACTGCATGGCCGATACGTAATAATAAAAAACAAGCAGGGGAGACAAAACAAAGATGGCGATACAGCCAAGCAGTGTTCCTAGACTCACATCGGAGGAGCGGCCCCACGTTTTATGGAGGGCTGGATTGATCTCTTTCACCTTGAACCCCTTGTAAAATATCCCTTATAGGAATTTTTAACAAAAGGGTTCAAGGATTAAAAAATAAGCCTCTCCAATCCCTGCTTATTTTTTACATCCTTTTTTATTAATTTTCAGGAAGGGGTATGCTTTGGGGATGAACAAACATCTCTTTGGGATCATACTTAACTTTTATCTCTTGAAGCCTAGCCGCGTTGTAGCCGTAATACTCTGACATATAGTCGTTTAACGATAAGTCGGGATTGCCGATATAATCTCCTTTAGTGTAAGGAGAGAGCATCTCTCTTACTTTATCGATAAAAGCAATTTGCGGCTTATCATCGTGGGGATTTAGCCATTGAGTCGAGTACTGGGCAAAGAAGAGCGCTTTTCGATAATAAAAAGCGGATTCGTTAGAGGGTATCTCCATCGTTTTTCCCCCTAAAGTAAAATAAAGCACATTGTATAAAGGGTAGGTGGACTCGGATAAGCTTTTATAAAGAAGGTCGATCGCCTCTTTGGGCATGGGATCCATGACAAAGGCTCCCGTCGATTTATATTCCGGTTTGTCGGTGATAAAGACAGCAGTCGAGTCTTCTATTTCTTTGATTGATTTCGCCCAAGAGACGCTCTCAAACACTTCAGATTTTGGTTTAGCAATATCGAAAAGGGGTTTTAGATGCTCTCTTGCCTGTTCAGGAGATCCCCAGAACATCCCCATAATTTTGATCGGTTGCTTCTTGAATTTTTCGGAAGGGAAGGCTTTAGACCACAGGTCTAAGTGGGAAAACCATTTTTTGTCTTGCTTTGAAAAAATCTCTTGCCAGCTTGAGATAATTTGATCAATCGGCTGGGTCCAATCCCAACCCAGATTAAACCAGGTGACATCCTTAGCAGGGTATACTTTAAGAGTAAGCGAAGTAATAATCCCAAAATTGCCTCCGCCACCTCCTCGAGCAGCCCAAAAAAGATCTTTGTACTCATTATCGGGGGTAACCTTTAATAGGTTCCCAGTGGCATCAACCATTTCAAAAGAAAGAAGGCTGTCGCAAGCAAGCCCCTCTCTTCTAGCTAAAGGGCCCATCCCGCCGCTTAAGACAAGTCCGGAGATGCCCACTTCTGAACAAGTGCCCCCGGCATGGGTAAGCCCTTTATCAAAGAGTTTATCGTAGAGCTCCTTGTTGGTGTTGCCGGGTCCTACTTGAGCTATATTTTTTGCCGTATCTAGATCAAACTGTTTCATCTCGCTCACATCGATGACAATCGCTCTTGTTCCGGTGGAAAAAGCTTCGTGATTGTGGCCTCCGCTTCGTACCCGGATAGGAATATCTTTGCAAAGGGCCCATTTTACTGCGTTTTGAACATCTTCTCTCTTTTGAGCATAAACGATCGCGTAAGGATACTTGTCCTTGGAGGTATAATAGTTCGAGACAAGGCGATCTTTTTCGTACGACTCGCTGTGAGGAAAGACGATCCGACCCGTAAGTTCGGGACAGGGAGGCGTTTCAGCAGCTGTCAAGGTTAAAATAAATCCAAAGAGCCCAAGCGGAAGGAAAATCATATTTATCCTTGAGTTAAGCTTAACCTATATAATTTCTAAAAAACTTTAAAGAGATCTGTACATGAAATGGGTGTCTGTGAGGATAATAGTTCTAAATTTAGGTTTTTTACTTTTTGCTCTCGGTGTCATTGCGCCTGAGACTCATGCGATCAAAAAGGCAATCTATCCCATTTATAGAGAAGGAATAAAACATGAAAATTAGACCTGCATTGCCAACAGACGGTAAGGCTATAGGGCAGCTTATTTTTGACACGGTCCGCTCAGTCAATATTAAAGATTATTCTCCTGCTCAAATCGAAACATGGGTGCCCGATCCCTCGACTTATTGCCTATTTGATGGAATCCCCTTTGTGGTTGAAAAAAACGGAGTTATTTTAGGTTTTGCCAATTTACTTCCTGAAGGGCTTATTCATAGGCTCTATGTTCATAAGGATTATCAGGGCCAGGGTGTTGGAAAAAAGCTTCTTGAAGAGATTGAAAAAGAGGCTAAAAAATTAGGCCACTCAAGAATTTTTACCGAATCGAGCATAACCGCAAAAGCCTTCTTTGAAAAAAATGGTTTCTTAGTTGAAAGAGAGCAGGTCAAAACGCTCAGATCGGTCAATTTTGTGAACTATTTGATGATAAAAGAGCTCTTTTAGCGAACGCTTTTTCCGGCGGAAAATCGGATAGAGCGCAATTCAATAGCTCTTTATTTTTAAAAAATGCTTTAAATTTTTCTTGAAGGGTTGAAACGATCGTTTGTTTTTTTTCGGGGTCTAATCTGGTTTTTGTTTGTTCCCAGACGGTCTTTGGCCAGCAGGGATCATTTTCGAAACGGGCAATAATATGGATGTGCAGTTGCGGAGTTTTGTTTCCGATCTGAGCGACATTTAATTGAGCCGGTTGATATAAATCCCATAATAGACGCTGGCACAAGTCCATTTCTTGCATGAGGATTAGTTGATCGCCCCAAGCCAAATCGATCAGCTTTTTTAGATCAGGTTTTTTCGGAACAAGAATGGGCCAGGGATAGTGAAGCTCATCTTCCATCAATACTTGGCAAAGTTTGAGGTCGTGTATAAATATTTTTTTTTGTAGGCTCGGATGAAGTGTGAAATTCATAGTTAACAGTCTATTGTAAGGTAGAATGAGCGTCAATTCAATAATTCCGATTCCTGAAGCTAAAACAACCTTTGATTTTGTTTTCAACCTATCGAAGAACCCTTATAAAGAACTCTACCTGAGAAACCGATGGTCCAGTATGCTGTGTCCTTCGAAGGATCAAGAGATTATTCGAACACGCTGCAGCTATACCTACATCGGATTGATGAGTGCTTTTTTTGGCACTAAATATATGCGGCTCGGTAAGATTGAGAACGTCTTCGAAGCGGTATTTAAAAAGAATGCAAGATCCGTTTTTGTGGTAGGATTCATCCTCACTCCGGCCTATTTTCTCTCGCCTGACAAAGGATCTAAAGAATATTTTGGCGGGCATGGATTTGTGGTTGTAAAATACCTAACTACCCGAGGAGAGCCTCGATTTCGTCTCTTCCAAAGCTCAGTAAAAAACTACTCCCTTCAAGAGAGCATTGAAGCCCATTCAAACGATTTAAGCTGGTCAGAATTCAGCGAGTTTATGAATGAGCTCAACGATTTGAAGAAAATCCAAGTGATGACAGACGCTTTCAAATCATTTTGCAAGCGCTATTTTCACTATGAAACGGATATTGAATTAGGTTCGACAGCGCTCCAAAGTATCCAATTAAGAATGATCGGGGATGTGATCAGTTGTCAAGAGCTAGAGGGGCATAAAAAAAGTTTTGAAAACTTTTTGCTCTATTTGAAGTGATTGTAAAAGGTGCTTATAGAACTATTTCATCAATAATATTTTTTAATTTTTGCTTAGTATCTAATTTTCATTTATAATTATCTAATGTCATTCACAGAATTAAACCTTATCCCCGAACTCTTAAAAGCTCTTGAGAAGAAAGGCTTTGAAAAGCCAACTCCCATCCAGTCACAATCCATCCCACCTATTTTGGAGGGGTCTGATTTGATGGCAGGATCGCAAACCGGAACCGGTAAAACGGTAGGCTTTGTAGCTCCTTTACTACAGAAATTGATGCAGCATAAAGAAAGAAAAGGGGTGCGTGCTTTAATTTTGACTCCGACGAGAGAGCTTGCGGCACAGGTCGAAGAGTGCGTGAAAGAGATGAGCCATTTTTTACCTCTCAAGTCGTTTGTTGTCTTTGGGGGGGGTGAATATTAATCCTCAAATCATCAAATTAAAGCACGGCGTGGATGTGCTCGTTGCGACGCCCGGCAGGCTTTTAGATCTTATTGGACAAAAAGCTTTAACCTTATCTCAGCTCGAATTTGTTGTTTTAGACGAAGCTGACAGAATGCTCGACATGGGCTTTATTCACGATATCAAAAGAATTATTAAGCTCTGTCCAAAAGAAAGACAGACTCTTTTATTTTCGGCAACTTTTTCGTCGGAAATTAAAAAATTGGCGGAACAATTTTTAAAAAATCCGTCTCAAGTGCAAGCGACCAAACAGAACAGCACGAATGACCAGATTGACCAAAAGATTCATCCGGTCGACACCAAACGTAAAAAAGAGCTTTTATCCCATTTGATTCGCGAGGGCAACTGGAAACAGGTTTTGGTTTTCACTAGAACAAAGCATGGGGCGAATAGACTTGCCAAGCAGCTCATGGACGATGGAATTTCGGCCGTTCCGATCCATGGAAACAAAAGTCAAAACGCTCGCATCAAAGCTTTAGCCGACTTTAAAGCGGGAGCGGTAAGAGTGTTAGTTGCAACTGATATTGCAGCGCGCGGGCTTGATATTAGCGATCTTCCTCATGTGGTCAATTTCGAGTTGCCTAATGTGCCTGAAGACTATGTTCATCGAATTGGACGAACCGGACGAGCCGGGAAAGAGGGGACAGCGATTTCTCTTGTCTCAATTGATGAACAAAAATTTCTGCACGATATTGAAAAACTTTTGAAAAAGAAAGTGCCAGTAGAAATCATTACAGGTTTTGAAGTCGATCCCACTATCAAGCCGGAGCCGATTGTCCTTGGGCGCGGACGCACTTTCCATAAACCAAAACGTCCCGATAATCGCCCTCCTATGAGCCCGTTCCACCGCAAACGACGAATGTGATTTATCACCTGGAAACTCCTACAAGCACCTATTCTGCCGCTAAACCCCTGCGCATGCCCTTGCCCGTGCGCTTGCCCGCTTCCCTGGAAACTTTCGGAAGTACCTTTTCTGCAGCTTGCTGCTAAACCCGTGCGCTAGCACCTGGAAACTCTCACTAGTACCTTTTCTGCAGCTTGCTGCTAAACCCGTGCGCTAGCACCTGGAAACTCTCACTAGTACCTTTTCTGCTGCTTGCTGCTAAACCCGTGCGCATGCCCTTGCCCGTGCGCTTGCCCGCTTCCCTGGAAACTTTCGGAAGTAC
>CAYWQX010000007.1:0-84948 GCA_964460985.1 uncultured bacterium
CGTGCCGTATAAACATCAAAGGGCGCGAAAAAATTCCCTTCGCTAAAGAAAAAGGGCCCCTTATCATCGCCTTATGGCACAATCGGCTAGCTATTTTATCCGAGATCCTTCTTCCCTATGCAGGAAAGCTTCACTTCACCTCCTTTATAAGCCGCAGCCGCGATGGAGAGTTGCTGGTTAATTTTGCCTCGACCTATCCTTCCAATGGCGTCATTCGGGTAGGTCACGATTCAAGATCGTCCGCTCTGAGAAATGTGATTCAAACGGTTCAAAAAAATGAGTCGATTTTGCTAATCACGCCGGATGGCCCAAGAGGCCCTGTTTACCAGTTAAAACCGGGTTTGGAAAGGACTCTTCAAGAAACCGGCGCCTCTCTCATGACCTTCAATTGGGAAGCCGATAAATATTGGGAGTTAAAAACGTGGGATAAATTTCGCTTTCCAAAACCTTTTTCTACGATTGAAGTTTCTTTCAGCGATCCCATGGTGATGCCTTCTCCTGAAAAAATTACTGCCGCTTTGAATATTCCCCTCTAGTCATAAAAAATAGAATTTGACATGGTGAATCCCTATGATACTTTGGATTCTACCCTTCTTTTTTATCGCCTCTCTTCAAGCGGTCACGCTCGCTGAATTACACGGACAGGCTATTTCTCAAAATAGACTCCTTTTGCAGTCCGAATCCTCTATCAACTCCAGCTATCAGCAGTATTTGCAAAGTCAAAAATGGGCAAACCCCAATTTTAATGTGACAGCCTCGGGATTTGGCAGAGAGACTGAAGAGGATGATAATGGTATTGCCTATCAGCTATCGCAGTTAATCGAGACAGGCGGCAAAAGAGATTTAAGAAAAAGAAAAGCGGCTCTTGCCTGGTTAAAAGCTAAGTACCAACATGAGATCAACTTACAAACCCTTTTAAATAAACTCTCTAAAGCCTATTTTCTTGCCTCTTATCAAGAAGAAAAATCGAGAATTCATGAGGAGCGGCTCCAACTTCTCTTTCAAAAGAAAGAAGCGCTCCAAGAAAAAGTAAAATTAGGAAAAATCAAAGCCTTTGAATTCAAGCAAGTAAGCCAACTTCATACGCTCCAGGTTCTAGAATCGAAAAGATTAGAAAGAGAAAAACTGTTCGCTTTTAAAGAGATTGCTTTTTTAACGGCAAATCCGATCGAAACTTGCGAAAGAGGATGCTATCAAAAACCTGTAACATTCGATATCTGCCCGTCTCAGCACCCCTACCTAGAACTTCTTAAAACTGAAAGGGAAGAGCTCTATACGCAGTTTGAGATAGAAAAAGCCAAACAAATTCCCGATTTTGTGGTGACAGGGGGCTACGGTAAATATTTCAACTGCCGGGACGATTATTTTATTGTGGGCCTAGATGTCCCCCTTCCCCTCTTTGATCAAAATCAAGGTAATATCTGCTCTTCCTCGATAGAGGTCGAAAGAAAAGATTATGAATATGAATCTGCCTCAAAATGGATTGAGCTTCATCAATCAAATGAGCTTCAAGCCTATGAGAGCGCCAAAGCGGAAGCTGAACTCATTCAAAATGAACTTATGCCCGAAGCAAGAAATCAAATACAGTCTTTGGAAGAGGCTGAAGTGGATAAGACCGAAATCATCGAGGCAAAAATTTCTCTTCTCGATATAGAAGATCTTTATTTAGACGCCCTTAAAGAATTGCATGAAAGGGCGATCAACCTCAAATTTTTGATATATGAAGGATCATCATGAAAGGGACCCTTATCGGCTGCTCGATTTTAGTTACCCTCTCAGCTTTGTTATGGTGGGGAGCTCACAATCCACCTCCCATGCATGATGAGCATGAGCATCATCACAACCATGATCATGATGAACCTTATACTCTCTCTCAAGAAGCGATGAATGCGGCTCAAATAGATTTAAGAACAGCTGAAGCCAAAACTCTTCATGTGACTTTAAAAAAAGGGGGCTTTATTCAAGTCCATCCCGATAAACTCGCCCATATTACCTCCCCTTTTGAAGCAAAAGCAGACAAAGTCTTTCACAAAGTGGGCGATAAAGTTGAAAAAGGAGCTATCTTAGCCGAGCTTTATTCTCCCAAAATCTCTGAACTTAGAAATAATTATACCCAAGCTTTACAGAATGAGGAAAAAGCTTTCACCGAATTTGAAAGAGAGGAAGCTTTATTTAGACTAGGTCTTGCTTCCAAACAAACACTCAATGAAAAAAGCTACAGCTGGCAGCTTGCTAAAACTCAAACCGAGCTTGCTAAGCAGTTGATTGGTAATTTAGGAGAAAAAGGGGAGACTTTTTCGATCACCGCCCCTTTTAAGGGAACGGTTGTTGAAAGGCATCTAACCCATGGCGAGTGGGTCGATCCAAAAGAAACCTTGTTTGTCCTCGCCGATTTAACCCAGCTGTGGGTGGAATTTCCCCTGTTTCCAAGCGAAATGGATATCGCTAAAAACCACTCGGAAATTTTCATCAATAAAGAACCTGCTAAATTGATCACGATTATTCCTAGCTTAGAGCGTGATCTCGCTCTCAAAGGAATTGCGCATCTTGAGAACGATAAAGAAGAGTTCCATCCCGGGACTTACGCAAATATTGAACTCGTCGTGAATACGAAAGAGGTCAAAATCGGTGTGGAAAGACAGGCCATTCAGACGATGGATGGGCGGCCTTATATCTTCGTAAAAAAAGGGGATGAGATTGAACCTCGGCTAGTTGAACTCGGGGATGAGGATGATGATTTTATTGAAGTGATCGCAGGTCTTGATAAAGATGAAGTGTATGCCTCTAAAAATGCCTTTAGGATAAAAGCGGATCTTGGAAAAGAGGACGTAGAACACGACCATGATTAAAAAAATCCTCCATTTTTCCATCTATAATCCCTGGATTGTGCTTGGGTTGACGGCCCTCGTCGGGTTCTTCGGATTTCAAAGCTTGAAAGACCTTCCCATCGATGCAGTCCCTGATGTGACCAACAATCAAGTGCAAATTAATTTGGTAAGAGAGGGTTTAACTCCTCTAGAAATGGAGAAACAGATCACTCTGCCGGTTGAAAATAGTTTAGCCGGTATTCCTGGACTTGAAGAAACACGCTCTTTGACCCGCAACGGCTTTACGCAGGTTACAGCGATTTTTGAAGACAGCGTCAACATCTATTTCGCAAGACAGCAAATCACGGAAAGAATCGAGGAGTTAAAAGGGGATCTTCCTGAAGGGATAGAAATTAAGCTCGGGCCCCTTGCAACAGGCCTTAGCGAAGTCGCCATGTGGATCTTAAAGTATCAACATCCTGATGGCCTGGGAGCTGAAATTCGTCCCGGCAAGCCGGGATGGCAAGTGGACTCCTCCTATCTTACTCCGGAAGGGGTTCTTCTTAAAACCGATAAGGAGAAAGCAGCCTATTTAAGAGAGGTCCAAGATTGGGTGATCAAACCTCAATTAAAAGGGATCAAAGGACTTGCCACGGTCGATTCGATCGGAGGGTATGTCAAACAAATCGAAGTAGTCCCCGACTTAAATAAATTAACCGAGTTAAATATCAGCCTCTCTGAATTTTCTAATGCACTGAACAACAATCTAGGGGCTGCAGGCCCGGGGAATCTTCATCAAACAGGCGAAGCGTATCTCGTCAGAATCGACGGCAAAATTAAATCGGTCGATGAGCTTAATCAATTAGTTTTGTTTCAAAGTAAACTCGGCCCCATAAAAGTAAAAGATATAGCAACGGTCAAAACAGGATTTGAACCGAGGTCAGGCTCTAGCAGCGCAAATGGCGAAGAGGTTGTGACTGGAACTGCCTTGATGCTCATGGGAGCTAACTCGAGAACCGTATCTAAAGCGGTCGAAGAGAAAATTGGCAAGATTAACCTGACTCTTCCCCATGACATCCAAGCAGAAGTGGTCCTTAACCGCTCTGAGCTTGTCGATAGTACAATTCAAACGGTCGTCACCAATTTAAGCGAAGGGGCCTTGCTGGTTATTGCTGTCTTATTTCTCTTCCTCGGAAATATTCGAGCCGCGCTTATCACCTCGATGGTGATTCCCCTTTCCATGCTACTCACCGGCATCGGAATGTTTTATGGAAAAATCAGCGGTAATTTGATGAGCTTGGGCGCGATCGATTTTGGTCTCATCGTAGATGGTGCGGTTATCCTGACCGAAAATGCGCTTACCCGAATGAAGAGCGGCCTTGATTCGAAAGCCTCCCTTTTAGCTTCTTGCGAAGAGATGATCAGACCCTCTCTTTTTGGGCAGTTGATTATTTTGATCGTTTTTCTTCCGATCCTTCTACTCGGCGGTGTAGAAGGGAGAATGTTTCACCCTATGGCGTGGACGGTCATTTTTGCCTTGATCTCGGCTTTTATCCTATCGATCACCTTTATACCAGCTTCTCTCTCGCTCTTTTTGAAGAAAAAGGATGCGCACGAAAATAAGCTTACAGCTCTCTTAAAGACTTGGTATCAACCACTTCTTGAGCAAAGTCTAAAAAAACCGGTGAGGCTTGCAACTTTCGGCGGCCTTACTCTCGCCATAGCCGCCTTGTTTTATCTGCAGCTCGGATCGGAATTTGTCCCCTCGCTCGATGAAAAAAACTTAGCTCTCCAGGCGATGCGCATTCCTTCGACTTCTATCGACACTTCAACCGATATGCAGCGAGAAGTTGAAAAAGCTGTCTTATCTTTTCCGGAAGTTAAAACGGTTTTCTCTAAAACGGGTACCGCTGAGATGGCAACCGATCCTATGACGCCCAATTTATCCGATACCTTTGTCATTTTGAAACCAAGACACGAATGGCCCGATCCCGATTTGAGCAAAAATGAATTAATTGAATCGATGGAAGAGGCTCTGCATAAAGTTCCTGGGAATAATTACGAATTCACCCAACCGATCCAACTGCGGTTCAATGAATTGATCGGAGGGGTCAAAAGCGATGTCGCAATTAAAATTTATGGCGACGATTTTGAAACCATGGGGATTGCAGCAGGTGAAATCGCCCACAGTTTATCGCATTTAAAAGGGGCTAAAGATATTAAAGTAGGTCAATCCGAAGGGCTTCCCTCTCTTGATATTCACTATGCCCGTGAAGCTTTAAGCCGTTATGGCATTCCCTTAAAAGATGGAATCGAAATGCTTCAAACAGCTATTCAAGGCCAAACCGTCGGACAAATGGTGAAGGGAGACCGCTCTTTTGATATTGTCGTTCGCCTGAATCCCCCAACCCTTCAAACGATTGGATATCTTCCTTTAAAATCGAATCTCTCCTTTCCAACCTTTGTTCCACTGAAGGAAGTTGCAAAAATTGAAACCACTGTCGGTTTAAATGAAATTAAGAGAGAACAAGGAAAACGGTTTCAAACTGTGGAAGCGAATGTTCGTGGAAGGGATCTCGGAAGCTTTATCGAGGATTTAGAATCGAATCTTACCTCCATCTCTCTTCCCAAAGGGTACTGGATTGAAATCGGCGGTCAGTACGACCATCTTCTCTCCTCCAAAAAACGGCTTGAAACGGTGATTCCTCTTAGCTTCGGGCTTATTCTTCTTCTCTTATATACCGCCCTCAAATCCTTTAGATTGACTTTGCTTGTGTTTACCGCGGTTCCTTTTGCCTGGATTGGCGGAATTCTAGCCTTATGGTTTACTGGAATTCCCTTTTCGATCTCTGCCGCCATCGGTTTTATTGCCCTTTCAGGTATTGCTGTACTCAACGGTCTTGTGCTGCTCACCTCGATTGAAAATCGTCTAAACACCGAATCGGTTCATGACGCCATCTTAAATGGGTCTCTCGAAAGGCTAAGACCTGTTCTCATGACCGCTCTTGTTGCGATGCTTGGATTCCTCCCTATGGCCCTCTCTAATGCTCCAGGCTCTGAAGTGCAAAAACCGCTTGCTATCGTTGTAATCGGAGGCCTCTTCACATCGACCCTATTAACCCTGCTGATTCTGCCGGCTCTTACCAAAATATTTATCAAGAAGACAACTTGAAGGTGGTTTTTTGACTGCCTTATCGATTTCTGTAGTCGAGCTTGTTAAGACGCCGTGGGGGATCGCAAGCACTATCGAATCGAGATGCTCTTATGATCGTTTCACGACAGAAAATCCTTATATCAATGAAAAATTAAAAAGAATCAGCTCCGTTGATGTTTTAATCGATCAGAGGGCTACTTTGAATTTTGTGATTAAGGGCTCCGCCCTTTTTTCAATCACCCTTTTTCCAAAACACCGCTATATTTTTTGCATCCCTAAAAATACTATTTTTTCTTTGTCGCAAATCTCCCCTCTCATGACCGATGAGGCAATGTGGCTGAAAGCTCTTTTTTTAGAGCTCCCTACGAGAAAAACCTGCAGTTTCATTTTTCAATATCTTTTTTTCACACCGGGTAAAATGAATGTCAATCTTCCGCCCCATCTCACCTTTATATTACCCACAAATTATAAGACCGCGCGCAACTTCTATATCCTTCGTAGAAGAATCCGTCAAAACCCTGATTTAGTGGGTTTGCTTGTTCCTTGGGGGCATTACTCCAAAAAGGAGTATAGAACTCTTGGATGGCTCGATCTTCCCGAATCCGCTTTAAGAGTAAACTATTTACTGACTAAATTTATTTCTTCTCTTTAAAAAGTCTATTTTCTGAGGAGTCTCAGCCCATTTAGACCCACCAGAACAGTCCCCCCCTCATGCATCACGACCGCGACCCATAGGGGAATCCACCCTCCGAGGGCAGGGATCGCCGCGGCAAAGATGGCAAGAGTTGCCAGGGTTAGATTTTGCGTGACAACATGGCGGGTCGCTTTCGCCTTTTCAAACAGCCAATCGAGCTTATCGATCGAGTCTTGAAGAAGCACTACATCGGCGGCATCGACAGCAGCCCTTGAGCCCCCTTTTCCCATACCGATCCCGACGGATGCCCTTGCGAGAGCAGGCGCATCATTGACCCCATCTCCTACAAAGGCGAGGGCCTCATTTTTAGAAAATTCTTCCACGAGTCGAAGCTTATCTTCCGGCTTAAGCTCCGCGTAGAACTCGTCCAGATGCAATTCTTTGGCCACTTTTTCGGCAGACTCTTTATGATCGCCGGTCAACATCGCAAGTTTTAAGCCAAGGTCTTTCTGAAGATGGCTAAGAGTATTTTTAACACCCTGCCTCAGAGTATCTTCAAGGACAAAAAGAATCACCTCACCCCTGAATAGCATGACCGCAATCAAATACCCTTTCGCTTTCTCTTGTCTTACAGCATAGGTCATCTGATCAAAGACCTCTTTTGAAAGGTGATCTTTTAAAAATTCAGGATTGCCGATAAATACTTTCGATCCTTCATAAAACCCTTCAAGGCCATATCCGGGAACCGATTTAAACGATTCAACGTCCACTCTTTTTACTTGTTCTTTCTCGCCTTGCTTTTGTATCGCCTTAGCGACCGGATGAACCGCATTGATCTCCATCGTGTAAGCTACAGCTAAAGCCTCTTTAGGAAGAGGTTTTTTGGAGATGGTTTCAGCTTTAACCCATTTAAGATCACCGGTTGTCAGAGTTCCCGTTTTATCAAAAGCGATTTTCTTTACGCGGTAAAGCGCATCCAGGGTCACTCCCCCTTTCAAAAGAACCCCGTTTCTGGCAGATACGCTAAGGGCGCTTAAATAGGCGATTGGAATCGCAATGATCAGTGCACAAGGGGACGCGGCAATTAAAAAGGCTACTCCCCTATATATCGATCCTTCGTTGCCAAGATAGGGCATGTTAAAAAAGAAAGGGAAAGAAACGGCTACAAAAGCGGCAAGAAAAATAATGGTAGTCGCATAGCGTTTACTTAAATTGTCAAACCATTGCTGTAATTTAGGCTTGGCATCTTGCGCTTGAGTTACGAGCTGAATAATTTTTGCGAGAGTTGAATCGGCGCTCGTATGGGTTACACGTATTTCAAGAGCTCCATCCATGTTTTTGCCGCCAGCCGGAACGGAATCTCCCTCTTTCTTCAAAAAAGGCATGCTCTCGCCTGTCAAGTGGACAAGATTCACCGAAGAGGTTCCTTTCATGACGATCCCATCTAAAGGAACGACTTCCCCCGCTTTGATCAGAATAAGATCCCCTACTTTAATATCTTTAACGGATCGTTGAATAAAGCGGTTTTCAGATAACACCCATGCTTTCGTTGGGGAGAGCTTGTTTAGCTCTCTTAACGAACTTTTCGCCTTAGAAGTCACCGCTTCTTCCATTGCGCCTGAGATTGCGAAGAGCACTAGCAAAAGAGCCCCTTCCATGGGACTGCCGATTAATACAGAAAGAAAGGCGGCAAGCGTCATTAAGACGTCGATATTGATGATGAGATTGGAGAGATCTTCCATCGTTTCGATAAGGGAAGGGATACCGGCAAAAAAGTAGACCGCGATCAAAAGGCCGAGAGATAAAGGCTTATAATCGGGGTTAAAAGAGAGTATGAAACTCAACATAAGAAGAAGGGCCGCAAACAAAGCCCCTTTTAAATGCAGTTGTATCCCCCATTTACGGGTACTTGGGGTTAGAAAGGGTGAAAACTGCTCTTCTTCCCCCTCAAAGTAAGTCTCAAAGAGTTGGCTTGTCATCCGAATACGTAATTCGTTAAAAAGTAAAGGGTGCCGGTCGAGAGAAGGGCAAGCCCAAGGCCCCAAACGCCTGCGTTAATCGGACGATTATCCGCTTTAAAGGCGGCGTAACTAGATAAAAGGGCGATAGTCAGGAGTAGCAAGGAAGGCAATCCCCACTCCCCTAAGTATAACCCACTGAGTGCAATTAAAACAGCTAGAGTAGATCCTAGAGCGGCAAAGAGACCTTGCCTTAATGGGTGTTCAATATTCTCAAGGGTGAATCCCATCTCTTCTTGTACCATCACTTTTAAAAGCCGCCCTTCATCGGCCATGAGCACATCTACCACCTCTTCTAGAAGAGGACCTTCGAAACCTTTTGCGGCATAAAGAACTCTGAGCTCTTCTCTTTCCTGAGGGCGGTTGTTTTCAATCTCCCATTTTTCTTGAGCAAGAATCCTGTGCAGCCTCTCTAGCCTAAGCCAGCCGAGCCAGGCGGTTCTGCCGGAGAGCCAAATGATCATTCCAAGGCCGAATAAAGCAATTAACTTCCAGAGGTCGTTTTCCCATTCAAAGGGCATTAAGATCACATAAAGAAGCGTTAGCACCAAAGCGGTGGTTCGGACCCCCTCGATAAATGAAAAAGTAGAACCAGGGAGTTCCACCCCATGAACTTCTCTTGAAGTGATGATGCCTTGTACTTGCTTTTCGGCGACATGGTTCAAAGGGTCTTTACCCTTAAAATGTTCTGACATAATTCACCATCATAAAAGCTAATTCTATTTTTTGGTATAATTAGTATAGGACTCCAAGGAGATCAATTATGTCAGGAAATGATATTAGCATTGGCGGAAGTGGAATTCCGTTGCAAAGTATTGACAGCGCTCCCTTGACTGCCGCCCCGTCTGCTCAAGGATTAAGTACCGCCTCCACCATCGCTCCAAGCTCAGAACAAGCTGTAATAGATTCTTGGGATGCCCAAATTCCATTTATACCTCCCCCTAGTTTCTTCAACTTTTCAACCGGCACAAGCGATGTGGTCTCATTTGCTATGAAAGCGGATGAAGTCCGCAACAAAGCCATCACGGATATGCTGGATAAATGGAATGCATCCATCCAGGAACTAAGCGAAAAAAGAAGAAAAGAATCGCTTGATCCGAATGAACTGCAGAAAGACGAAGAGAGACGGGAAGTCTCAGGCTTTGCATCCAACTATGTAGCCAATTCAGATCCAGCCAAAGACAGTCTTATTCCCATTGTCACTGTCGGGTTGATTTTTACCGCCTCAGGTGTTCGCGATGCCATTATGATCGACACCCAATCGACTCGTATGGTCGGATCTAATCCAACCATGGAACAAGATACTCAAATGCTGACCCGTCCCGACATGCGGGAGTGGCTCTCGATATTGGGAGCTGCCATGGTTCAAGGGATGATTTATGCGTCGAATAGTTTTGCTATTGTAAAAACAGATGGGTCCGAGCCCGGCAAACAAAATCAGTTAAGTGCCGAGCAATATGCAGACCTAGCTCTTAATATAGCCAGGGGAGATGAGTTAAACCGCATTATCACAGGACTTGTTCAATCGAAATCGCCTAATCAGCCGGTTGATCAAGACTATGTCAAAACCCTTGAGCTCAAGATGAAGGTCTTTTTACTGGGAACTGCTCTCGCAGCCCTTTATGCCGCCGGGAAAGGGGGTACAGACCATATCATTAGCGATGAGCTCGCGGGACTATTGAACGGGACAAACGAAACATTCGGTCCTAACAAAGAAAAAATGGATGAGGTGCTTACCCTCATTAAACAACAGCTTGCAGCGATCGTAGACCCTGCCGATCGAGACCGCATCCTTCAAGCTCTTTTTGCGTTTATCGACTCAAGCCCAAATGCTCAAGCCCTGATGAACCCTGCGAAATCGTTCCCAAGCATGAGTAAAATTGTTCGCAATCCAAGCGAAACTCCAACTTAAAGAGCCTGGAAACTACATTTTGAGGAATTTTTTGAGCGCATCGATCATCGCTAGATGATCACTTAGAGCTGCCACTTCCCGGATGCTGTGCATGGAAAGAATCGGACAGCCGATGTCGATCGTAGCCATTCCTGAGCGGACCGCCTGAATCGGGCCAATCGTAGATCCGCAAGGCATATCGTTACGGGAGGCGAAGGCTTGGGCTTTCGGGAAGAAGCGAACAAGGGAGGAGTCGGTTGCATACTTTTTTGATGCGTTCCACTTCACCACAATCCCCTCTCCAAGGCGTATACGATGATTGGGATCGTGCTTTTCAAGGTAGTTAGGATGGGCTGCGTGAGCTACATCGATAGAAACAGCTATTCCGGTCGAGAGGAGTTCAAGATACTCTTGCCGATGAGATCCAAGAGAGAGAAGAGCTCTTTCTAAAAAGTGTTCGAAGCGGTGAGACTCGGCCCCTTCAGGCGACATTGAACCGATCTCTTCGTGATTGTAGAAATGAAGAACAATCAAATCCCTTTTAGAATTCTCAGGAAGCGCTTCAATGATTTCTAAACAGCTCAAGAGATTATCTAGACGAGGACCTTGGATGAGCCCTCCACTGAGGGCTGAGCATTTTTCGGCAGACACAATAAATAAGTCATGGCCTATCACCCCTTTAAGAAAATCTATGTTGCCGGCAAGAACATTCAAATGTTCCTGCTTATTGAGAAGAGGCCCCTTTTCATTTGCCTCACGATCCAGATGGATTGCCAACTGAGCAAGGGTCACAAGCTCTTTTCTCAAATCAACTAATTCTTCCTTATTTTGCGAGACGATTTTACCGGCGATTTTTAAATCGCGGTTTAACCAAGAAGAAAGTAAAGGGGCTCCATAGACTTCTGAGGCGAGCAGATTTAAATTTTCCCGCTTAACAACAGGATTCGGCTTTAATTTGAGGGCAGGGCTATCGGTATGAGCACTTAACACTTTAATTTGTTTCAGTTGAGATGGAACAATACACGCGAAAAGAGAGCCTTGCCATTCTACAAAAAATTTGGAGCCTTTTTCAACTTTCCATCTGCTGTTTGCCGAGAAAGATTTAAATCCTTTTTTTTCAAGCAGATGGGCAATTGCTTTAACCGCATGATAGGGAGTAGGACTTTTATCTATAAAATCGGTTAAGGCCTGCATAATATCTTCTCTATGCACTTAAAGGGACTAATTTTTCAAGGCCGCCCAAGTAAGGTTGTAATACCTTAGGCACTCTGATAGAGCCGTCTTTTTCCTGATTGTTTTCAAGAAGGGCTACCATCAATCTTGATGTCGCTAAGCCTGAACCATTGAGCGTATGGACAAACTCCAGTTTTCCCTCTTTATTTCGGAATCGGCAATTGGACCTTCTCGACTGGAAATCGGTGCAATTGGAAACGGAAGAGACCTCATAATAACGGTTTTGACCGGGCAGCCACACTTCGATATCGATGGTTTTAGTCGAAGCAAACGACATGTCGCCTGTCACCAGGAGCATATTTCGATAGTGAAGATCCAAACCTTGAAGAATCTCCTCAGCGGAGGCCATCATCAAATCAAACATTTTCTCTGTCTCTTCCGGCTTTGAAAAGACAAACATTTCGACTTTGTTAAACTGATGCGTACGGATGAGCCCCCTTTCTTGAGAGCCTGCCGCTCCGGCCTCCCTTCTAAAACAAGGAGTGTAGGCAATATACTTTAATGGAAGCTCTTCTTCGGCAAGCATTTCGTCAGAATGAAGCCCATTTAAAGGCACTTCTGCCGTCGGTATTAAAAAATGGTTAAAGTCTTCATCTTTGACTCTAAATTGCTGATGTTCGAATTTAGGAAGCTGCCCCGATTGGAAAACCGTCTCAGGCCTTACAACAATCGGCATCATCCATTGGGTAAAACCGTTTTTTAAATGGACGGAGATCATGTAGTTTAGAAGCGCCCATTCGAGCCTTGCCCCCAGGTTTTTATAAACGGGCCAGCCGCCGCCTGAAATTTTTGCCCCTCTCTTAAAATCAAACAGGTCAAGTTTTTCGTTTAACTCCACGTGATTTTTAAACGGGAAAGCAAAAGTTGGTTTTTCTTTGAATGTCTTAATGACGACATTTTCTTTTGGATCTTCGGCCACCTTGATGTCTGCTTGAGGAAGGTTAGGAAGCCTTGCCATCAAATCTTCAAAAACCTTCTCCTTCTGGACCAGCTCTTGGTCCAGTCTTTTAGTCTCATCCCCTTGCTTGGCAATCTCTTCCATGAGGGATGAAACATCTTGCTTTTGCCGTTTCAGCTCGCCAATTTTCTGGGAGATTTCGTTTCTTTTCGCCTTTAAATTTTCAACTTTAGTTTTGATATCTCTGATCTCGTCATCCAGCCTCACGATTTCAGAGAGTGAAATGGATCCATCTTTCGTCTTTAATCTTCTTTCAATCTCTTTCGAGTCTTTGCGGATCAACTTGATATCTAACATATTAAACCTCTTGAAGAAGCCATTATAGTGAGGAGAGTTAAAACTTAGAAGCAATTTAGTCTGCCATATTTTAGAATTCTTCTTTTGAGGCGCTTTAAAGAGGGACTGAAAAGTGAAGCTAAAGAAGATCAAAATCCTTGGTTTTAAGTCATTTGCCGATAAAGTCGAGCTTGTTTTCGATGAAGAAATCACCGCTGTCGTGGGACCTAACGGCTGCGGCAAGTCTAATATTGCCGACGCATTTAGATGGGTGATGGGCGAGCAGTCTGCCAAATCGATGCGCGGCGGAAACATGCTTGATGTCATTTTCGCAGGAACTTCCAAAAGAAAGCCTTTAAATCTCGCCGAGGTGACTCTCACTTTCGAAAACAATCTTGGCAGAGTCGATATCCCTTATCGGGAAGTGGAAGTCACAAGACGCTATCATCGAAACGGCGATTCTGAATACCTCATCAACGGAAACACCGTCAGGCTCAAAGATGTTCAATCGCTGCTCATCGATGTGGGTATTGGAAAAAACGCCTACTCCATTTTCGAACAAGGTAAAATTGATCAGGTGATTCAGCTGGGACCGGAAGAGAGGCGGGTTATTTTTGAATCGGCGGCCGGCATCTCCCGATTTCTCATGAATGAGCGAGAGACTCACCGAAAACTGGACGATGTCAATCTGAACATGAAAAGACTTGAAGACATTCGTCAAGAAGTGGCAGGGCAAATCGATCAGCTTCAAAAACAGGCTGAAAAAGCGGTTCGCTATAAAAAACTGACCGAAGAGCTCAAACAAGCTGAGATCAGGCTATTAAGCAACAAAATCTTAAACGCTCAAGAGAGAAAAAACTCCCTTGAAGAGACTCTATCCAAACAGGACGAAAAGAAATCGGAGCAGGAAGAGGCCTTAAACAGTTTTAAGGCGAGTTTTAAAAGTAAAAAAGATAAAACAGAGCTCAAAGAAAATGAGCTTAAGGAAGCCGAAAAAAAGTTTTTCGAAATTAAAAGCGTTTATGATGTCCGTCAAAAAGAGCTCGAAAGTTTAATCGAAAGAATTACAGACACGCAAAACCAGTTAAAGAAGCGTAAAAAAGAGCTCGAAGAGGTCTTACAAACGAAGCTTTTACGAAGCCAAGAAATCAAAGAAAAGCTTCTGCAAGAAGATAAAGTTAAAAAGGAAGTGCTAGAGATTTCTGAAGCTTTCCATGCCCAAGAAAAAGCTTTCAGCCAGGTTGAAAAAGAGGCCAACCTCAAACGGGATACGCTGATCGAGCTTCACAACAAATGCCTCAAGAAAATTAAAGAAAGCTCCGATATTCAGTCTCAACATAAACAGCTTGAGACAAAACTTGGCTATCTAAAAGAAAAAAGGCAAGAATCGGCCCAAAACGAAAAAAGGCTTCAAGCCGAAATCGAAAAGCTCACCCAGGAAGAGGGAACCCGTTTTAAGGAACTAGAGCAGTTTAGCGTAGAAATAGAAAAGGATCGATCCGATTTTGCAAAAGTAGATCAGGAGATAAAAATCCATCAGGAAACGCTTGACCAACTTGAAACACTGCATTCCAACCTGAAAAAAGATTTAATTAACCTTCAAGCTAAAGAAAAAACCCTCTCTAAATTAAAAGAAGAGATGGAGGGTTTTTCATCCGGCTCAAAAGCGCTTATCAAGGCTTTTCCCGAATTAAAAAAATTATATGAATATTTCAAAGTGCAAAACGGCTTTGAAGAAGCGGTTGCAGGCTGCTTAAAACAATATGGCGATACGTTGGTAGCAGAGAATGAAGAGCTTTTTCATCAGGTTCTCGGCTACGCAAAAGAGAAAAAAATTTCCGATTTTTCCCTTATTGCTATCCCCGCAAAAACCGCTAAATTCCAATCGAGTTTGAAAGAAAAGATCGAGATCAACTCGATATCGGCGCACTTCTTAAATCAAAAAGGTATTATCAAGGATTTAGAAGAGGCTTTTAAAAATCCTTCCGCTTTTGAAGAAATCTATACCTTAGACGGGTTCTACGTCGATCGCTTAAAAGTGGTTTTCCGAGGTTCAAGCCAAGGTCAAAATCTCTTTTTGAGGGAGGCTGAGTTAAAGAATACTCTTAAATCGATACAGGCGATCCATCAAGATTTTACCCGTATTGAAGGAGATTTGAAAGAGGCTCAAAGGAAAAAAGAAGAATTATGGCAGAAAAGACGCGATCTAGATAAAAAAGTGCGCGAAAAAGAGATGCGCCTTGTCGAGAAGAATTTCCATTATCAGAAGATGAAAGGGGATATTGAAAAAGTTAAATTGACCCTTCAGACACAGGCTGTAAGACTTCTTGAAGACGAAGAGAGCATTCAAAAAATGCAAAAGGAGATCGAAAGACACCTTCTCATTTTGACGGAGTCTGAAAAGGAAAGAGACACTCTTTTAGATCATAAGACGGTTCATGAACAGGAGATGAAACTCATCCAAGCGCGCCTCGAAAAAGAAAAAACCGCTTTGCAAAAAGCCACCCACGAATACAACCAGTGCCAGGATGAGATCCGCAAAAACCAGCACCTTTTAAAAGTATTAGAGGTCAAAAATCAGGAGGCGGAAAGCCTTGAGAAAAAATGGCAGGAAGAAATTGAGGGCCTCATTCAAGCTGAAAAAGAGCTTACAGCGAAATCGGAAGAACTCAAAGTTCATATCACTAAAACCGAAGAGCTCGTAAAAAAACGGGAAAAAGAGTCAGAGGAGATTTCGAAGCACTATTTCCAAAGTAAAAAAGAGATTGAAGCCGAAGAGAAAAAAGTGGAAGAAGAAGAGCTAAAACTCAAAAAGTTAAGCGAAGAGCTTCATCATCGCGGCATGCAATTCAGCCAGGTAGAAACGCAGGAGGCCTCCCTTTTAGCTTTATTCAAAGAACAGTTTCCTGAAGAGGAAATTACGCCGGATAAAACACCGATTGAAAAACTTGAAAAAGAAATTCGCTCTTGCAAAGGAGAGCTCACTCACTTTAGCGATGTCAACTTGGCCGCCTGCGATACTTTGGATCAACATGAAAAAAGACTTGAATCGCTCACCGCCGATTTAAAAGACTTAAATCAAGCGGGCCTCGACTTAAATGCAATCATCGAAAAACTTCGCGAAGAGAGCCGAACGCTCTTTTTCACTACCTTTGAACAGATTCGCGCGAACTTTAAGAAAAACTTTTCTATCCTATTCAGCGGGGGAGAGGCCGATTTGGAGCTCACTTCGAAAGAGGATTTATTAAAAGCAGGGGTTGAAATTCATGCGAAACCTCCCGGCAAGCAAATGCGCTCGATCAACCTTCTTTCCGGCGGCGAAAAATGCTTAACCGCTCTTGCTCTTCTCTTTGCCATCTTTGAAGTGAAAGCCTCTCCTTTCTGTATCCTGGATGAAATCGACGCTCCTCTTGACGATACCAATGTGGGCAGATTCACTGAGATGGTGAAGCACTTTAGAGAAAAGTGTCAGTTTATTATCATCACCCACAATAAACGTACGATGTCGATGGCAGACAAACTCTATGGAGTTTCCATGGAGGAGAAAGGGGTCTCAAAAATCTTAATGATGGAATTCGAGAAGAAAGAGGTACAGCTAGTATGAAAATCGGCATTCCTAAAGAGATAAAAAATCATGAGTATCGGGTAGGTGCAACCCCTGCGATGGTCAGAACGCTCATTGAAAATGGCCATACCGTCTTTGTCCAGGAAGATGCCGGAAAAATGATCGGTTTTACCAATGAGATTTACAAAGCCGAAGGGGCAAAAATTGTAAGCCGTAATGAAATTTTTGAGTGCGAGCTCATTATTAAGGTGAAAGAACCTCAGCCTGAAGAAATTCAACTTTTGAAAGCAGGGCAGATTCTTTTTTGCTATCTCCACCTGGCTCCCGATCCTGAACAGACAAAAGGACTGATCGAAAAAAAAGTTATCGCGATCGCCTACGAAACCGTCACCGACTCTCAAGGAAGACTCCCCTTACTTATTCCGATGAGCGAAATTGCAGGTCGAATTGCCATACAGGAAGGGGCCACCTATTTACAGCTCAACAACGGGGGAAAAGGACGTCTCTTAGGAGGCGTTCCGGGTGTTCTTCCCGGCCATGTGGTGGTGATTGGAGGGGGCGTTGTAGGAACAGAGGCCGCCAGAATGGCGATGGGTCTTGGAGCTAAAGTGACTTTGCTTGACCGCGATTTAAATCGCCTTCGTTTATTGGACGCCCTTTTTCCCGGCCTGCAAACGCTTTATTCCTCGACTTCCAACCTGGAAGAGATCCTTCCAAAAGCTGATTTAGTCATCGGCTCAGTTCTTATCCCCGGAAAATCGGCACCCAAGCTAATTACACGCAAGATGCTAAAATCGATGGAAAAAGGTTCGGTATTTGTGGATGTAGCGATCGATCAAGGGGGCTCCTCCGAGACCTCAAGACCCACAACCCATGACAATCCGGTCTATGTAGAAGAGGGCGTTACCCATTATTGCGTCACCAACATGCCGGGAGCCTGCGCCCTTACTGCCACTCAAGCCTTGACACAAGCTACCATCCACTATGCCTTAGAGATTGCAAATAAAGGGTGGAAGCAGTCGATGAAAGATTCAAAAGGATTAAGAGAGGGTCTTAATGTTTGCGAAGGATTTATCACAAATCCTCATGTAGCTTCCGACTTGGGGTATCATTATGTCCCTCCCGAGTCCTTTGTCTAAATCTAACAACCTGCCCCTTTAGGATTGTATTTTCAGAAGAGGGCATCAATTACATAATGAATAAAACAAAATACTGGGTCGGGATTGATCTCGGCACAACCAATTCAGCCTGTTTTATTGCGGAAGAGGGAACGCTTAACCTTCGCCCTATTCTTTTTGACGGCGAGTTAACACTCCCTTCAGCGGTGTCTAAAGAACTTGTAGGCAAAAAAGCCCTTGAGCGTAACGATCCTAATGATCTCGTTTTATCTGCAAAAAGCTGGCTTCTTTATGGACCTGACCACTTTCAGCTCCCCTTACTTAATCCCTATTTAACGCCGGAAGAGGCCACCTTTCGAATACTAAAGACCCTCTACAATCATGTAGCAGAAATGACTCAAGATTCATCACTTGAAACAGTCATTACTATTCCAGCCTCTTTCACACATCAAGCGAGGCAAAAAACAGAAAATGCCGCTAAAAGAGCAGGTTTTATCCATGTCGAATTATTAGAAGAGCCTTTAGCCGCCTTTTACACCCTCCTTCATGAAGCCAAACCTTCTTTTAAAGAATCGTCCAAAATTTTGATTGTCGATGTAGGCGGCGGCACCACCGATTTTTCGATCATCGAATTTGAAAAGGGTGAATACAAGAGAACTGAAGCCGGCGCCCATCTGCTCCTTGGAGGGGATAATATGGATCTCGCCTTATTGGAAGAGATGATTCACGATCAAGATGTAAGTCCGGAAGAGTATCGAAAACTTCTGATGCAAGCCAAAAAGAAAAAAGAAACCGAGCCTCTTAATCCCGTTTTAGAACCATTTTTTGCCTATGTTCCACGAGAAAAAGCTCTTGAGCCTTTACCTGCCTTAAAAAATGTGGGGCTTCCTTTCACAAAAGAGCCCTCGATTGTTAAGCATTTGAGCCATTTTTTAAAAACCGAGCCTGACCATTTAGTGGTGAACGGCGGCGTCTTTAAACGGAAAGAGTGGGCCTTCAGTCTGCAAGACACGCTTCAAAAATGGTTTAAAAAACCCATTGAACTTCACTTCACGCCTGATTTGGATTTAAGCTGTGCTAAAGGAGCTATTTATGCAAAAGCTGCGAAAAAGGGTTTTTTAAAACCTGTTGAAGCGGGCCTTCTTAAAAGCTATTTATTGGAGATAGAACCGCAAAAATACTTAAGCATTCTCTCTCAAGGAACGCCTGAGAACTATGTCTCAACAATCAAGCTACCTATTCAAATTCCAACCCACACCCCCCTTTTTTTTAAGCTGTTTACATCTCCTTCAAAAATTGCAGCGGGAGAGATTGTTCAACCCTCCTCTCTTCAGTATGAGTGTACGCTTTTAGCTAAGCTTAGATATGGCAAAACTAAAACCATGATACCCGCCGATTTACAAACGACTTATACCGCTGCAGGGCAAATTCAGCTTGGGCTTCATTCAAAAATATCTAACCACTTCATCCAGTTGAACTTTGATACGAGATCCAAACAAAAAGTTTTTGAGTGCGCCTTGCCCGCCGAAACAATTGAAAAAGGGCAGCGCCTTATCAAAAATTTATTCTTGCAAACGGACAAAAACCAGCTGTTAACCATCGGATCTGAGTTAGAAAAGCTCTCTCTTCTTGACCGCAGTTCTTTTCCCCTCCCTTTCTTAAGAGCCCTTTTTGATGCATTGATGGAGGTCGAAGAGCGAAGGCACGCCTCCTCCTTCTTCTCTGAAAAATGGTGGCAGTGGGCAGGCTACACTTTAAGACCCGGTTCCGGCTATCCCTTAGATGAAGAAAGAGCCGCTCAATTTTATCGAATCGCCCTTCACGATAAATCGACCCATGAAGCCAAAAAAATTGCCCTCAGAAGGGCATCAGCCGGGTTCAAAGGGGGGCAGCAAAAGGAGCTTCTCGCCCCTTTTTTAAAAGAAAACATGACCAAGGAAACCTTTCGACTCATAGGATCATTTGAGCGGCTTGATCTTAAAACTAAACATGATCTTTTAAAGATTCTTTTAAAAAAACCAGATCCCTTTGCGCTCGCTCGCATCGGATCCCGAAAACTGATCTATGGTTCTCTCGCTGAGACTCTTCGGCCTAAAATACTAGAAGAGGCGCTTCCCCAAATCCCTGAAGATATGCTTTATCCTATTCTCCAAGAGTGGCTTATGACAACCGGCATCCAAGAGCTCGCCCTCTCGAAAAAGGCGGTAGAACGAAGCTTTAAAAGAATGAGCGACAAAACCCAGGTTGACCATCTCAAGGATCTGTTGTATCAAGGAAATGAGCGCCCATTCGCCTCATTTGAGCGACTCCAAGATTCTTTACCCACAGGACTTGAGATCGATGACATGGCTTCCACATAGTTTAGAGCCTTTCAGAGATGAAGCCTCATCTTTAATCAAGAATGGGGCTATCAAGGCGCTTGAATTTTCCGGGCGCACTTACCAACTCCATGTATTTGATCCTCAGGCGGAAGAAACCTATTGGTCCTTTTTACATTTAAATGAGTCGGGAGCGATATCCGACTCCTTTTGCCTCTGCTCGGAGGAAAATGAAAGCTCCTCCTGCGCTCACTTGGCTGCAAGCTTTCTTAAAATTTATAACGGAAGAGCGGAACCTCTACATGTTCGTTATGAGACAAGTTTCTGGAGAGCTTTATTTTTAAATATCGATAAAAAGCTGGGATCAAGCCTAAAGGCGCTTAAAAAAGAAAAAGTTTTCGCTTTGAAACCACTGAACAAAAATGGCGAAGCCTATCTAAAGGAATTAGCGACTAAAAGCGTTCCTCCTACAGAAGAGACCTCCCTTAAATTTTCCGATTTGACCGAAGAGGAGTTATCCCAGCTAAGACACGGAGAGATGACTCCAAAACTTCATTATGAGTTTTCTTTTTGGAGCGATCTTGCAAAAACACTTCTTCTCATCCAGGAGAACCATGAATTTTTGGAGATCCATTTTAAAGGAGATCCAATTCCTCTTGAATTGCGGATTAAAACGAAAGATCTGGATATTAAAATTCATCTAAACGAGAAAGAGCTACTTGCCCTCATCCCCTATCTCAATACGATCGAATCTAACCTCCACTTGATGGGATCTTTCAAAGATCAAGTAGAATCGGCGAGTTTCGATCCGGTCAAACACACCATGACTTTGGGCCTAAAAAAAGAGGATCCAGAAATTAAGAAACTGCCTTTATTTCACGGCTACCGGTATGTCAAAGACAAAGGTTTTATCAACGAAAAAACACTTCCGCTCGTCAAAAGTGAAATTAAAGAGATTACCCCCTTTTTAAACCTCTATCAAAACGATTTGAATGCCTATATCCCCATCAAAAATGTCCCAATCCGCCTTAAAACACACGTTGCAATTGATCAGGGCGTTTTAAAACTGACTCCCTATTTTTCAGAACCGGGAGATCTTGAAAAAGCAAGCGATCTTTTTGAAAATTGGCTTTTTCATGAAGGGACCTTTTTTAGGCTGATCGATCCCCCCTCCACCCTCTCCACCACCAAAATTCCAAGAGCTGATGTCTACGATTACGTCATGACGCATCAAGCTTTTCTTAACGGGATAAAAGGGTTTAAAGTTCATTTAAAGCCGGTAGAGGCCGTATTAAGCTATAAAATTGATGAACATGGCTCTTTGATCATCCATAGCGGAACTAAAAATGAAGACATAGGCCAATCGATTGAGTATGGCCAGCTGGTTTACATTAAAGGACAAGGCTTCTTTAACAAAAGGTCGCTTGAAACGAACCTTCCTTTGGATACACCCATTCTTGCACACAAAATACCCCAGTTTATTCGGCAAAACGAAAAAGAGCTTCGTCTAATCCCAGGCTTCTTTCTAGAGAAAACCCCTTTACATCAAGCGAAGCTGCATGTTGAAGTGACTAAGGATGGGATTTTAGTCACCCCTAAATATGAGTGGGAAGAGAGCTTCAAACATACCCCTTATCATTTTTACGAAGACTATCTCTATTTAAGTAAAAAAGGATTTTATCCGATCTCCCCAAGAAACTTCATTCCTCTTGCTTTTAGAGAGCCTGAACTCATTAAAGAAAAAAATTATGCCGAATTTTTTCAAGAGACTCTAAATAGTTTAGAGCCTTATATCGAAAAAAAAGATCCACGGCTTATCCCCCCTAAAAACCTCTTTTTTAAATTTTCAGATTTGGTATGGGATGATGTCAAAAAAGGGTATGTGGGAAGCCTTTTTATTAACGGCGAAATTCCTTTCCCCCTTTCTCAAAAACGATTCCACTTCACCTCGATTGGACTCATTGATACAGAAAAAGAGCCGTTAAAGAAAATCCTTAAAACATGCACTCAAACCTATCCTGTCTTCAGCAGCCTTGAAATTCTCAAAATGCTTGCTCTTTACGATTTGGAGCCTAATCTTCCTATTCTAAAAGAGTTTAATGAATTAAAAACCGATATCCCTCTTCATCATGAAGCTTTAAAAAGCAAGCTCAGACCCTATCAGGAAGTGGGAGTCAAGTGGCTGTGGTTCTTATATACCCACAGGCTCTCAGGGCTTCTCTCCGATGATATGGGCCTTGGTAAAACCCACCAGGCGATGGCCCTCATGGCCTCGATAAAAGCCATGAAAAACTCCTCTAAATTTTTAGTGGTAGCTCCCACCTCCGTTCTCCACCATTGGGAAGACAAGCTGAAAGCTTTTTTCCCCGCTTTAAAAATTTTTACTTATCATGGCCTTAAAAGGGATATCAAAGAGGCCGGGCATCAAGATCTTATTCTCACCTCCTATGGCGTTTTGAGAAATGAAATTGAACATTTTAAAAACCTTAACTTTGAGCTCGCTGTCTTTGACGAAATTCAGCTTGCTAAAAACCACTTAAGCCGTCTTCATCTCTCTTTAAAGCAAATTAAAGCCACAACTCGACTAGGCCTTACCGGAACTCCGATTGAAAATCGCTTAAGGGAATTGAAAGCCCTCTTTGATATCGTTTTACCCGGTCTTATGCCGGGCGAGCAAGAATACTATGACGACTATGTAAGACCGATTGAAAGAGGGGAAGATAAAGAGTCTAAAAGCCGCCTTTCAAGGCTCATTAAGCCGTTCCTTTTAAGACGTAAAAAAGAGGATGTCCTCTTGGATCTTCCGGAAAAAATCGAAGAGATTTCACACGCCGATCTGATTGAATCTCAAGAAACCCTCTACGCCCAGGTATCGAATCAGGCACGCCAAAGCCTTATCAGCGATCTTTATGATGAAAATAAAATCATCCCCTATATTCATATTTTTGCCCTTCTCTCTAACTTAAAAAAGATCTGCAACCATCCTGCCCTCTTCTTAAAAGATGTCGCCAATTATAAAAACTATCCTTCCGGAAAATGGGATCTTTTTAAAGAGCTTTTAGAAGAGGCTCTCGCCTCTGAACAAAAGGTTGTCGTCTTTTCCCATTTCCTTGGCATGCTAGATATTATCGAAGCGCATCTTACCGAAGAGGGGATAGGATTTGCTTCGCTAAGAGGCTCCACTGTGAATAGAAAAGATGAAATTCATCGTTTTCAAAAAGATCCTAATTGCAAAGTATTTGTAGCCTCTCTCCAAGCCGGCGGTCTTGGGATCGACCTTACCCAAGCCTCCGTTGTGATTCACTACGACCGTTGGTGGAACGCAGCCCGTGAAAACCAAGCCACCGACCGCGTCCATCGAATAGGGCAGACCAGAGGGGTGCAGGTCTTCAAACTAGTAACCCTTAAAACGGTAGAAGAGCGCATTCACGAAATGATTGAAAAAAAATCAAAACGGATGGAAGAGATTGTTGGGGCGGATGACTCGCAAGTGATTAAATCGCTTAGCCGCGATGAGCTGATCGAGCTTTTGAGAACCCAATAATTTAAAACGGAGCTCCCCCAAGGAAGACAATAGCTAAACCTAAAATATAGTGAATGGCAAACAGAGTAAAAATAGATCTGCTCTTCAAATAGATTAAATTGAACAGTACATTGAATACAAACATCAAAGCCACATGACCAATTGTCAAATAACTTGCAACCATCGGCAAAAAAGTGGAAATAAATGCCGCAAGAAATACGGTCAACATGGGTTTTTCTTCAAAGTATTCAAGGAAAGAGGAGAGTAAAATGCCCCGATTCACAAATTCAAATACAAGACAAAAAAGGGCATAGCTTAAAACCCATGATAAAATGAGGGGTGTATGCACCATAAAAAGGGAGGGTAAGAGCCATTTAACTCCTGCGATAAATAAAAGCCCCACGATCACGCTCATGGAAATCAGAAAGAGATCCATCTTTTTAAATGTTATACCTAGCTGCTCTCTTAAATTGGGGAAATTGATCAATAAAATCAGCGCAGCAAAACCGGCGTAGCCCCAGTAGAAATAGGTATTCATCTGGTGATTCGGATAAATGGGGATGAATATAAACGCAGCATTAATAATACAGAGAGCCGAAACGAGATATAGAGCTAGCTTGCCAAAGACGTTTTTGGCCTCCGTCTCTCTCGAGGCAGCCAATAATCTTTGTTGATTTGAGTGAGAGACCCTCTGAATACTGATCTTGGCAATATTTTTCACAAGCTTGCTAAGAATTTTTCCAAGGACCGGTTTATCCAATGACTCTTGAGAAAGTTCATAGACGACCGTGTTTTTAACAGCCTTTATCGTCGTAGATCTGGGTCTATGGTTGAGGTAGGCCATCTCGCCAAAAATCTCCCCTTCCTTCAAAGTTCCAAGTTTGAAAGGACCCGTTCCATTTTGTTTAATAACATCTACTTCACCGGAATAAATGAGATAGATATCGGAAGTAGATTCTCCCTCGGTAATGATCAAACTATCTTGAGGAAATTTTTTGATAGAAATATGATCTTTGAGCTCTTCGATCTCTTCTTGAGTAAAATTCTCAAAAAGAGGCCTTCGCATTAAAAACTCAAGATCTACTTTTTCCATAAACGAACTTTGACCTTTTCTTTTATTATCTTAAAGAACGAATTTTAAGGGCAAAACTACCTTTATAACTCCATCTAAAGTCTTAATCATTAGGACACAAGATATAAACGAAAACATAAAATTCCTATTTCCTGTAAAAGAAAGGGCATGCGAATCGTGATTATTGGTGGCTACGGCACCATTGGAAAAGCCGTAGAAAACGAGTTGAAATCAAGGCATGAAATCATATTGGTGGGTCACTCTAAAGGACCATTTACCTGTGATATTACGTCGGAAGAGTCTCTTCATGAAGTGTTTAAAAAAATCAAAACGTTTGACGCGGTCGTTTTAACGACAGGAAAACTGCACTTTGAACCTTTCCAGGGCATGGACTCGTCCAAGTATCAAATCGGGTTAAACGACAAATTGATGGGACAGGTTAAAACTGTGTTAGTAGGAAGAGACTATATCAATGATAATGGATCATTCACACTCACTTCAGGTATTTTATCCCATGACCCAATCGTTGCCGGCTCATCGGCTTCGATGGTGAATGCGGCCATCGACGGGTTTGTCATAGGGTCTTCCATCGAGATGCCAAGGGGTATACGAATTAATGCCGTAAGCCCTACGATCGTGCAGGAATCCTTGAAAGATTATGGTCCTTTTTTCAGAGGTTATGAAGCAGTCCCCGCTTCAAAAGCAGCCCTTGCCTATAGTAAAAGCATCGAAGGAAAACAGACCGGGAAAATATACAGGGTAGAATAGATGAGCTCAAATCAGCTGCAGCTTACACAGGCTATTGAAAATGAACGTTTGAAATTTCAAAAATGCTACCTTTGGCTTGAAAATTCCATGCCGCCCAGCTTTTTTGAAGAGATTTCTCATGACAATCTCATGCTTGTAACCCACAGTCTCATGGGATTCGATCTTCAAGATTACTTTAGTACAATTAATCTCAAGCGAGCAGCAATTGTTCTTTGCCTTGATTCGGCCGATGCGGATTTAAGAATTTTAGAGCGTTATGGTGACTACGGGATTAAAAACTATATCACATTTGTATCAAAAAATCCTCCTCCCTTTTCAGGAATTACCTCTAATTTAAGAATCGGGATTATTTATTTTACTGAAGCCAAGGAAACAGTTGATAAACCGATTTCTTTAGAGTCCAAAGAGGAACTTAAAAAGCTTTTGATCGAGAGAAACCCGTGCATTCATGATGAAGAATTTGAAAAGCTATTACAAGAGATCAATATCTCCTTTTTAAGAACACTCTCGCTTGAAAGAATGGTTTTGGCCCTCGACATGTTCTATAGAGCTAAAACAAGAGATAGCTGCCAGTACGAAATACGATATGAAGAAAAATGGAAAGAAACTGGTAAACCCTCTTTACAGATTGTTTTAGCTTGGAAAAATACTCCGAAATACAATTTTCTCTACCGGCTTGCTTTCGTTATTCATCGAAATAAACTCGTCATGAAAAGAGTAAACGCTACCTATATCAATCCTTACAGCTCAGGTAGCATCTTGATTATGACTTTAGCCCTTCATGGAGCTAATGGTGAAGCGGCTTGGGACGCATCCAATATACCCGATTTTTTACGTGAATTTGCAACTGTCAAGTATTTTGCAACTTTTGATCTGATTGAAGAAAAACTGGTTTCAAGAAATGTGATAAAGGGGGTTATAGGCAACTACTTAAGATCGCTAGTTTCTTTTATCCATCAGTGCTTGGTCCATATCGACTCTAATTTGTACACTCTTGAAAATATTGAGGAAGCCTTTATAAGGCACCCTGACCTAACCCATCTCCTCGCAAAAGCCGTCCACTACAAGTTCCATCCGGAAGAAAATGATTTTAAAGCCTATGAAACGACTAGGCAGGAATTTAATTCTCAGGTCTCTCGTCTGGACACCGGCAATGAAGAACTGGATACTAGACGTCGAAATATTTTATATACCGGGATGGTCCTTCTTGATTTTTGCTTGAAAACTAATTTGTATCAGCAAAACTACACCTCCATCAGCATGAGGATGGATCCTCACTATCTGGACCATCTCCCGTTCGATCGAACCAAGAAATTTCCGGTATTGCCCTACGGTATTTTCTTCATTAAAGGGATGCACTTTTTCGGATTCCATATCCGCTTTAAAGATTTAGCTCGTGGTGGTCTTAGAACCGTATTTCCCGAAAGATCTGAACATATTGCGACCGATCGGAATCAGATTTTTACAGAATGTTACAATTTGGCTTTAACTCAGCAAAACAAAAATAAAGACATCCCTGAGGGGGGCGCTAAAGGAATCATTTTCTTAAAGCCGGACAATCAAATTGCCTCAGAAATTGAGATTTTGAAAAGAGAGCTTAATTTAAGAGCAGAAGAGTCGGAAACAGTACTTGAAAATTTCAAACGGGAACAAAAAACCGAGTACCTTTATCAGTCCCAGCGCTCGTTTATTGAATCTCTTCTTACGCTTGTAAATTGCGAGCTCGATGGAAAACTGAAAGCCAAAAGAGTTGTCGACTACTGGAAAAAACCGGAATACCTCTACTTAGGTCCAGATGAAAACATGCACGACACTATTATTAAATGGATCGCGGAAACTAGTTTAAAGGTAGGCTATAAACCTGGATCAGCCTTCATATCCAGCAAGCCTTCCGCAGGAATAAACCACAAAGAGTATGGGGTGACATCCCTTGGATTAAACGTCTTTGTGGAGGAACTTCTGATGTATGCCGGAATCAATCCATATACCACTTCATTTACCGTCAAGATGTCAGGCGGACCTGACGGGGATGTGGCCGGAAACCAGCTCTTAAATTTTTACCGCAACTTTCCTAGCACAGCTAAAATCATCGCACTAACAGATGTATCCGGAACGATTTACGATCCGGATGGCTTGGATAAAAAAATCCTCGCCGATCTTTTTCATGCCCGCAAATCTATTCGATTTTATCCCGCCGATAAACTGCATAATAAAGGCTTTCTTCTCGATCTTGAATCCAGAAGACACGATACGGCCTTATCGGTTCAAACGGAGCTGAAAGAGATGAAAGAGGGCAGACTCCACTCCTCTTGGCTAAACGGTTCCGACATGAATGCTGTTTACCGCTCGAATGTTCACTCGGTTAAGGCAGATATTTTCATACCGGCAGGAGGGCGTCCCCGGACTTTAAACGAACATAACTACAAGGAGTTTCTGGACAAGACGGGAGTTCCTACAGCTAAGCTTATTGTTGAAGGGGCTAATTTATACATTTCCCCAAGTGCGAGAGAAAAACTGGAAGATCTTGGCTGTCTGATCATTAAAGACTCGTCTGCCAATAAAACAGGCGTTATCTGCTCGTCTTTCGAAGTCCAGTGCGGGCTTGCAATCGGAGACGAAATATTTATCGAATATAAGGAGATTTTGGTAAAAGAAATTTTAGAAAGGCTGAAGGAGTTTGCCCGCATGGAAGCCCGACTTTTATTAAGAACCCATCATGAATCAGGACAGAGGCTAACTCATATCTCCACTAAAATCTCCGAAAGGATCAATCAGTTTTCCGACCAGATAATGGACTATCTGCAAACGGTTAAACTATCCCACGATCCAAAAAATCCTCTGATTGCCTGCTTTTTAAGTTACTGCCTAAACACTCTAAAAGAAAAATTTCAAAAAGAACTCCTCATTGAGATCCCCGATCCGCATAAAAAGGCCATTATCGCGGCCCACCTGGCTGCTACTCTGGTTTATAATAAAGGACTTACCTGGTTCCCTACGATTGTTGATATTCTTCCCAGTGCGCTAAAAGAAGTAGCACTCGATAATAAAGAGTGCTAATTTCTAGTTGACGGGAATAACCCTCGAGGAGATAATAGCAAGTATATGGCAAAAGCATTGTCACCATCCATCAGTAAATCTGGCAAGTCGAACAAAAACGAGAGGGAGAGAAAGGTCCTTTTCGGTTTAGTTGAATACTTCATTAAAACCGGAAAGCCGGTGGGTTCTGTAACCCTCAAAGAGGCCGGTTTTGAAGATTTAAGCTCAGCAACTCTTAGGAATTATTTTGCCAACCTGGAAGATGCCGGCCTTTTAACGCAGCAGCATGCTTCAGGCGGAAGAATCCCGACTCCCCAGGCCTTTAAACTCTACGCCAATGAAGTTCTTGATAAAGGGACTTTAGATGCGAAGGTGGAAAAAGAGATTCGAGCGCTTGGATCCATCGAAACGAGAGAAGTGATTCGCGCTCTTCATAAAATCACAGAAGAGCTCTCCCGCTTTGCCAACACCGCTGCCTTCATTACAGCCCCCCGTTTTGATCACGACACCATTTTAGATGTTAAAGTAGTTCCTCTTGATCCATCGCGCCTGTTGATTGTTCTACTAACCGATTTTGGCCAAACCATTACAGAGATTCTCTATGCCGAAAAACCGGTTAACAACTTTGGCGCAAAACGCATCGAAAGCTACTTCAAATCGCGCCTTTTCAATTTAGCGAAACCGGAAAATCTCGAGCCTGAAGAGGAGAGGATCGCTCAAAAATTTTACAACGAAGCCATTGTACGCTACTTGGTCGGCTATTCCCAGTTTAAACATGAAGAGCTGTTCAAAACCGGTTTTTCAAGACTTTTATCTCACACAGAATTTCATGACCCTGCCGCCTTGCAATCAGGTCTTCAACTATTTGAAAATGACCACACCTTACGTCTTCTTTGCAGAGAAGGGCTTAAACTTAATACTCTCAAAAGCTGGATTGGCAACGATCTCACCTCTTATTCAGTCCCCTCCTCTACGATATCGCTTGTTATGATCCCCTTTAGAGTCAACTTAAGACCGGTCGGCGTAATCGGGGTGATCGGCCCTGTAAGACAGCCTTACAAAGAGATCTTTGGGCTTCTCCACGCTTTTTCTGAAAGCGCCTCCCACCTTATGACGCATAACCTCTATAAGTTTAAGATTTCTTTAAAAAATGCCTTTTTCTTAGACGGGCCTGAATTCAAATTATTGGAAAACAAAGGAAAAAAATGACCGAACCCTCCGACATTCCAACTCACCCAGAGCTGGAAACAACGACATCGCAGGTGGATCAGCTTTCCCAAGAGTTGAAGGAGTACAAAGACAAGTACCTTCGGCAGCTGGCAGAGACCGAAAACATGCGTAAAAGACTTCAAAAAGAGAAGCAAGAGATGACTCAGTACGCGATGGGCAATATCCTGACCGAATTTTTAAATCCGATCGATCATATGGAAATCGCCCTCAAGCACACTGAAAATAGCTCCGACGATGTGAAACATTGGGCACTCGGCTTTAAAATGATTTTAACCCAGTTCAAGGATGTCCTTACGACGAACGGTGTTTCTGCGATCGAATCGGTTGGAAAACCGTTTGATCATAATGTGCATGAAGCCATTGAAATGGTAGAAACAGCGGATCAAAAACCGGGAACCATTGTAGAAGAGCTCGTGAAGGGCTTTAAATTAGGTGATAAAGTAATTCGTCCTGCCCGAGTAAAAGTGGCAAAAGCTCCGGCAGAATCAAAAAATAATGAATAGGTAATCATATGGCAGAACAAAAAAAATCAAAAATTATCGGGATTGACTTAGGGACAACCAACTCCTGCGTAGCTGTGATGGAGGGTGGGCAGCCTAAAGTGATTGCAAACGCGGAAGGCGCAAGAACAACCCCTTCGGTAGTCGCGTTTAAAGGCAGCGAAAGAATTGTAGGTATACCAGCTAAACGTCAGGCTATCACAAACCCTGAGAACACCATTTACTCCTCCAAGCGTTTTATCGGACGCAAATTCAATGAAGTGCAGTCCGAGCTTAAAAACGTGCCTTATAAAGTGGTCGCCAACTCGAACGGTGATGCGGTTTTTGAAGTGCAAGGCAAACAGCTCTCCCCGGAAGAGATCGGCGCTCAAATCCTCATCAAAATGAAAGAGACCGCGGAAGCTTATCTGGGCGAAAAAGTAACCGAGGCGGTTATCACCGTTCCCGCTTACTTCAATGACTCGCAAAGACAGTCGACCAAAGACGCCGGAAGAATTGCAGGCCTTGATGTTAAAAGAATCATCCCTGAACCTACCGCAGCGGCTTTAGCCTATGGCCTTGATAAGGAAAAGACCGACAAGAAAATCGCTGTGTTTGACTTAGGGGGTGGAACTTTTGATATTTCTATCCTTGAGATCGGAGATGGCGTTTTCGAAGTGCTTTCTACCAATGGCGACACCCACCTAGGGGGCGATGACTACGATAATGCGATCCTTCAGTGGCTCTTAAATACCTTTAAACAAGAATCGGGTATTGACTTAAGACAAGACAAAATGGCCCTTCAGCGTCTTCGCGATGCAGCTGAAAAAGCTAAAATCGAGCTTTCCGGCACAACGCAGACCGAAATCAACCAGCCGTTTATCACGATGGATGCCTCAGGACCTAAACACTTGGCTATCACATTGACAAGATCGAAATTAGAAGAGCTTACTCACGACTTAACCGAAAGAACCAGAGAGCCTTGCCTGAAAGCTTTAAAAGATGCGGGCATCTCGAAAGATGATGTGGGCGAAGTCATTCTCGTCGGCGGTATGACTCGTATGCCGGCGGTTCAAGAGATGGTTAAATCGATCTTCGGCAAAGAAGGCCATAAAGGGGTAAACCCGGATGAAGTGGTGGCCATCGGCGCCGCAATTCAAGGCGGTGTTTTGACAGGCGATGTCAAAGACGTTCTTCTACTTGATGTAACACCCCTTACCCTTGGGATCGAAACGATGGGCGGTGTGATGACTCCGTTAGTGGAGCGTAACACAACGATCCCGACCCAGAAAAAACAGGTCTTCTCGACCGCGAGCGACAACCAGCCGGCGGTAACTATTCGCGTTCTTCAAGGAGAGCGTAAAATGGCGGAAGATAACAAAGAGATCGGCAGGTTCAATCTCGAAGATATCCCCCCTTCGCCAAGAGGCGTTCCTCAAATTGAAGTGGCTTTTGATATCGACGCGGACGGCATTCTCCACGTTTCTGCGAAAGAAAAATCAACCGGCAAAGAGCAGAAGATCCGTATCGAAGCTTCCTCTGGTTTAAGCGAAGAGGAGATCAAGAAAAAGGTCAAAGATGCAGAACTGCATGCCGAGGAAGATCGTCTTAAAAAAGAGGCGGCCGAAGCTAAAAACGAAGCCGACTCTTTAGTCTTTAGAGCCGAAAAAGCCCTCAAAGACTCCAAAGATAAAATTCCGGCTGATGTAGCGAATACAGTTCAAAGCAAAGTAGACGCTGTCAAAAAAGCGCTGGAAGGCTCTGACACCGCTCGCATCAAGGCAGCTAAGCAAGATCTTGAGCAAACAATGCAGCAGATCGGCGAGCACCTGAACAAGGCAAGCGCTTCTAGCGGTCCTGAGACAGCTCAAGCTCAACCGGAGCCGCAAGCCCAGTCTCAAGCCGGATCTTCCGAGTCCGCTTCGAATGATAACATCGAAGAGGCCGAAGTAGAAATCATCGACGACAACGATAAAAAATAGCCTTTCTTTACAGTCAGCTTCCAACCGGAAGCTGACTTTTCATAACGCCAATCAAAAATTTTGGCTTAAACTACAATTTATTATTAAGATTTAATGAATATTAAAACTATTAATTATAATTACATGCTATAATTGCTTTGTGAATAACACTATTTTAGACAAATTAATTGATAATAATACTATCAATATCTCTGATTTAAATTCTATTTCTCAAAATCAATCGATGGATCGCCTTCGCGCTAAAATTAAAACCGTCTTTGAAAGATCCGTCATTACGCCCGAAATAGAACAAGCAGCCTCCATAGGAAGTGTCGGCCATTTCTTTGTACAAAAATTTCGCACCCTTTATTTCTTTTTTTATAGAGAGGCCTCGGAAAAGATGGTACAAAAAATTGTTCGTGATTTCCTTAATTGGCGTCAGGCGCAATTGGGCCTTCTTGACCAGCAGATCGATAACTACAAGTTAGGCAATAGATTTTCCCCTTATCTGTCGGAAGCAGCGATTCGTAAAGCCATACAAGATACCAAAGAGTTCATCCAAGAATATAGCTTAGCCAGCTCTGAGATTAATTCTCAGTTTAAAAATCGTATTATATCTCACTTAAAAAGCATCTTTGTCCAGATACCTTCATTTGATCAAATCATTGACACGAACGAACACTGGAGACAATTTAGCGAAGCGAAAGAAAAAGAGGAGCTTGAACAATTTACAGCCCCTTTTAAAAAAGTATTTTCCACTCTCTCTCCTCAAGAAATAAAAAACTGGACCTGGAAACCCGAACTCGGCGAAAAACCTGTCCTCGATTTTTTAAACCACGTTCAAGAAACTCAAAACCAACAAATCAGCAAACTTAAAAAAATCTACAGTTTCCAAATTATTCAAGTGGTAGCCGGGCTCTATTTATCCGACGGCACCAGTTTTAAACTCGCCGATATGGAGGTTGAAGCTGTCTTAAATTCAATCAAAAAAATGCATGGGGATAAACTTAAAAAATCCCAATTGAACGCCATATCGGATCACTTATATGAGTTAAAAAACAATCCTTCTTTCTACACTAGGAACGATATTAAAAAAGTGATTGAGTTTTTACACTCTATCCATGGCCCCACCTTAAAAGTTCGTATTGAGGAGCTAGCGGAGGGAATTTTTAATCCCTACTTGATCCCTTTGATGCGTATTGAAAGCGAGTATCTTCAGCTGGACGAAAGAAACAGCTTGTTAAATCAATTCCTTAAGGGGTATCAACCTCCTATTGAAGCTCCTCCCGCCCAAAAAATAGCCAATACCCTACCGAGTTATTTCTTTAATCCTTTAGCGATTGTAAGTTTATTCCCGCCTAACGAGAAAGTCTCTTTATTAAGGGTAATAAGTAGAAAAATAGGTCAGCTGGATGAAAAGAATCCTTTACTTGAAAATGAAACCTTTGATCTATTGAACCAAGCGATCACCTATTATCAACGAAAAGAGACACCCCCCTTACAAAATATAAGGCTAAAACAGAGGCGCTGGGATCTATTTTTTAACGATCTCCCCCTGCTCTCTAAACAACTTAAGCTCCCATTACCCGATTTTAAGACCCATCTCTTTAACCATATTTTCTCTTGGGGGGCTCTGATCTTTGGAAAATTTCTTCAAAATCCTCAGATCATTATCCAAGAAATTCCTCAATTTATCCTTAAATTAAATAATCTAACGGATGAAGATCTGAAAGAAATGTCATTTCTTGATCATGACGGTATTTCAAAAGTATTAAATATCGTTGACACGATTCCTCTTGCAAGTTTGATGGAAAAGGCTATCAAAGCCCTTATAAAACCCTTTTTACATCCTGAAAATCTTGTAAAAAATAAGGAAGAGCTGAGTGCAAGGATCGCAAAATCCATCGAGAGTAATATAAAGTATTTAGCCTCTCAAGAAAACTCTGAGAATTACGAAGCGATAAAAAAATCTATCGATGTTCAGAATATTTGGCTGCAAAGTAGAGTCGAAAACTTCGATATGGAATTCGAAACTTTATTGTATAAATCGGAAAAATTACTCTTAGAGATTTTAAAGATATTGATCGATCATCATCAAGTTCTTCCAACAGTTCTCCTCATTAAAGCGTTTATAGATTGGAGGAAAGCTCGGTTGCAGAATAAAGACACCCCTGAACTTTTAAATCAGGTATCCGAGCGATTGAAAGGGATGTTTATCCAATTTCTGAAGGAATTAGAAAGCAATCCTTTAGAGAAGAAGATTCTTATCGAAGCTCAACAGATTGCAAATCAATTCCATATTAAAGAGGACGAGCCCAATAAATCTTTAGCCGCGTGGAGGCAAATCACACCCATCTTAAGAAATGCTTTAGGTGTTCCCGTTTGATCTGCTAATCTATTGACATGATCCCGGCTAGCTTCACGGAAGAAACCGCACGAAACCATTTCTTAAATACGTTTGAAATAAACTTCGATCGAGCCTTAAGACCGCTCAACTTAACTGATCGTCGTATCCTTCAGATCGTCAGTCAAAAACTGTGGAAATCGACGAACGTTCAAAGGGCTAGTAACCCTTACCATTCCTACGAGTCTCTCTTCATTGAATTTTTTATTGGAACGAGTATGGTTTTTCGTGATCACGATGGATCTTTTTACCAGGATTTAGAGCATGCTTCGGAAGAGAGAACCTCTTCTCACTATGGTAGGGTCGGATCTGAAGTTCAAAGGCATCATAGAGGATCGGCTCTTCCTGAAGTGCTCTTCCACAGGGGAATGCTCCCTTTTGCTGAAGGGAAGATTAAAGGAGGCATTTATTGGAAGAAGCTTCCTGATGATCATAGGAACAACTACGATCCCATACCTGCCGTGTGGATCCAAACCGAAAACACCCCTAATGGTCCCAAGATTTCTGACTGGTTCATTCATAGATGGGACTTTGTGATCTACTTTTTCTTAAAAGAGATTCTCAAATCTGACAGGCCTCAGATAGGCCCCTATAAAACAATTGATGGACTTAGAGGCAAGCCCGATACAAATCCTGTCTTTGTCGATGAACTACCTCTCGAAGAGACGGGTTAATTTTTCATAAACTCCTTTCTGAGAGAGCAAAGTTTCATGGCTCCCCTTCTCGATGATCTGCCCTTTTGACATCACCAGAATGGTTTTAGAATCACGCACGGTGGTCAGACGGTGAGCGATCACAATCGCGCCCCTCCCTTTCAGAAGTTTGTCGATCGTCTCCTGAATCTTTTTCTCGGTAATCGGATCAATGTTGGCTGTCGCTTCATCTAACAACAGGAATTTTCCGTTTAGGCAATGGACTCTTGCCAATGAAATAAGCTGCATTTCACCGCTGCTTAAAGATTTTCCCCTTTCCAAGATGGTTTGATGAATAAACGATCCCGGGAGGCCCACATATTCCAATGCTTTAATAACCTCTTTATCGGATATGTTCGGATTAAATAGCGTCACATTATCACGGACGGTTCCGGAAAATAAAACAGGGTCTTGTAAAATCACTCCAAAACACTGCCTTAACGCTTTTAAATCATATTCGGCATGAGATCTTCCATTAATGAGGATTTCACCTTCCTGAATAGGATAGAAACGGAGCAAAAGCGAGATAATGGTGGTTTTACCCGATCCCGTTTGTCCAACAAGCGCAACAGACTCTCCCTTTTGAACCGAGAAACTTAAATCTTTGAGAACCCACTCCCCTTCGCGGTAGTAAAAAGAGACATTTTTAAATTCGATGGTTTCAATCTCATGGATGGGAAGACCCGAAAAGCTTTCCGTTGTACGATCCATCATATCGAAAATTCGTTCAGAAGCTGAAAAGGCCGATTGAAGGGTATTATAGCGCTCTGCCAAATCACTAAGAGGCCTAAAAATCATCATGATATACAAGCTAAATGAAAAAAAGGTGCCTGCGTCAAACGGATGAGTGAAGGCTAGCACTAAATAGGCTCCAATCAAGCTCAAGCTCTGTAAAAAATCATTTCCTGAAATATAGAGGCTAAAGTTTTCGTTGGTTTTCATGTACTCGCTTGAGATCGATTCGTTAATCTCTTCAAACTTTGCTTTCTCTTGTTTTTCGAGATGAAAATGGCGAATCACCATAACCCCTGCCAGATGCTCCTGGACGAAGGAGTTCATTTTAGAAACCTCCCGCCTAATTTTATCGTAGCTAATTCTCTGAACATTTCTAAAATAGTTCGTGAGAAGAAGCACAAAAGGCAAAATGGTAAGAACGACAAAAGCAATTCGGATATCCAAATAGAACATGCCACCTAAAATCATAAAGAAAAGAAGCAGGTTTCCGACAATTGGAACTAAACTTTCCGAAAACATCTGGTTGATTTGATCCACATCGTTCATGACACGGGTCATGAGCCGTCCAACAGGCTCTTTATCGAATTCTAGAATAGGAAGCTGCTCAATATGATAATAGACATCGGTTCTAAGCCGTTTCATTGCTTTAGAGCCGATCCAGCTTTTAATGAAGGTATCGATTAAATCGAAGAGATATCCTAAAATGAGAAGAAAAAATAAATAGAAACCTTGCTGGATAAAAGCCTCGTCCAATCCCCCTGCCGTCAAAATCTTTTGCGCCAAGATACCCATCCACAAAGGGACTATCGCATCGATCATGCGGGCTAAAACAATTAAGAGAATCGCGATCATTAATTGGGTTTTGTAAGGCTTGATGTAGCCAAATAACCTTTTAAAAAGGGTGAAATCGAGTGAATGGCGGCTCACCTACAACCTCTCCAATTCTTTCATGGTGGCAAAAAAGCCCCCTTTCCTAATAAGATCTTGCGGCCTTCCCTGTTCTATCACCTTTCCTTGGGAAAGATAGATCACTTCATCCAACTTCTCTAAAATAGAGACTCTTTGTGTAGATATAATGACCGTTTTCCCCCTGAAGTTATCTTGAATCGCTTTAAAAATACGCCCTTCTGTCGCCGCGTCTACGGCCGAGAAAATATCATCCAAAAGGAGGATCGATCGTTCAACCAAAAAGGCTCTTGCGATCGCTACTCTTTGCTTTTGTCCGCCTGAGAGAGTAACCCCCTTTTCACCTACCATGGTGTCATACGATTCCTGGAAGTCAAGGACCGTATTGTGCAGATCGGCTAAGGAAGAGGCCCATTCAATCTCCTCTTGAGAAGCTCCCTCTTTCCCGAAACTCACATTCTCGCGAATCGACTTTGAAAAGAGAAAAGGGATCTGCTCGACCGTTACCATGTCTTCATAAAAACTGGAGAGAGGATAATCGTGGATATCTCTTCCGGCGATAAAAATCATCCCATACGGGATCTCGTATTCGCGGTTTAACAATTTAAAAAGGGTGCTTTTTCCAGAGCCTGCAGGCCCTGTGATCCCGATAAATTGGCCGCCTGGAATTTTTAAGGACAGCCCATTGATTGCAGGCTTCGATTGATGAGGGTAGGTGAAAGAAAGGTTCTTAAATTCAATGGACGCATCTGGCGGAAGCTCCAGATTTTCACTCCCTTCAATCATTTCGTAAGGCTCATCATAAATCGATTTCAACCGGTCGTAAGAGGCTCTTCCTTGTTGATAGATAGGGATTACCCATCCGATAATCAACACAGGGAAATAGATATAGGATTGAATCCACATGAAAGCGGTAAAATCGGCGATCGAGATCCACTCGATTTGCCGCATCATCAGGTAGGCAGTCGCTATCACAATGAGAACCGTCGTGAGTCTTGTAATCAGGGTGAGAAATGGAAAAGAGAGCCCTTGATAGGTCATCAACCGTACATTCAATCCAAGAAGATCGGTGAGCATCTGTAAAAATTTATTCAAAAGGGTTTTTTCAACTGCATAGCTCTTTACAATTCTGATTCCTGAGAAGGTCTCCTGCACGAAATTACTCATCTTTGCAAGCTGCGCTTGATAGTTGGAAGAGAGGGAGTAGATATAGGTTCTCAACGTATAATTAATGGTAGGGATCGCAATAACAGGTATCATTGCTACCCATGCTAATTTCGGAGCTATCCAGAAAAGGGCTACTACCCCGGGGATCAAAGTCGTTATAAAATAAATCGGAAAGAGAAGAACGGGTCCTAAAATATCGCGGTAAGCTGAAATATCGCCGGACATTCTCGAAATGAGCTCGCCAATTCCATGCCGATCGAAAAAAGCCATCGTCTGATTTTGAATTTTTTCATAAATGCGGGAGCGCATCGAAAGCTCTTCAAATCGTATGACACGACGGGTTGCAATCCTCATCGAATAGCGAAGGGTAGAAGAGATGAAGGCGACTAACACAAGAAGGGACGCTGTAAGATAGGGATTGAGAGAGGTCTCAATCGCATAGCGCATAATCAGAGGATTTAAAATGAGTAAAAAATTCGCTAAGGCTAAAAAAACGAAGGATAAAGATATTATTTTAAAATGTTGTTTAATGATGCGGCGGATGTGGCTTGCTAAGGAGGGTTCCACTTTTTTTTCAAGCCTCTAAAATTTTAAATAGATCCGGAGGAAGCTTCCCCTTCTGGACCTCTCTTTCAAGAGAGGCAGGATCAATTTCATGGTCCTTCAGCGCGCTCTTCAAATCTTCTAAAAAAAGAGGATGAAGAAAAGTCGCATTACTTGAAAAAAGATCGCTTGGGAAAACGAGTTCTCCCTCTTTAAAATAAAGAGCGCCTATATCCTCTGTCACAAGGCCCTCCGGCAGCGCGAGAAGGGTTTTTTTCATCAAATCCCTATCCTCGCACTTTAAAGAGATTTGATCTCCATCCCAATGCTTCAGGCGCGGCGTATCTAAAAGCATGACATCGAGATTTTTGCCTTCAGGTGCAAGCGCTCCTTTGCCTTGCATATCATTTTTCATGAGTTCAGCCACATCCATTCGAACGAGCGTACTTTGATGGATGTAGAGAACTTTCTCTTTAAACTGATTGAGAGAGGGGACATAAAAGCGATATAAGCTAGCTCCGTTCATGTTCCTTATCGGTACTTTAACGGGAAGATGTTTCAATATGTGAATGATAAGGGAAGATTTCGAGCGTTTGACGAGGCTATAGCGAAGGACTTCGGCGAAGAGCCAATCATGAGGCTCTTCGCCGATGTAAACCTCTATCACTTAAAATAGCCTCCAAAAATACGGCTTACATCATTGAATGTAACGTAAATAAAGAAGAGGATAAGCAATATCGCAAAGGGAAGAATAACCTTCTCTAGCGTTTTTGGATGAATTTTCTTCCCGGTGACTAATTCGAAGGTGGAAAGGACAATAGTTCCGCCATCCAGCATCGGGATGGGCAGAAGATTCAAAATCCCAAGATTCAAGCTGATCGCTCCAATCCAAAATAACATCTCGTTAATTCCGGCCATTCCTTGCGATTGAACGACTTGAACAATCCCGACAGGGCCTGACAAAAATTTAGGGTTAAGCGTACCGGTGAAGAGGGCTTTTAAGGTTCTCCAGATCTCCGAAAACACGGAAGCGAATTGATCGGTCGGGATAGGGTTATATTGTACTTCCCGATCTTGGATCATCGGCATACCCATGACATAAGGGTTTGTGGCTGAAGGGGGGAGCGCCTCCAGGTTCAAGAGCTCTGAACGGAGTTTGGGGGTGATCGTTTTTAAAAGGACATATTTGCCAGACTCTTTTAAGGGCTTGTCGCTTCCGATCGATTTGACAATCTTTTCGAGGCTTTTGTAATCGATATCTTGATCAAAAGCCAAATCTGCATCATGCCAGGAGGTGACCTTCGCAAGGTTTAAATTTCTTTCAACGATGACAACCGCTTCCCGTTTTTGTAAATCGCTTAAAATCTGATAGGAGTATTTAACAGGGTTTCCGTTGACAGCGATGATTTTATCGCGCGCTAATAATCTTGATTCAGAGGAGTCAGGAAATACTCTCTCCTCCTCTTCCTTATCCAGAAACTTTAAGGCGTTTTCAACTACCCCGTCATTCGTAAGGTTGTAAGGAAGAGCTAAAAGATCCTGAAGCTTGATCCCTTTGAGGTTCGCTTCATATTGCCAGTCCACAATTTCTTCCTTAAATTCAGGATCTAAAAGAAATTCCGAGGCGGCGACTTTAGGGATGCGAAGCTGGAGAGTTTGATCGCCCCTTACAACGGTGAGAAGAGCTTTATTATCATTTAAGATTTCTGTAAGCTGCGGGACAGAAAAAATCAGATGTCCATCTACCCATATTACTCTATCACCATACTGAATGCCGCTTCCGATTAAAGGAGAGTTTTCCGGAAGAGGATTTTCGGCTCCGTTTGGCAGCTTATCATAGATCAAATAACTCGCAGGGTTTAGAATGCCCCCCGTTAAAATGGAATTCCCTTGGAAAGAAGGGTGAGGATACACTTTCACACGGTATTCAAAAGGCGTTTTATCTAGGTTGCTGTAGTTGACTCTGTACCCTTTGACGGTCAAAAGCCCTGAACTTGTCAGAGGAGAATAGAGATGATCCTTGACCCCCTCATAGTTGTGATCGTCGTAAGAGACAATCTCGTCGCCGGCTCTTAAACCTCTTTGGTAAAGCTCCGATTTAGGATCGACATAACCGATTTTATGGGTATATTCGCCAAACGGTTTTTCTCTCCCCCCATTAACCCACACTAAGGCAAAAACCATCAAAGCAAACACAATGTTGACCAAAGGACCCATAAACGCCACTTTGATCCGAGCCCAAGGACCTTTACCGAAGAAGCCATCCTTTACATAATAGAGATCTTCGCCTTTATCCGTGTCAGTGCCTGCAATCTTTACATAGCCTCCAAACGGAATCCAGCCGATTTGCCAGCGAACCCCTTTTCTAAGCCACGAGATGATCGGTTTTCCAAAACCGATCGAAAAGACCTCCACACGCATCCCTTCCCTTCGAGCCATGTAATAGTGGCCGAGCTCGTGAATAAAAATAAGAAAGCTTAATGCGAGTATAGCGAGTATGAAGGTGGCGAGTGTAAACATATTATCCTTAAATTATATCAATTTCGCAGTCTTGCGTGCGTGAAGATCGATCTCCCACACGGACTCGAAATCATGGGCACTTGTTTTCGTATGCTGCTCTAACAATTTTTCCAGTTTGTTCCCAATATCTTGCCAAGATATTTCTTTATTCAAAAACCTCTCTACAAGAATTTCATTGGCTGCATTCAAAGTTCCGGGAAAAGATCCCCCCTCTTTCAAGCAATCATAGGCAAGCCGCAAACATTTGAATTTTACCGTATCCGGTTTAAAAAATTCTAGTTTGCTGTTTTTCACAAAGTCGAATGGTTCCAATAATCCCGGCAGACGATCTGGGTAAGTTAAAGCATATTGGATCGGCATTTTCATGTCAGGTTTAGAAAGCTGGGCTTTAATAGAACCATCCACAAATTCCACCAAACTGTGAATAATGCTTTGGGGATGAATAATCACCTCAATTTGATCGATCGGAGTTTTAAAGAGATAGTAAGCTTCAATCACCTCTAACCCTTTATTCATCAAAGTCGATGAGTCGATTGTCACTTTAGGCCCCATTTTCCAGGTTGGATGGTTAAGAGCTTCTTCCACCGTGATGTTGTGAAGATCTTCCCTGTTTCTAAAGGGACCGCCTGAACTCGTTAAGATAAGCCGTCTTACTTTGGAAGGAGGCTCTCCCATCAAGCACTGAAAAAGGGCTGAGTGCTCCGAATCGACCGGTAAAATTTGGTGCGGTTTGGCAACCTTCATCACCACATCGCCTCCTGAAACCAATACTTCCTTATTGGCAAGAGCGATCGTTTTACCCATTTTAATCGCCTCTAAGGTCGATTCAAGCCCTAAAGTGCCTGCAATGGCTGCAACTACAATATCGGTTGAAGAGTAGCAAGCTGCCTCCACTAAGCCTTCCCGCCCGCTTACGATATGAGAGCGGGGGTATCTTTTTTTGAGCTCCCAGGCTTTTTGGGAATCATAAACGGCTATGATATCAGGGGAATATCTCTCAATCTGGCCTCCCAAATCGTCAATATTTTCTTTGACAGCCAAAGCAGATACCCGGAAATGGTGAGGCAAATGATCTACGATTTGAAGGGTCGATCTTCCGATTGAGCCGGTTGAGCCCAGAATAGAGAGATTTTTCATAGAGCGAATCTATGAAATTTTTCATTAAATCTCAAGAATTAAAGTCTTTACGCATTCTTTATGCTAAAAGTGTATACTAATTGCATGGTTACGCCCCTTAATACTCAGATAGAACCCATCGATTACCGATTGCACAATGATTATTATCATCATGACGAAAACAAACTTTACTACAATAAATCTGACATAGCCTCTCCCCCTCCCCCGGCTGACTTCTCTATCGAAGAAGAAGAAAGAGAGGAAGTCTTCCTTCAAAAGAGCCCAAGAGATGAGGCCATAAGAGATATTGCTTTGTTCATTTTTGCCTCCATCCTATTTGTCGCGGCGGCAGGGCTTTTAATCACCGGTGTAGTTTCGTTAATTACTGCCTCGATTCCCCTTCTTCCCTTTTTAATTCCCGGTCTTCTTTCGGCGGGAATATCAGGTCTTATCTTTTACAATCTTTTTAAAAGGCCGGAATAACTTAAAAGCCCCGTGCAGGACAAAAACCGCGGCTAGCAAAATAACCGCAAGTCCTGCGGTCGAGACAGAGAGGTCTCTTACGGTCAATAAATGTCTTGAGAGGGCTACAGCTACAAGACTCGTTATAACCCCTAAAAATGCAGCATACCAGATTAGATGCGTCAGTTTTTTTACATGGAATTTCGCCGCTAAAACGGGCGCGGTTAAAAAGGCAAGCACCATTAAGACACCGACTGCTCTAAAAGAGGAAATCAGGCTAAGTGCCGTTAAACTTAATAGAAGATAATCAAAAAAGAGGATTGAAAAACCTAAAAATTCGGCAAAGAGAGGGTCAAAAGCCACTACTTTAAACCCTTTAAAAAATAACGTGAAAAGAGTCGCATTAAGCAGGGTGACAAGAAAAAGAGGAAAAATATCTGCCAATTGAAGAGCATCGACATTGCCCATCACCGCCTCAATTCCTACATGAGAAGAACGGGTGAGAAGATTTACCATAACAAGTCCCAGAGCAAAAAGAGAGGTAAAAACAAGTCCGGTTGCCGCGTCCTCTTTTAAACCAAGCGTTTGAATCATAAATCGGGTCAAAAAAACAGTAATAAAGGCCATGATGAGAGAGGCTATCATCAAAGGTCCCATCGAGATGGAACCATGCTCTTTAAAGCTGATCCAAAATACAAAAGCAATTCCCACCAACAGGGTGTGGGAGAGAGAATTGGCGAGCATCGTCAATTTTTTTAGGACTAAAAAAGTGCCGGTAAAAACAGCCGACAAAGCAACTAAAGAGAGGACGATAATTTGGATTTCATCCGCAGCAGGATCAAAAATTTGAAGGGTCATGAGCCTTTGAAAAAAGACTTTCATGAATGAAAAAAAATCGAGGTTGTAATAAGGATTCATGAATCGCTCTTTGGAATCGGTTTCATGTGAGGATCCATCACCGGGTCTTTTAAAAGAATGACGAGCTCTTTTTCAAGCTCAGAATTTATTACGTGCTCTATCTCTTCCGCACTGACATGAACTCGGTCTTTGGCAAGTCCCACATAATTCACTAGATACACTTCCCACAATCGGTGAAGGCGGATTATTTTTCTTGCTTGCACCTCCCCTTCTTTACCAAGTTGATAATTTCCATCAATGCTCGCAATCCAACCCTTTTTTATCAGCTTATTTAAAGCACATCTTAAAACAAGCGGATTTGCATAAAGGGTCTCATTAAGCTCGTCAAATGTGACCTTTTGAAATTTATAGGTTGTCTTCAAGATATTTTCCTGCAGCGACCAAAACTGGAATTTCCATCGCTTGAAGGCTCTAAAACCTAAGCCTCTCTTAGGATTGAAAAATAGGACTAAAAGAGTGATCAAGCCGGCCGTAAGAACAATCACAGGACCGGTAGGCATTGAAAATCTTTCATCTTTAGATAAACTGATTGAAATTTCATTAGAGAGGACCGTCCCTAAAAAAGCAGAAAGACCTCCAAAGAATCCCGACAAAACATAGAGCTTTCCAAGGTGATGGGTGAGCTCTCTTGCAGCGATCGGGGGTGCAATCAAAAGAGCTGACATCAAAATAACACCTACCGCACGTATACCGCATACAAGGGCAAGTCCCGTCAAAGCAATCAGCAAGGTTTTTATAAATTCCGTCTTCAATCCGAGGGTTTTGGCAAGCTCCGGATCAAACAAATAAATTTTAATTTCCTTGTGGAACAGTGTAAGAAATAAAACTGTCAAAGTTAACATCAACAAAAAAAGGATCGCCTGTAAATCGGTTAGCGTTGCCGACTGGCCGTACAAATAGATTTGCGCCTGTTTATAAAAGCTCGTGTAGCTAAACTGCAAGATCGATGCGAAAAAAACGCCGATTCCGATAAAACTTGCGAGAATAAAGCAGAGGCTCGAGTCCGCTTTTATGTGGAGCTTGTTTTGCAAAAATAAGATAGCGAAATAAGCGATCAGTGAGGAAAAAAAAGCGGATGCCAGTATCAAAAGTTGAATAAAGATCTCTTCTTGAAGACCCAACGAAGCCCAAATAATCACACCTACCATAACGCCTGGGTAGGCTGCGTGGGATAAAGTCTCTCCTACTAAAGACTCCCGTCTTAATACGGTTGTAACACCGATTAAGGCAGCCATAACACCAATAAAAATCGTTCCAAAAGTGGGAGCTCTCAGGACGCTGTCGGTAAAATACTCAAGCATCTCATCTTCCTTCTGCTTTGAGTCTTTTAACTTTCATGACCTCTTCAATGATCTCAAAATTTTTACCATAGGTTTCAGAGAGCTGGGTGCTATGAAACACCTCTTCTATAGGTCCAAAGGCAACTAAACGCAAGTTCAGCATTATAACCCAATCAAAATGGGATTCGACCGTACTTAAATCGTGATGAACAACAAAGACGCTTTTGCCTTCAGAAACCAGTTTTTTAAGAAGAGCTAAAATAAGATTTTCAGAACCGATATCAATGCCTGCAAAAGGCTCGTCCAAGAAATAGACTTCGGCCTCTTGGACTAAGGCTCTGGCTATAAAAATCCGCTGTTTTTGCCCGCCGGAGAGCTCATTGATCTGCCTATCCTTAAAACCCTCCATGCCTACTTTGACTAAAACCTCTCTTACAAGCTCGTAGTCTTTTTTAGAAGGCCTTTCAAACATTTTAAGACGTCCATATCTCCCCATGAGAACAAGCTCTTCCACCGTCATCGGAAAATCCCAATCGACCGATTCTCTTTGAGGGACATAGGCAATTTTCTTTTTGACGTCCGAGAGGGGTTTTTCTAGGATTTTAATTTTTCCGGACAAGGGCTTTACAAGACCTAAAACAGCTTTTATAAAGGTTGATTTACCGGCGCCGTTGGGACCAATAATACCCACAAGCTTTCCGGAGGGAATGTCTAAAGAGATATCCCATAAAACGGGAGTCTCATCATAAGTTACAGTCAACTGGTTGACATCAAGAACCTTCACAGACCCTCCATATCTTCCTTGATTGTTTTAGCATTATGCCAAAGCATTTTGAGATAGGTATCTCCATCAGAGCCTTTCGGTCCCATAGCATCGCCATAGAGATAAGGATTTCCAAGCTTGACTTGAATCCCCTCCTCTTTTGCCGCATCGATAATTTTTTTAAGAGAGTCAGGACTTAAATTCGATTCGGGAAAAATGACCTCAATTCCATACTTTTTTAAATGGTTTACGATAAACCGAATATCGTTCAGTGAAAGCTGGCTGTCTGGAGCTAAACCCTCCGGAGCTTGAAAACGCACCTCCCACTGTCCTGCTTCTCGCTCCTTCTCGTCTGCCAGATAGGCTCTTGCAAAATAATTAAAAGCATCGTGACTCGTAACCAGATAGCGTTTATTGGGGGGTATCGTTGAAATGAAGACTTTTATTTCTTGATCTGCCTTTTCATAATCACTAAAGAGCTTTTGGCCCCGCTTTTCGAAGAGCTCTTTCTGATCGGGCCTCGCTTTTGAAAGAGCCTTCACCACATGAGGTATCGCTAATTTCCAAAGAGAGATATCCATCCAGATATGGGGATCGGTTTGACCTTTATAGCGAAGAATATCATCAGGTTTTTCTTTAGCTATCTCATCCCCTAAAAAAACGGTCTTCGAGCTATTTTCAAGATACGCTTTTAAGCTCGGACCATGTTCAAGGCCGAGGCCGTTTGCGAAAATAATCGCCGATTCAGTCAGTTTTTCTTGGTCTCCTTTTACTAGCTGATAACTATGCGGGTCTAAATCGCCTTGAATAAGAGAAATCACTGCAACTTCATTCTGACCAATCTCTTTTACCATATCTTCGATAATGCCGGTCGTAGCCATGACTTTTAATTTGTCTGTAGGCTCCATCCAATTTCTGGTTTTATTCTGCGCCTCGGACTGACACCCCGCCAAAAGCCAAACGAATAAAATTAAACGAATCACAGTAAACTCCCTCGGCCTTTAAGCCACTCAAAAGGATAAATTCCGTTTGAACACCCCTCTTTAAAATCAATTTTGAGAGCATAAGATCCCACCATTTGAGCGGAAAAAGCCTCAAGATTCGGATTTACAACACGATCTTTTCCCAAACAACTTGCGCAAGGACACTCTCTTTGCAAATCAGAAAGTTTATAGCGTCTCGGTCCGTCTTGAAACTCAATGATAAAAGTATAGGGCGTATCGACCCTCAATTTTAAATCATTTCTGTGGGAAAAAGAACAGATATCTTCACAAATTTTTAGAAAAATTTTCTTTACAGAATCCAGCTCTTGATCGCTTGACTCCTGAATATTAAATCCCAAATCAGAAAAAGTGCCAAGCTTTGGAATTAAAGGAATTTTAGCGAGCAAAGGGCATTTAAACTCCTGCGATAGAATTTCCCCTCCCCCTTTTCCAAAAGGATACAATGCTCCCTTTTCCGTTTCGAGATAGCTCATATTTTCAACTACTCCCAAAAGGGGGACCTTTACATTCTGGAAAAAGTGAAAGGCGCGTCTTACATCCAACATGGAAAGTTGCTGCGGCGTTGAAACAAGAAGCGCCATATCGATCTTGGCTTGTTGTGTTAAAGCTAAATGAATGTCGCTCGTTCCGGGAGGACAGTCGATCACAAGAAAATCCAATTTCCCCCAATGCGTATTATGAAGAAATTCCGAAACTAACTGGGTTGCCATCGGAGCTCTTATCGAATTCGATTTGCCGCCTTCTTTAAAATCAGCAAACGAAAGAGATTTTAATTTTTTAGTCAGCGCGGGTCTGTGTCCATCAGAAAACGTTTTTGCTTCTTGATCCGGAGGACACATTTTTCGAATGGAAGGCCCATAAAAATCTGCGTCTAAAATACCCACGGAATAATTTTGTGAAGCGAGGCTAAAGGCAATCTCTTTTGCGACTAAAGATTTTCCAACTCCCCCTTTCCCTGCAGCCACAGCGATTATTTTACCGATTTGGCTTTTTTCTTTTTTTTTGATAATTGGAAGCGGCATAGCAATGTCGACTATAACAGGTTGATCATTTTTTAAGACGAATATCAAGAGAGGATTAAATGGAGTTGGTAATATCTTGATTAAAAATCTTTATTCCCATAAATTTCCCTAAATTTTACATCATTACACTTTGCCAGTTTATTAAGTGTTTGATAGTGCAAAAAAACTTAAGATAATTTGAGTTTTTTGGTTGAAATTAAAAACGCACAGGTAATATGTGATATTGGTGAATTTAAATTTCGATTAACAATCTGAGAAGTTTGTCTGATCGAAAAAATACACTTAAAAAAGAATTCGTTTTTTAAATGAATGAATTCTGAAATCAAAAGGAAGGAATACATGAGTTCTGCAACTGAAAAAAAGCAGGAAAACAAACATCTCGAACAACTAATCGAGCGCGCTATTAAAAAAGTGGGTGTTAGAAAAGAAAATGACATTTGCCGATTTATACCTGGACCGAAGGGTGGATACATTCACCACTTTTCGATGAGAAAAATGAAACATGAAGATCCAGAAGGCTTAACTCAACTCCTTAACAAATATATCCTTAATCTCGAAAATCCTCATAAACAACCTCCAAAAGCGAGAGCTCCAAGAGGATCGCGCAAAAGAAAAGACCACCTCCCTCTTTCGAAACAAGATATCGATCTTCTGTTGAGCTTGGCAAGAAAGAATGGCGAGAAAGATATCATCCGCAAACTCGCTCCCAGAAGAGACTTAAAAACTTTAAAACGCGAACTCATCGCAAGTATTAAGCATGGCAGAGTAGATGAAGAACTCTGGCAATCGTATGCAGAAGTCGCAACTCATAATCACTCCCCGCAAAACTAATTCACTTTTACCCCTGGAATCTATCCAGGGGTTTTTATTTTTATGATTTATATAGGAATACCCTTACCGGAAGAATTAAAAAATAAACTATCACTACTCCAATTTCCAATAGAAGGCTCCGAATGGATAAAACCTTCCGACCTGCATTTTACCCTCCACTCCCTCGGGAATTTAACCGGAGCTGATTTAAAAGATTTATTTGATAATTTAAAACACTTTAGCCACCCAGAAATTAAAATAAAGAATTTACAGTTCGAGATAACTAGACTCGGTGAAGTGTATATATTAGCGGGGGAATCTCTCAAAGGGATTAAAGATAAACTAGGGAGACTCATAAAAAACCAGGATAAAACCCCTGTAAGAACACTATTTGGCTACTTACCTATAAAAAACGCAAAAGTACATAAACTTTTTCTTGAAAATACTTTCGGCTTTGAATATTCTTTCACAGCAGATAGTTTTATTATCCTGGAGCGAAAGAGACATTTCATAGAACTTGCCCGTTATAAACTGGATGCTATACAGCATCCCCCCAGCGCTATGTAAAGTTATTTTTTCCTTGCTTTTAAGCTTTTTCTCGTCTATACTGGTAGCCAAAGATATAAATTTAACTAATGTAAACCGAGGTGTTTATGTCACAAGAAACCAAACCGGCGTTTGGTAAGTGGCGATCCTTTTTTTGGCCTGTATATGCTTATGAGCTAAAAAAACTTCTGCCCATGTTCTTCCTGTTCTTCTTCATTTCGTTCAACTACACGATCCTTAGAGATACGAAAGATACGCTTGTCGTAACTTCTTCCGGCGCTGAGACGATCCCCTTCTTAAAATTCTGGGGTGTTGTTCCTGCCGCGGTTCTCTTCATGCTCGTATATGCGAAATTGAGCAACATGTTGAGCAAAGAAAATTTGTTCTACGCAACCATTGCGCCGTTCATCATTTTCTTCGGCCTTTTTGCCGTGTTCATTTATCCTAATCGCGATATGCTCCAACCTACCGCATCGGCTGATTTCCTTCAGTCCGTACTGCCTGTTGGATTTAAGGGGTTAATCTCCTGCTATAGAGACTGGACACTCTCTTTATTCTACATTCTTTCCGAGCTCTGGGGCTCTGTCGTTCTCTCCCTCCTTTTCTGGGGTTTTGCGAACGACATCACCCGCGTTGGCGAAGCGAAACGCTTCTACAGCTTATTCGGTTTGGGCGCAAACTTAGCCCTCCTCGTTTCGGGCCCTGCTATTATCTGGGTTTCCAAAGCACAAGAAGGCCTTGAAAAAGAAGCCGCCTGGCAGCTCTCCTTAAACTACCTTATGACGATGGTATTTGTAGCGAGCGTTGCAATTCTTGCTATCTACTGGTGGGTAAACAGAAACGTTCTTACCGACCCTAGATTCTATGACCAAAACGAAGAGAAAAAATTGAAGAAATCGAAGCCTAAAATGGGCATGGTCGAGAGCTTCAAATACCTTCTCTCCTCGAAATACATCCTTGGCATCGCGATCCTCGTTATGGCCTACGGTGTATCGATCAACCTCGTTGAAGTTACCTGGAAAAACCAGCTTAAACTCCAATACCCAAGCTCGAATGAGTACAGCCAATTTATGGGCTGGTTCTCGACTGTTACCGGCGCTGTAACCATCTTCATGATGCTTTTCGTGGGTGGTAACTTGATCCGCCGTAAAGGTTGGGGCTTCGCTGCGATGGTCACTCCGGTCGTTCTTTTCATCACCGGCGTAGGCTTCTTCGCCTTCGTTCTGTTCCGTGATCATGCATCGCTTGCAGGCTACATCTCCATGATGGGTACAAGCCCTCTCATGTTAGCTGTTCTCTTCGGTGCGGCACAAAACATTATGAGTAAATCGGCGAAATACTCGCTCTTCGATCCTACCAAAGAGATGGCATACATCCCTCTTGACCAGGAAGCGAAAGTTAAAGGTAAAGCGGCGATCGACGTGGTTGGAGCCCGTTTGGGCAAATCGGGCGGATCGCTCGTTCAGCAAGGGTTGCTCGTTATGTTTGGAACGATCTCTGCGATCACTCCGTATGTCGCGATCATCCTGTTCTTTATTATTGGCGCGTGGATGGTGGCTGTACGCTCCCTCAATAAGCAGTTTGTTGCCCTTACCGGCGAGAAACCAGCTGAGAAAGCGAAAGACCCACAGCCTGCTGCTACCTAACACAGCAACCTGTTAAGGTACAATAGCCCTTCGTGGATGACCTCCACGAAGGGTTTTTTCTTTTCCACTAAAGTTAAAAATGGGGGAAGCTTTTAATTTTAAAAAAGTCAGCTCCTTAGAAGATTTTTAAAAGCAATTAAAAAGGGTTAAGCGAAAGCGAAGCTTTTGTGTCGAATGAATGAGCCACCTTCAAGGTGGCTAGTTGTTTCTTGGAGTCGGAACAAGTGCAAAGACTTCTCCTGAGGTTAATTTTAGGCTTCTCATGAGACCCCACACAGATAGAAATTAAGATAGAGCGAAAGCGGAGCTTCCGTACCGAATGAATGAGCCACCTTCAAGGTGGCTAGATGTTTCTTGGAGTCGGAACAAGTGTCCCCTTGTTCCCGCCCCTCTTGAGCTTGCCTGGCTTCCTACAATCGTCCCTCGCTCGCTCGTTGTATCCGTTTACACTGACTTCGCCCAAAGATGAACGATTCTAGTTTGCCATCCAAGCCTCGGTGCTCAAGCTCCCGCCTTTCTATTCCAGCCTTACGGCTGGGAAATGCGTAGGTTCGCTTGAGTCAAAGAGATCGGTGAAGCCGCTTTCGAAGCGGCAGAATAGACGGGGCCTTAAACCGGCCCCGAAACCCCGTCAAAGGGATCGGTGCGGCCCCTTCAAGGGGCCGCTTTAATCAAAAGGAACACCGCTCTCTTCTCTGAAGCGGCTGCCTTCAAAACCGTAAGGTTTTGTAGAGGCAGGGCTTCAGCACAGAGGCTTATATCGCAAACTAGAATCGATTTAAACGAGCGGGGGTCAGGGTGAATAACCCAACCCCCCGAGCGCAAATCGATTCTAGGAAGCGAGATAAGCTCAAGGGGCAGCGGGGACAAGGGTACACTTGTCCCGACTGCATGATTCAGAGTAGCCGCCTCCAAGGCGGCTCATTCCTAAATTAAATAGCTTTCCCTCTCCCTCTCATTTCCTTAGGAAGAATTATTAGTGGCGATAACCTACTTATAAACGCGGTATTTATCGAGAAGGACATCCGGCTGATAGGCCATCTTCGCTTGTCTTAACTCCTCAATCCCCAGATCAGGCTCCATATTAATATAGTGAATAGAATCGGGCAGCCTCTTCGCTTCAGCCTGATACATGAAAGGAGTAAGCCCCTTAATGCCGGGCTTCGATTTCGCAAAATGCATAAGATAATTGTGCGGACAAATCACTTCCCCCAAAATAAAACCGAGCGGATCAGTATTCTCATAAACAATGAGCCCCTCGAGACTAAGTTCTTGGATAAGCTGAAGGGCTTCAAGGCAAGATTCAAAATCCCCTTCTTTGTCTTCCTTCCACGACTCAAGAACTTCGCGGGCATGATGCGCATTGGCGGGGGTGAGCGGCTCAATTCGCGAATGATATTTATTCTCGAATTGATGAAGCAGATTTCTGCGAGAACTTAATTTGCGCCCCTCAAGGGTGCGGAGTTTTTGAAGCGTAAAGAGATAGTCCTTATCTTTTTCAAGCGCTTCGGACTTGTGGAGAGGATCGGGCTTTTCAAGGGGGAATAAAAATTCGCCAGGCCTTAACAAATTAAAATATTCATTATAGGGCCTTTTAAGGGGCATAATATAAAATTCATTATCACGTGTTTTGCCCCGAACGAACGGAAGATCGCCGGAAATGTAATCATACGCGTGAATCTTTCTAAAGAGATAGAGATTCGCAAAACTATATTCAGAAATATTTAGACAAAGAGAGTGTAGATAACTGTTAATTTCATCTTTTAGCTTGAGCGATAAATCCATTAAAACTCCCCTTTTAGCTAATCATAATCACAAGGCTGGACAGAATCGATAAATATTTGATACCTTAATAGGACTAATCTGTTTTAAAGGAACCGTTCAAAAGATGGAAAAACAAAAGCGCTGGCAGTTTTATCTCATTGTGGCCGTTATCCTACTCACTCTATATAACATACTCCCTACCCTTTTCTACTATACGAAGCCACTTCGTGAGCCTATCACTGACCAAAGATCCTACACGGTGGCCAAGGAGATCTCCGAAAGGGTGAATCAATTGGAGCCAAATGCTTTAGAGTGGCTCGGATCTTTCAATAAATTACTTGGGCTTAAACCTAAAAGCATCGAGCTGAGTGCTCAAGACCCTAAGTTGGTCGAAATCACCTTTAATAACGAAGCCGATGCCGCGAAGTTTAGACGATTCCTCCCCCGAGCCGGCAATTTAATTCCTTTCGTCCCTGCCCAGCTTGAACTCTATTCGGGCGATACCAGTAAAGATACTGTTATAGTGGCAAGACAAATCGGTGTTCACCTGGATGAAGCAGATATCGTAAGCCTCTTTAGCTATATTCCAAAGTTTGAAGCGAATGGACAGTACTCTCAGGCTTATTTAAATCTCATTTTTGACCGTGTCACTTCAATGGCGTCGGCTATCGGAGGCGCAAGCCCCATTGCAGAGCAACTGGAAGCGGCTTTGGAAGACAAAACGACTCAGGCCGAAGAGACTTACCTCTCCGTTGCCGAGCAGCTCGTGCAGCATGAACGGCTTTTACAGAAAGTCCCCTCTTTCGGAAAACGTTACTATAACTACCTTTTCCAAGGCTCGAAAGGGACTCTTTCTGCGCAGTTTACTTCTCAATTAGATACCTTGAAGACCAAACTCTCCGCCCGTAAAGAAAAAGCCAAAGGCGAAGAGGCTAAAAATCTCGATCGACAAGTCAAGACGATTGACAAGGCGATGGCTCTTCTTAAAAAGAATGAAGGCGAAATTAAAAATCCTCACTCCATCCTCACCGCTCAAGCGACAAAGAAGAATCTTCAATCCGCGAAAATCGGAAGAGAGCCGGTGATTATTTCCTTAAATGGCTCAAATCCTTTGGTGGAAGCTCTCGTTCTTGATTTAGATCAGGATTTAGTCACTTTAAAATTCTTTGATGATATCAATCGTATCAGAAATGAAGAGCCAAAGTCTGAAACAGAGGCTATTACCCGTGAAGAGCTGAATCGTGAGCTTTATAATGAGATGGCCCGAATTTCAAGGCTTACGGAAGAAGAAGTTCAGCCGAACGATCAAAATTTCGCTGTGAAGCTAAGCTCTCTTCCTGATTCCCAAAGCTTCCTAGCCTTGGAGCTTGGATCGCTTGCCAGAAAACAGAGTCAAAGCCTGCTCAACCAGCTTAAAAATAACTGGCACCCAGTCCATCCTGATTTAACAAGCTCAGCCTATCCATTAAGAGATTATGGCGCTTACCAAAAAGAGGCAGCCGACAGCCAAAGCGTAGGACTTGTAGTCTATGCCCCTGCGATGAGCAGCGAAGAGCCGTCCAAAGGCTTCCGCAAAGGTTCGATCTATGTCATCGCGAAAAACCTTAACCTAATTTTGGATAAGGCGAAAACGAGCGAAAACAAAAATCTGAATCAAGCCCTTAACCAAGACTTGGAAAGTCTTAAAAATATCCTGACCCAAAACGGCTTTATCGGCTATCCCGGAAATGCGTATGGAATGGATAAGGCGTTCTCTAAAGATTATATCTTTGAGTTAAACGACTACTACTCGAACTTTATCAAAGCCACCCGCGAAGACTTTACCGTCAAGGGCAGCAAAAAACAAGCGATCCTGCCTTTCACTGATGTAGAGCAAAGAATTATAACGCTCAATAAGATCGACGACAAAATCCAAGAAGATCTTCTGAAGTGGAAAGAAGAGTATGCAACCGCCCAGGTTGATTTAGATCCTCTTGCCAAATACCAAGTTCCCGCTCCTACGCAAAATCCTTTTTGGACAAATACCGTACTGAGCTTTAAGAAGTATTTTAGAGGCGATGATCGCAAAATCTTGAAATGGGGCTTAGACCTTTCCGGCGGTAAAACGGTAAGAATCGGCCTAAGAGATAAAAATAACCAGCCGGTCACCAACCCGGAAGACATCAAGCAAACGGTGAACGAGCTTTACACCCGTATTAATAAAATGGGTGTCTCAGAAAGAACGATCCGCATTGAGAATAATAATATTATCCTCGAATTCCCAGGTTCGCAGGCGATGTCTGCTGCCGACCTCGTGAAAGCTTCCACCATGACCTTCAACATTGTGAACGAAAAGTTTTCAGGTTCAAGAAATGGTATTTTAAAAGGACCTGTCAACCAGTTCCTTCAAGAAGTGTGGAACGAAGCGGTCGTCACAAACCGCAAGTCACCTGAGCAGATCAATGAGATTGCTTGGGAGCATTTGGGCGGGACCTTCTATGGCGATATGCAAAGCAAACCGGTTAGCGATGCAGCGAAAACGCTTATCGAAAACGGCCTTGTCCTTGCAAATCCAAGAGAATCAGTCTCTTCAAACGCTTTCAACGATGAGCTGTCTTCTGTAGCTGTTATGCGTGGAAATGACTTTTCTCAGTGGGATGGACAAACCCATCCGCTTATTTTCGTCTTCCACAACTACGCTCTTGAAGGCTCGAACTTAACTAATATCAATGTTGGATATGATCCTAGCGAAGGAAATAACTTAGCCTTCAGCATTAAACGTTCTTATGAAGGCGCGAATGCTCCTCAAGGGTCGCCAAGAGATGACTTCTACACCTGGACTTCACAGTTTGCGGAAGATAAGATTGCCGGAACTCAGAAAGAGACTTACTCCGGCGGCCAAGGCTACCGTATGGCAGTGATCTTAAACGGTACGATTATTTCGAAACCTGTCTTAAGAGCAGCTATCCGTGATAACGGGTCTATCAGTGGACGGTTCACTCAAAGGGAAGTGGCTCAATTAGCGGCCGACTTAAAAGCGGGTTCGTTAAGCTTCACACCCAAAATTCTTTCGGAACAAAACGTCTCCGCTGAACTGGGGGCGGATGAAAGAAGTAAAGGGATTACAGCTTCCCTTGTCGCGATTGCACTCGTGGCTTTTGCTATGATTGGCTACTATCGCTTCGCAGGTCTTGTCGCGACGGTGGCAGTTCTTTTCAACATCCTCATCATGTGGGGTGTTCTTCAGAACCTCGACGCCGCTTTAACCCTTCCGGGGATTGCAGGTATCGTTCTCACGATCGGTATGGCAGTTGACGCGAACGTTCTTGTTTTCGAAAGAATACGTGAAGAGTTTGCAATATCAGGCAGAATTGCATCCGCGATTCAAGCCGGATATAGAAAAGCTTTCAGCGCTATTTTCGACTCGAACATCACGACCATTATGGCGGCCCTTATCCTGATTCAATTTGACTCAGGACCGATTAAAGGCTTCGCAGTGACACTGATTATCGGTATCTTCTCCTCGATGTTTACCGCCCTTTTCATGACACGCTACTTCTTTGCAGGCTGGGTCCAAAATCCGAATAACAAACAGCTTCCGATGTCCCAATGGATCTCGAACACAAATTTCGACTTCCTTGGCAAGGCAAAGCCGGCTATTTTGATTTCATTGGTCGTGATGGCGCTTGGCTCTTTCATGCTCTATCAAGAGAGAAAAACTATTTTCGGCATGGACTTTACCGGCGGCTACTCGTTGACGGTAGAAGTTGAAAACCAACCCGGAAATCCGAACTATCGTGAAGAAGCCCTTGCCGCTCTTCAAAAAGCGGGCGCTTACGCAACGGATGTTGAAGTGAGAGAGCTTACCCTTCCTAACCAACTCCGTATCCGCTTAGGCGCCGGTATGGATGAAGAAGGGCATCCTTTCTACGGCCTTCCGGATGAGAAGACCGAAGGACCCTTCACTTTCAATTTCATGAAAAATCCGAGAATTGTTTGGACGGTTGAAGCCCTTGAAAACGGCGGACTTAAAATATCCGATTTCCAAAAGCAAACATTAGAGACCAACTGGTCGGTTGTCTCCGGTCAATTCTCCGACGCGATGAGAAACAACGCGATCTTGGGACTTGCGATTGCGCTTGCCTCGATCTTGATCTACATCACCTTCCGCTTCGAGTTTAAATATGCGGTAGGGGCGGTCGTAGCTCTTGCTCATGACGTGTTGATCACGATGGGAATACTGGCCGGTTTCCATGCTCTTGGATTCCCCGTCACCATCGACCTGCAAGTCGTAGGGGCGATCATGACAATCATCGGTTATTCTTTGAATGATACCATCATCGTCTTTGACAGAATCCGGGAAGATCTCAAAGTCCTCAGACGCTTAAGCTTTAGAGACGCCGTCAATCACGCATTGAACGTCACTTTAAGCCGAACCTTGATGACATCGGGAACAACCCTTTTGGTTCTTTTCGCTCTCGTTATTTTAGGCGGTCAAAGTATCTTTGGATTCTCGCTCGTTATGACGATCGGGGTTTTAGTCGGAACCCTCTCCTCCCTGTTCATCGCATCGCCTGTCTTGGTTTGGATGCACGACAGAGAAGAGCTTAAGGCTAAAGAGCTTAACTCAAAGAGAGCTTAAACTTTCATTTCTAGCGAGGGATAAAAAATCCCTCGCTTTCCATGTAGTTATTTCTTGACATTCAAGCAGTTCAGGTTAAAATTGGGGTTTATTTTTAGGACTATGAATGCAATCCTCTTATCAAAGTCAGGAGCCTCCGATTTGGATATTCCCGCACGAAGATCCCCCTCTCAAAGAGAAAATAATTAAAGAATTTAGCGTCCACCCTGCCATTGCTCAAATACTCATTTCACGTGGTTTTAAATCGCTCGAGTCGATTCACGACTATCTTTATTCAAGGCTCCCCAATTTACTAGATCCCTTTCTCTTGCCCGAAATGAATAAAGCGGTAGATAGGGTCACAAAGGCTTTGCAGAATCAGGAAAACATCTTGATTTACGGCGATAACGATGTCGACGGGATGACAGGAACTGCCCTGCTCGTTGAGTTCTTGCGTTTTTTAGGGGGAAACGTTTTTTTCTACATTTCAAACCGGAGCATGAGACGTCAAAGCTTGGTCATCGAAGCCTTAGAATACGCGCTCAAAAATCATTGCAAGCTGCTTATCACGGTTGATTGCGGAATTACCGCCGCCCTTGAAATCAATCAGATGGTTGAAAAAGGGGTCGACGTCATCATCACCGATCACCATGAACCGACCGACACCATTCCCCACTGCATAGCCACTCTCAACCCAAAGCTCAACAACAACGCCTACCCTAACCGCGACTTAACCGGAGTGGGGGTCGCTTTCAAGCTCGCTCATGGGATTACAAATACACTCGTTGCGGAAGGAAAAATTCCCCCTAAAAAAGTGGATCTGAAAAGATATCTTGATTTAGTTGCCCTTGGAACTGTTTCCGATATGGGATCTCTTTTAGGCGAAAATCGCATTCTCGTCTCCTACGGGCTCAATCAGCTGCGTAAAGGGAAAAGAATCGGCCTTACAAAACTCGTTCAAATTGCAGATGTCGATCCGAATGAAATTTCAAGCTATTCGGTGGCATCCAAAATAGCTCCTCGCCTCAATAGTTTAGGCCGAATCGATGATCCCCAGAAAGGGGTTGAGCTCCTGCTCGTCAGAAACTCTTCTCAAGCCGAAAGGATGGCAGAGGAGTTAAACCTGAACAATCTCGAACGGCAAAAAATCGAGAAGGTGATGGTTTCAGATGTGGAGCAGACGTTTGAAGTACATCCTGAAATTTTAAAAAATCGCGCCATCATCCTCGACTCGGAGCGCTGGCATCCCGGCATCATTGCTATTCTATCCACACGGATCTCTAAACACTATAATATGCCGGCGGTTGTTATCGCGGTAGAAAAAGATATTGGAAAAGGCTCTCTTCGATCGATCCACAGCTTTCCTTTGCTCGATTTTCTCAAAAGCTGCTCTGATATTCTCCTCAATTTTGGCGGGCACGATTTCGCAGCTGGGCTGTCACTTAAGGCGGAGCATATCGAAGAATTCCGTCAGAGGCTCATTAAAGCGGCTAACGAAAAACTCACCCCTGAAGATGTGACCCCGAAGCTTCATTTGGATGCTGAAACGCATTTCAATGAACTTACCTTTGATTTCATGGAATCAGTAAAACTCCTAGAGCCCTACGGAAACGAAAATCCGCCGCCTGTGCTGTATACGACGGTCACCCAAGCATGGCCTCCCAAAATTGTGGGTAAAACCCATCTTAAACTCTATTTGGTACAGAAAAGTAAAACGATGGGAGACAGAATGCTCGAAGGAATGGCCTTTGGCAAAGCTTCGCTTCTTCCGCAGTTAAAGAAAAAAAATCTAACCCTCCGCATCGCCTATACACCCCAGATCAACTATTTTCAAGGCCCTAGCATTCAACTTTTAATACGCGAAATTGCAATTGTCGATGAACCACACCCTAAAACTAAATAGCCTTGTTACCGGCACTATTACAGAAATAGCTTTTGGCGGATCCGGCATCCTTAAAGTCCAGGGCTTAGTCCTGTTTGTCCCTTTTACCGCTCCGGGAGATGAAATCGAAGCTATTATCACCGAGCTTAAAAAAGGATATGGAAGAGCGAAACTCAGTAAAATTATAAAACCAAGCCCGACTAGAGTCCAACCAAAATGTCCCTATTTTGGTACATGCATGGGATGTCAACTTCAGCATATCGATTATGAGACACAGCTGGAAGAGAAGAAACAGGCTGTGAAAGAAGCCCTCCTGCGTATAGGGAAAATAGATATTCCCGAAGTTTCAATCGTTCCCAGCCCAAAAGAATATACTTACCGAGAAAGAATCACCCTTCATCTTGATGAACAAAAGTTGGGTTACATCTCATTAGACAATACCTCTATTTTGGATATCAAGATTTGCCCGATCTTCACAGAAGATTCAATTTTGGAGCGTCTCAATCAGGCAAAAGATCACGAGTTTAAAAAACAAAAAGGGCGTCTTCAGGTACTCAAAGATCAAAAAGGGAGTTTTGTAGTACACGCCTCGATCCACCCAAAACCCGCTATCTTTCCTCCGCATATCCGATTTAGCAAAGATGAAGAGATTACATCCCATCTTCTCGGACTTAAATTCACCTACTCCCCTAAAGTTTTTATTCAGAACAACCGATCTGTTAGCGAGCAAATCTATTTAAAAATTGTTGAGCTGATGAGAGAAGCCAATCCCTCTCTTATTCTGGACCTTTACTCAGGAATCGGTGTGACCTCGTGCCTCCTTTCAAAAGAGGGATATACCCTCTATTCCATCGAATTAAATTCCCATTCCATCCGCTATGCAAGAAGAAATCAAGAGATCAATGGATTAAAAAACATCACTTTTATTGAAGGCAAAGCGGAGGAAAAAATCCCTCATCAACCATTTGATGCCGTTCTTTTGAACCCGCCCAGAACGGGATGCGAAAAAATTGTCATAGAAAAAATCAGAGACGTCATTCAACCCAAAACAATCATTTATGTTTCATGCATGCCATCTACTTTGGCAAGAGATTTAAATATTTTAGGGGAAGGATATAGAACAAATATCGTTCAAGCGTTCGATATGTTTCCTCAAACAGGTCACATCGAGACGCTTGTACGATTAGAGAGGGCTTAAGCCGCTTTTTTGCGTCGGCGTTTTTTGTTGAGGTACTTCGTTTTGTACTCTTCAACTTGTGCTTCATGGATAACCCATGCAGCGCCTTTACGAACTGCAGTCATTTTACCGGAACGGGTGGCATAATACACTTTCTGCGGTGGAACACCGAGCATTCTTGCCACTTGATTCACAGAAAAATAACCTTTGCAGTTATCAAAAATCAGCTCGCCGTTAAACACGGACTTTGCACGAGAATACTTATGTTTCCTGTACTCAGCCAAATCATCAAGGTGAATGGTCCAACGGGCAGAGTCTTTGTGCGCTTTAAGTTTATTCAACTTAATAGCAACGTAGATTGCCTGACGAGTAACCTTATTGATTTTAGCTGCTTCAGTAATGGAAACTAGTTTCTTTTCCTCTTGAACTACGGGAGTAGCTTCCTCTACGTTCAAAGACATTAAAAACCTCCAAAATCTAAATTAAATTCAAAATTGCTAAATATCATATCATTTATGGTTTTATTTTAAAATAAACAAAATCTTAACGATTACCTAATATTATAACAATTTTTAACAAATTTTAACAATATTTAATTTTAATTGATTTTGCTTAATTTGAATTTAGTAACGATTTTACTGTGTGAATGGGGGTTGTCAATTAAGCTCCTTTAAGAGAAAATTCCCTTTTATTTCTTTAAGAGGAATCATGCTTCGTTATTTTCTTCTTCTCACTTGGGCTCTCCTCCCATTTCTAGGAGCTAAGCTACCCGATTTGACCCCCAAAGACGTTCATTCTCAGCTCAAAGAGATCATGAAAATGCATGCCAGCCAAAAGGAGCTGAATCCTACCCTCGTCAAAAGGGGGCTTGTCCTTTATATAGAAGATCTAGATCCAACGAAAACTTATTTTATTGAATCCGACATTAAAGAGTGGCTAGAGCCTTCAGACACCCTTGTCGAGACTGTATTAAAGGAATTTAACCAAGGGAATTTTGCCGAGTTCGAGCGCATTTTCAACCAAATGGTAAAAGCGATCGAAAGGCGTCACTCTCTTGAAAAACAGATCAACTTAGCCGATCTGCCGAAAGATGTGAAAGCGAAAGAATTCAAGGATATGAAATGGGCTACAACCCCTGACGAGCTGATGACAAGGCTAGAAAGGGTGAGAGCTTTGCAGATCCAATCGGCTGCGAAATTCAACGAAGAGGTTAAAGAAAAATCTTTACAAAGGATTCAGAAAAGGCAGCAAAAATTCGAGGAGGAGATCTTGACCCAGGATCCGATCCAAAAACAGCGCTTCATCCTCACAGAGATAATGAAAGCTTTTACCTCCTCTTTGGACACCCACACCGCCTATTTTACCCCGGAAGAAGCACAGCAATTTATGATTAATGTGCAGCAGCGTCTTTTCGGCATCGGAGCCCAATTAAGAGATGATTTAAATGGCTTTACCCTTACCAAATTAATCGAGGGAGGCCCCGCCTTTAATTCAAAAGAGCTTAAAGTAGGCGACCGAATCATTGCAGTAAACGGAGAGCCGGTGGTTGGGATGGATATCATCGATGCAGTCGACCTAATCCGCGGCGAAGAAAATACCCCTGTCACATTAACGATTATCCGCGAGAACGAGGTGGAGGGCAAAAAGGAAGAAGAAAAGAAAGAGGTGACCATCACTCGAGGGGAAGTCGTTTTAAAAGAGACCCGCTTTGAAACCTCCTACGAGCCCTATGGGGATGGGATCATCGCCTATGTCCGTCTGTACTCTTTTTATCAAGATCCTGATAGCTCCTCTGCCGACGACCTTGAAAAAGCTATCACTAAACTGAAAAACGAACATAAAATTTACGGCCTCATCTTCGATCTTCGTTTTAATTCGGGAGGCCTTCTTTCCCAGGCCGTCAACGTAACCGGTCTTTTTATTACCAAAGGGATTGTAGTCTCGATCAAAGATGATACGGGAGATGTCCAACATCTTCGTGACTTAGACGGAAAGACGGTCTATGACGGACCTCTCTTTGTCCTCATCAATCGCGCCTCCGCATCGGCCTCCGAAATTGTAGCTCAAACACTTCAAGATTACGGAAGAGCCCTTGTCGTAGGCGACGACCACTCGTATGGAAAAGGCTCTTTCCAAACATTTACTCTGAACACCACCAAAAACGATACCGTCAATCCGAAAGGCGAATACAAAGTCACTCGAGGTAGATACTACACCGTTTCCGGTAAAACACCTCAGCTAAATGGCGTACAGTCAGAAATTGTCATCCCAGGCCCTTTATCAGAGACTGAGATTGGAGAAAAATTCGCCAAGTTTCCTTTAGAAGGCGATACGATCAAAGAAAACTTCGACGACGATCTTTCAGATATTCCTTTCTTTCAAAGGGACAAGATAAAATCGCTGTATAAATTCGATCTCCAAAAAAAGCTCGACCTCTACTCCCCTTATATTGCCACCCTCAAAAAGAACTCCGCCTACCGCATAGAACATGATAAAGCTTATCAGCAGTTTTTAAAAGATATGAAGAAAAACGAAGTGGATGAAGAGAGCCTATCGGAAGAAAAAGTCCAAAACGATCTTCAACTCATGGAAACCTACAACATCATGAGGGACTTAATTTTCCTCGAAAAGAAATAATTTAAATTAGTCCTTCTTAAATATATGGAAGGACTTTTTTTATTAATTTGTTTTTTTCTTAACAACTTCTTTATACAAAAGAATTATAATTATTCCTTAAAGCAATTAAGGATTTTTTTATGGGTTTGCAAATTTTAGCCGTATCGGGCGCTTCTGGATTTGGATTCATCGTTGGGTTAGCTACAAGCGTATCAACCGCTGCAACGAGTGGCCTTGCGGCTGCACCCCTTGCCATTTCAAGTCTTGCCGACTATTTTATCGACAAAGCGGTTGAAGACAAAAAAATTTCTATCAAAACCGCGTTTATTATAAAAGTTTCCACTTTGATCGTCTTAACTGCAGCCACTATTGCGGCTGGTTTTTTTATAGTCGGTCCCATTGCCGGAGCACTTTTGGCCATTCCGATTCTTATTAAAATAGGTTTTGTGTGCGTATCACATTATCGGTTTCTTAAATCAGTAGAGGCAGCACGAATTAAGCAGGAAAATTTTCAACATTTTCAACGTTCTCTGCATTCGATCTTAGAAAGCTTAAAAGTATTCGCTGACGACATACAAGGAGAATTTCAAGAGATTGAAGCCTTTTTCAGTGAAAGAGTGAAAGATAAAGATTCTATTGAAAAAAGAGAGGCCTCTCAAGCGCTTGCCAAGAAAAAAATTGAGATAAATGATTTTATCACAAATCTTCAGGCTTTCGAGAGCTTATTGGAAGAAGTTCTTAAAAAAGATCATTTATCTGGAAAGAACCGCACTGAATTACTATCTTTTATTCAGACATTTGTGAATTTTCCTTGTATTTTTGAGGATATAAATTTCGTCGAAACAATGTTTAAGGCAGGTGTTTTGCACCCCAAGATTATCACGAAAAGAAACAATATTACCGAATCTGACCCTAAAACTATTCCGAATGAAGAAAGAATGAAGTTTAGAGATGATCAATTGGCAAAAGTTCAAGAATTCACCTTAAAATTTCATGATACGGCTCAAAAATTGGAGCAGAGAACTCACAATGATCCAATCCTTTCGAAGTTGGTTTCAACGAGCTTGTCTGTCGCTAGAAATGTAATGAGTGCCTTTGCCTCGACCATTGATGAGATCAAAAATATGACTGAAAAGTCTTATAATGAGGCCAAGATTAAACAAGTGGATTTAACCCTTCAAAGAATCTACGAGATTTTACACAACAGAGTCTTGATGCTTTTCCTTGAGAAAAGCAACATTGAACTGAAAGACATTGCTTTTTATGAAGAAATTAACAAAACCTCGTTAACTTAAAATAATATGAATTACCTAAAACCGGTTGGATCGATCGCTCTGTCAGGGGGTTTTGGAGCTCTTGTAACGCTCGCGGCAAACCCTCTTGCCGGAGGGATTGTTGGGGTTGCGACTGTAGCTTTCGGTTTATTGGCTGAAACAGGCATTGAGGCTCTTGAAAAGAGACATCTTCTCTCGGATAGAACGGCTATTATTTTAAAAGCCTCCCTGTGGGGGCTTTTGATGATTGGAACTTTAGCGTTGGGGGTCTTTTTAGCGGGTCCCATCGGAATGCTCCTCGCTCTTCCCCCTTTTATATTTCTTGTTTTAACTTTGAAAAAAACGATTGAAACCCTTAGGACTGAAACCAAAGAAATCGAAACCGCCACCTTAAAAAGAAATGATAAGAGCGTCAACATGGCTCTTGAAACCATTCAAAAAAGTATTGAATGCGTGAATCGCTTTTACGAACAAATAGATGAAATCAGTCCCAGGGAAGAAGACAAAGAATTTTTTAAGGAAAAGAGGACTGCCCTACAAGAGATCAGGCAAAACATCCTGAAGGTTTATGATCCATTAAAATCAATCAAAGGACCTGAAACCTCCGCTTTAATTGACATGCAAGAGGCTGTTTCAAAGGAGTTGGAAATCTTTTTTAGATGTCTAAACGATTCTTCTTTTAAGAAAATTCTTGAATCCTATGGTTTTAAATTAAAAGTTGAAGAGGAAACCCCTTCCTTAATTTGATCTCCTAAAAAAATCTTGCGATTGTAATAATAGTGTTCTTTATACAATTTTAACACAAAACAACTATTCTTACGGCCATGAGTATACATCTAGCTGACGCTCTCCTTACCTTTGGTTATCGAATAGCTCTCTCACTTCCTTTGGGATCAATCCCCTTTTTGAGCGGAAACATTAAAACAGCAGCGAGGCTTCATGGCTAGTTTGATAAAGCATGCAGGAACAGTCGCAGTAACTACTCTCGTCGGCCTTGCCGCAGCCCCCGTTTTAGTCGGCGCTGTTGCCGGGCTTATTCCATCTATCGCTTTATCCGCCTTAAGTATCGCTCTTTTGTCAGCGGAGAATAGTGGCCACCTAAGAAAAGGGATGTCGAGAATTTTAATACCGGTTGTAGCTTTCCTTACGCTTGTGACAACCGCCTCTCTTTTCTACATTTTTGGGGTCCCCTTAGTTGCAAGCATTCTGATCATCGGCTGCCTTGCCGTGGCCGGCTTTATCTTAACGCCTCATGCAGGGTATTATCTCGTCGATAAACCCCAAAAAAATAGCGAGATCGACACGGTCCTTGAACCCTACCAAAAGCAAGTAGAGGCTCTCGGGTATGATCCTAAAAGCCAAAATCCCGACATTCAAAGCAAGCAAAACAAAGGCGATCAATTATATGCCTGGATGATCTCGGCAAGGGAATATTTAGAAGTGCAACAAAATGAAGGCAAGCCTCTCCTATTGCCTCAAAGCCTTATCGATTCTTTTACACAAATCTATCAAGAACCTACCTATGACTAAAAATTGGAACATATGGGCATTACTGCTTTAACCGGATTATCACTTTTGGGAGGATCCCTTTTAGTCGGAAGCTCTGCCGTCTTGTCTCCTGTTATCACAGGAATCGCAAGCGCCATTTTTTCAGGCATGGAAGAAGAGGGAAAAATTGCCTACGGGAGAGGCAAACAACTCACTCTTCTTTTAGCATGCGTACTTATTATTGCAGTAACCGTCATTCCTTTTTTCATTCTACCGATCGGATGGGCTTTCCTTTTTGCTGTTCCTACCTTGCTTACCGCAATTGGAATCCCTTACTTACTTGAAAGCAGGCCCACCTATTTGATGACCGCAAAAGAAAATTTAAGCGAGATTAGCAAACTCTATAGCAAACTCTTTCCTCAGCAAATTTCCGGAAATTGGAAATGCTTTGATATGGAGAAGGAGCACTCTTTTGCTTATTTTAGAAGATCTCCGTTTGTATTCATTGAAAAGCCTTACGAATTATTTGAGGGTAGATACGATGTATATCAAGAAGTAAGCCGGTATAATATTCCCTACAACCGTGTTTCGGGTCTAGCCGTAGTGATTTTATCGCCTTATAAAAAAGAAGATCCTCGGTTCGACGAGGCTGAAACGGATGCGTATATTTACTGGGATCTTGCCCACAGAGGGTTGCAGCAGTCCCATGCCGGGTATAAAGCCAAATGCTGTAAAATAATCTATGTCGCGAATAACCAGCTAAGCTTAACTCGTGAGCAAATAAAAGATTTGCAGGATGTTTTGAATACTGCCCCTCATCCGCTTACTTTTTTCTAGGTTTTGGCCTACCCCTTCTCCTGCCGCTAAACCCCTGCGCTTGCCCGCTTCCCTGGAAACTCTCGGAAGTACCTATTCTGCTGCTAAACCCCTTGCGCTAGCACCTTAAAACCCTCGGAAGTACCGTTCGCTTGTCGCTTGCCGCTAACCCATGCGCTTGCCCGTGCCCATGCCCGCTTCCCTGGAAACTCTCGGAAGTACCTATTCTGCCGCTAAACCCCTCGCGCTAGCACCTTAAAACCCTCGGAAGTACCTCTTAGAAAAATTGTCCTTCACTTATTTTAAATGCCACAAGGCGAAATCATTTAAGAATGTCACCTATGTGCTTGGGTTAAATGTAACCTATGTGATTGGGTTATACCCAGGAAAAGGAGCAAGCGCACGGGCAAGCGCACGGGAAAGCGACAGGCGAAGGGTACTTCCGAGAGTTTTAAGGTGCTAGCGCAAGGGAAGCTGCAAGCAGGAGAATAGGTACTTCCGAGAGTTTCCAGGGAAGCGGGCAAGGGCATGGGCACGGGCAAGCGCACGGGAAAGCGACAGGCGAAGGGTACTTCCGAGAGTTTCCAGGTGCTAGCGCGAGGGGTTAGCGGCAGGCGAAGGGTACTGCCGAGAGTTTCCAGGGAAGAGGGCCAAAAAACAGCACTTGGCTCTTAGGAGGCATTTTTGCTATACTCTAGAGACAAATTCAAGGAAATTTAGTATGACTGTGCGCGTTCGCATTGCACCCTCCCCTACCGGCGATCCCCACGTGGGAACCGCTTATATGGCTTTATTCAATCTCATTTTTGCGAAAAGACATGGCGGAAAGTTTATTTTAAGAATCGAGGACACCGATCAAAGCAGAAGCCGTCCCGAATACGAAGAAAATATTTATAAGGCTCTAAAATGGTGCGGCCTTCAGTGGGATGAAGGGCCGGATGTCGGAGGCCCTTATGGCCCTTACCGCCAATCGGAAAGATTTCCCATGTATAAACAATATGCGGAAGAGCTTGTTTCTAAAGGAAAAGCTTATAAATGCTTTTGTACTGCCGAAGAGCTGGACGAGATGCGCGAGCTTCAGTCTAAAACCGGAACCAGGCTAGGCTACGATAGAAGATGCCGCAACTTAAACGAAAAAGAAATTTCTGAAAGAGAGGCCAAAGGACTTCCGTTCGTTATTCGCTTAAAAATGCCTCTTACTGGAGAGTGTGTTTACGAAGACAAAATTAAGGGAAGAATCACCTGCCCCTGGGCCGATATTGATGACCAGGTTTTGTTGAAATCAGATGGCTTTCCAACTTATCATTTAGCGAACGTCGTTGATGATCACTTAATGGAGATTACCCATGTGATTCGCGGAGACGAGTGGATGAGCTCAACTCCCAAACACGTCTATCTCTATGAAGCATTCGGATGGACCCCTCCTACCTTTATGCACATGCCTCTTCTTCTTGGACGAGATGGCAAAAAACTATCCAAACGAAAGAATCCAACCTCGATCTTCTTCTACAGAGATTCAGGCTTTTTGCCCGAGGCGTTCCTCAATTTCTTGACCTTGATGGGCTATTCAATGCCGAATGACCAAGAGATTTATCCTTTAGAACAGATCATTAAAGAGTTTGATGATAAGAGGATTGGCGTTTCAGGGGCTGTTTTTGATGTGACTAAGCTTGAGTGGATCAATCAGCAATACCTTATTAAAAATATCCCTCAAGAAGATCTCTGGGATAGAATTAAAAAGTGGACTTTCAACGATGAATTTATGCACAAGTTGATGCCGCTCATTCACTCAAGGATCAAAACGTTCGGTGAATTTATTGAGCTTACCGACTTTTTATTTATCAACCACTTGAAGTATACCCCAGAGCTTTTCGATATCAAAAACATCACACCGGAAGTCAAAGCGTTTATCCTTCAGTGCCATATCTGGCATATGGATGCCGCGGAAGACTGGAGCAAAACAGGCTTGAGTGAAGCCTCCCGCCATATTGCCGAAGTGTTCGGAGTCAATTATAAAAAAGTGGTGATTCCCCTCTTGTTTGCCACGTTTATGGGTAAATTGCAGGGACCTCCTTTGTTCGATTCGGTAGATCTGCTTGGAAAAGACCGCACTCGCGCAAGGCTGTTGCAGGCGATTGACTATTTAGGCGGAATTTCCAATAAGAAAATGGACACTCTTAAAAAGGGTTGGGAGAAAAAAGACTTGAAGGAAGTCGCTATTAAAACGGAGTAATTTATGCCATCTGAACTGCAAATCGGTTTAATTATAGGGCTTGCCCTCTTTGTCCATCTTTTTTTAAGCCGTATCGTTCAGATTGTAAAAACCCGGCTTAAAGGGCATCCCATTCAAGAGGCTTGCTTAGAGGCTTTAGAAAAGCCTCTTCCCCTCTTCATATGGCTAGTTGCCCTTGTTTTCAGTTTAAACGCGGTCACTTTTCATTTTTTCGACCATCCTCTTATCCCTGAAAGTACGATGTGGTTAAAAGCGGCTTTCTGGCTCTTTGCCGCCTGGTTTTTGTTTCGATGGAAAAGTAGAGCTCTTAAGCGCTATCCCTTCCAGGAAAAGACTTCCCGTGACCTTTTAGATAAGACGCTCACGGTCTTTATCCTTTTTATAACCATTATTTCGATCCTCGATGTAACCGGCCAGAGCATGGCCACTCTAATTGCCTTCGGGGGGGTCTCAGGGCTTGCTATCGCATTTGCGTCCCAGCAGGTTATTGCGAACTTCTTCGGCGGCCTTATGATTTATCTCACTAGGCCCTTTACGATTGGCGACTGGGTTAAACTTCCCGAAAAAGACGTTGAAGGGCATGTGGAAGAGATCGGCTGGTATATGACTTTGATCAGAACGCTTGATAAAAGGCCCATCTATGTCCCTAACTCCTCCTTTTCAAGCCTTCTCGTCATGACCCCTTCTAGAATGAGTCACCGAGAAATACTCGAGATCATCGGCATAAGGTATGAAGATTTGGAGAATTTGCCGGCCATTCTTAAAGATATACGTGATTATCTTGCTGATAATCCAAAAGTAGATAAAAAAGAAAAGATTATATGCCATCTCGATAACTATGGAAGCTCTTCGATAGACATTAAACTCCAATGCTATACTTTGGAGACAGAAAGCCGTCCCTTCCATGACTTGAAACAAGATATTCTGTTTGAAATTGTTCGGATCTTGAAAAAGCACAAAGCCGAAATGGCCTACCCGACCCAAGTGGTTCATCTTAAGAAAGAGCATGATTAGTCTAATCGATTTTTATGCCGAAGCGCCTCAGGCCTATTTTTTCTCAGCCGGGGCTTGTCTGATTACTCTTGTAGCTTTAACTGTTTTTTCAAATCCTATTGGCTTTGCCGCAGTTGTTATTACAGGCGCTATTTTTACAGTGCTTCCCTTAATGCTCGTTTTAAGGACCAGACGGATCGCGAAGGAGGCACTGAGAGAAGCCGAGCTTAAAAGGCTCGATCTAAGATCTCATGACGCCTCTTTTCCTGAAGATCATGAAAAGTATGATAAGTATATGAAACTGCGCTCACGCCTGTGGGATACGGGCTATCCTCTAGAAGAAACCCTGGAAAAAATTCGAAAGCTTTACTAATGATATATTCTAAGGTAATCTCTTCATTATTATGAATCTGCCGAATTTCATCTCTTTAATTCGAATCCCCCTCGCGCTCCTTTTTATCATTCCCTCGGTTCCTCTTCGTCTTTTCTCGCTTACGCTTGCACTTCTTTCAGATGGATTAGATGGTTATCTCGCGAGAAAATATCATCTGCAGACACCTCTTGGAAAAACGATTGATCCTTTAAGCGATAAATTCTTTGTTGTAGTAGCGCTTACAACTCTCTTCTTTGAAAGTAAAATCACCCCTTTCGAAATAACCGCTTTTTTGACACGTGACCTGTCGCTCATTTTATTCGCCCTTTATCTTTACGCCACAGGAAGGTGGGGAACCTTTCGTTTTCGTTCCATTATATCAGGCAAGTTGATGACCTTGCTTCAATTCGTAACGCTCACTTTACTTGTGGTAGGGATTGAGCCATCCCCGATTTTCTATGCTCTCTTTATTATTTTGGGAATATCGGCGCTTGGAGAATTATACTTTACAAGACATCACGAAGCATAAAAATACGTAAGAACTCGCATCTTTTTATCTGTTGTTACCGATTTAATGAATCCCTTCAATAGGAAGGTGGTTTTGTTGGATTCACGTCAAGGGGTCGAGGAAAATAGGCTGAACATTTAGCCGAATGCGTTTTAGAAAAACAAAGCGCAATCGTTCCGACTAAAGTAAAAATGAGGAATAAAGGAAATAAAACAGCTGAAACCAAAAGAGTGATGACTTTTTCGGTGAGGGTTGTCTTATAGACCCTGGAGTGATCTACATTAACTTTCTGTCCCGCGATAAATCTTAAAGGCGCTAAGAAGACATCACTTGTCGACTCAGCTTTATCTCTTTGATTGAAGGGATGCGCGGAGCCTCGATAAAATTGTGTCAACGCGTGCATACGAGTTCCTTTATCATGCTTGCACAGCCTCAGGCTCTTTCACTGGCGCCGTTAGTTCATTAAACTGGCCCCCTAGCGACTTCACCGCGAAAATCCAGAAAATAATCGCCGCAAATAACAGGGCCGCGACATAGGGAGAGGAGGCGTTAATCGTCACAAAGAACATTAAGAGCGATTGGTGAATCAAAGAGCCGCCCGATTTTCCGAGCCTGGATCCTACGCCATCAATTGCGGCTTTACCTTTCAGTTTGCACTCATGGGAGAGAGGAATGTAGGCCATCTCTTTCGTCGCATCAAACACAGAGTATTTAGCCGCTTTGGATAAGCAGTTTTGGGCGCCTCCAAAGAGGACCGCAATAGCAAGCGGGGTCGCTCCAGCAAACACAAAGAAAGCATCTCCAAAGGAGTGATTAAAGAAGAGGAAGAAAAAGAACCCGGCAGAAGTCACAAACATCACAAGCGGAGTAATCATAGCTGTAAAGGTCCAGCCAAAACGGTTCAAGATCTTCGTCATAAGGATCGCCATCACCGTCGACAAAATCGCCGTCATGGTCATCAGGTTGTTCATGTAAGTGTTATAATCAGTCGGGTTCGGAAAGAGGTTTCTAAGCTGATCTTTCCACACGACTTCTACTAAGTTGATCACGAGGTTGTAAGCCACCACAATGACTGCGATGCAGGCCAAATATTTAGAATTAGAAACGTAGGCAAACGATTCTCTGAAAGAGAGAGATTTTTTCTTAACCTCCGGCTTAGGCTCACTAGTTGCCGTATGCAGATCTTTATATTCTCTTCCGGTGAGGACGTATCGATTTGTCAAAAAGAAGGCAATCATCGCGAAAGCGCCTGAGACGAGCAAGAGCAGTACGAGGGAAGAGAGGGTGCTATCCCAAGCATTCGTGGAAGAAGCGTGTCCGCGGCTCACAAAGTTTGAAACTTGGCTCGCGGTAATAGTCGAGAGGTTCAACCACATCGGGAAGACCGAATAAAAGCGCTTGGCTTCATGCAATTTGGTGACTTCGTTGGCAAATCCCCAGAAAAGGACCGACAACACCATCGAACCCCACAGCTCGCTCATCACATAAAAGGCCGTAAGAGTCCAATTGCGGTACATGTCAACAAGTCCCTGCAGCCCTTCGGGTAGTATATGGTGCAACCAAACTGCAGACTCTACAGGAGTCAAAAGCTCGCGATTGGGATAGAGAACATAGGCAAATAGGCCAAATCCTGCCAAAAAGAGCGAAATAATGATATAAAAGACATTTTCTTGCGAAAAGCGATTGCAGAGCTTGGTATATAATATGGTTAAAAGAACTGCCGAAGGAAGCATTACCCATACTTTAATGAATGGAATCACTTGGGCGCCGGAGGCTGTTACGACGAGCGTGTCTTTCACGTTTCGAACGATCGAATAGTTAAAGCAGATAAAAAACATGATGAAAATCATGGGGATGATTTTCTTCAACTCGTAGTTATAGATGGGCCAGAAAAAAGAACGAAGGGCGCCAAACTGGGGATCAACTGTCGATGACATTGAAAAGTCCTTCTAAAAGTAATATGATAGAGGAATTCAAATTAAGAATCAATTCAAATTAACTCTAATTTAAAACTATATAGTTTGAGTTTCGACTTCTTCGGCTTTCCTTACTTCTCCCTGGGTCAAGGCATTAAACTGCCGGCCCAAAGACCAAGTTGCGCCAATCCAGATGGTTATGGCTGCGAATAAGAAGCCTGCCACGTAAGGGGCGGACGCCGAAATCGTCGCGAAAGTTAAAAGAAGGGTTTGATGGATGACTGATCCTCCCGACTTACCCAGTCTAGAGCCCACTCCATCGATCGCCGCCTTTCCTTTTAATTTAAGCTCGGAAGAGAGTGGAATAAAGGCCATCTCTTTGGTGGCATCGAAAACAGAGTACTTAGCCGCTCTACTCATCACGTTCTGGGCAGAACCAAAGAAGACCGCAATCGATAAGGCAGAAGCTCCAATATAACTTAAACTGCTTAAAGACATGGTATCTTGCATGAACAGGAATCCGAAGAAGCCAACAGAGGTAATAAAGAGAACCGCAGGGGTCAGCATCGCTGTGAATCTCCAACCATATTTACGGATAGCATTCCCTGAGATAATCATAGCGGAAAGGGTCGCAAGAACAGAGGTGAAAAAGGTAATTTTCCCCATGTACATATTGTAGTCTTGCGGAAGAGGATAAAGAGCCTTGACTTCATGCTTCCAGACCACTTCAACCAAGTTAATCACTAAATTGTAAGAAATCACAATCAGAGCAATCATCATGAGATAAGGCGTTTTAAATAAGATCGAGAAGTTTTCCCTCATAGACAACTTCCCTTTCACCTCTTTTTCTTCTTTCGCCTCGCTAGGATCATAATACTCGGGATCGTTCAACACATTAAGGTGCATCCAGCGAAAAAGATAGATGGCGACACCGCCCGCTAAAACAACTAATAAAATTTGAGAAATCATCGACTGCTCCCAAGCATCATTGCCGAAAGGGATCGAAGGATTGAACTGGTGGAGGCATACAAGATAAGACAAAGCGCCAGCAGCAGCTCCCGAAATGTTGGCTCCCACGCCAAAAAGGCCGTAGAATCTTTTGGCTTCACCGATCTTTGTCACCTGATTCGCAAAACCCCAGAACAAAACGGAGAGGATAATCGGACTCCACAATTCGCTCATCACGTAAAAGCTTGTAAAAAGCCAGTATCTGATCATCGAAATAAAGCCTTTAAAACCTATCGGAAGCGATTTTTCAAGAGAGTCGGCAAAAGCATTGGCATGAAGGGCTTCTCGATGAGGATAGGCAAAGAAAGCAAATACGATAAAGTAGGCTAAAAAAATTCCCATCATCACGTAGAAGACAGTCTCGAATTTATAGCGATTGGAAAGGCGGGTAAAAATCCATGTCATGAGGATCGCTCCAGGAAACATGACCCACACCTTGATAAAGGGGATAACTTCGGCTCCGGACGATTTTGCCGTCACTACAAGAGCATCTTTCATGGTTCTCAATACGTTGTAATCAAAGAAAATTAAAAAAAACAGAATGAACATCGGCAAAAACTTCTTCATCTCAAAGCGGTGGACAGGCCACAAAAACGCCCTGAGCTTACTAAATTCAGGCTGATGAGCTTCCGTCATATTGATCCCTTGATGTTGAGAATACTTTAAAATGGGGGGAGCGTAACAAGTAATTATGTGATGAGCTTTTAGTTTTGCGTCTAAAGTACATAATTTTTTATAAAGATACTAAATTTATACCCTAAAATCCCTTTCTAAGCAAGCTAAATAGAATCTTTGGCTAAAAAATTACTTTAATGCTTCAAGACCCGGCAGCGTACCTTGTTCAATGAATTCAATAGAGGCTCCGCCTCCGGTCGATAAGTGGTCGAAGGAAGAGGCCAAACCGGCTGCTTGTATAGCTGCGACCGAATCGCCGCCTCCCACGACTTTAAGTGCTTTCATCGAAGAGAGTCTAGAGGCGAGCCCATCGGTCCCTTGATTAAAGGGAGGTGACTCAAAGACGCCCATTGGCCCATTCCAAAAAATTGTTTTACAATTTTGCAGCTGAACCGCAAAGAGATCAACCGTTTTAGGTCCTATATCCATCCCTTTCCAACCGGCAGGTATTTGATTTTCAAACGTTTTAATCTCATCCCCTTTCTGACAAACATGATCGACCGGCAAAAGAATATTTGAGTTAAGGAGCTTTTTGGCCGTTTCGACCAAATCGGGTTCAAACAAAGAATCCCCGATCTCTTTACCTTCCGCTCTCATAAAAGTGTAGGCCATAGCTCCGCCGATCAAGATTTTATCCGCTTTGGTTTGAAGCGCTTTTAGAACCCCTAACTTGGAAGATACTTTAGCGCCTCCGATCACCGCATAAAAGGGGCGTTTCGGATTTAACAAACTATCACCTAGGTATTTAACCTCTTTTAATAAAAGAAAGCCGGCAGCGGACTTACCTTTAAGAATTTTGGGAACTTCGGTAATGGAGCTATGGGCTCGATGCGCTGAACCGAAGGCATCATCCACGTAGAGATCCGCTAAGGAGGCGAGCCTTTTGGCGAACTCAGGATCTTTATCCGGTTTTTCCTCTGCAGGATTGAAGCGGAGATTTTCTAACAGGGTAATTTTTGCCGGTTTATAGTGTTCAAGATCAGTAAACTGAACCGGCTCTTTAAGGAGCTCAGACAATTTATCTGCAACCGGCATTAAGCTAAATTCCTTTTCACGATCCTTCGGGCGCCCAAGATGGCTTATCAAAATAAGAGAGCCCCCTTGATCCAATACATACTTGATAGAAGGGAGAGCTGCTTCAATGCGGGTCGTGTCCACAACCTGCCCCTCTTTAATCGGGACGTTGAAATCAACCCGCATCAAGACTCTTTTTCCCTTGATAGGCAATTCAGTGATCGGAAGAATGGCGTTCATGGAAATCTCTCACCTTCGTCGTGAATATTTGAATTTAAGCTTAAGTCGAAAAGATCTTTTAGACAATCCTTATGATCAATTTCGCGCATGGTTTTTAGAAGCTCAAGCTGCCGGCATTTTAGAGCCTAACGCTATGCAGCTTGCAACAACAGACTCTATAAAGCCCTCTATCAGAACCGTTCTTTTGAAAGGCGTTGAAGACAACGGCTTTGTCTTTTTTACGAACTATCAAAGCCGAAAAGCGATGGATCTCAAGAAAAACCGCCACGCCAGCATCTTGTTCTTGTATAAAGAAATGGAGCGGCAAATAACAATTGAGGGATCGGTAGAAAAAATATCTCACGAGGAGTCTGAAGCTTATTTTTCTTCAAGACCCAGATCAAGTCAAATAGGGGCATGGGCCTCTTCGCAAGGGCATGTTCTCAAGTCAAGAGAAGAGCTTGAAGCGAAGTACAAAGAACTTGAAGAGCGCTATCTTGGGAAAAAGATCCCTAAACCCGATTATTGGGGGGGATATAAGCTGTTGCCTGAGCGTTTTGAGTTTTGGCAAGGGCGCCCTTTTAGACTGCACGACCGCTTTCAATATACCCAAGACAAAGACGGCTGGACCATTGATAGATTGTATCCATAGTTTTAGCCAAGCTATGGCTTTTTACAGTTCGCTGAAGGGGTTTGCAGCCTGGGTAAAAAGACCGCCTCTCTTTCTGCGATTGATTTCACTGCGAAGAGAGAACAGAAGATCCTCATCGTAATCATTTCGAGCGGCCCATTTCAAGTAATCTAAAGGAAGATCCTTAATCAAGCGTCCTTTATGTTTACCCAGGGGCATTGTTTTCATAAGAATAGGTTTTTCAAGCGTTTTAAGAATATCTTTCACGCTCTGAAATTTTGTAGAAAGGAAACGAAAAACTTCCCGATTGACGATCACATCGCTCATGGCGCGGTGAGCTCCCTCCTCGGGGATGTTAAAATGCTTTCTAAGCTGCTCAAGCGAATTGATGGGACTTTCTCCATAGAGCCTTGCAAGCCTTAAAGTGTCGATCTGCTTATTGTTACGAAGGGTTTGATTGATTCCGGCTTTCTGCGCGCACTCCACGATGCACTCTACATCAAATTTAATGCCGTGACCCACAATCGGATGATTTCCGATCATTTTGATAAGATCTGGAACCACTTCAAAAAGCTTAGGCTTTCCCTTCACCATTTCATCGGTGATATTATGAATTTCGGTTGAAGAGGCAGGAATTGGAATTTCCGGGTCGATAAGGGTTTCAAAGGAGTCCAGGACCTCCTTGATCGTAAATTTCATTACAGCCACTTCAATCACTTTATCGACTTTAGCATCAAGCCCCGTCGTTTCGCAGTCCATGCAGATAAAAATTTCTTCGTCGAGTCTTCTCATAATATGTCCGTAATCAATGAAATAAGCTTTTCACGTGGTTTTGTATGGTCAACACGGTAGCTTAAAATAGGTAAAGGTTTAAAGGCATCCGTCAATAACTTAGTTTGATGGTGAAGCTCGCTCTGATTGAGCTTATCCGTCTTGGTTAAAATAACTACGATCGGTTTTCCTGCACTTTGTGCGTATTTTAGCATGGCAAAATCTTCATCGTCAGGAACTCTTCTACTATCAATTAAAAGAAGAACGAGCTTTAACGATTTTCTTGTCTGGAAATATCCTTCGATCATAGGGCCCCACTCCTCACGGATTTTTTGAGGCACTTTGGCATATCCATAGCCGGGTAAATCGACAAAGCTGAAACTTTCGGTTTCGAAAAAATTAATAAGCTGGGTTTTTCCGGGGGTGGCAGATGTTTTGACGAGTCCCTTTGTTTGGAAAAGATGATTTAAAAGGCTCGACTTTCCCACGTTGGATCTTCCTACCACAGCGATCTCTTTTTTTACTTCTGGAGGAAAATCTTTGGACTTGACGGCACTTTTAATGAACTTAGCTTTTTTCATGGTAAAAGAACCTCAATATCCCTTCCCTCGGAGAGATGGGTGATGGTAATTTTTATGACATCTTGAGGGAGTATATCCGCAATTTTTTCAGACCATTCGATACACTTAAGCCCAGGAGAAAAAAGATATTCATCAAATCCCATGCTTAAAAACTCATCAGAGCCTTTCAAACGATATAGATCAAAATGGTAGGTCGGTTTTTGCCCTTCATAAATGTTCATGTAGACAAAAGTTGGGCTGGAAACTTTTGATTTATCTACTCCCCTGCCCTCCATTAGCCCTTTGATGAAGGTCGTTTTACCGGCTCCAAGATCTCCGAAAAAACAGAGAATCGCATCCTCAGGAAACTTATTCGCCCACTCGGACCCGAGCTTTATCATCTCTTCGGCACTTGGGGCGAAAAATCTCACTCAGATTCAACCCAAGTATTGACATAAGGTTCAAATTCGGGGATTTCAGCCATCGCTTCCACCATTGATGCAATTTTGTCTTCGACAAGGTATTTTTGGATAAACTCGAGGAAGCTTGATTCGATCGTGAATTTATTCTGCCCTTGAACCTCATTCAAAGAGACCGGCTTCAAATAATTCTTTTTAAAATCTTCGACAACCGATTGCTTAGAATTAAAGAGCTTTCCATTTAAAACCGAAGAGAACACCACTTTCTTGATCGCTTCTTTCGGCTTCGTTTTTGGAATGTAGCTTGCAATCACCTCAGGGTCTTCGGATACAAAAAATCTCTTGGACTTCAAGCCTCCTACCCTTTCGTTATTTTCAGGGCATTTTGCCACATGATCATAGATTGCATCTTGAGGGTTTGGGTGAGTGTTGTCTCCAAATACTTTACCGGAAAAGGGGCAAATGTAGACTTTTTTGGTCTGATCATTCACTGCCTGCGGACTAAACGTTATTTTAATCTCGGCTTCGTGCCATAGCTTCCCTTCGTTTTCCAAGTGCTTAACCGCATCGTCGCTGCTCTGGAATATCATTTTGTCCCGAGGGAACAAGACGGGCTGCAAGTTAAATTTTTTTTCTATAAAAAAGAGGTATGTTTGAACAAGCTCCGCCATCGGATTTTCGACTAAATACTCTTTCAATACTTGTTTTAACTGGTCGTTTATGACTGTTTTTGTCATTGAGCCCTCAAAAAATTTTAACGGAAATTGAAAGCTTATAAGGTAGTAAGCTAATAATCAAGAGAATTATGCGGATCATAAGCACTTAAGGCGGCATTCATCCACGCAGACTGAACTTGCAGGGAGACCTTTAGAAGGACTTCGCTTGCGAAACAATTTTTTGAAAAACTTCAAACTCCCTGAAATTCAACTGTAAATCTTTTTCTAAAATAGCTTTTTCAGGATTTTCCGAGACTTCCACCATGTAGCCGTTAAAAGAATACTTTTCTGACTCATTTAAAACGTCATATATTTTATCTCTATTACTTGCGATGTGGGAAACATCGATGATCATCGGGATTTTCATTTTTTGCTGCATGACTTGAGCGAGCGGAAAATCGGCAACATTTTGCGCTTGCATCATAAATCCCCTGTGGCAGGCCATCAACCGGCTCTTTGGAAAACCTGCTTCTAATATATGTTCGTAAATCCCATACCAATGTTTAGGGTCAACCCACATCTGGTTCTTAAACATGAGCTCAATCGTAGAGTCTGAAATGATTTTGACTATTCTTCTCAATTCAAAATGATTTTGATTTCTTGATCCTATCCAAACAAGCATACGATCATTCTGTCCAAATTTCCTCATCACATCGACAAGCATTTGAGCCTGAATGGAGGAAAAAACTTCTGTCGCCGGAACAAGCCCTTGCCTTAAGCACTCTTCCACTAAAAATGGAATTTCAAAAAAACCAATCCCGTCCCAGCCGGGGTTTGACCTTGGCTTCCATAAAGGAGCTCTAAAATAGTCTACTCCTTGGTCCTTTAGAAACTGAGTACAAATAACAATTTGAGTTTTTGACTCGAAAGAGGAGGGTCCCGCAATGATTATTTTTTTATCGACCATGAAAGATCTCCCCTAGGGTTACCTCTATTATATAGCATTTCATTATTCTCATCTTAGTCGCTTAAGCTCTGAGACTTTAAGCGCCTCTTTGCTTTCGGTTAAGACAATTTTCCCTTTATTTGTAACTCTTAAACCAGATATCTTGTTAAAGCCTATGACACAGTTAATCCACCTTCTCCAAGACCGTTTTAAAGAAGCCGCTCAAAAAAGCTATCCTGACTTTCAAGGTCCGATTGAAATCACTGAAAGCACCCAGGAAAAATTTGGTCATTATCAGTTCAATTCGAGCATGAAAATCGCCAAAGCTTTGGGCAAAAATCCAAGAGAAGTCGCTAAATCCATTTTAGATCATCTGGACAAAGCCGGATTTGCTAAAGTCGAGATTGCGGGGCCTGGATTCATCAACATTTTTTTAGAACCCGCTTTGATCAGTGAAAAAGTAGAGCGGATGGAAAAAGGGTTTGACCTTGAACCTCGCAGACCGGAAAGGGTCATCGTTGAATTTTCCTCCCCTAATACTGCCAAAGAGCTCCATGTAGGCCATCTTCGATCAACTATCATTGGAGATAGCATCGCCCGTTTATTTGAATTTCTCGGGCATGAAGTCATCCGGCTTAATCATATAGGCGATTGGGGCACTCAATTCGGGATGTTGATTGCCTACATGAAAGAAAACCATCCTGAGATTGTGCAAGGACAAGCTAAAACCGATCTTCCTCACTTGATGGGCTGGTATAAACAGGCTAAACTAAAATTTGATGCAGATCCTGAGTTTAAAAAGCGCTCACAGCTTGAAGTTGTCCATTTACAATCAGGCAATCAAGAGGCGTTAAAAGTCTGGGAGACTATTTGTGATATCTCCCGTAAAGGCTATCAGGAAATTTACGATCTTCTCGATATAAAAATAGAAGAGCGGGGCGAGTCTTTTTACAATCCTATGCTGAAAGATGTGGTCGATCAGCTCGAAAAAAAAGGTTTAATCACCGTTTCGGATGGGGCCAAGTGCCTATTTGTGGAAGGCTACAAAAATCGCGAGGGCGATCCTCTCCCCCTGATGGTTCAAAAATCAGACGGCGGCTACAACTATGATACAACCGATATGGCAGCCATCAGACATCGCACTGAAACGGTGAAAGCCGATCGTATCATATATGTCACCGATCTAGGACAGCAGCAGCATTTCCATATGGTGTTTAAGGCGGCCGAAATGGCCAAGTGGCTCGACCCTGCCATAACACGTGTAGACCATGTCGGCTTTGGCTTGGTTCTAGGGCCTGACGGCAAAAAATTTAAAACTCGTTCCGGCGATACTGAAAAGCTCATCGATCTTCTTTTTGCAGGGATTGAGGAGGCCGACAAAATCTTGAAAAACAGATCGCCTGAAATGCAGGAGGATGAAAGACACCTTCTCGCCAAAGCGCTCGGACTGTCTGCGATTAAATATTCTGATCTCTCTTCTCACCGTACATCCGATTACACATTTTCCTATGATAAAATGCTCCGTTTCGAAGGGAACACAGCCGCCTTCCTAATGTATTCGTATGTCCGCATTCTGGGCATTAAACGGAAAATTGGCCCCCGGGCGGAGGAGATTCTAAAAAGAGCTCGCATTCAATTAGATCATCCGTCGGAAATTGCTCTGGGCTTGCACCTCGCTCGCTTCGAAGAGACGCTCGATGTGTTCGAAAATGATCTTTTGCCCAATAGGCTGACCGACTACCTGTACCAACTCGCGGAAAAGTTTAATGCCTTTTTTAGAGATTGCAGAGTGGAAGGGGCTCCTGAAGAGGCAAGCCGCTTAAAATTGGCGGAGATATCCTCTCAGGTCATGAAAGCCGGTTTTAACATTTTAGGCCTCACTGTCGTCGACAAGATGTAGAAAAAGTAAACTTTTAGATTAACGGGGTTTTTCGTGATCTGTGAGGGATTTCCTTCACATATTTGGGTATCATGAACCCTGACAACCTATTGGATAGCTCCTCTACCAACTGAACTCCCCTTTGTGGGTCCACCTCAAAATGCTTGGCCCCCTCCACACGATCTAACTGGTGAAGATAATAAGGTTGAATCCCGTTGTTGGAGAGGCTACGAGAAAGCTCTTCAAGCGTTTCTAGAGTGTCATTCACCCCTTTTAAAAGAACACTCTGATTCAAAACAGGAATGCCAAGCTTTTGGAGAGACTTGAGGGCTGAAAGCACATCTTCATCTAGTTCAGAAGGATGATTGCAATGTATGACAAACCAAATTTGTTTATGAGAATTCTTAAGAATATCTAAAAATTCCTCATCTATTCTTTCCGGTATGCCTATCGGAAAGCGTGTATGGAAACGAATCCTTTTTAAGTGTTCTATTGAATTTAAATCATTGAAAAGCGCCTTTAATCTCTCATTAGGAAGAGAGAGGGGATCTCCTCCGCTTAAGATGACCTCTTCTAAAGACGCATCTTGCCTAAGCCGCTCTATTTCAGGAGCGAAATCTTTTCTATCGGTTTCGTACGGAAAAGCCCTTCTAAAACAGTATCTGCAATGCATAGCGCAAGCAGATGTTGTAATGATGAGCGAGCGCGTGGGATATTTTGAAAGAAGCTTTCCCTCCTGTTTGAAAGAGGATTCAGCTAAAGGATCTTTAATAAAAGAGGGATCGGCTTCATTTTCTTCCATTAAAGGGACAAACTGACGGAAAATAGGATCGTTTAAATTATTTTTTTGAATCTTGGCAGCGAGCCTTAAGGGAAGATTTAAGACAAAATTTGAATGGGTCAGCTTTTTCCGATTTTCTAAAGAAAGCTCCAGAAAATCGGACAACTTATTCAAGTTAGTAAAATTAGATTTAAGGATACTTTTCCACATGGATTTAGAAAAGTATAGTTAAAGAGTTAATTTAATTAAACTCTTTACCGAACGATAGCAAAAACCTCATCCTTAACCTTAGGCTCAGAGCGGTGATCCTTCGTCCTTGTCACATCGCATCCAAGGGAGGCGAGCTTTGGGGCCAAGTTTTCATATCCTCTATCAAGGAAGTGAAGGCCTGAAATCACCGATTCATCTTGGGCGATTGTGGCTGCCATCACATAAGCAAATCCCGCTCTTAAGTCGGGAACCACAATTTCTTTGCCGGTTAATTGAGTCATCCCTTTAACAATGACGCTATGATTAAAATGCTGCTGCGCAAAACGGCACTCTTTTCCACCAAGACACTGCCTAAAGGGAGTGATATCAGCTCCCATTTTAACAAGAGTTTCTGTATAGCCGAAACGATTTTCATACACGGTCTCATGAATAACCGAAGTTCCGCTTGCTTGCGTAAGCAAGACCACAAAGGGCTGCTGCCAATCGGTCATAAACCCTGGGTGCACATCGGTTTCTAGATGAAGCCCCCCCTGAAGCGGTCCATCATAATAAAATTCAATCCCGTTGGAGCGTATATCAAAACCGCCCCCGACCTCTCTTAGCTTATTGAGAAAGGTAACCATATGGATATGCTGAGCGCCTTCCACAAAAACTCTTCCCTTGCTCGCAACCGCCGCCATACCCCAGGAGGCAGCTTCGTTACGATCCGGTATTACGGTGTGTTCTACTTCGTGAAATCTTCTGGTGCCTTGGATTCTAATCGATCGATCGACATCAATTGTAATGATAGCGCCAAGCTTCTGCAAAAAGAGGATTAACTCAACCACTTCCGGTTCGATCGCGGCGTTTTTAATGATAGTAGTCCCCCTGGCTGTTACTCCAGCCAGAATGGTGTTTTCTGTCGCCCCCACAGACGGATAGGGAAGGTTAATCACACAGCCTTTCAAACCGTTGTGAGCGTGGGCAAAATAGGCGCCCTCTTTTTTCATATCGCGATATTCAATGGTAGCGCCAAGCTGTCTTAAAGCATCGATGTGAAAATCAACCGGTCTTTTTCCAAGAAGGCATCCACCGACCGTAGGAACGATAATGTCTTCGTCAGTGCGTCCCAGAAGGGCTCCGATCATTAAAATCGGAATACGGTTAGCCCCGGAGAAGCGTTGAGGCACATAAGAAGTTTTTAACTCCTTCGTCACTACTTCCATGACCCCTTCTTCACGGTCCCATTGCACTTCCATGCCAAGACCTTGGCAAAGGGCCACGGTGACTTCCACATCGCCGATATTAGGAACATTATAAAACCTGCATGGTTTATCTGAGAGCAAAGAGGCGACTAATAATTTAGTCATAGCATTCTTAGCGCCAGCAGCTTTTAAAGTTCCTCTTAGAGGATTTCCACCTTTGATTTTTAAAACTTCCATAGATTTATTACTTTTAAGATTAGATTGTCGTTATAATCAATTTTTTGTTCGAAAACAATCAAAAAAATAAAATTTTTCTTGCATGACAATATCTAGATTTAATTGATGGTTAATTAAATTTAGACAAAATAGATTATTAAATAGTTAAATTTCGCCCGAAGAAAAACAATTATCGTTAATAAACCAGGGCTCGATGCTATTGACGGTCAGCCATTTGATCGGTATAATCAGCTGCAACTTTTAGAAAAGAGAACCATGATTTATCGCACCGGAATTGGCCAAGATAGCCACCGTTTTTTAGGACCTGATACTTCTAAACCCCTCATTATTGCAGGGGTCATTTTTGAAAATGCACCCGGTTTTAACGCCAACTCGGATGGCGATGTGGTTTTTCATGCCATTTGCAATGCGATCACTTCCCTCACCCACGTACTCATTTTGGGAGGCATAGCCGACGATCTCTGCTTAAAAGATGGCATTACCGATAGCGCAGCTTATTTAAAAGCCGCGATGGACACCCTTGGCCCCCAAAGAGTGACCCATGTCGCCATCACCCTCGAAGGGAAAACCCCCAAATTCAAAGACAAGCTCTTGCCGATGCGGCAAAATATCGCCGACGTCATGGGACTTAGCATTTCTCAGGTAGGAATTACAGCCACTTCAGGCGAAGGGTTAACTGACTTTGGCTGCGGAGACGGTGTTCAATGTTTTGCGATCGTGACTACCGTCGAATAGATATTAACTAACTATCATGAAAGTCATGATAGTTAGTCAATTTTATTTTAGAGATTTTCAGATTTAGTCAGATATTTTGGGGGATAAAAAATCTCTCTTGAAATGACAATAATATCTTTAATGAGTCCGGGAGCTTTTAAACATACATAAGCTGTTTGATTGATATAATTGAATCGCCCTAGCGTAAGAAAAGCGGCAACGGCAAAAGAAACTCCAAAAACGAATTCTACGGCCCTCATTACTACAGCAGCCAAGAATCTTAGCGAGTGAACTAGCCTCGAGGTGATGTGATGATTAAATCCGTTTTTAGAAACGGCCATTTTTTGAGCCTGCTCCTGGAGAAATTCGTCCACGAGCAATGACAAAGGCCGAAAAGCACTTCTCTCTTTTAAAGCATCTGGATTTATCGCATTGATCAAGTACTGAAATGGCTGAGCCAGCAAATTCTCTGCGCCCTTTAAATTAGCGTTCGCGTAATTAGATACATCGTAGTTATCAAACGGTATGCTAGCTATGCCCTGCAAAGTACCTACTAATGTATCAAGAGTATTGATTACCAAAGATGCAGGGATAATAATCAAGCCGGCCGTGCGGGGAGGCGAGAAATCTAAATTCCATACTCCTCTTTGTTTAATAATCTCGTTGATTAAAAATAAGTCACAGAATAAGGCTGAGCTCGCGCATGTCATTAGTACACATCCTTTAAATAGCGGTTTGAATGCCTTAAATTCTTAACATATTCCTGTGGATTGAATGAAGAGAATTTTTCAATAATATCGTGGAGCGCCTTATCTACATCTTTTGCCAT
>CAYWQX010000008.1:0-68547 GCA_964460985.1 uncultured bacterium
GAAGAGGCTTTATTTCATCTGATGCGCTCTAGATCCGCGCTCACGGATAGCGAATTAAGGCTTTTGGTTTCTTCCAAAGGTTTTTTAGAAAAGCCTGCCAATATTGTCGATGATAAAAGCCAATATTTAAACACGAGCTTAGGAGATGAAAATTTTCATGTGGAGTTGCTCTGGATTCAATCCTTTGCTAGGCAAGAAATCTTTAGAAAAGATGCGAGATCGATCAATTTGCCGTCCACTTTTTTAGATGATTTAGGAGAGCCTGAAGTGGTTTCCTCTGAAAATATCCTCAAGCCCTTTATTGATCTACTATTCGATCTTTTAACAGTGAATGATGCTTCTTTAGTAAATAAAAGAGGGTTATCGAGGCTTCATCTGGAAGAGGCTCAAGGAAGAGAGCTTTTAGATCCGGAATTAGAGCAAAAATTTTATATGAGTGCCCTCTTCAAGTGTCCCAAAGGGGCGTCGGTCGCAAATTATTTCTTCGAATTAGTTGATTTTTGTGATCGCAAGCATGCGAAGTGCCCTAGTGCATTTTTCATTTTATATTTAAAGATGGCTCGCCTTCTTTGTTTAAATGTCGGAACCAAAGATATTGTTCCTATTCGAGAAAAAGAGGTGGAAGAGTATAAAAAACTCTTGCCGAGAAATCTTAAATTCCAAAATGAGCTGTTCCAGCTTATTTACGACTTATGTTTAAGGCCTGACTTAAAGCTATCCGATGTTCTAGATGTGGTCTCTGTGGTTCAAATGAAATACAGGCTTGTTTCGGAAGGTTTTACATTAAATATAAGGTGGAAAAGGGTGCTAGGCGACCAACTTCCATCTCTTTTAAGGCCCATACCGCCTACTTTGGCCGGATTGAAACTATTGCTCGCTTTAAATGAGGTAATTCCATCAAAGGCTCTTTTGGAGGCGATTTACGTAAGGCTTCCGCTGGATCTGTCAGACTTGACCTATCCTATTGCGGGTTTGGGAGAGCCTTTTTTCGAAACAGTGAAGCTTTTAGAGGCCAAGCATCCGGGTGAAGGGTATATCCTTGCTTTCTTAAGCCAGTCAGATACCTTAGAAATAGGGATGAAACGGTTAGAAAGGGAGCGTGCTGCAATTTTCCCGATTATGAAAGCAGTCCTTTCAAGATGCCCTGTTGATGGCTTTAAGGTTTATAAGAAGTTTAAAAATCAACTATCTCCTCAAGAAAAAGAGCAGGCTCTTGTTTTGTTGCTTAACTCTTTAACAACGGCTTCTACAGAAGCTCGGTTGAAGTTCCCTTATTCCGAGCTTCAATCCGAAGTAAAGCTCAATCAATTGGATCCAAATGTTTTAGATATTCAAACGATTAGCAAGCTTATTCTTATCGAGGGTCTTCAAGAGACGATCTACCCCTTTATTTTCCAAAATCGATTCATTCAGGAAAACACCGTTCAAACCTTTGTATCGCTTTTATCGCTTTGCCCTCTTTCCCAAGTGGATGCCTATGGCCCCTATTTAAGCCTTGAGGCATTGCAGGTACTTTTTGCTTCTAAAGAGATCAAAAAAACTCCGCCTCTAGCTTGTTTGGCAAAAATGTATCTATCCCAGGGGGCGCCTGTCCCGATTATTTTTAGAATGGCTTTTGTTTTCCGCTTTACGCCGGAAGAGGTGACTCACTCACACTATGCAAAAATTGTAAAGGTAATCACGGAGCACTTAGAGAGGCTCAAGGCCGCCAAAAAAGAGATCGGTAAGCCGTCCGAAGAGGCAGCTTTGCAAATTGTGAAGCAAGCGGAAGCTGGAGGCAGGCTTGGCTTAATCCTGCTTGAGATGGGTTTTGTGGAGAGTCCCCAAGGGGTGGATGCGATTTTGCCATCGATTCTCTCCCGATTAAATGAGGATACCATCAAACGTGTTTGGAAATGGGCCGTAAGCTCTTCTTTTGCTAAGAGTTTTTTATTGCAAGTGCTCGATATTAAAGCTTTTGAAGAAGAGGCTTTGTTGGAGCTTCAAGGACGTGAAACTAGTCCCGAGGCGCTTCTTTCAAAAGCCAAGGATCTCTTAAAACGAAAGGCGTTCATTCCCCTTTTCCATTTGATTCGGGCGCTTGAAAGAAGAATTAAAACTCATCCCGATTGGAAGCTTTTTTTAAAGGAAGTTTTTCATCAGTGGCTTTCTGAAAAATTAGATACGTTCTCCCTCCAAGAAGGGTTTGATACATATACAGGGCTCTCTACTCCGTTGGATGAGCTATCCATGCTCGTATTTTGGAAAATGGATGAAGGAAACTCTCTGGACCTTAAAATAAAACTTCTGAGATACGTGAGAGCTAACTACACACTGAAAAATATTGAAAGGCAAGAGGCTCTTTATAACCTTGTCTTGAAAAATTTATCAGAACTCGCCTCAGATCAATTGAGGGAGTTTGATCCCCTCTTAAAAGAGATGGGTGAATCAGATTATAAGGCCTCTAAGCCCCAAGAAGAAAAACAGCTTGAAATCTTAATCAAGAGGCGTCCCTTTAACGAGGGTGAAGGGCCTTACATGTTATTAAAGAAATTAGACCGCTTTCAAAAAGCACGAGAGATGATTCAAGAGATAGGAGTTTTCTCTCAGGATGCGAGTTTATTTTCGGAAGCTATAAGGTTAGGCCTTAAAAATGGCTTTAAAACAACTGAGCCTCAGATTGATTGGTTTAAAAGGCTCTTTCAGATCGATCCCTTGTTAAGCCAAGAATTTCTACTCCATATTAAAAATGTCTCCTATGCGGATGTCAAATCGGTTTTTAGCTACCTTTTAGAGCATGCGTCTTATTATGAGCAATTTGAGTCTTTAATCGATCATAAATTCTTTCATCCTCTTAAAGAGAGCTCAGAGGGAAAAGATTTGTTCCTTCAATTTTTTAATCGGCTGCAAGATGCAAAAGCGGTCATCAAATATGGAAAAAAAGCTCTTTTTAAAAATTTTATGACCGACAAAAGAGTATATGGTAGGCATGCGGCTTTACTCCTCTCCACTCTTGAGAAAGGGAAGATCCATTTAATTAAAGAGTGGGCAGAACTCCCTTGGAGAGATGATGAAGCTTTAGCGCTGCTAGAGGCCTCTATGCTGCAGGATCCTGAAACTCTTGAAGAGATGAGTCCTCTTTTTTCAAGAATGACCGCACAAGGAAAAGAGAAAGCCGCTAAAACACTTTACGCCTTAACCCTTGCAAATCGAAATCTGCTCACTTCCTTTATAAAGCTCTATCTTCACTGTGAGACATTTACGACCTCAGAAGAGCTAGAGTTTGCGATCGCAAGGCTTTCTCATGATGAGGCTCCAGAGAATTTTTACGAATTTTTGGAAAAATATACCGAAAATTTTTTGAAATCGCTTCGGACCCAATGTGAAATCGATAAAGCTAAAAAAATCTTGGAGGGAGGAGAGGGAAGATTTCACTATCAGCCTGCCGGAAGATATGTTAAAACTTATTTACCCATCCATAAATTTCAGGCGCCGGATGCTTACTACCATTTTTATCTTCAGTTTTTGAAGAGAGTGATTCATTGCATTTATGATAATAAAACGTATGAAAACAATCATTTAAGAGATTTTGTCATTCAGAACTTTTATCTCCTCATGGAATGTCCTCCAAAATGGTCCGATAAAACGACGACTTTATTCATGACGTTTATTTTTGCAACCGGCCAGACCTTAAAAAGGTATAATCATCATAGGACTATCTGTAACATGTTTCATTGGGCAGCCCTTCGTAAATGTTATTATCCTGAAGGATGCCTCGCTTTAATTTCTCATCATGTGGGCCCCAATCAGTTTAAAAAAAATATGAAAGCCTTAGTGGAAACGCTAAAAAATTATCTCGATGATAAAAAAGCTTTAACGATCCCTGAGCTTGCTTTTCATCTACAGTTTGTTCTCAGCTTGCTAAGTCCTTCTCATAATTTTCCCACCTTGAAAGACTTTATCGGAAGAGATTACTTTACTTTCGTGAATAGAATCTGTGAAATTATTTTACATTTTGATGTGCTAGAGCTAGCCGATATTTCATTTGAGAAGATCTATGAAGCGCTCTTTCTCGCGCATGGACGACAAACTCAAGAGGTTTTGGAGCTCTCATCTCTACTCATTTCGTCTCTCTTTGGTTATACTTTAAAGTGGTGTCTAAAGTATCCTTCTATCCAAGTGAAGCCGGCTTTTTGTAAAACGGCGATTAAAATGGGCTACCATCAAACAGAGTCAGGACGAAGCCAGGTGCAGCAGATGCTGACACGCCTTGTGATTGAACTCAATTATCATCCCGATCGGACCCAAGCTAACCAGATATGGAGCGAGCTCTCACAATTGATTCACAGTTTAAATGATAGCGAGCACAATCAAAGACTGAAATCTGAGTTCAAATTACTCCTCTTTAAAAACTAATCTTTAGGATGGTAGCTAAGCTCTTTTTGATCGACTTCCTTTCCTTCCGCTTTTTTCTTCTCGAGATCGCGGATGTAGTCGTCATAATATTTATAATTGTTTTCAGGATGGGCTGCATTATACTCACGGATCATTTGGCACTTTTTACAGACGGGCTCTTCTGCAAAAAGAGACATTAAAGGGAGAGCAAAAAGAATGGCTTTTTTCATAGATTATCTCCTAGGTGTCACATATACCAAAATCACAATTACTATAGGGGTTAAAAGATCGGTATATAGAACAGCTCCCGCATTGCCGGCGCTCCCATTTCCCTCGTAAATGATTTGATTTAAGTGCCCTAGAAAAGCGAGAAATAAAAAGAGGGAGTAGCTTAAAGCGCTAGATACAAGATAGGCCCTTTCCTTCAAGAACAAGCTCATCCCGGCCATGATCCCAAAAGTCAGATTGGCAAATCCAAGCTCCCTTACAAAAGGGGAAAAAGGCCAGTTTAAATATTCAGCCACCGTTTCTCCATAGAAAATTTGTGTGAATCCCCCAAGGACTCCTTGGAGAAACACATTAAAAAATACAACGGAGGGAAATAGATACTGAAGATAGCCTTTATGCGGCCACCAGGCCTTAAAAAAATAGGCAACTACAAAAGGGGATGCAAAAATCAATAGATGAAAAATTTCAAAGTCCATATGTAGTTTAGTCTATGAAGTTTTGGATTTTCCTCTTACTCTTTTTCTCTTTGCAAGGCGAGCCTGCCCAGGTTTTGATTATTCGGCATGCTGAGAAACCTCCTGAAGGCGAGCATCTGGACCAAAAAGGAAGGGAAAGAGCTTTTGCTTTAGCTCCCTTCTTTTTAGGGAGAGCAGAAGTTTTGGATTTTGGTCTCCCCGTCGCGATCTATGCGATGGGACAAAATCGGGAAGACAGCTCGCTAAGGCCGCAGGAAACGGTCCAGGAAGTGGCAAAAGCTTTAAATCTGCAGCCGATCACACGGTTTAAAAAAGGAGATGAGGCTTTAATGGCAGAAGAGATTCTTCTGAACAAAGAGTACCATGGAAAATCGATTCTCATTTGTTGGGAGCATCATAGCATTCAAGACATTGTAAAAGCGTTTAATTTTCCTGAGCCGCCAAAATGGCACGGCTCCGTGTTTGACCGAGTTTACAAACTGATCCTTGGCAATGGAAGCCGGGCGTTTTATAATCTGCCTCAAAGACTTCTTTTTGAGGACTCACCCCGCTAAGAGACAGCCCGCCCTTTGAGGAGTTTCATCGATCGGAAATAAAATGCTAAAGAGCGTTAAACTAAATGTCATAAATCCATGCAGGATGATTCCCATCAGACTGGAGGCAAAGAAACCCACTAACTCTGGCTTCAGATGAGATAAAATCGCTAAAAAAGAGGCTCCGGAGAGAGCTGCAACTAATATTATTTTAAGATAGGGAAAAACGGTTTTTTGGGTGAGGGGGCGTGCGCCGAACACGACACTATAGCTCACAAGGGTTAAAGCGGATATTGTATCGAGGAGCGAAAATACCGAGAGGGCCAGAAATCCAATCAAAAGGGTTTTTTGCTTCATCGAATGCGAGCTCTCTCGATGGATTTGACAGTGACTTCGTGTCCGGATGGTCATGATAGAGTTTGGCATCCGATGATTCTAGCTTGGGAGATCTTTTATTTTCTAGGATCCTTTAGGCTGGCAATGGGGACAGAAGTGAGTGCTTCGTTGAGCTACCACGATCCTTTGGATAGGAGTAGAACATCTAGGACAGGGGTTTCCGGTTAATCTAAACACTTGCAGGCGATGCTGGTGATCTCCTGAAGAGCCATCGACCTGATAAAAATTAGAGAGCCCTTTTCCAAGAGAGGTCCCTTTCGTCTCTAAACCTCTCTTAAGCACGAGTCTGATAGCTTTTAATAGCCGGGCAGCTTCAGCCACGTTAAGAAGATTTTTAAGGGGATGAAGTTGAGCCTCAAACAGCGCTTCATCAACATAAATGTTCCCAAGGCCCGCTATAAAGGATTGATCTAGTAAAAGCGGTTTTAAGGCCCTTTTGTGGCGGACGAAGTGTTCCGGTAAAAGGGAGGAGTCAAATGGTTCAGGTCCCAGCTTCCCAAGAATGTCTTCAGGGTGATTAGTTAGAACAAACCTTCCGAATTTACGGGTATCGTGGTAACGAAGTTCCTTCTTTTTAAAAAAGAGAATGAGATGCTCATGTTTTTTTACAGGTTCATGGGTGTAGTAAAATCTCCCTGTCATTCTCAAATGAACAAACAAAGTATAGCCGTTCGATAACTCGAATAAGATATATTTTCCTCTTCGATAAATCTTTTGGATGGTGGTATGAACGATGTTTTCAGCTTTACCCTTAAAGATTTTTGGGAAAAGGACGGTGAGTCCCAAGATTTTCTCCCCTTCCAAATCTTTCAAGGCATGAGCCACGGTTTCTACTTCAGGAAGTTCTGGCATAAATAAGGCACTCGTTTTGATTCAGGAATGGGGTCAAAAAAGTATTCCAGCCATTTAAAAAAAGTATAGATCGCAATTTGTGCAACTATTATCAGCATAAATCTCGTCAGTATCATACTAGCAAAACGAAAATTTGGATTCATGAGACTTAAGGCATACACTGTTTTCTCAATTATACAAGCAAAAAACAGCTCTTTTAAGGGGATAGTTTTTTTAATTCTTAAATAATAAGCTGCAGGGATACTCAACCAAAAAAAGTTTTTATCAGTAAATAAAAGAGAGGTCATTAAGGTTATAACGGTTAAGCCTCGTATGATCTTTTCCCTAAACTCAGCCTCTTTTATAGCTTTGCGGTAAGGATGAATCGTTTTTAATTCAATCATCATTATTCCTTCATATTTAGGTTGTAGCATTTTCTGCCAAAGAGCCTTTTTTCGACTACTTTTAAAGCGAAATATAAAAAGAAGCTAAGCCATGAAATAGAGGAGATCAAAGTGTAAACTTCCAAAAAGGGGGAGAGGAGGGGTAAGGCTTCTGTTCCTTTTACCAATAGGTAAAAAAAGTCAGTTCACAGGTGAAAATCGATAGGGGTTTCGATCTTGCATAAACCTCTGCCAGTGGAATTGCAAAAAAATAATTGAGCTTGCGAAGGGTCCATAAAATAACTAAAGAGACGGCTGCTGCTACCCATTTAATTTTTAAATCTCTTGTGTATGCGAGATCTCTATCTTTACGAAGATAGGGCGTTTCGTTTAACAAAGAGGTAGGCTGAATTCTTGGCATGTGTTATGTGAAAAAAAGTTTTAGGAGAGCATATGGTAAAAGTCAGGTTTTTGCAAATTCTACTATTGGTGTTAGCCCTCAATCTTGGCTTTATGATCTTGTGGGGTTCCAATCAGGAATCGATTATCGAGGCTTTTTCACGTCTTTTTCCAGAGACTTGGTTTAAAATCACTCTATTTGACCTATACTTGGGCCTTATCCTTTTCTCCCTATGGGTTCTGGTCAGAGAGCCTTTTTGGAAAGCGGCTCTTTGGATTATAGGCTTTATATTTTTGGGCAATTTTCTCACAGCGATTTACACGATTTGGTCTTTAAATCGTTTGAAGAAGGAGACCAAGTTGTCCGATTGGTTTGTAGGTCTTACGAGTTAGTCTAACAATCGATTCGCATTACGATAACAGGTTTTACCGTAAAATAGTCGTTCAATTGCTTTTAACATAACATAAGTAATAAAGCTTAGATAAGACAGCACAAAAATAAAGTAATAGGTTTGTCTTATAGGATCTATTACGGTCGGATTAAAATGAGCGCAAAAAAACAATCCAAAGGCAATGGTCACTCCAGGAATGACAACGGTTTTATGTTTATAAACAACAAAAAGCTCACCTAAAGGGATTGTATAAAAGTAGTTGATCCTATCGATGCATTTAAAAGCAATCAGGCATATGACCGCAGTCGATGCCTTAATGAAGATATCCCGTTTAAAGGCGGCAGATTTTACTGTTCTTCTGTAAGGGATGGAATGATGTTCAACAAGATGCATGCTCGAATATCGTAACCCAAAAAATCAAAAGGGGCAAAACAATTCAGTTTTTTAATCGGTCCAGCTTTGGCAGGTAGGGCATCTCGAAAAGGGGTCGGTCACATCTTTTAAAAAGGGAGAATGGCAGTATTCACACACCACCAATTTCGTAGAAGAGAGCTTCAGCTTCTTTTTTTTCTTTCTTAAATGAAAGTAAAGCCATACTCCCATCCAACTTAATGTCATGATACATAAGTAAAGAAGGCATATTTCACCCCAGGTGAGTTCAATCATAAAAAATGATCTCCCCGGAAGTCACAAAGGACGAGGCAATAGGTTTGAATTTAAGTCCTGTCAGCCACTTTTCCGTCTCCTCAGATATTTTTGAAGTCGATTCATAGTAAAATAGCTCCCCTGTAAGATCTTTAATTTTGAGAGTGGCTGTAAAACTTTCCTTGGGAAGGAAACGGGGTGTTTCAAGCAATCGATCCTGTAAATTTTTACTTAATGTAAATCCTCTCAGACTATTTTGGGGCTCCACTTTATACAGAAAGGTGTGTCCCAAGGAGGAGGGCTGAGGAGATGCACTATAATACTGAGGTAAAGGAGGGGGAGGAAAAGAGTCTTCAAAAGGTTCCGAGTCTAATTTTACGGTCAGATTCGAGAGTAAAAAGGCTATATTTTGCACCTTTTCAGGTTGATAAGGGATGAGCCACTCTTTGATGGTTATGGTAGAAAGGGCAAGGAGGTGAAACAGAAAAGCGATGAATAATCCGATTTTCAGCTCGCGGGTGAAAAATCGGTTTTTCTCCCTGAGGGTGATCCTGATTTGACGATGATCTTTTTCAACTTTCAGCACTTTGATAACTCAAGCGGATAGGTAATTTTAGCTCTAAAGCAGTTGAAAACATTTTCAGAAAAAGGTCATAGGGAACGGTTCTATCAATGCTCAAAACAATGGTAGGATCGGGGTTTCCGGCCGCTTTTACAAAAGAGACTTCTCTCGCTAACGCCTCCTTTAATGTTTGAAAGTCGTGGATTGCTTTTTTAGACCCCACATAGATCACTTGGTTAGCATCCATAATGACCAATACCTGGGTTAAGATGGGTTCGGTGTTATCTGTAAGCTTGGGGTTTTCAATTTTTAATGATTTTAAGGGGAGGACATTCGATGTCACCAAAAAGAAGATGAGCAAAAGGAAGATCACGTCCACGAGAGGGGTCAAGTCGATGAGATTATGTTCCCTTTTAAGGCGGGTTTTAAATTTCATCCCTAAATACCATAAGATCAACGATTTCAGAAGCCGAGGTTTGCATCTCCAGCGTGAAGCTTTCCACTTGAGAGACGATATAATTGTAGGCCACGATGCAGGGGATCGCAACGACTAAGCCCATAGCGGTCGTAATTAATGCAAATTCCATCGCCTCGCCAATTTTAGCCGCTGAAATATCAACTAAGCCGGAAATACGCATCTCTTCGAAGGCTTGAATAAATCCAAGGACGGTTCCGAGGAGTCCTATAAGAGGGGCAATCGTTGCGATGATAGATAGAATTTTCCCGTTTTTTTCGAGCTCTGCAATTTCTATCAATCCTTGAATTTCAATGGCGCTTTCAATTTCTTCTTTCGACCTCGTGTATTTTACAAGACCTGCTTTGACGATATGGGCCACCGGACCGCCCGTATTTTCACAGATCGAGATCGCCTCTACCATATTGCCGCTTTGAATGGCTTTTCTTAAATTGAGAATAAGAGTGTTTACGTCCTTTTCAGATTTTTTTAAGAAAAGAAACCGCTCTATAAAAATGGTGACCGCTATCATCGACAAAAGGGCGATGAGGGCAATAATTAGATTAAAACTGTTGAACAGGCTGCTACTCAAGATGACCATATTTTTCCTTCCATGCTAAAGAGGCCTTTTCGCCCCATTCTCCCCCTTTGGACTTCACCGCTTCAAGCTGCCGTCTGGCAAGATCTTCTCTTCCCTGTCTCTCATACAAGCAAGCTCTTTTATACATCGCTTCAATCCTTTTTTGAGAAACGCCATTTTCATTGACCGCTTCCGAGAGGGTAAGAAGGGCCTGATCCAAATCTCCTAGGGCTTCGAAAGCCTCGCTTTTTAAAATTTTTCCATGCAGTTTTTCATCGATTGAAAGAATGTCCGTCTCTTTTAAATGATCTAAAGCCTTTTTTGGATCCTTAGGAAGCGCGATTTCGGCAAGAAGAAGAGAGGCTCTCGCTTTGTTTTCTAAATCCATCTCTTCCAAATGGCTCAAAAGAAAGGGCTCCGGATTCTCCCCTTTCATTTTAAGAAGTTTCGCCCAAAAAAGGTAGGCTTCGCTTTTGCCTTTTAAGCTTAAAGGCTCTTTTAAAAGCTGCTGAAGAACATCGATTGCATAGGCGGCATATATTTTTCTTTTGGCATCCTGGCTCGTCTCGGCTATCAGCATAAGTGTTTTAGCCCTTTCTAATATGGCCTCTTGCTTTAAAGCCTGATAGTACTCTTTCTGGGTGATAGGAATGGCAACTTCATTAAAGCGTGTTTCAACCTCTTGAAAGTAGTCGATCGCCTGGGTCAGATTTTTTGGGTGGGACTTTTTCCGCGGATGTTTTAAATCAAGCCCCATTAAATAGTAGGCATTGAGCACCAAGGGAGATTGGGGAAAGTCTTTAACAAATTGGTTGAGGTGTTTAAGGGCTCTTTTTTCACCATATATATAGTCGTGGTAGCTATAGAGTTCGAAAGAAACTTCCGCATGGTGAGCGGTGTTTTTAAGTTTCAGGTACTCAAGTCTTGCTTGCTTGGCTTTTTCTTGATCTTTCTTTTTTTCTAATAGTCGAATGGTGGCAAAAAGAGCTTTTTCATAATCGGCTCCTTTCAAAGCTTCCTTTAAATAGTATTCAGCTTTGTCCTCCTGATTGAGGGAAAGATAGCTTAAACCCATGAGATAATCGTTCTTGAGGGAGGAGAGTTCATTCATTTTCTGAATGCTCAAGGCAGGAAAGCTAAGAGCCATCTTTTCAAGAGTATAGGGATTTACACTCATTTCGAAAGCCTCTTTCCATTTTTGAGGATCCGATTCTAGTTCGACGATGAGCCGCGACTTTAAATAAGGGGTCAGATTTTTGGAGTCTTCTTTATTCCCGGTGAGAAGGGAGATATAGTATTGATCGATCGGATAGCCTCGTCTTTTTAACTTGTCGAGGAGGTTTTTCTTTTTCTCGAGAAGGGCAGGCCCATTTTCGATCTTTCCCCATTCATATAATAGACGAGCTTCTTGAGTAAGGGTCAAAGGACCTTTTAAACTGAGGGAGAATTCTTTGAGATCGATCAAACGATCAATCATAATCTCTGTTTTTAGAGAGGAGTTTAAGCCTTGAAAGAGCTGAATCATCTTTTTCGGATCGGTCTCTTCCATGGCTTTTAAAAGCTCGCTATTTACTTCAGGAAGAGGAGAAATCATTAGTTTTTTGCCCAGAAGATAGCATCTTATCTTCGCCTCTTCGGCGTAACTTTCAGGATGGTTCAGATATTTTTCATACGCCTTGAAACTCGGTTCATATAAGCCCGCCTCTTCGCAAGCGACCGCCCAAAAGAAAAGGTCGTCGCCATGAAGACTTTCAGGTGTCGTTTTGAGGGCTTTTTCATAATCGCCGTCCAGAATAAAGGCTTCTAGTGATTGATCCAATGACTCAAGGCAAGGGGAGGAAATGAGGCTCAAAATGATTAAACTCGTTCGCATCTTTCAAGCATATCTCTTTAGCCGATTTTCATTCATCGTCATTCGTGAGATAGGCTAAAAACTGAAAACGGCATGAATCCCGTTCGAATTTAAGTGAAAATCACACAAAAAGGCTTTTGAGTTTTTTGTCATCTACATCTATACTATGATGAAAAGCCTTTCGATAATGATTAGATTCCGAAAAATTCGGGGTCTTTCTTTTTGGCAAAAATATTTTTTAAAAAAATGTTGCGTATAATATCGAAAGTCCCTATTTGTTTTAAATAAGCAAACTCTAATGTTTTAGGAGGAGTTGTTTTATGGCCCTTAAAGATACATGGAAAAACTTGAGAGACCTTTTAAGCCAGATCTCTCATGATCTCCAAAAAGCTGAAAACGGTAACAAAGCGGCTTCACAGCGCGTACGTACCGGTACAGTTAAATTAGAAAAAGTCGCGAAACTCTATCGTAAAGAGTCGATTAAAAACGAAAAAGCGACAAAAGGCACGAAGAAGCCTAAGAAAGCCGCCGCTCCTAAGAAAGCTGCAGCTCCTAAAAAAGCTTCGAAACCAGCAAAAACTGTTAAATCGAAGTCGAAAGCAAAAGCTCACAGAGCTCATCCTCGCGCAATGTCCTTCAAAAGACCTTCTGCGAAGATCATTTCGAAAAAAACTATCGCTCGTTAATTCGTAGCAAAGTCTTTTTTAAAGGGGGAGTTTTCAATAAGGAAACTTCCCCATTTTTATTCTCATTCACGCTATGATAGAAGCTTATGCAAACCTATCATGTTACCATTGAAAGACTTAATAATGAGGGATTTGGTGTTTACACCCACCTTCTGCCCAATCAAGAAGCGAGAGAAGTATTAATTCCCTATACTTATCCGGGCGATAAAGTAGAAATTCAAATTTTAAAAAAGAAGCGGAAGAAATGGCAAGGCTCCGTTGTTCAATTTATTGAATACGCAAAAAATCGTGAAAAGCCTAAATGTCCCCATTTTAGTGTCTGCGGGGGATGCTTCATGCAGCAAATTCCTTATGAGGAACAAGTTCTCATCAAAAGTAAAAAAGTAGAAAAACTTTTAAATCAAAGGTTTCCCATTTTAAAAGCTGAACATCCCTGGGAATATAGAAATAAAATGGAGTTTAGTTTTTCGACGGATAAAAAGGGAAATAAATACCTAGGTTTATATAATAAATGGGGCAAAGTTGAAAATATTTACGCTTGTCCCTTGTCTCCTGCCTGGTTCAGTGAAGCTCTTTCGAAAGTGCGTGAATGGTGGGCCCTTTCAGCGCTTACAGCTTTTCATCCGCGATCAGGCCTAGGCGCTTTAAGGACTTTAACCCTCAGAGAGGCCTCTTTTGGAAAAATGGCCTTTCTCACGGTGTCAGGGGATCCAAACTTTGCCCTTCACAAAGAAGATATAGAGGGATTTAAAAACGCTCTTTCCGGTTTTCAAACTCTCTCCCTCTTTATCCGCATTCAACAAGCCATCAAAGGTCAGCCGACCCAATTTTTTGAAATGCATATTGGAGGCCCTGATACGATAGATGAAGAGTTAAAAGTGCCAGAGTCTCTTCTTTTTTCCATCTCGCCCGCCTCCTTTTTTCAGCCTAATCCAAGACAGGCTGAGAGGTTATATGAAAAAGCCTGCGAAATGATCTCTCACAATTCTCAATCAATAGCTTACGATCTTTACTGCGGCACCGGCACTCTCGGTATTATTTTAGCTAAAAAAGGATTCAGGGTTTATGGGATTGAACTGAGCCCCGAATCCTCTTTGGATGCCCGTGAAAATGCGAAAAAGAACCTCGTTGATATTGAGATCATAACGGGAGATGTAGGCGAAGTTTTAGCCCAGAAAAAACTTCCAAAACCTGAAGTTGTGGTCGTAGACCCGCCACGCATAGGTCTTAGCGACAAAGCTTTAGAAGAGATTGCCGCTTTAAACCCGCGAGAGATACTATACATTTCCTGCAATCCTGAGACGCAAGCTCGGGATGTCGAGATTTTAAAAACGAAAGGATATTTCGTTCTAAAGGGTCTTTCGGTCGATCAATTTCCGCAAACCCCGCATATAGAAAATATCGTCTTGCTTTCTTCAATATCCCCCACATAAATTAAAAAAAGGAGATCACCTGTTCTATGAAAAATTTTTTTATGATGGCCCTTTTATCTATCACCCCTCTGATGGCAGAGGAAGCTTTGCCTCCTGCCCCCGAAAGAGGATTCACACAAACGTTTGTACTCTTGGCTCTCATGGCAGCTGCCACCTATTTCATTATGATTCGTCCGGCACAGAAGCAAAGAAAAGCGATGGAGACGCAGCAAAACTCTCTTAAAAAAGGTGACAAGGTCGTTGCCATGGGTATTGTGGGAACAGTTGATAAGATTCAAGATGACACGGTTATTTTAAAAATGTTTGACGGCTCAAAGATCGAGGTTTTAAAAAGAGCGATCTCTGAAGTCACTCCTCAAGCAAAAGAAGAGGTTGAATCTAAATAAAATGGATAAGGGGGCTGTTCTCAGACAGTTAAAGTCTCGGGGAATTAAGGATGAAAAAATATTAAAGGCTTTTGAAGAGATTGATCGAAGTCTTTTTGTTCCTCCTGAACTGAAAGCCTCCTCTGATGCCGATAGCCCCTTGCCGATTGGCGAAGGGCAGACGATCAGTCAGCCCTACATCGTGGCCCTGATGACGGAGGCCGCCCATTTAAAACCCGGGATGAAAGTCTTGGAAATAGGAACAGGCTCCGGTTTTCAGGCCGCCATCTTATCGGCCTTAAATGTCCAGGTCTATACAGTAGAAAGACACGCTTCTTTATCGAAACGGGCAGAAAAAATTCTTACGGACCATCATTTTAAGAATATTCATTTTAAGATCGATGATGGTTCCATCGGATGGAAAGAAGAGGCACCCTTCGATGCTATCCTTGTGACCGCGGCCTCTAATCAAATCCCCCCTTCCCTTGTCTCACAACTAAAGGCAAGTGGCAGGTTAATCATTCCGGTGGGAGACGCCTTCTCCCAAAATCTATTGAATGTAACCCGTGTCGAAGGCAAAGATCCGCAGGTTGAAGTGATCACACAAGTTAGATTTGTGCCTTTGATCGGTGAGGAGGGCTTTAATGGCTGAAGTTCAAACCAGATATATTTTCAACGAAAGCAATTTCGATTTAATCGCCCACGAGGTGAGAGAAGGGAATTGTTCAAGATTTATTGAAATCTTAAAAGGGATGAGAGATCAAGAAGGGTGGTATAAAGCGTCGCCTGGACTTGCTTTGAAATTGGTCACTCTCTTAAGTGTCGCAGAGCTTTCGATTGCAAGAGATTTAATGCGTAGAATTTCACGCGTTTTTGTGAAAGCGCATGTATTTACAAAAGAAGAGTTTCCGAGGGAGTTTTTTGGACTTTTTGATCCTTTTTTAAAAAAGGAGGCGTTTCTCTCAGGGAAAGCGTATGAGGTGTTTGTTCAGTTCTTATGTTCCCAAAGTTTGAAAGGTGCCTTTGAAAAAGAGACTCTCCTCGATCTTGTTGACCTCTGCAACTATCTGGAGGATGATTTTTTCGAAAAAGCTTTAGTAGAGGGCTATTGCCAATATATTAAAGAGAGGCCCTCTGAAATCCTTTTAGCCAATTTCTTTAAAAAGAAGTATTGGGCTTCGATCATCAATTCCTTTTTGCAGCATATGGGTGAAAACTCTTTTATGAATAAGGAAGGGACTATTCTTGCGATCCCTTTTTCATCGATGGTTTTGATTCAGCAATTTCCCTGGTTAGTTCCTATGCTCGCAAAAATGCCGAATCGTCTTTGGATTGATGAAAAGGCAAGTCCTGAGAATTTGGCCGCTTTCTTCTTAATGGACGAGGGATTCAGATCCTCTTTTAAAGCGATAGATATCGAAGGGGCGGATGAACAAAAAATAAAAGTGCTTGAATATCTCCCCTGTATTCAACAGCTCATATTTTCTGAGTCAAGACCGACTCCTTCCCTTTTGGAGGCAGCGATTGATAAGTGTAAAACGCTAGGGGAAGTCCATTTTCAGGTGTATCATGGAATGCGATACAGTCAAATCTACCGGGTGAATAGATCATTACAGGAAAAACTGGATCGGTTGAAAACCGATTTTGCCTACCTGCCACTGAACGGATAATCTATCATTAGAGCAGCCGAAGAAGACCTTGAGGCTTCCTCGGCATTCCATCTTTATTTACAACAGTCTTTCGAGAATGTCTTCGACCGTAAAGCCAAACTCTTTTGCAAGCTCTTTGTAGGGCGCGGAGGCTCCAAATCTTTCCATAGAAATAGCGATTCCGTCGATGCCGATGTATTTATGCCAGCCGAGCTCTACTCCCGCTTCAATCGAGACACGTTTGCCTAAATCGCCTCCAAGAACCGATTTTTTGTACTCTTCAGGCTGTGCATCATAAATCTCCCAGCAAGGCATCGAGATTAAGCGGACGTTTTTGCCGCGCTTTTCAAGCTCGATTGCCACATCATGGGCAAGGCTCACTTCAGAACCGGTTGCAATCAGACAAAAGTCGCATTTTCCTTTTTCTTTTCTTAAGATGTAAGCGCCTCTGCCCACACCGTCTTTATAAGAAACATCGGTACCGGGCACATCGGGCAGGTTTTGGCGAGAGAGAAGAAGCGCGGAGGGCCCTTTGAAATCAAGCGCGGCTATCCAGGACATTTTGACTTCACGGCTGTCTGCCGGACGGATCACATGAAGGAAAGGGATCGCCCTTAAGGCGGCATAGTGTTCAACCGGTTGGTGGGTAGGTCCATCTTCTCCAAGGAATATAGAATCATGAGTGAATTGATAAATCACATGACATTTCATGAGAGCGGCGAGCCTAATCGCATTTCGCATATAGTCGGAGAATGTAAGAAAAGTTCCGACAAAAGGGACGATCATACCGGTTTGATAAAGGCCTGTCGCCATAGCCGCCATCCCAAATTCTCTTACGCCATATTTAATGTTGCGCCCTTGAAAATTTGAGGGGGAGATAAGCGGAAAGTTTTTCAGCATAGTTAAATCGGAGACCGAAAGATCGGCCGACCCGCCAATTAAGTAAGGCAGATCGTTGGCTATATAATTAAGAACATCTTGCGACGCCTTGCGTCCGGCGACCGGTGCTTTAATCTCAAGAGATTTTAATTTAGACTCCAGATCGGATGGCACTTTTTGCGCCTCCATCTCTTTATAGATAGCCGCTTTGTCAGGGTTTTCTTTAGCCCAGCTATCCCAGCCTTTCTGCCAGTTCTTTTCTTTTTCGATATCCTTTTTGAGTTTTTGTTGAAAGAAATCGGTTACAGCTTGAGGAATAAAGAAAGGAGGATCAAGAGGAATGCCGAGATTTTCTTTGGCAAGTTTAATCTCGTCAGGTCCAAGGGGTGAGCCGTGCGCTTTGGAAGAGCCTTGCTTATTAGGGGCACCTCGGCCAATAATTGTTCTGGCTATAATGAGCGCAGGTTTATCCTGTTTTTCCCTCAAGCTTGTCAAGACCGTATGGATCTCTTGAAAACTGTGGCCATCGATTTCAAAGACATCCCACCCATAGGCTTTATAGCGCATTTTGGTGTCTTCGCTTAAGCACTCGGAAGTAGGGCCATCCAAGCAAATTTGGTTGGAGTCATAAATGGCAATGAGGTTGTTCAATTTTAAATGGCCGCTTAAAGATCCGACTTCACTTGTGATCCCTTCCATCACGCAGCCATCGCCCATGAGAACGACCACTTTTCCCTCGATGATTTTGTGATGATCGGTATTGAAGCGCTGCTCTAACATTTTAAGTCCGAGGGAAGTGCCTGCGGCGTTTCCCATCCCTTGACCTAAAGGTCCTGTGGTGGTTTCAACGCCCGGGGTGTCGAGATTTTCAGGGTGGCCAGGCGTTTTGGAGTGCAGCTGCCTAAAATTTTTAATATCTTCTAAGCTTAAATCGTAGCCTGAAAGATGTAGGGCTGAGTAAAGAAACATCGAACCGTGACCGGCGGATAAAATGAAGCGGTCGCGGCCCATCCATTTTGGATTTTTGGGATTGTAATTTAAGAACTGGCCCCAGAGATAAGCGCCTATTTCTGCACAACCCAAGGGCAGTCCAGGATGGCCCGAATCGGCTTTTTGAACAGCATCCATCGAAAGGCCCCGAATGGTATTTGCAATGAGGGAATAGATTTCAAGTGTCTTAGGATCAAGCGGTTTAACTGCCATTTTTTTCAAGCTTTCCGGGTTGAGGGTTCTGATGGATTCCATGCTTAGCCTGCTTACAATAATTGTTTTCAAGTGTATAGTCATCGGGTGAATATTCTCAAGGGTGAATGACTTCTTCAATCCGCTCGATTATCTTTAGTGCAACGACGAAATCGATCCCAAGTCCATGGGAGGGATCGTCATGGATATGGTCGTTGGTTAAAGGGGTTCACATAGCGAATAAAGGTTTTCATTTTTTAAACCGGGTAAAAAGATACAAGCTGAGTAATGCGCCTCTGATTTTGACCGGTGTCGCCTTGGAAATTGCGGTAGGCGATCGAAAAATTGTAAATGCCCTCGCTAAGATTCTCGAGGCCTCTCTTTACTCTTTGAAAGCTATTCGAGCCTATGTCAGGATTGTGAACGGCATAAAAAAAATCCAAAAAATCCTCCGTTTTGAAACACATCCTGTACATAAATATCAGATCGATAAAGCCTCTGAGCTTCCTCTATTGTCTGCCTCTACGTGGGTGATTTTACTTCAAAGAAAAGAGAGCATTAACACGGTATTTTATGAGCTTCTAGAGGCTATATTCGAAATTGCCGCCAATTTTGTTCTTATGTGCTCCTACAGCATGCAAGCCTGCGAGTCTTTGGAGGGCCATGCTTTTCAGGTGATAGAAGCCCCTATGAATATCGTCGATATTATTCAGGAAGTGAGGGCCTTGGATCGATCGGTTTATGAAAATATAAATGATACTTTGCTAGAAGAAATGGGAGCCTCTTTTAAATCCAAACAAGTTTTTGAAAAATACATCCCTCAAGTGGAGGCGCAAGAGGAGCCCAGGGAGGGGTTAGACGTTGAAAGCGCCCGGCTTGTCAAAAAAAGTTTTTCCTATATCGGAGAGTATTTAAAATATTCTTTTGTCCCCGATTTCTTACTATCTTCCGATCAACTTCCCTCCTTTCAGTTTAATACCGGCAATTCCAAAAGGGGTACCCTTAAAATCGTAAAGGATTTAAAATCAATTAACACTTTTTCATAAAAGAATCGATTTATGCACAGCCAAAAAATCCGCCAAAATTTTCTTGAGTATTTTAAAAAACAAAAACATACCTGGGTTCCCTCTTCTCCCGTAGTCCCTTACGACGATCCGACACTTCTGTTTACAAATGCCGGTATGAATCAATTCAAGGATGTGTTTCTAGGTAAAAGTAATCGGGACTACAATAGGGCTGCCTCCAGTCAAAAATGTGTGCGTGTAGGGGGCAAGCATAACGATTTAGAAAATGTGGGGCATACAAGCCGCCATCTTACCTTTTTTGAAATGCTCGGCAACTTCTCTTTCGGAGACTATTTTAAAGAAGAGGCGATTAAGTTTGCCTGGGAAGTGTCGACTCAAGTGTTTGAATTCGAGCCTGAAAGAATCTGGCCGAGCGTATTTAGAGAGGATGATGAGGCGTTTGAAATTTGGACAAAATATGTCCCTTCTTCGCGGATCACCCGCCTTGATGAAAAAGATAATTTCTGGGCGATGGGAGAAACTGGCCCTTGCGGTCCTTGCAGTGAGCTTTATTATGACAAAGGCCCTAAGTTCGGCAAGTTTGGAAGCGTTAAAGAAGATGTGGATGGAGAAAGATTCTTGGAGTTTTGGAATCTTGTCTTTATGCAATTTAACCGGGTGGATGGAAATCTAAATAAACTGCCTAAGCCCTCTATTGATACCGGAGCTGGCCTTGAACGGGTTGTCAGCTTGAAGCTTGGGGTCGATTCGGTTTTTGAAACCGATATCTTAAGAGCCCTTATTGCAAAGACGGAAGATGTTTTAAAAGTTAAATATGAGCAAAACGAAAAGGCTGCCGCCTTCCGAGTGATTGCCGACCATCTCAGGTCTTTAAGTTTTGCGATCGCCGATGGAGTTTCCCCTTCTAATGTCGATCGGGGCTATGTGCTTCGGAAGATTTTACGCAGAGCCGTGAGGTATGGAAGAGGGCTTGGAGCTGAAAAGCCTTTCTTAGGTCTTATCTTCCCGGAGTTAATCACGCAAATGGGAACGGATTACCCGGAGCTTAAGAAGAGTGAAAATCGTATTCTCGAGACCCTTGCGGTTGAAGAAGAGAGTTTTCTTAAAACCCTTAAAAGAGGGGGCAATCTCCTAAGCTCGATCATTCAAGATTCGAAGAAGGAAGGGATCATTAAAGGGGATGAGGCGTTCAAACTAAAAGACACCTATGGGCTTCCTTTAGAAGAGATCTTGTTGATCGCTAAAGACTCCCATCTGAAAGTGGATCTCGATCGCTATGAGGCGCTTGAAGCTGAAGCCCGGGAGAAATCTAAAGCCTCGAGAAGCTCAACCAAGCAGACAGCCGAGCAAAATCTCTTTGAAGGGATGGCTCCTACCCGCTTTTTAGGGTATGCAGAGCTCTCCGAGCCTGCCAAAATCGTGAAGATTGTAAGGGACGGCCATTTTGTGGAGGCTCTTCAGGAAGGCCAGGAAGGGATGCTCATTTTAGATCAAACCTGTTTCTATGCGGAAATGGGGGGGCAAGTCGGTGATACCGGGGTCATTGTGAATGATACCGCCTCCTTTAACGTAACCGATACCAAAGCGCCGTTTAAAGGCATTCACGGGCATATTGGATCAGTTCAAAAAGGGTTTTTAAAGATCGGCGATGAAGTGACGGCTCAAGTAAATCCTGAGAGACGCCATCTCATTGAAAACAACCACACCGCGACCCACCTTCTGCATTGGGCACTTCATCAAGTGCTTGGCGAACATGTGAAGCAAGCTGGATCGGTGGTCGATCATGAAAAGCTCCGTTTTGATTTTAGCCATCATAAGGCGCTGACCGATGAAGAAATTGCTAAAATTGAAGATCTCGTCAATGCCGAGATCCAACGCAATCGAAAAGTTCAAACCTACGAACTTCCCTATGAAGAGGCCTCCAAACGCTCGGATATTAAGCAGTTCTTCGGTGAAAAATATGGCTCTCAAGTTCGCGTGATTGACATTGAAGAATCCAAAGAGCTCTGCGGAGGCACTCACTTGAAAGAGCTTGGCACGATCGGCCTTTTCCGTATCGTGAAAGAAAATTCGATTGCAGCAGGGGTAAGACGTATCGAGGCTGTCACTCGGGTTAAAGCCATCGATTTTGCACGCGGGTTTGAAACGGCATTAAAAGAGACGGCGGCAAAGCTTAAGACAACGCCTGAAAAACTGAATGAAAGAATCGATAAGCTCTTAGAAGAGCAAAAAGCAATGGAATCTGAGCTCAAAGCGTTTAGAAAAGAGAAGCTCGATGGGATCGTCAAAGATCTTCAAAAAGATCGGGTGAGTCTGAAGGGAATCGATGCAATCATTGCCTCTGTAAAATTGGCCGATGCAGACTTTAAAGCCCTTAGCGATCAATTAAATAGCCAGGTGGGACTTCTTATCTTGGCGAATGATCAAGGGGCCAGATGTTCTTTGATGGTACGCAGTAAATCGGCTGATTTCGATGCAGGTAAAATTATTAAAGCGATCGCTCCCATTGTGGAAGGAACGGGCGGCGGAAAAGCCGACTCAGCCCAGGCAGGTGGTAAAAACAGCGCTAAAATTCCGGACGCCCTTCAAGAGGCACGGCATATCATCGGTTTATGAACACGCTAAACTCTCCTCAGATTGAAGAGCTGAAAAAGGCCTTGTTAAAAGGCCGGTCGGTTTTGATCGAGGAGCTTTGGAACGCTCCTAAGGCAGGTATCGCTGCCTTAAGCGCGGAAACGCTTAAAAAGAATGTCCTCATTTTATCAGGACAGTCTTTAGAAGAGGCGAGACTGTTCCACGATTTTCCTTTTTTTACCTCCTTGCCGGTGGTAGATTTTCCTGCCTGGGAGACGCTTCCCTCCGAAGAGATTGCCCCTAGCCCCGATATTGTGGGGGAGAGATATAAAGTTCTTCGCGATCTTGGAAAGTCTCCAACTATTCTTCTTGCAAATTTGCAAAGTGTTCTCCAAAAACTGATTCCTCCTAAAGAGTTTTACCCGCTAAACCTGAAGTTATCCCCCGGGACCTCTTTTTCTTTTGAAGGCTTTCAAGCCAAATTAAATGAGATGGGCTATCACAAAAACGCTCTCGCAACCGATAAGGGAGAATATGCTGTAAGGGGAGGTATTATTGATGTCTACCCGGTTTCCTCGCCCGATCCCTTCCGGATTGAATTTTTTGGTGACGAAATTGCCTCCATTCGTATTTATGATCCCATCGGCCAGCGCTCGATCAGGTCCGTTGAATCGGTAGATTTTACGCCCGCTCTTGAACTTGAGATGATTCAAAAAGAGGGGGAGCTTAGCACTCTTTTTGACTATCTCGGACCCGATACGCTCATTATCTTGGATGATCTTCTTGCTCTCGAAGATCGTTGGGCGACTTTAAAAACGATGATCACCCCGCATACAAAAGGGTTCATGTCGTTAGATGAGCTTTTTGAGAAGATCAAGCCTCTACAAAAAATCTTTTTGACCGATCACCCGATTGAAGAGCTCTCATCGATCAAAGTGGATAAATCGCGGCGCTACTACTCGCAAACTGAAACGCTGACTCCGATTAGTTTTGAAGCCTTCAATCAAGAATTTGAGGCGGATCGATTCAAACACCCCTTTTTCCCGATCACAGAATTTTTATTTGAAGAGGAGGCGGTCTCTTCGGCAGAAATTTTATCTAAAGTCACCCAGCTTAAAGACTTTAACGTCTTATTTCTAACCCATACAGAAGCTGAAAAAGATAATTTAAAAAGACAGCTGGAAGGTCTTTCTATCTCAACCCACCACCATTTTCAAGAGGGTTATCTTTCTTCAGGATTTATTGTACCGGAAGAAAAGAGAGTGGTTCTTCCTTTCACCGAGATTACCCACCGCTACAAGATCCGCCGTCAAAAACTCCGCTCGACCTACCATGTACCTACCTCTGAGCTCTTCGAGATCACTCCGGGAGAGATGGTGGTTCACTTCCACAACGGGATCGGCAAGTACTTAGGGATTGAAAAAAGGCCGAATGCCGAGGGGCAGGTTCTTGAGTATTTTGTCATTGAATACGCTGAACAAGCGAAACTCTTCGTGCCTCTGAATCAGGCGCACCTCATTTCCAAATACATCGGATCGAACGAAATAGTCCCTGAAAGGCATAAGCTGGGGTCTAACCGCTGGAAGATCCAGAAGGATAAAACCCAAAAAGCGCTTGTCAACTATGCCTCCGATCTTTTAAAGGTTTATGCCGAAAGGGAGATGAAAGGGGGATTTGCCTTTTCTGAAGACTCGGATGACATGCGTGTCTTTGAAGATGAGTTTCCTTATTCTGAAACGGAAGATCAGCTGAGCGCGATTGCCGCCATTCGCCAGGATATGATGTCTCCGAGAGCCATGGATCGACTGGTTTGCGGGGATGTAGGCTATGGCAAGACGGAAGTGGCCATGCGAGCTGCCTTTAAAGCGGTGGTCGACGGGGGCAAACAGGTCGCAGTCCTCGTTCCGACCACGGTGCTTGCCATGCAGCACTATGAAAACTTCACCGCCCGAATGGAGAACTTTCCTATTCGGATCGGTGTTCTCTCCCGATTTAGAAGCACGAAAGAGATAAGAGAGACGCTAAAACAGACCGCTGAAGGGAAGATCGACATTTTAGTTGGAACCCACCGGATCATTTCCGAAGATGTTAAATTTAAAGACTTGGGTCTTATCATCATTGACGAAGAGCAGCGTTTTGGAGTGAAGGCAAAAGAGCATTTAAAGACCCTTAAAACAGGCGTCGATTGCCTCACTTTATCGGCAACTCCGATTCCCCGCACCCTCTACATGTCTCTCATGGGTGCTCGGGACATGTCAGTGATTGCGACACCTCCCCAAGATCGTATGCCGATTAAAACGGTCATGGCAGAGCCCTCAGACAACACTTTAAAAACCGCTCTTCTTCGCGAACTTGCAAGAGATGGCCAAGCTTACATTATCCATAACCGGGTCGAGACGATCTTCAATGTGGCGGATCGCATCAAAACGATGCTTCCGCAAGCGAGGATTGCAGTTGCCCATGGCCAAATGAGTTCAAAAGAGGTGGATGAAGTTTTTCACGCCTTCAAAAGCGGAAGAGCCGATATTCTGGTAGCGACCACCATCGTTGCTAATGGAATCGATATTCCTAATGCCAATACCATCCTCATCGACCGGGCCGATACGTTTGGTCTCGCTGAACTCTACCAGCTTCGAGGAAGAGTCGGGCGCTGGAACCGGCGGGCTTACGCCTACTTCCTTGTCAATAACTTGCGCGTTTTGTCAGAATTTTCCCGTAAACGTCTTCAAGCGCTTGCAGAAGCTTCCGGTTATGGGGGAGGGATGAAGGTGGCGATGCGGGACCTTGAGATAAGGGGAGCCGGCGATATCTTAGGCTATGAACAGTCGGGCCATGTCTCCTCGATTGGGTTCCACCTTTACTGCAAACTTCTGAAGCGTACAATTCAAACCTTGCAAGGTAAAATCCCTTCGATCATTACTGAAACTAAGCTCGAGCTTCCGATCGATGCCCGCCTGCCTGAAAATTATGTAAACGATATCTCTCTTCGGATGGAAATGTATCAGCGTTTAGGCGAGGCGCTCTCTTTCGAGCAGATCGACGCTCTCTTTGACGAATTGAAAGACCGCTTTGGCCCTCTTCCAAAGCCAGCCCTCTGGCTCTATCACTTTACCAGGGTGCGTGTCTTCGCCTCCGTCCACGGCTTTACGAGCCTCAAAGCGGAAAAGCGCTCTATTTATGCAGAAAGGCAAAAAGGATCTGATAACCTGGTTAAAAAAATCTTATTCACAATCCCCTCCTCTCCGAAAGAGTTTGAGGAGAAGCTGATCCCGCTCCTCAAGAAAGAGTTCTATATCAAGTAGCCGCTGGTTCATAAACAAAAATTTCTTTGCCAATCGTTGTAAATATCTGCCTCTCATCCCCTTCGATAAGATCAAATTTGACCGATATTTTTTTAACGAACGATCCTAGGGCTAAATTCCAAATTTCTGTGCCCGCATCTGTTTTAAGAAATAGATAATCCCCTGCGATGTGAGCTTGTTGTATGCTTGAAGCCTTTTCATGCCGCATGCTTTGAAGAAGTCTTAATTTTTGAAGAAAAATATCGTAAATATGGATGACGCCTTTGTCGTTTATATAAATCCAGTGCCCTTTCCATTCTAAAGACTTATAATGATTATCATTTATAGAGGAGTATGAAACAGGGCACTCTGAAAGGGGGGTCAAACATTCAGTGTAAAGAGTGGCAAATCCCATTTTATAGGCCAAAGCGATAAGATGGACACCTACCTTCGTAAATAAGCGGCTACAATGGTAAACAGTCTCATCCAAAGTTTTTGCGCCGCTCAAATGATATCTTGAAAAGGTTTGCCTGGACGCATCCACTACCACAAAACCGGTTGAAAAGGTGAAAATATCGGTAACATTTTTTACATAGATCGATCGAATAGATTGCGGCTGATGGACAGATTGAAAACACAAAGATTTAATTGATGAGGGAGTAGTTAAGTCTTCATAAACAACGACGGATCCATGTGGAGCTATAAGTGATTTTTCGTGGGTTAAACGATTTGAATGGAGTTTGACCTCTAACTCCTGTTCTCTTTTATGCAATGTGTAGGTTGTTGTGTAGGCAAGAAATTGAAAATCGTCATTCATGACCACAATTCTATGCACCGGAAAGTTGGGCTCAAGGGGATTTTCTGCAGCTTCTGTGCGTGTCGATCTCATAAAATACTTAAAGCTACGAAATCCATCGGATATTAAGTATCGAGATGAAAGCGCCAGAACATTAATCTTGTTCGGCGTTGAAAGGCATAAAAGGGGAGGTTGTTTTAAGGCAAGATTAAGCCCTTGAGAAAGCAGGTATAAACGGGCCTGGTAAAACCTCTTACAAGTTAAACTCACGTTTAAAGAACAATACTTCTTGAAAATAAGAATCAGCACGTCGAACGGACAGACAGCAAAAAAAGGGGTATTCCGGTCTGAATGGATAGAATGAATCATTTTTGTGGTAAAACTTTAACCAAGACAGAGTTTAAAATGAACTTATTTAGGGTCTTCCTTCTTTTCAAAACGGCGTCTTGAACCTCTATAAATCCCTTTAGGGTGATTTTGAAGGGATATGTCAATTTTTTGGAGGATGCGAATCCCTTTTTCCACGTGATTTGCTGTGTAGAGCTGCTGCACTTCGTGGGAAGATTTTTTCGTTTTAATGCCATCAGGGGTTAAGGGTAGATCGGAGACGAGCAGGAGAGCTCCAAGAGGAAATTTGTAGTAATAGGAAGCGGTAAAGAGGGTCGCGCACTCCATTTCGATCGCCTGGGGGCGGGTTTCCTCTAATTTTTGTTTGAACGGGACGTTGAATTCCCAGAATCTCTTGTTGGTCGTGTAGGTGATGCCGATGTGGTAGGTCGATTTATCGTTATCTAAAATATCATACACATGCTTTTGGACGAAAAAGTTTGCCATGGCAGGAACTTCGGGGGGAAAATAGAAGTCGGAAGTCCCTTCTGCCCTGATCGCTGCGACAGGCACAAAATAATCTCCCACCTTAAAATGGCGGCGAAGACCTCCGCACATTCCTAATAAAATAGAGGCTTTAATGGGAAGCTGCGCGATAAGATCGATCACAAGGGCGGCGGCAGGAGATCCAATTTTGAAATCGAGGATAGAAATGCCCTCTTTAGGGGAGTGGGCCACTTTAAACATCGAGCCTTCGACGATGGGAACTTCCCTTGATTCGGAAAAATACTGCACGTACTTTGGGAAATTGGTTAAGAGAAGGTAGGGCTGGAAATCGGCAATGGAAGAGCCTGAGTATCTTTCCAGTGTGTCGTGAGCGATTTTTTCCTCCATCGAATCGACGGTTGGCGATAAAATATTTTCTTTAAGATTCTCTATCATGACCAATCAAATTCCGTTTTAGAAGGTTCTCCAAAAAGAGGGCCAATCGGTCCCATCGGTTTTGTGGCTTTAAAAAAATAGCTGCAATTGGGGCAGGTTAATTTTTTAAAATACATGCCCGAAGCATAGTCCCATTTGCCTCGAGATTCAAAGATATTTTTGCAATGAGGGCATTGGTGGTAGCGAATCGATATATTGAAGGTATGCGGTCCATCACTCATAAGGTAGAAGCCAATGGAAGAATCTTCGGATAAGATGCGGTTTTTTAGGTTTTGGGGTGTGGTAGGTATTACCCCAGCCATTTAACTCATGCATCTCAATCCCAGGAGACGAGAGGTTTTGCTCCTTTTTCAGGGGCTGGTCTAAAGGATAGTCTTTGTATTCCTTATGCCACATGAGGATATGTATACTCATTGTATCGGTAATTTACCAACAATATTCATTAGCCTATCCGGCAGTTTGAAGGCTGCATCGAAAAGGGTTAAACCGCAGAATCGCAAGTTAAAGCTCTTTCTTATAGACAAGACCCCTGTTCAATGCTAAAATAATCCATTATTTTTTTAAGGTTTTATATGGCACACACCACGACAAACGAAGTAAAAGGCGGCATGAAAGTCGTCATCGACGGGCAACCTTACAGCGTTGTCAGTAATGAATATATGAAGCCAGGCAAAGGCCGCGCGATTAACCGTATCCGAATTAAACATCTTATCACCGGAAGAACGATTGAAAAAACGTTTACCTCCGGCGATAAAGTGGATTTAGCAGATGTGGAAGAGATCTACATGAGAATGCTCTACAAAGAAGGCGACAGCGTTGTTTTCATGAACGAAACGAATTTCGAGCAGCTCGCTATTCCCAACAGTGTTATTGGCGATACGATGAATTGGCTTTTGGAAGACAACGTGTACGATATCGTATTCTATAACGGCGAGCCGGTGACTGTAGAAGCTCCTACCTTTATGGACTTGAATATTGTTGAAACGATGCCAGGCGATCGCGGCAACACCGCTTCCGGGCGTGTGTTAAAGCCTGCTAAAGTGGAAACAGGGGCAACCGTTCAGATTCCTATTTTCGTCGAAGAAGGGGAAAAAATCCGTATCGATACTAGAACCGGCGAATACGTTTCCCGCGTCAATGAAAAATAAATTAAAAAGCCGTGCTGAGATGCTCTCTCAAGCACGAGCTTTCTTTGATTCAAGGGGCGTCTTAGAAGTGGACGTCCCTATCTTATCTCCCCAAGCCTCCATCGATCAGCATATTGACTTGATTCCGGCCACCTTTAACCATGAAACAACCCTTTATTTACACACCTCCCCTGAATATGGGATGAAAAGGCTTTTGGCAGAGGGATCGGGCGATATTTATCAATTATCGCATGTATTTCGCGATGGCGAAGAAAGTCAAAAGCACCAGCCCGAATTTATGATGTGCGAATGGTACCGGGTCGGGATGCCCTTTCAAAAGTTAATCGATGAGACGGTTGATTTTGTGAGATTATTTCTAGGTAATCTGCACGTAAGCCAAAAGACCTACCGGGAAACTTGTCTTCATTATGCCGGAATTGATCCTTATACAAGCAGTATGGAAGACATTCATGCTTTTTTAATAAACAAAGGCATTCAACCTTACCAAGGGGTTTTGGAGGAAGGGAAAGATGCCGTTTTAAATATTCTTCTCACCCATCTGATTGAACCCTCTCTTGGGACCAACGAAATTTTTGTCCTTTCTCACTATCCGTCAAGTCAAGCCGCTTTAGCTACAACTGTTATGCAGGAGGGATATCCTGTTGCTGAAAGATTTGAAGTCTATTTTAAAGGGTTAGAACTTGCGAATGGGTATCATGAACTGGCAGATCCGGTGGAGCAAGAAAAAAGACTCCATGAAGCCAATCAAGGGCGTATCAAATTAGGTAAAAAAGCCCTTCCCATTGATTATCATTTCTTGAACGCGCTTAAAAAAGGACTTCCTCCTTGTTCGGGGGTGGCGGTGGGTTTTGATCGGCTAATGATGTTAAAGCTAGAAGCTCAGACGATCCAAGAAGTGGTTGCACTCCCTTTTTCCCTAGATTGATCATTAAGATTTTAATAATAAGCCCTTTTCTTTTGACTCCTCTCGATCATAGCTAAGATAATAATAAGTAGAAGGAGTTATCATTCATGGATATCTATAAGAATCTATCTCTTACCTTAGATGAGATCGAAAGCAAGAATCAGATCATATTAGATAGACATGCCTCCTCAAAAAAAGTGGAGCAGATATCCCTTGCCCGTTTCGAGTTTTTTAGCAAGAAGCTGAAATCTATCAAGAAAAATTTTTCTGAAGGCCAGGTCAGAAAGGAACTGAATGGGGAAATCAAACTGGCTAAACTACGCGATTTGGAGACAGTCTTTTTAAAAAAGGTGAAGGAATTCAATCAATCTAGACCCCCCCTAATCGGTGAAACGATCACTCAGCTCAAATATGAGGTGACCGAGCTTGAAAAGCTCATTGACAGGCTAAAACATTTTAAGTCATCTCTAGGGGGAATTTCTCTCACGGTGGAAACGGCCGAACCCAAGACTCCCAAAGACTGGCTTGCCTTCCACAATCTTTCTGAAATCATCGATCATTTGACGCAGCAAAAAAAAGTCATTCAGGCTGAAGTGCATCTTAAAGAAAATAAGCCGATCACTAAGGCTCAGGCCTACGCTATCTTATACTGTAAAGGGCAGAAAGAGGCCTTTATCGATGAGGAACTAGAAAAAGCCGCTATGCAAGTGGTCGAGTCCTCCTTCCGAAAAACGGCTTAAAATCGCGTCATTCTATTTGAATTTTTGGACAATTGGGAACTTGCGTCCAATACTAAACGCTTTATCCGTAACACGTAAACCGGGAGGCGCTTGTCTTCTCTTATATTCAGCTTGGTGGATTTTAGCGATAAGCTCATTTACTAAGCGGATATCTAAGTTATTTTTTTGCGCGATCTCCTCCGGCGATTGGTGTTTTTCGATATAGGCTTCAATTACCGCGTCTACGATAGGATAAGGGGGAAGCGAGTCTGAATCTTTTTGGTTGGGACGAAGTTCTGCGGAAGGGGCCTTTAAAAGAGTGGAGAGGGGGATGATGGGATGCTCTTTATTGATATAGTGGCTTAAAGCGTAAACCCGTTCTTTTATCACATCCGATAGTACGCTAAGCCCTCCCGCTAAATCTCCATATAGCGTCGTATAACCCATGGCCATCTCGCTTTTATTGCCGGTAGATAAAACGATATAACCCATTTTATTGGAGAGGGCCATGAGGATCATGCCGCGAATACGGGACTGAAGATTTTCTTCCGTAATATTGGGCTCTAAAGCGGCAAAATGAGGTTCTAGAAGATTTAAATAGGCTTTGAAAGGCTCTTCAATAGAAATAGTTTTTAATTCGATCTTCAAGTTATGAGCGAGCTCTTCAGCATCTTTTAAACTGGAGTCAGAGGAATAGCGTGAAGGCATGGCCACGCCAAGGACGTTTTCTTGCCCAAGCGCTTTGACAGCGAGACATGCAACCACAGCGGAATCGATGCCGCCGGAGAGCCCTAAACACGCTTTTTTAAATCCCGATTTATGAAAATAGTCTCGAATTCCCATGACGAGGGCCTGATAGAGGTCATTAAGAGGGTCCAAAGGCTTTTCTTGGATAGGAGTAAAATCCTCGACGACTCTAAAATCTTCCTCAAAGCCTTTTAAGCGGAGAACCTCTTTACCCTTTTCGTTGACGACAAGACTATAGCCATCAAAAAGAAGGCTGTCGTTGCCTCCTACCTGATTACAAAGCAAAGTAGGACACTTAAAAGTAATCGCGGCTTTTTTTAAAACTTCTAACCTGTCATCCATTTTACGGATGTTATAAGGCGAGGCTGAGAGATTTAGTACAAAATCGGGCTTTAGGGGAGCGATCATTTCTACGGGATCTTGCAGGTAGGTAGAAAAGCGCGCTTTATCGGCATGCTGCCACAGATCTTCACATAGGGTGACGGCAATTTTTTTGCCGTTGATTTCAAACAATCGATAGTCCGAAGCCGGTTCAAAGTAGCGTCTTTCATCAAAGACATCATAGGTGGGAAGAAGGCATTTATCTTGGTAGCCCAAGAGTTTTCCATCTGAAAGGATGGCAGCGGAATTGTAGAGCGGTTTTTCCCCTTTGTTGGGGTTTTTGCGAGGAAGGCCGATGACCGCCGTGATGCCCTTTGTCTCTTTGATTATTTCTTGCAGCGTCTTTTCAGCTTTTTCCACGAACTCTATATGCAAGAGGAAGTCTTCCGGCGGATAGCCGGTTAAACAAAGTTCTGAAAAAAGGATCAGATCGGCCTTTTTGGATTGGCCTTTGGCAATAGCTTCCAGGATTTTCTTTTTATTTCCTTCAAAATCGCCAATCGTAGGATTAAGCTGTGCTAGTGCAATCCGCATGTTTAACTTCCAAAATCGTCTAAGACGATGTTATCGCGAGGAACTCCATAATCGTCAAGCAGCTTTAAAACACTTTTGTTATGCATCGGAGGTCCGCAGACATAGTAAAGATTGTCTTCGGGGGTATCCATGAGCTTAAGCTGCCCTTGTTCAAACGCTTTGAATAAAAAGTTGGTTTTAAGAGGATCTTTAGCTGGCCATCCTTTTTCAATATCTTCGGGAAGAGGCTCGGACAACACCAGTTTATAGGAAAAATTGGGAAATCTCTTCTCAAGTTCTTCATACTCTTTCTGATAAATATTTTCTTTAAGAGATCTAGCTCCGTACCACAAAGTGACTTTCCGCTTCGTATTCTCGGTATAAAAAAGATGAAGGATATGACTTCTGCCAAAGGAGGAGCCGGCGCCGCCGATCAAGAATATCAGTTCTTGCGACCCCTCTTTCATGTAGGACTCCCCGTAAGGGCCTGAGAGTTTTACCTTATCGCCCGGCTTTAATGAGAATGTATAAGACGAGCAAATACCCCAAGGAATACCCTCTACTAGCTTGCCCTGGACAAAAGGGGGTGTTGCGATACGGATATTAAATAAAAGTTTACGCCCCTCGGAAGGATAGGAAGCCATGGAATAGGCTCTGATCACTTCGTTCGGGCTGAGAGGAAGATGGGAAAAATCGAGCGTTCTTCCGAAAAGATGGTATTTTTCCCAGTCCGGGTAGAACTTGGGGTCCATGGTTTCTTTCCAGTCGGATGTGTCGGTTTGAAAGGGGGGCACGTGAAATTGAAGGTAGCCGCCCGAGCGGTAGGGAACTTCTTCCCCCTCCGGCAAAAGGACGCTTAACTCTTTAATGAAAGTGGCGACGTTCTCATTACTCACAACCGTTGCCTCCCATGTTTTCACATTTAAGGCATGTTCATCCACATGAACACCCATGCTATGTTTAACTTTTGTCTGGCAAGAGAGGCGCCACCCGTCGGCAAGCTGTTTTTTGGTGAAAGTTCCTTTCTCCGTTTCAAGAGGCTCGCTCGCCTTTTCAACCACTTGGACACGGCACTGCTTGCAGGTCGCTTTCCCGCCGCAAGGGGAGGGGATGGGAATTCCATTAGAGGTAAGGGCATTTAATAAGGTTCCGCCTCCGGGGATGTCGAAGGAGAGCTCCTTATCGTGGTTCACATCGATATGGCACTCTTCAGTCGATACGAGCTTCGCTTTGGTAAAAAGGATGAGGGCGGCAAGACAAGTTCCAATTAGAACAAAGGAGACGGTCGCATAGAGTGTGAGCCAGGGGTCGATTCCAAAAATCATTAACATACTTTATCCCAGGTGATTGCTTCCCGTCAAATGGGGAAAAAGATATAATTATGATAAATTTTTATTTCAGGTTTTTGCATGAAAGGCCAACTCGAAATTCACAGTGAAAATATTCTTCCGATCATTAAAAAATGGCTTTATTCCGACAAAGACATCTTTGTTCGCGAACTCGTATCAAACAGCACGGACGCGATTCAAAAAGTGAAGCTTCTTCGCGATCAAGGTTTAGCGGAGGCCAAAGATGAAGATTTCAGAATCGATGTCAATGTCGATAAAGATAAAAAAACCATCACCTTTACCGATAATGGAATCGGGATGGATGCCGATGAAGTGAAGCAATACATCGCGCAAATCGCTTTTTCAGGCGCCGAAGACTTTATTGCTAAATACAAAACAGGATCGGAAAAAGATCAGTTCATAGGACATTTTGGCTTGGGATTCTATTCAGCCTACATGGTTGCAGGCAAAGTTGAAATCAACACCCTTTCTTATAAACCGGGTGCAGCGCCTGTTCTTTGGATCAACGACGGATCGTCCGAATATACGCTTGAAAAGGGAACTCGAAACGAACGAGGGACCGAGATCACCCTTTTTGTTAATCAAGAAAGCGAAGAGATGCTGGAGGATTCCAAAGTGAAATCGATCCTGAAGCATTACTGCTCCTTTTTACCTGTTCCCATCTATTTCAACGGCGATCGAATCAATACAGAAGAGCCTTTATGGATAAAAGCTCCCTCTGAATGCACGGAAGCGGACTATCTGAAATTTTACCGCTCTTTAGAGCCGTTTGGCGAAGATCCTCTGTTCTGGATTCATCTGAATGTTGATTACCCCTTCCATTTAAAAGGGATTCTTTATTTTCCGAAAGTAAGACGCGATTTTGATTTTAACAAATCGACCATTCAACTCTATTCTAACCGTGTTTTCGTATCCGATAACTGTAAAGATATCGTCCCCGATTACCTTATGGCTTTAAGAGGGGTGATTGATAGCCCCGATATTCCCTTGAATGTCTCAAGAAGCTATTTGCAGATGGATAAAACGGTACGCCAGCTTTCAACCCATATATCCAAAAAGGTCTCCGATAGTTTAAACACTCTTTTCAAGACCGATCGAAAGAAGTATGAATCGACGTGGGATGATTTGGCGACTTTTGTGAAGTTAGGGGCCGTTCAGGACGAAAAATTCTACGAGAGAATTAAAGATCTTCTTTTGTATAAAACGACTAAAAATGAGTGGTATACCCTTCCTGAGCTGTTTGAAAGAAACAAGGATAAAACGAAGGGCAAACTTTACTATACCACGCATGAGCATCATCATGAAGCGCTTCATTCTATTTATAATGAGAAGGGAATTGACATCCTTGTCTTAAGAAACCCGGTCGATCCGTACCTCATCGGAACCGTTGAAAAAAATAATAATGATTTCAAGTTCCAACGCCTTGATAGCGATGTCGAAGAGCATCTTTTGGATAAAGAGAGAGAGCATGCTGAATCGGTGAATATTGCCGAGTTCATCAAAAAAGAGATGGGCGAGGATTCCCTTGAAGTGGAAGCCAAAAGCCTGAAAAGCGATAACTTATCAGCTTTCTTGGTGATCGACGAAAATGAAAGACGGTTTCGTGATTACATGATGCAGATGAATCCTGAGCAGGCAAAACAGGCCTTAAAGCAGTTTAAAAGAAAAATGGTGGTAAACACCAACTCGCCTCTGATCCACTCGATCCAAAAATTGGGAAGCACCAATCCGGATCTTGCTAAAAACCTGGTCCACGAAGTCTATGAACTCGCTCTTTTGTCGCAAAGAGAGATGGACGAAGGGGATCTTCAATCTTTTGTTAAACGGACACAAAACTTACTACAGGAGCTTGCGAGTATCGCAGCAGATAAATGAAAAAAATCATCCTATTATTTTTACTCATCACAGCCTTTTTACAGGCAGAACCTGAAGCGGTCTACCTGACTTGGCAAAACGATCCTCAAACAACGATGGTGATCCACTGGATCACCTCGGATAAAGATCATCGAGAGACTCTAAATATTAGAGAAGCGGGGCAAGAGGAGTGGCTTGAGCTTGAAGGTGCCTCCTTCCCTATGCCTAAACGAGGCCCCTATCTGATCCATACCGTGGAAGCGATCGATTTAAAACCTAACACAGCCTATCAATTTAAAGTGGATAGCGAGATTTTTTCGTTTAAAACCGCTCCAAAAACCCTTCCAATCCGGTTTATTGACGGGGGAGATGTTTATCACGATTCGATTGCTTTACTAGATCAGATGAATCGAGCGGCGGCTCAGCATTCTCCCCATTTCGCAATCATTGGGGGAGATATCGCCTACTCGGATAAGCATTCGGGAAAAGAGTACACACCTTGGATGGAGTGGCTAAAATCTTATCAGAAAACGATGGTGACTCCTGAGGGACATTTGATCCCGATGATTCCGGTGATCGGCAATCACGACTGCGATAAAATTTCCGGGCTTCTCACGACGAGGGATGCTCCCATGTTTTATCATATCTTTTCTCTTCATGACGATGACGGCTACCGTGTGATTGACTTCGGCAACTTCCTCTCAATTTTTATTCTCGATTCAAACCACACTCATCCCATTGAAGGCAAGCAAACCGAGTGGCTTAAAAAAGAGCTGTCGTTAAGGGCGCATGTGCCTTATAAATTCGCCTCCTACCATGTTCCTGCCTATCCTTCCAAGAGAAATTTTAACGGCAAAAACCATGTGCTGGTTCGCAAAAATTTTGTCCCTCTCTTTGAAGAGTATGGTTTGATCGCAGCCTTTGAGCACCATGACCACCTCTATAAAAGAACCTTCCCGTTAAAAAATAACGAAATCCGTAAAGATGGAGTGATCTATCTCGGCGATGGTTGCTGGGGCGCTGCCAAGCCAAGAAAATCGAGCGGTGCGTGGTATCTTGCACAAACTGTTTCATCTACTCACGTGATTGTTACAGAAGTCAAAGATAACGAAGTGATTTTTGAAGCGATCAATCCTGAAAATCAGATCATCGATCGCTATGTTTTAGAGAAGTGAAGAAGTTTCACCACAGAGTACAATATTTCATGAAAGGCACGAAGGGCCGAAAATACAATGGATTGATCCTGCCGCCAAAGGCGATCCTGCTTATCCTGTTATTTCAAATTTAAAAACTAGATACTTTGCGGTTTAATTTATTTCGACCATAGATACGTGAGAGTCGGGCGTAGGGGAAATTTTTTATAAAAAGCTAGGCTATTTGACCTCTTTATATCTTTGTGCCTTTCATGGAGTATTGAAGCTGCCTCTGTGGTGGAAAATAAAGGTGTCTGCTATAGATAAACTATGGATCTAGATATTCAGGGAAAAACCGCTTTGGTCACCGGTTCAACCGATGGGATCGGCTTTGCCATTGCTAAAGAGCTTGTCCACGAAGGGGTTACTGTTTACATCAACGGCAGAACTTCAGAAAAAGTAAAAGGGGCGATCGCTAAACTGGAAGGAAATCTTAAGGAAGCTCCTTTTGATTTGGGTACGAAAGAGGGCTGCAACGCCTGTATTCAAGCGATTCCTGAAGTAGATTTCTTGATCAATAATATGGGGATTTTTGAACTCAAGCCTTTTGAACATATCACCGATGAGGAGTGGTTTAAAATGTTTGAGACCAATGTGATGAGCGGCATCCGTTTATCTCGTCACTATTTCCCCAAAATGCTCGCGAAAAAAAGCGGGCGCATCCTTTTCATATCCAGCGAATCGGGCGTTAACATTCCAAAAGACATGATCCATTATGGAATGTCTAAAACCTCACAATTAGCTGTTGCAAGAGGATTGGCTGAGCTTACAGTGAGTACAGCCATTACTGTTAATTCTCTTCTTGTAGGTCCTACCTATTCAACCGGAGTCGAACGCTTTTTAGAGCAGATGGCAGAAAAAAGCGGCTCTTCTGTTTTTGAAGTGGAGAAAGAATTCTTCAACAAAGATCGTCCTGGATCACTCCTTCATCGTTTTATTAATCCGGATGAAATCTCGGGCCTTGTGGCCTATCTTATGAGCGACCGCGCGATTGCTATTAATGGGGCAGCCCTTCGGATTGAAGGCGGCCTTTTACGCTCTATTCTTTAAGAATTTTATACAAAGTTTTTAATAATAGAGGCGATTCGGGTAGGTATTTCTAAAATCGCTGCATGGCCTGAGGGATAGGTGACAAGGAGGCTATGAGGAATATTTTTTTGCAGATATTCCGCTTCGGAAACAAGTGAGATAATGTCGAAGGCCCCGGCTCCGATAAGTGTTGGAGTCTTTATTTGGTCCAAAGCGGTATTTTTAAAATGAAGAAGCGCGTGGTATTGCTGCATTTGACCTTCGATCGGCGGCTGATTTGTCAGGAGGAGTTTCTTGATTTTATTGACGGCGGCCGTTTTTTTTAAGAATTCATCGCCATAAAAAAGAGGAAGAGCCAGTTCAATAATAAGATCAAGAGGGGTACTTTTTAGGCGGGCATCCATCAAGGCCTTTATAAGAAGTAAGCTCGCTTCTCGACACTGAGAGGTGGTATTCAAAAGAACCATTTTTTGAATCAATTCAGGGTATTTAACAGCTAGTGTCTGTGCGATCATGCCTCCCATGGAATGGCCGGCTAGAGAGGTTTCTTTAAGTTGAAGTTTTCGGATGAGGTGGGCGATATCTTCTGCCATATGATCGATCGTTAAATCATGAATTTCATTGTTTGATTGACCGATCCCGCGATTATCTAGCGTGATCACTTGATACTTGTCCGCTAAAAGCTTAATGAGGGGAAACCAAAAAAGGTGATCGCTTGCCCAGCCTGCAAGGAGGATCAGGGGATTTCCCGAACCCGTGACTTCATAATAAATTTTTCCTCTCGGAACGCTTAAGACAGGCATTTCTCTTTTATACATAAGAAAAGATATCAATCCAAAGTTTTGCTAGAGTAAGAAAGCATGACAGAGAAGAGAATCACGATCAAAGGGGCAGGCCTCCAGGGACTTACCGCAGCTTATTATTTACGAGAGTATAAACCTCTTGTTTACGAAGCTAAACAGCAAATAGGCGGCTGGATTCAGAGCTGCACCGTGGATAATTTTTTATTTGAATTGGGTCCAAGAGGCTTTAGACCCAAAGGAGATGGGCTTTTTACTCTAAAGCTCATCCAAGAGCTCGGTCTTGAGAAAGAACTTATCGCTCCCCCTAAGGCGGCAGCAATACGCTATATTTATACTAAAGGCTCTCTTCACCCGTTGCCTTATTCTTTTAAAAGTTTATTTTCATTTATGGGAAGGTCTCTTTTAAAAGGAATTTTTCGGGACTTGCTAATGCCTCGTAAAAATGATTTGCATACGATTAATGACTATTTCTCTTATCGATTTGGCAAAACTTTTACAAAGAGAGTAGTAGATCCTGGAGTGAGAGGCATTTTTGGGGGCAATATTAAAGAGCTTTCTTTTAAGCAGTGCTTTCCTGAAATATATCAAGAAGCGTCAAATCACCGCTCATTAACACTCGCTCTTCTCACGAAAAAAGCCGGAGAAAAAGATCCGATATGGTCTAAATACCCTATTCTGTCTTTTAAAAAGGGGATGTCCACCCTGATCCATGCCCTAGCAGAATATGCCGAAATCAAGACAGCGTCAAGGATCGAAGAGGCCGATATAGATAGCGTACAAAAACATCCTTCAGCCTCGATGGCAGTTGTAAATATAGGGTATAGAAAAAAGGTTCTCCCCGTTTCAGGATTTGGTTATTTGGTGCCTTCATCGGAAAATGAGCCTATCATGGGATGCGTTTTTGATTCCGAGATCTTCCCGCAGCAAAACAATCATCCGGAAGAAACCCGTCTTACAGTCATGTTAGGAGGTGTTGAGCAGCCGGAAATGCTTGATCATCCCGATTTAATTGGCCTTGTCCAAAAAACTCTTTATCGCCATATGGGAATTAAAAAAGATCCCGATGCGGCATCTATAACCCTTTGTAGGGATGCGATTCCACAATATCGTGTGGGCGATACAATGCAGGGGGTAGGGGTTAATAGCGCTTGCCGCAAAGGCTATGAGAAGGGGATATCCTATGCTCACGCAACCCATCGAGTTAATTCTTAGCCAATTCGCCTATTTAGAACCGCTAGATTTATATCGCTGCGAGCGAGTTTGCAGGGTATTTCGAGTATTGGCTCGAGATCTGTGTTTGTGGAAACGGATCTCTTCTAGAGATTTCAATAATCCTCAAGGAGATTACGAGTTTTACAAGCAGCGTGTCCTCTACGAGCTTAAGTTGAGGGGGGTTTATAAAACAGAAATAAACCCCCAAAGAGGTCTCACTGTTTCGGTGGGAAGGGAGGTGAAGCAGCAGATCCAATGGATAAGGGGCTTTAAAGTAGTTTTAACGGTTTCAGGGATCAAAATATTCCAGGGAATCCAAGAGGTTTTATACCTCTTATTCCCGTGTGGAAAAGTTGAAGATATCGGCTACGGATATATTCACCTTTTTAACAATGTTCAGTCGGTTGTCATTGATCTTGCCAACTGCATGTCGTTTCGCTGCAGGGAGAAAGGAAGAATAGCTATTACCGATGAGTATATTATTTGCTACAAAGATTCAGCTCATGTGTACGATCGAAAAAGTTTTCTCTATTGTAAGACCTATCCGCTCTTATCTTATGTCGTCAAAGACTTTGAATTTATCGGAAGAACAGCCGGTTTTTATCTCGTCATCAATAAAGAGATTTGGACTTACACCGGAAATCAAAATTATATTCCCTGCGGAAGGATGGACGCTAAAACTCTCATTGTAAGAGACGAAGAAAAACATCTTTATACCTTTAGTTTGCAGACATTTGAATACGCCTCCCTTGACCAATGGGGAGTTTTTTTGTGTGATTCAGACAAATTTTTACTATTTTCAAAAGGAATCCATTTAAACCTTGTCGACAAACAAACACAAAATTTGATCTCATCTACGATTGTAGGAAGTCCTCTCAAAGTCGTTTCTATCAAAAACGAGCAGTTTCTTCTTCAGCAAAAAGAGGAGTATTGTGTCTTGGATGGGGTATCTGGAAAATTATGGCATATTAAAAAAAAGGAGGGGGCGAGATACATGGGCTCTGAGAGCCACCTCTTTTTTTTTGGATTGCCGGATCGGGCTGCCTCTAAAATCGTGATTTACCCTTGGAGCTTCAGAACAAAAGATTTTATAACTCCGATCGTTATACATCAAAAAGAGGTGAAAGAAGCTTCATCGATATTCTTAGGGTATGAAGTGGACGTATCGGTTCGAAATTCATTGACTATTTGCTATTCCGTAGGTCGATTTTACTTCGATTTTTACAATCGGGACTCATCTCCCGGAAGAGTGGTTCATCGGCAATGGAGTTATATTACTCCAAATGCTAGATAGTAAAAGACATGCGCCTTATTTGAACTTTTAACCCTCGAAGGGGTAAACTAAGGAATAGAACCCAAGGATCAGCGATGTTCGACAAATTTACGAACCGTGCCAAGCAAGTGATCAAACTGGCCAAGAAAGAGGCTCAGCGTTTAAATCACAATTATTTAGGAACAGAACACGTCCTTCTCGGTTTGCTCAAACTGGGCCAAGGAGTTGCGGTGAATGTCCTGCGCAACCTGAATATCGATTTTGAAACCGTTAGAAACGAAGTCGAGAAGTTGGTAGGTTACGGCCCCGAAATACAGGTCTACGGCGATCCAGCTCTTACAGGAAAGGTGAAAAAAGTTTTTGAATATGCGAATGAAGAGGCTGCTAATCTCAACCATAATTATGTGGGTACAGAGCACCTTCTTTTGGGCCTTCTTCGCCAAACCGATGGGGTCGCAGCACAAGTTCTTGAGAATCTTAATGTTAACTTAAAAGAGGTGAGGAAGGAGGTTTTGAAAGAACTTGAAACGTTCAATCTTCAGCTTCCTCCGATCGGCTCCTCCTCCAGTCAAACACCCCCTCCCTCCTCGAGCCAAAACAAAGGTCCTCAAGGCTATGAAAAGGCGGGATCCGGCACAGGTTCGACACTTTCGAACGATAAAATGCCTGCTTTGAAAGCGTATGGACATGATCTTACCGATATGTGCCGAGAAGGTAGAATGGACCCAGTCGTAGGGAGAAAAGAAGAGGTTGAAAGACTTATTTTAATCCTTTGCCGAAGACGAAAGAATAACCCTGTGTTAGTCGGCGAAGCGGGAGTCGGTAAAACAGCGATCGTAGAGGGTCTTGCCCAAGCTATTGTAAAAGGGGAAGTGCCTGACAACTTACGTAAAAAAAGACTGATCACCCTGGATCTTCCGCTCATGATTGCGGGCACTAAATACCGCGGCCAGTTCGAAGAGCGTATCAAAGCGGTCATGGATGAGATCAAGAAAAACGGAAACGTCCTTCTATTTATTGACGAGCTGCATACGATAGTGGGTGCAGGAGCCGCAGAAGGGGCTATTGACGCCTCCAATATTTTAAAGCCTGCCTTATCGCGCGGGGAAATTCAGTGTATTGGAGCTACCACAATTGATGAGTACCGTAAACATATTGAAAAAGATGCCGCTTTAGAAAGACGATTCCAAAAAATTATGGTCCAACCTCCCTCTGTGGAAGAGACCGTTGAAATCCTAAGTGGCTTAAAAGCGAAGTATGAAGAGCACCATAAGTGCGTTTATACCGATACCGCCATCAGAGCGGCCGCCGTCCTTTCAGACCGTTATATTACCGGAAGGTTTTTACCCGATAAGGCGATTGATCTGATTGACGAAGCGGGCGCTAAATCGAGAATTTCAATGATGAACCAACCTCAAGACCTCACCAAATTCGAGGCCGAAGTGGAAGCGGTTCGCCTTGGAAAAGAAGAGGCGATCGGTAAGCAAGAGTACGAAAAAGCGGCTAAGCTTCGCGATAAAGAAAAAACTCTTCGAGAACAGCTCCAAAAACTCAGAACCGAGTGGGAGAGCAATAAAGAAGAGCACGAAGTGATCGTTGAAGATGAGGATGTCGCCCAAGTTGTTGCAAAACAAACCGGCGTTCCGATCACTCGTTTAACGGAAGGTGAAACACAAAAAGTTCTCAAAATGGAAGAGAACTTAAAAGAGAGCATCATCGGTCAAGAAGATGCTATCAAGACTATTTCGAGAGCCATCAGACGCTCCCGTGCCAATATTAAGGATCCGAACCGCCCGATCGGTGCGTTTTTATTCCTTGGCCCTACCGGCGTCGGTAAAACGCTTTTGGCAAGGCTTCTTGCCGCTCATCTGTTTGGGGGCGAGGATGCTTTAATTCAAGTGGATATGTCTGAGTATATGGAGAAATTCGCCGTCAGCCGTATGACAGGCTCTCCTCCAGGCTATGTCGGACATGAAGAGGGAGGTCAGCTGACCGAGCAAGTGCGTCAAAGACCTTATTCCGTGGTTCTTTTCGATGAAATTGAAAAAGCCCACCCGGACGTGATGGATATTCTCCTTCAAATCTTGGAAGAGGGGCGTTTAACCGATTCGTTCGGACGTAAGATTGACTTCCGTAATACGATTGTGATCATGACTTCGAACCTTGGGGCGGACCTCATCAAGAAAAGCACCGAAATGGGCTTTGCTGCAGCCCAAGAAGGAGCGCTTGATTATGACCGGATCAAGGAAAAGATTTTAAGCGCTGTGAAGAAGCACTTTAAGCCCGAGTTCTTAAACCGTTTGAACGATGTGGTTATTTTCCATCCGCTCAACCGTGACGAGCTATTAAAAGTGATCGAGCTTGAACTTAAGAAACTCACTAAACGTCTCCAAGGACGCGATGTGGAAATAGAGCTTGACGAAGCGGCTAAAAACTTCCTCGTTGATAAAGGCTTCCAGCCTGAAATGGGAGCCCGTCCTCTTCGAAGAACGATCGAACAGTACCTAGAAGATCCTCTGGCCGAGATCTTGCTCATGCACCCTGACGAAGGGCGTAAAAGCACGGTCACGGTAGAGAATGATCAGCTTAAGTTTATCGATAAAGAGGTTCATCCGATTATTAAGCCTCCGTCACAGAAAAAAGTTCCTGCCTCTTCTACAGGCTAATTGATTTTGCCCGGGGTTAAAAGCCCGGGCACCTTAATTGGTTAATTTTTGATAAAGTGTCTTAGCTTCCGCGAACATTTCTGCCTTAGCAGGTATAATAAATTTATATGGGGGTTTTATGGGAATAGATAAAATTGGTATCCATACTTCTCAGCCTGGGCAGAATGTTGAGGTTTCCAAGGAAAAGGTGGGTAAATCGAATTTTGGTTCAGTGAAAGTTATTAATAAAGCCTTTAACCCATCGACGATCATTGCAAGAGTTGTGGATACTGCGGCTAAAATCTTTTCTCTTTTCAAAAGTGATGCTTCTTTAACCACTTCTCCGGTAAAAAATGATCCTATGCGAGAGGCCTTTAAAGCCGGAGGCCCTAATGCCTCTCCTGTCAACTCTCCCTTTTTGCCCCCCATGCCAGAAGGATCAACGCTTCTTATGCAAGTAATCAAATGGGGCGATCCTGAACTGGCAGCTCAAATGATTAAGTCAGGCGCTAATTTAAGAGCTGTTGATAAAGAGGGCAATTCTGTGATGTACCATGCCCTCTATTCGGGAAAAGAAGAGATTGTACGAGCTATGCTAGGGCAGGGTTTTGGAGCTAACAGTCCGATTGACGACCAGGGCACAACCCCCCTTCATTATCTCGCTCAAAGATCTAGTTCAAAAACTGAACTCATCAAGCTTTTCATTGATGCGGGAGCCGATATCGAAAGAAAAAATAGCAAAGGCGAAACACCTCTCATGAAGGCTTGCAATCAATTTGTGCACTATAATACAGGGGCTGCGGAAGTTTTAATTAAAGCGGGTGCAAAAGTGGACGTGAAAAACAGTCAGGGGATGACCCCTTTACAGAATATCCTCGCAAGGAACATGCAAAATGACGAAATTGCCATTAAGTATCAAGCGCAAATTGCAGATCTTCTTCTTTCAAACGGAGCTTCAAAGAATGTAGTTGTTCCTGATTCATCGAATCCTGACACTCTTGCAGGGCGGTTTAAAGGAGCCACCGTTAAGGAATTGATGGAAAATGCCCGGCAAGATAGTACCTTTATGGATCCTATTGCTGCCAAACACGGTCTATAATTCCGATTCCCAGCTTTTAATAAACTCTAAGAGTTTTTCCTTGCTCGGCTTTTTCCTGAGCAAATCAAGCGCCTTGTGATCGGAAGAGAGATGTGCGATTTTAGCAAGAAGATGCAAGTGTTTAGCGTCATCTGATGCGAGTAGGAAGAAAAGAGCATAAACGGGCTCTTTATCAAGAGATCCATATTCAATCGGTTTTTTAGGAAAGACGATGATGATTCTATCAGGATGTCCTTTTAAGACAAGGTCCCGGGTATGCGGAACGGCGATCCCATGCCCAAGGCTTGTGGCTTGAAGCTTTTCCCGTTCAAGGAGAAGATCGGATAAAACATCCCCGTCCAACTCGTAGCGGCTAGCAATTTCATGAGCCGCTTCATTGATTAGTTTTAGCTTATCTTTAGCGCTAAGCTCGGTCAGCACCGAACCGTTATGGAGCGCACGGGTGAGGCTGTATTGCTTTTGTCCAAGCGTTTTGATGGCAGGCTCGCTAAACGCCTTTTCGCTTGTCGATTTATTTTTTATTACCCAGTCTTGCACTTCATCCCGACTGAAGTGAATTTGATTATTGATCTTATACGAAGGAATCTTATCCTCTGATACCCAGCGGCGTATGGTTGTCTCGGAGACTTGTAGGAGCTCCGCTACCTCTTTCAATTTGAGATCCATGTGCTAATACCCTTAGCTAGAACTTAAAAAGTTTACTATATCCTTTGGGGAATTCAACGTTAATAATTTTTTTCGAAAATCTTCTTCTTTTACAAGCGAGGTAAGAGTCGAGAGGATCTGTAAATATTCATTTTGCTTATCGTCTGGACCGCCGATCAAGAAAATGATTCTTACAGGATGCTGATCGATGGCATGCCAGTCGATGCCTTTAGGAAGTATTCCAAGTAGAATAAAAAAATCATCATACCCTTTCAGCTTGGCATGGGGAATGGCAACGCCGAAACCCACTCCGGTAGAAACTATTTTCTCCCGATCTTCCACTTTTGTCAGAAAAAGAGCTTGGTCGGTCACCTTTTTCAAATCAAAGGCTCCCTGAACCATTTTTTCAAGCGCCTCTTTTTGCGAAGAGGCATTAAAAAATAAAACTGACTGCTCGTCTAAATAATCGCCAATGTTAAGCATGAAAGAGCCTTTTAGTGCGTTCCTGTGTGGCCAAAACCGCCGGAGCCGCGCGTTGTGGAGGAGACTTCTTGAACAGGAACAAATCGAGCGAAGGTAACAGGACTTACGACTAGCTGGGCTAAACGCATGCCGGGAGTTACTTCAAAAGCTTTTTTACCGTGGTTGATAAGAATAACCTGGATCTCACCGCGATAGTCGCTATCAATGGTTCCCGGAGTATTTAAAACGGTTACTTGATTTTTAGCGGCAAGGCCGGAACGGGGGCGGACTTGAATTTCAAAGCCTGCAGGAATTTCGGCTTTGATACCGGTTGGAATAAGGGCCGAGGCTCCCGGTTCAATCATTAAAGGTTCTTTGAGATTCGCTTTGACATCGGCTCCGGCAGCGCCCTGAGAGGCGTAGCTCGGACAGCAGTTTTCATGTTCCAATAATACCGGAATGTCAATTTCGTTTTTCAAAGAAACCTCTCTATTTTATGCTTTTGAAAGAAACTGAATGAAACTGTGAACTTTGTCTTTAAGTTCACGCCGATTCACAATACAGTCAATCATCCCATGTTGCAAGAGAAATTCCGATTTTTGTGCGCCCGGGGGGAGTTGACGGCCGATCGTCTGCTCGATCACTCTCGGGCCTGCAAAGCAAATAAGCGCATTGGGTTCTGCGATAATAATATCGCCAAGAGAGGCAAAAGAGGCGGTTACGCCGCCTGTGGTCGGATTCGTTAAAATGGAGATATAGGGAAGGCCCTCTTCGCTGAGTTTCGCAAGCGCTGCTGAAGTTTTGGCCATTTGCATGAGCGAGAGAACCGATTCTTGCATTCTCGCGCCTCCTGAACAGGAAATAATAATCACCGGAAGGCTATGTTGTATGGCATGCTCGATCAGAAGGGTGAGCTTTTCCCCCACCACCGATCCCATGGAGCCCCCCATGAAGTTAAAGTTGAGAATGCCGATAGCTACTTTTTTCCCCTCAAGCTCTCCCACGCCGGTAGTCACAGCCTCGTTCGCGCCCGATTTTTCTTTCGCTTCTTTAATTCTTTGAGGGTAAGCCTCTGTATCGGAGAATTGGAGCGGATCGGTAGGAGAGAGTTCTTGATAGAGCTCGTGGAATGTGTTCTCGTCGATTAAGCTTTTGAGCCTCTCTTCGACCGAGAGGCGATAGTGATAGTCGCATTTAGGACAGGTATTCATGTTCCGTTCAAGCTCTTGTCCATGAATGAGCTCGCCGCAATGAGTACATTTAAGCCAACCACTAAAACCATCTTTTTTAGTGGATTGAACTTTGATCTTAGGTTTTGAACGGGAAAATAAGCCCATAATAAATATAATACTCTAAATTAATAAAAAACAAAACTAGGGAACTTGGAAAGCTCCAAGTTCCTGGATAAAGCTCAAATTATTTTTTGGCAGCTTCAAATCTCTCGGCGACGTTTTTCCAATTAACGACTTCCCAGATCGATTTAAGGTAATCAGCTCTTACGTTAAGATACTGAAGATAATAGGCATGCTCCCACACATCAATACCGAGTAAGGGAATAAGTCCTTTGGTTGAAAGCGGATCTTGATTATCGCAGGTTTCAATCTCAAGTCTTTTCTGGCTCTTGTTATAGCCAAGCCACACCCAGCCGGATCCTTGAAGAGCGGTCCCTTTGGCTGACATTTGGTCGATCAGATTTTGGAGCGATCCGAATGTTTTGTTGATCTCCTCCGCAAGAGGGCCTGTAGGAGGTTGGCCGCCCCCCTCTTTTTTTGGGGCTAAGTTCGTCCAGAAAATGGAGTGGTTGACATCTCCCCCTCCGTTGAACTTGATGGCCTTTTGAAGCGCGATCATTTCACTTAAGTTGTTCGTTTTCTCCGCCGCTTCGAGCTGTTCTAGCGCTTTATTCAGATTGTTTACATAAGCGCGGTGATGCTTGTCATAATGGAGTTCCATAATTTTCTTGGAAATGACAGGTTCAAGGGCATCAAGAGCATAAGGCAGATTGGGCAGTTCAAATTTTAGTGGCATAAGGCACTCCTTTTTCTATGATTAAATCCGAACCCCATTTATTTCGTAAAGCCTGAGCTGTAATCGGACTTTCAGCATACACTTTAATGCCGGGGGGAAGATGTTCGACCGAAATGAGGGTAGAAGGGCTTGTAAATATGATCGCATCGAAATTGTTTATATTGGCCTTTAAAGGGATCGGAATCGCTTTATAGACTGGAATTTCAATCAGTTGGATGCCCTTCTCTTTACAAAATTGGGTGATAACGCTTTTCTGCTGGGTGGATCTTGGCCAGACAATCTTTTCAACCTGCAAGGTTTGAACAACCTCATGAAGCTTATCTAAATTCTCTTCGTTTAACACATAAGTATCCAAGCCATAATCATGGGCAAGTTCAGCCGTCTTAGTATTGATGCATATCGCAGGGATGTTCACATCAAGATGCGGTTTAAAGATCTCAAGAGCTGTTTGTCCCGTGAGCAGTAAATGAGAATAATTTTTGGCAGGAGGTGTAAAGGGGATTTTTTCAACCCGTATGGTAGGAACATGCGAGTAAAGGGGGCTTGGACAGCGAAGCCCTGTGTAGAGAATTTTGGGCCTTGTATCTAACTTGCTGAAGGCGGGGCGATCAAAAAGGGAAATTAAGACGATCGACTCTTTAGTCACGGCGATAATTTTAAGGCGGCTAGGGATGATTTTAGGGAGGGCTTTTGCCTTAAAGAGTCCAATATCGATCGCTTCATTTATCAAAAGATCGAATAAAGGGGTGTGAGGATCAATCCATAAGATATCCGGTTGTTCCTCTAGAGATTGAAAAGCCTCATCCAGCTCTTTTTGGGTGAAAGTGTTGAGATGAGCGCCGATTCTTATCTGCCGCATAACACCTCGACGGCCTCATCCACCATCTCCACTCCCACAAGTTCAATTTTTTCCTTAAATTGAGAGGAGATGCCTTTATAATTTCTGGCCGGTACAATCGCTTTTTTGAAACCCATATGGATAGCTTCTTTAATCCGGCTTTCAACCCTAGAGACCGATCTCACCTCTCCTCCAAGGCCGATTTCACCCATCACACAGGTTTCAGGGTTCACGATCCTATTTCTTGCGGATGAGGTGATCGCAATCAGAATGCCTAAATCGATCGCCGGCTCTACGACTTTTAAACCGCCTGCAATCGAGACAAACACATCGGCTTTAAACATCGGGTAGTTTAAACGTTTTTCTAAAACAGCCAGAAGAAGGCTTAGGCGATTGGCGTCAAGGCCTGTCGCTTTTCTCGAAGGGGTAGGATAGGCTGTGTCGGTGACAAGAGCTTGCGCTTCAATTAAAAGAGCTCTTGAACCTTCGATCGTGGGAATAATAACCGATCCCATACTGTGCTTTCTTCGCTCTTCCAAAAAGATTTGAGACGGGTTTGGAATCTCCACCAAGCCGGTGGAAGTCATCTGGAAAACTGCAATTTCATCCGTTCCGCCGAAACGGTTTTTGATGACTCTGATCAAGCGATAGTTTTGCTGTTTATCGCCTTCAAAGTAAAGAACCGTATCGACCAAATGTTCAAGAATTCTTGGACCGGCGATCTCTCCCGATTTAGTGACATGCCCGATCAAAAAAGTTGAAATGCCCCTTCCTTTTGCTAAGTGCATGAATTCAGTGGTAGTCTCTCTCACTTGCGTGACAGAGCCGGGAGCGGAGGCGATATCGGGTTTATAGACAATCTGAATAGAATCGACGATTAGAGCATCGGGCTTCAGCTCATCGATTTCTTGCTTGATAAGGGAAAAATTGGTTTCAGAAAGGACGTAGAGTTTATCCGATTCAATACCGAGTCTTTTGGCTCTAAGGGAGGTTTGCTCGAGCGACTCCTCGCCCGAAATGTAGAGAACGGTGAGCCCCCTTTTGGTCAGAAGGCTGGAGAGCTGCAGCATTAAAGTGGATTTGCCGATACCGGGATCGCCCCCAATTAAGGAAAGAGAGCCCGGAACAAGGCCGCCCCCTAATAGGCGGTCGATCTCTCCCACGGTCGTCGTGATCCGGGGGGTCTCATTTAAGGTCACTTCGCTGAGCTTCTTGGGCTTTGACGGTTTTCTGATTTCGCTTTCGAATTTAAAACTTTTGGGTTTAAGCTCGACCTCCTCAAGAAGGGTATTCCACTTCTCGCAAGAAGGGCATTGTCCTGACCATTTGGCCTGTTTATGCCCGCACTCCTGGCAGTACCAAACTGTTTTAGCTTTTGTCGTCATGCTTTATTTCGGGGGGATTTTCAAGTTTTAAAAGGGCATCTTCAGCGGCTTTTTGCTGCGCCTCTTTTTTGGAGTTTCCTTCACCTCTTCCCCACTCTTTTTCGAGAATGACGACCGAGACTAAAAACTTTTTACTATGATCGGGCCCCTCTTCACTCAAAACATGGTATTGGGGAGTTTCTTTGTACTTTTTTTGGGAAAGATCTTGAAGATCGGCTTTAAAGTTGCGGATAGGAGTTTTCAAAATCGCATCGATATCTAAAGAAAAATTTTTAAATAAAAATTTTTTTGCCGATTCAATCCCGCCATCTAAATAAATCGCCCCTATCAATGCTTCAAAAAGGTCTGCTAATATCGAGTCTCTTCCCCGTCCATCATTCATCCTCTCCCCTTTGCCAAGAAGAAGATAGCCTGTCACATCCAGTTTTTGAACATAGGTCACGCAGGACGAGGCTTCCACTAAACGGGATCTCAGGTAAGATAGATCTCCCTCAGGGGTATTGGGAAGGTAGCGGAAAAGATAGTCCGATATTAAAAGATTTAAAATCGAATCGCCCAGGAACTCGAGCCTTTCATTGTGTTCGGTGATAGATCTATTTTCATTGATATAGGATCTATGCACAAATGCAAGCGCCATTAAATTTTTATCTTGAAAACGGTATCCCAATTTTCTTTCAATTTCCGGAGCGAGCTTTAAAATTGTCTCTAAGCTGTGCATAATATAGATGATTTTAGTCTTAGATCTGCTTAAAACCATAGACTTTTTTGATCTTTTTGAGGCATCCTTAGAGCGCTATGAGATTCACGCTTGATAAAGTTTCTGTTGATCATTTTAACAAACAAAATCATTTAGAGATTGATGGTTTTTATAATGATTCAAAATTAAATGTATTAAATCGGCTGATCGATCAAAAGATCGGATCGAATTTTGAATTCAAAGATAAAGTGATGCAAGCGGGCCACAATACGGTCATTGAAACGGCTGAAATTCAAAAGGCATTAAATCTTTTTGCCCTTTCTACGCTGGCTTTTGTCCTTAGTCAAGAGAAGCCCCTTCGTTTAGCGTATGACCAATTTCTCTTTGGAGGATTCAGCTCCTTTGATAAGGATCGTAAATCGCTTTTTTTAGATAACGATTTTCCTCTTCAAGAAAGGCTTTCGGTATCGGAGCCTGTGATTGCAGCCTATCTCCATTTGAAAACCGGCAAACTCATTTTCTTAAAACCCTCCGAAACAGTGCCAAAAATCGAAATGGGAGAGCGCGCTCTACTTCTCGTTTTCACAAGACTCAATAGTCTATACCAACCCTGTGCAAACGATCCGATGGATCCCTTCCTAAAGAAAAAAGGCTATGTCTATGGCGATAAGCTCAAAGATTCTTACCACCCTGTTCTTCTTCGCGAGTATAACGGCTGAAGAGGTCATCCTTCAGTTTCCTCCCAATCTCCCCGTGCGGTTTTTCTCGGAAAGCGAGTCGAAAGCGAGCGTGAAAATCGGAGCTACCGCCTTTCAGACAACGGGTGTAGAAAAAATGGAGCTGAATATCACCGGTCTGAAATCCAACCCTCTTGAAATGACCCTTGATCTTGCCGGGTATCAAACCGACATTACCAAAAGCGATCAAAAAACAATTCACTTCGATGTCAAAGAGCCTGGAACGCATCTTCTCTATGCTGAACTTGCCGCTTTGTTCAAAAAACCTGTAAATCTTCTGCTTAATAAGCCGGAAGAGGGATTTTTTATTAGAGAGAGCCCAAATCTTGATTATACGCTGATTCAAGACAAACATCGTAAGCTGGATATGCTTGTTTTCGGGCGCCTAAGAGAGTGGCTGTTTCTTTTTAATACACCTCTATCGGTCGGTCAAAAGATCGTCTTTGATATTAGCCCAAAAGGGGAGCTTCCTATCAAAGGAAAGTTAAGCTATGACATTCAATCGATCACCGAGAGCCAAGTCAAAGCGCATGTAACCTATCAGGTTGAACGGCAAAAAGTGATCGGCGACTTCCCTGAAAATTTAAACACACCCGATAAGTCAACCGTCGTCACCTCCACTAAAACGGAAGGAGATATTGTCTGGAACCGTGAGAATAGCTGGATTTTTTCTCTGACGATGACCGGTAAATACATCTCCACCATTAAAAGAGGGGAGATTGAGCAGGCGACCACGATGGATATTTCGCTTAAACAGGGGGCGGAGTTGCTCCCGTCGACGGAAAAAAAGTCCCAAAAAAGCCTGTGAAGGGAAGCGCGATCAAAATGTAGTAGAGCGCGCCGAATTTCTGATGGTACATGTCATGCCCTAAGTGATAGATCGATGCGCCGCCTACAGCGACCGGAAGAGCTCCGGAAGTGATGAGGACCATTAATAAGGGAAGTATTCCGAGTCCGAGAGGCGTTGTACAGATAACCACAATGGTATGAATTGTCCCTACGATGAGCGCTGCAATCCCCAGCACTTGAAAAATAAAGCCACATACTTTTAAACACATCGGGAAGGCCACATCGGTAATAAAAGCGATCACCTTCTTCGCCCCTTCCAAGATTTTTTCTAAAAGGGGAGGCAGTTTAAAACCCTCCTTTTTCTTGGCATCCAAGATTTCTATCGCTTCGGCAGGCGATGTTTTCGCTTCGCTTGCTTCCGGAAGCATCAGCACAGGGTCGGCTTCAGTTTTTACTGTAAAAACGTAGTAGGTCGTATTAGGATCTTGTTTGGAAACTACAATTGCAAAAGGGGGATTTGCCATAAAATGATCGTAGATTTAGGTGTTATGAGTGCTCAACAAAATATGGATAGCGATTATCAACGATTAAAAGAAACCAAGTCAAGTGATTCTCCATCGCTTCGATTTTATCGTTGGAGAGAGCCCTCATTAACGTATGGTTATTTTTCAAAACCTCTGGATGCAGCAATCGATCAAGGGAAAAGACCGACAGGGGGTGGAATCCTTTTTCATACAACGGATCTTGCCTTTTCGATCCTCCTCCCCGATCCGAAGCATGCGAGTACCCTTGCAAATTACCGATTTGTCAACGAAATCGTTCAAAATGCGCTCTTTTCTCTTGGCTTTAAGGCAGATTTTTTAGAAGAAAAGATGCCTAACAGCTCCTTTTGTATGGCAGAGCCCACAAAGTATGATTTAGTGATAGATCATAAAAAAGTGGTAGGATCGGCCCAGCGAAGGGTGAAAGAGGCGCTTCTTCATCAAGGCACCATTTCCTTAAAATCTCCGGGCGATTTTGAAAGGGCCTGTTTGAAGGACGATCGTCTCTTTCATAAAATGCAACAGGAAACCTACCCTCTAAATCTTTCAGCCTCAATCGTGGAAGAGGCTTTAACGGAGGCATTTCACTTTAGTCTTAAGTCAGGTATGCTGAAGTCTTAAATTTTAGGATGAATATGACTGCAGATATCGGTTTAATCGGTTTGGCTGTAATGGGGCAAAATCTTGCCCTTAACATGAATGATAAAGGTTTTGTCGTCGCTGTTTTCAATCGGACCACGTCCAAAGTAGATGAATTTATGGAAGGTCCTGCCAAAGGCTCCAAAATTATTCCAACTCATTCGATTGAAGAACTGATTAAAAATCTAAAAAGACCGCGTAAAGTGATGCTCATGGTGAAAGCCGGAACGCCAGTTGATGAATTTATAAATCTCATCCTGCCTCACCTTGAAAAAGGGGATATCATCATCGACGGCGGAAACAGCCTTTTTACCGATTCGACAAGACGCACCCGCGAGTTGAAAGAAAAAGGGATCCTGTATGTCGGCGCAGGTATTTCCGGCGGAGAAGAGGGAGCGAGAAACGGCCCCTCCATTATGCCAGGTGGAAACCCCGATGCATGGCCTGCTCTTAAACCTATTTTCCAAGCGATAGCGGCTAAAGTAGACAACGGCGCTCCCTGCTGTGATTGGGTGGGAGATGAAGGGGCAGGGCACTTTGTCAAAATGGTGCATAACGGGATTGAATATGGCGATATGCAGCTCATTTCAGAGTCTTATCAAATGCTAAGAGACGGTGCAGGCCTTACCTCCGATGAGCTTTTCCAAACATTTGATGCATGGAATAAGTCTGAGCTCGATAGTTATCTCATCGAGATTACAAGCCATGTTTTCAAAACCAAAGATGAAGACAACTCCCTTCTCCTCGATAACATTTTAGATGTGGCGGGTCAAAAAGGGACCGGTAAATGGACCGTCAATGCGGCTCTTGAACTAGGTCAGCCTCTTACGCTGATCGGAGAGGCCGTCTTCGCCCGATTTCTCTCCTCCTTAAAAGAGGAGCGTGTCCAAGCCTCCAAAATTCTCAACTCACCTAAAAAGAAATTTTCAGGCGACAAAAAAGAGTTCATTGAAGCGGTTAAAAACGCCCTCTACCTCTCCAAAATTATCAGCTACGCTCAAGGCTTCATGCTAATGCGTGCGCAAGCCATCGAGCTCAAATGGAAACTCAATTACGGCTCTGTCGCCCTCATGTGGAGAGGGGGTTGCATCATTCGCAGCGCCTTCCTCGGAAAAATTAAAGAGGCCTTCGATAAAAATCCCGACCTCAAAAACCTTCTCCTCGACCCTTATTTCGCAGATGTCCTCAATTCTCGCGATAATTTCTTGCGCAAAACCATCTCAGAAAGTGCGCTCCTCGGCATCCCAACCCCTTGCATGTCGACAGCTCTCTCGTTCTACGATGGCTACCGTTCAGCCACCCTTCCGGCGAACCTCTTGCAGGCCCTCCGGGACTACTTCGGCGCCCACACCTATGAGCGTATCGATCAGCCGCGTGGCAAATACTTCCATACGAACTGGACAGGCACCGGCGGTAAAGTCAGCTCCTCCTCCTACAACGCTTGAGGACGATTTTGCCACAGAGAAAAATGAGATCCTAGATAAGAACACTTGAAAACAGAATGAAATGAATTTTATACTTTTTATGTTAGCCGTATCGTCACTTTGTAATTCTTCAAATAATATTGCGAAGGATGGTAAACCCGGTGAAAGCCGCTTATTTTCTAATGGCAAAAATGGTAAAAACGGTGAAAGCCACATATTTTCTAATGGCGAAAATGGAGAGGATGGTGAAGATGCCTCTCTATAATCTCATTTTTACTCTGTAGTAAAAAATTAGCGAGATAATGCTTCAGTCAGTTTCTGAACTAACTCCGGATCATCGACAGAAATAGGGGGTTTGATGTGAATGGTAATTCTACCGGTAAAATGGGGCCATTTTTGGTCGCGAGGGAACGCTTCATAAGCCCCCGAAATATGCACAGGCAGGATAGGGCTTTTTGTTTTAGCGGCGAGGAGGTGAAATCCCTTTTTCAAGGGAAGTAAAGTTCCGTCGGAGCTTCTTTCTCCTTCAGGGAATATCACGATTTTGTGCCCCTCTTTAAGGAGATGGGTCGCTGTTTTAATAGCGTTCGTTCCGATAGGATAGGCTCCCAGCGATTCGATAAGACGGCCAAAAATTCCTTTAAAAAGATCGGGTTTAGCGAGGTAGTAGATTTTTTCCGGAAAGGCCGAACCGATAATCGGCGGGTCGAAATAGGAGGTGTGGTTCGCCGCAATCACAGCAGGACCCTTAGGAATGTTTTCAAGGCCCGTGATTTTAAGACGGTAAAAAAGGGTGAGATAGAGTTTTAGAAAGGACGTTACGAAATAGTAAAGCACACCCTTATTTTAAGGCTTTGAGGGATTCTTCAGCAATTCAACGTCTGATTTTAATTTTTTATACTCTTCGTATTTTTGGGCGAGCTTTTCTGTAAGTTTAACTAGTTTAGCCTCAAGCTCTTGCTCTCTTTTTAGATTTTCTTCAAGGCGGGATCCGGCTTGTCCTATTCGATTTACCTCAACGGCCGCTTTTTCAAGCGCCTGTTTTTCGGCGGTGATACGCTTAAGGATTTCTTCCAATCGTTTCACTTGGGCGGTTAAAGTGTGGATGAGTTGATTGAGCTCTTTGGTCTCCCTATAATAAGCAGAAGCTCCTTTTTCCATCTCATCAACTGCATCAGAGAGCTCCTCTTCCGAATCGGATAGTTTAGAGTTTTCTTTCTTGAGCTGATCGGATAGCTTGTCGGACGATTTGTTGGCTTGTTCAAGCTCAGATACGGCGGACTCAGTCGTTTTGAGCGCTTCTTTAACTTTGTTGTAGAGAGTTGAAACCTGATCAAATTCTTTTTGGGTCTGTTCAAGCTGTTTTAGAAGCTCTTCCACTCGTGCAATTTGAGCCATTCTTTCGACTTTTAGCTGGTCAATCTCTTTTATTTTTTGTTCTAGAGCGCCTTTAGTAGCGGAGAGAGTCTCTTCCAGCATACGGATATTTTGAAGGGAGAGCTTATTTTGCAGGTCTAACTCTTGCATTCTACTCTCTGTTCTTTCGACCTGATCATCTAAATCGGCTTCCGGTTTTAAGCAGCCGATCCTTCCATAGGCAATAGCAACGATGACGGCTAAAATCGTGCAGTCAATCGCTATCGCGATCTCTTTTTTATAGTAAGCGTAGACACCCGTACCTACAGCTAAAGCAAGGCCGATGGCTAAAATGTATTGGGCAAGATCTTTACAAAGAAAGCTAGTAAGGCCGCACCCTTTTTCTCGAGGACGATTTTGTCCGGCTTCTACATCCCAGCCTATTCGACGCATTTCTACACTCATAGGTCCGCTTCTATTGTTTTAGTTAACTCTTCAAGCTTTAAGAGCGTGGAGTCAGAGCGATGATTGCTGCTCTCTATTTGTTTGGCCGCCTCGCTTAATTTCCCTATTTCTTCATGAAGCTTTTGAGCATCGAAATGAGGATTTTGACAGGCCTCTTCAAGAGTATGGATCTCTTTTTTTAATATTTTATTCTGCTGATCCAATTCTTGAATATTTCGGTTGGATTGGAGGATGGATCCTTTAAGTATTTCAATTTGCTTTCTTAAAGATTCATTGGTTTGAGAGAGCTTCTGATTGTTATCGGTATAGTCGGAAAGTCGAGCTTTAAAAGTTTCTAAGTTTTTGATAAGCAGCCTGTTATTTTCCTCAAGAGCGGCTATCCGTGAGCCTAAATTTTTGGATATTTCTTCACGCTCCTGAGAGAGTTTTTTAACCGTTTCTTGTAGACGAAGGAGATCTCGATTTAAAGATTCCGTCTCCTCTTTCCATTTTTTTTGTAACTCAATTTCTTCTTTTTCCCATTCGATCTGTTTGGCTTCCAAAGCTTCATTTAAGGTTTTAAGCGTCTGGTTATTTCTCTTTTCCCGGCTGATGGCAGCTTGAAGCTCTTCATTTCTCTCTTTGAAAAGTTCGATATAGCTTTCGAGTTGACTATACTGGCTAAAGGTATGGGTAAAGTAAACGCCTACTCCTGAAGTGAGAAGAAAAAGAGCTCCCGGCACTAAAAGAGAGGGATTTGCTAAAACCACTCCAGCAATTAGGAGAATGGTGGCGGCCAAAACTCCGACAATTTGTACATAGGTAGACCAATGGGTGGTTTTTCTTCCCTCCAGATCCCCGAAATCGGGAACAGGAAGAAAGGCAGAGGAAGTTGGATTTCCGACAGTCATCGTCACTTGCATGAAACGAGGTATAGTAAATTTTACAAATGGTGGCAAATATCTTTTACCAACTTAAAAATAGATCCCAAGGAGTTTAAACATCTCTTGCCCTTTCGTCAGGGTCTCCTCGTATTCAAGGGATGGAATGGAGTCGATCGTAATCCCTCCTCCTAAACTCATCGTAAGAAGGCTCTCATGATAGGTGAGAGTGCGGATTGCGATATTAAAGCAAAAATCTTGATTCGGATGGATAACGCCGATCGAGCCTGTGTAGATCCCTCTTTCTCTTTGTTCGAGTTGCTTGATGATCTTTATCGCGGACAACTTGGGGCAGCCAGTGATGGAGCCCCCGGGGAAAAGACTTTGGATGCATGCGATCGGATGTTTATCTGAGCGGGATTGGATAATCGAGTGTAGATGGTGGATATGAGGATAAGTTGTTAAATTGATCGGTGATACCACCTTAACCGAACCTGGCTGGGAGATCCATGCAAGGTCGCTTCTTGTTAGATCGGTGATCATGTTTAGCTCAGCCTGATCTTTAAAAGAGGCTAAGAGAAAATCGCTTTGTCCGATGGGGGCCGATCCTTTGATAGGGCAGGACTCTAAGAGACCTTTTGTTCCTGATAATAGCTTTTCGGGCGAGCCTGAAATGATGGTTTGATCTTCCCATTCAAAGTAGGCGGCATAAGGATTCATGGACAGCATTAAAAATAAAGCAAGAGGATTAAGACTCCCTTGCCAAATAGCTGAATGGGATAAATTAACCTGGTAGACCTCTCCTTTGCGAATTTCCTCCTGAATATGGAGAATTTTTTTTGTATAATCGTCTACCGTGTCAAACGGCTTTACAAGGGTAAGGGAAGGTTTTTTAAAAGGGATTGATTGATTGAAGATTTGAATGCAAGAAGGCTCGAAAAAGTGAGCCAATCCTTCATAGGTTATAAAGCCAACCCAAGTTTTGCCGGGCGTAAGGAAATCTTGAAGTTCTTTCCAGGAGCTTGTGACAATAGATGTACGAGGCGAAGAGTATTCAATCAGGCGATCATTTTTTCGAATAATCGCCCGCATCAAACTACTCGTTCATATTGTGATAAACGGAGTCCACATCGTCAAGAGCTTCCAGCCACTCCACAAGAGCTAAGTTTGCTTTCTTGGTTTCTTCATCGCAATCGACCCAGCTTTTTGGAATCATTTCAACTTCAGCTTCTTCACACTTAATGCCAAGCTTTTCGATGACCTCTTTGATTTTTAAAATATCGTTGGGGTCTGTCGTGATGATAAAAAGATCATCCTCCACTTCAAACTCTTCTGCTCCCGCCTCGATCACGGCATTAAAAAGCATCTCTTCTTTGGAAGCGTCTTTTGCAACTTGGATCACCCCTTTTCGATCGAAGTTGAAGCTTACAGCGCCAGGTGTTGCGATCGTGCCGCCCCGTTTATTGGTGGCAATCCGCATATCGGAGGCCATCCGGTTTTTGTTGTCGGTCATCCCTTCAATGATGATGCCGACGCCCCCGTGGCCGTAAAACTCGTAGGTCACGTCAAAATAATCGCCTTGGTCTGCGGAAGAGGCCTTTTTGATGTTGCGGTCAATGATTTCATTGGGAAGATTAGCATCCTTTGATCGTTGGATCGCAAGTCTTAACCGGGGATTCGCTTCACGATCAGGACCTCCCAATTTTACAGCGGTGATAATCTCCTTCGCCATACGCGAGTAGATTTTACCTTTTTTTAAGTCCGCTTTCTCTTTGCGATGTTTGATATTCGCCCATTTACTGTGGCCGGCCATAACTTTTTACCGATAGCTAAAAAATTTAGATTGGTTTTTTCTGATCCACTCGTTAGCTAGATCAAAATGCTCAAATTTCTCTTCGAGTTTCTTGAACTCAGGCGAGTGTACCAAATGCTTCCCTTTTGCATCAAAGTAGGAAGGGCACACGTGGTGCAGCATTTCATGATAGATAACAAACGATACAACGTATTCCGGAAAGGCTAAGCTATCCATCATCCGGTTGATTTTGATGAGCTTTGTGGCATCATGATAGAGGCCAAAAGTGACTTTCGTCTTATTTTTCTTTTGCGGATTGCCGAACCAGGTGATGAAAAGATCGATTTTCCCGTCAAAATATTGATGATTCACCTTATTAAACAATTTTTTAAGGTTGTAGACATTGCCTTCTACTTGCAACTTACTTACGTCTAAAGTGTGTCTGTAATCGAGTTTTTTTAAATTGTCTTCGATATAAGCTCTTACAAGAGGTGAAATCTCTTCGCTTTGCTTGGTGATGTAGCAAGCTAGATCATCCATGATATTGCGAGGAGCATTTTCGAACATTTTATGTAAGGATACTTTCGTGCGGTCCGGTTCCCATTTTACCGACACCATAGTGGAGCGGTTGTTGTTCACCTTAAACTCATATTTGGAATGGGTCTTGCTTAATTTTTGTACCAGTTCTTGTAATGGCATTGTTCTTAGCTTAAAAGTTTAAAGATTACGTTCCATGAAGATGCGGCCTGTATAAGACCCATCCAACTCTCTGATCCATCTGTCTTGGCGGCCAAACTCTTTAAAGCCAAAGCGGCTGTATAGGCGGATAGCCGGATTTTCAGAATAGACCTGAAGATGCAAAAGCTCAATTTTAAAAGTATCTTTGGCAAGCGTCATGAGGCTGCTCAAGAGAAGCGAGCCTACCCCTTGCCCACGGTATTCTGGCGCTACAATGATGCCGAATTCGCACTGATGGGCCAATTTTCTGTACGGCTGCAGGTAAAGAGTGGTAAGGCCAATAGGAACCCCCTCTTTAACGGCGGTTAAACTGCATTTATAGCGCGAAAAACCGATCCATCTTCCGGTGGCATCATCAACTTCTACCTCGTCTGCCATAGGAAACCACCTTCCCACATTAGGGTCGAGGAGCCACTGTTTTAAATGCTTTCCGTCTGCATATTCGCTATATCGAATTTCAACGCCTGGAATCTCTTTTACGTCATGATTCACGTCCATTAACCAAACTCCTTTAGGTAGGCATTTACAAAGTCGTCCAGATCGCCATCCATGACCGCTTCGATGTTACCCGATTCAAATTTTGTCCTTGTGTCTTTCACCAGGGTGTACGGCTGAAAAACGTAATTTCTTATCTGGCTTCCCCAGGCGATATCTTTTTTCTCGCCGCTCATCTCTTTTAAGGCCTTTTCACGCTCTTCGACCTGTTTTTCATACAACATCGACTTTAACATTTTCAAGCAGGCTTCGCGGTTTTGGATCTGGCTCCTTTGGCTTTGGCTTGAAACAATAAGCCCTGTCGGAAGGTGGGTCATCCTGACTGCCGAGTCCGTTTTGTTCACGTGCTGACCACCCGCTCCTGAGGCTCTATAGGTGTCTACTCGAAGCTCTTCCGGCTTGATTTCAATCACAATATCGTCCGTGATCTCAGGTGTGACCTCGACGCTTGCGAAGCTCGTGTGCCTTTTGGCGTTTGAGTCAAAAGGGGAGATTCTTACAAGCCTGTGAACTCCTTTTTCAGCTTTACTGTATCCATAGGCAAAAGGACCTGTAAATCGCATCGTAATGTTTTTAAGGCCCGCCACATCTCCCTCTAAAGCGTCGATCACTTCCACTTGCCACTGACGCTTGGCTGCCCATCTTTGATACATTCGAGCCAGCATTTGAACCCAATCGCAAGACTCTGTCCCACCGGCCCCCGAATTGATGCTTAAATAGCAATTTTTCTGATCGAGCTCGCCGGAGAGCATTTTACGAACTTCAAGCTCGCCGAGTTTTTGATCGATTTTTTTAACCTCTTCGGAAAGCTCTTGCATAAATGCCTCATCCGCCTCAGGTATTAAAGATTGAACCGCATCGAAACGCACTTTTAAGTCGCGGTAAGGTTCAACCCAGGCCTTTAAATTTTTGGCCTCTTCAATGATGACTTTGGCTTTATCGTTATCTTCCCAAAAGGAAGGAGCCTCCATGCGGCTCTCTAATTCTTTGAGTCTCTCTTCTTTGACTTTTAAGTCAAAGATACCTCCACATATGAAGGAGACGGCTCTCAAGCGTTTTGACTAAATTTTCCATTTCATTGTTCATAAAAAGATCTCCCCGATAATCGGGAAATAGTAGGCTTTTAACCCTTAAAAGTCAAAGAGGGTTTCGCTTTTGAATTAAATCGAATCTGCCACTCCCAGGTAGGCCTGGAAATCTTTTTGCTGATCAATTCAATTTTTCCTTTGACGAGCTGGGCTACCACTCTCGTTTTCTTGGGGACATGAATATGAAGAGGTTCTTTGAAGGTGATTCCGATCGCTTCAAACTCGCCATCTTCTTCACATTCAATCGTTAAACTTTCATGGCAGTAAGTGTTTTGCCAGAAAAGATTTTTTTTGCGGGAATTCAAGCCTTTATTTGAAACGGTCACGTTTTCAATTAAAATGCGCCCTTTATTGGCCAAGAGTTTTAATGAACCATTGAGCTGTAAATTATTAATTTTAACTTGAGAGCCTTCGATCACAAGCTCGCTGTTTTTTCCGATCAGGCCAACCTGTATTTTTTGGGAAATAATTTCATAAAGGGGGCCTAAAGCGGGATCAATTGTAAGGACGGCATCGTCCGAAACCTTAAAGTTGCAAAAGTGGGCTAAAAGAGAGCGGGTAATTTTTTGCTTATCTTGAAAAGCTTGGACGGGAGTTTCGCTTGGATTGTCTCCTTTAATAAACTGCTTTTTTGTGACAGAGATCGTTTTTTCTCGAGGATTAAATAGCACAAAAGTTTTGAGTTCTTTTAAAGAGACTTCGGAAGAGGGGGTGGTTACGGTTAAATAATCGGCCACATTCTGCATGGTCGCCTCAAGGCGCCCCCCGTGAGCTTCTTGCAGGCCCGATTCGGTCATTATTTGCACACGGTTTTTAGGATTTAGGATCATCCCCGGGAGAGGATGAGAGGGAAGAGTTTTTCTTATATCCTTGATCGAAAGAAATAAAATATTGGTATTAGCCGGGTATTTGGAATAGATATCCCCTTTTTGCAGGGGCTTATCTTCAATGCCTTTAGAGGCAAAGTCGGTGTACTCGATATTGGTGATCGTCGATTGATAGCCATCCTCGTTTTTGGACTGAACGAGAATGTTCATCCCTTCGGAGGCCCCGATGAGGCGATTGCAACTTAAAAACCCGAAAGATTTTTTTTCTTTAATGCCATAGCCGGCAAGGGCAAGAAGGTTTTTGTCGACTCCTGCAAGTGGATTGTTGATTTGGCGAATCACCAAATACTCCCTCTTTTTGGATTTGAACCAGTTGAAAACCTGATACTCTTCCATCAAAAGCCAAATGACTCCATGCCCTCCTGGCTTCATCGTGAGATCGAAAGGACCCTTGGCTGCCCATGTTCCTTCATTGGTTATGACAGGAACGAGCGGCTGTTCAAAGAGGAAAAAGGACTCTCTTGGCCTTTCGTACCAATTACTCTCTTCTAAAATTTCAAGGATGTGCCTCGTGTTATTTTTTTCAGGCGATGTCATGAGAGCAATAGGGGTCAACACCTCTTCGTGGAAAACCTCTTGATAGAGGTTTTCACGGGCTTTTAAATCCCTTATTAACCCCTCTAGCAAGTTTCTTCCTTCAAATAAAAGTTTGGCCTGCGGAAGCGCCTCTTTGGAGACAGGGTCGGTCAAATTGAGCCGATCGCCCGCGCCTCCTACAGGATAAACTTCACCGGTTAAGGGAAGTTTTTTAAGCCCCTCTAAAACATATTTGTCGACGAGTGGATCTTCCATGGGTATCATGGGAGGGGCTACATAACTTTGAAGAATGGGTTTCGTTTTTTTTTGGAGCAGCTTTAGCACAACCAGGTAATAGCCGATCAAGCCGCCAATCGGCTTATAAAATAGCTCTACTTTAAAAAGTTTTTGCGCAAGCTCCTTCGCCTCTTTGGAGGGTTCGTTCAGTTTTTCAAAACCGGTGAAAACCGCTTCGGCTTGATCGAGCGCAATGAGGGTTAAAAGCATAACTCTCTCTTTAAGGTCTAGAGGGTCGATCCAGAGCTTAAAGTGCTTATTCTGATCACGATATTTCTTTACAAGAGGATGCTTTTCAAGCAGTTTATAAAAGGCAGAATAAGACTGAGAGAGATCCCAATCGGTTTTTAGATCCTCAGCTAAATTCAGGCGGAAGTCGACAATAGAGGGAGTTGCCATAAGTTAAAGGTAGCAAGAAGAGCAAGTTTTATTCAATGAAGCTCCTTGATAAATGATTGACCTTAAATCGACACCCGACATAAAAAAGTGAAGAACACAAGTGTGATAACTTCTCATAAAGGAGAAACTTAACATGACAAAAGAGTCCGCTAAAAAGAAACCTTCCGCCTTCATGAAGCCGGTCGAAGTCAGCGATGCGCTCGCAAAAATCGTCGGTAAAGGGCCTATGCCACGTACTGAAGTGACAAAGAAACTCTGGGACTACATTAAAAAACATAAGCTCCAAGATACCAAGAATAAGCGTCAAATCAATCCTAATGAAGAGCTTGGCAAAGTATTCGGCTCCAGCCAACCGATTGATATGTTCAAAATGGTTTCCAAAATTTCGAAGCATCTGAAAGAAGCGGAACTCGCTTCCCGTTAAGGCTTTAAGGCCTCTATAGTTTTATTTCCGCTATAGAGGTCTTTCCCTTCTCAAAGTACCTGAAATTTGCTACTCTTGAAGGTATGCCTAAATTAGCAGACATTCTTTGGGACGGCTGGTGCATTTTAAGTCTAGTAGGTATTTGGCCAAGATTTATTGAACCTAAAATCCTGAAAGTAAAACAACTTCAGATTCACGCTCCGGTCAAAAGAAGATTGAAGATCGCAGCTTTCTCCGATCTTCACTTCAATCCAAAGACTCCTGAAAAATTTTTGCTGAAAATCACCTCGAAAGTGATGAATTTTGAGCCGGATCTCATTTTTTTTATGGGCGACTTTTTGTGCGATGGACATCTTTACCAAGAAAAAAGGCTCGAAAGATTTTTAAATACTTTTAAAGCGCCTCTCGGATGTTTCGCCGTATTTGGCAACCATGATTATGACGAGCCTGTATCGATCAACTCTTATGGCGAGTATGATGTAACCGAAAGAGAGGCTCACTTCTCAAAAGCCTTCAATCGAATCTTTAATGATATTAAACTAAAAGGGATTACGACCGAACGAGCTTCTAAAGTTAAAGAACATGAAAGTCTCATTAATCTTTTGTACAAAACCCCCTTCAAGATTTTGAATAATCAGACACACGTGGTGGAGGATTTAGTGAATGTTGTAGGACTTGGGGAACATTCTTTAGGAAAAGCCCATCCTCACCTGGCTTTCCATCACTATCAAAAAGATCTTCCCGGGATCATTCTCATCCATAATCCCGATCTTATTCCCAAATTGAAGGATTACCCCGGAGAGCTTGTCCTTGCAGGGCACACGCACGGCGGTCAAATCAATCTTCCCTGGATCTGGAAAAAGCTGACCATCATGGAAAACCTCCAATACAAAGAGGGCTTGATAGAAGAAGAGGGTAGATCGATTTACGTTACTAGAGGGGTCGGGAGTGTGAAGCCTTTTCGTTGGAATGCTCCCCCTGAGCTTTGTCTGATTACGGTAGAGCCATGAAAAACGTATCGATTATTTTTCTAGCTGGAGGCCAGGGGCTTAGAATAGGTGGAAATACGCCTAAGCAATATCTTTCCATTAAGGGAAAACCGCTTTTCAAGTATAGCCTGGATATCCTTAAAGATTTTGGCGAAGTGGTTGTGGTGGCAGATCAAGCCTATCAAAGCCATTTCCCTTATGTTTTAGCGGAGCCCGGAAAAAGGCGGCAAGATTCTGTTTATAATGGATTTCAAAAATGCACGCACGATTGGATCCTCATTCACGATGCGGCAAGACCGTTTATCAAGAAAGAACAGATTGAAAATCTGATCGAAGAGGGGATGAAAGTGGGGGCTGCGACCCTGGCCCATCCTGTTGCCTCCACAATTAAGCAAACGAATTCGGAGGGATTTGTCCTTCAAACTTTAGATCGATCCCATTTATGGGATATTCAAACGCCGCAGTTACTCCGGCGAGATTTACTGCAAAGGGGATTTGAGAAAGCTCTTCAAGACCATTTAACGGTGACGGATGATGTAGCCTTAGCAGAGCTTATTCATCATCCGGTTAAACTTGTTAAAAGCTCTCCCTTGAATTTCAAAATCACCTCCAAAGATGACTTGAAACTGGCGGAGGCCCTCCTTGGCGGTTTATAAACTCACCCTCTCCTACGATGGAACTTCCTATTCCGGCTGGCAAGTGCAGCCGAATGGAATTTCTATTCAATCGCTTGTTCAAAATGCTTGTAGCACCATTTTGCGACAGAAAATAGATGTGACAGGAGCCGGTAGAACCGATGCCGGTGTACATGCATTGGGTCAAACAGCACACATTATGGTTGAAGATCTCATCGATCCTTCTAAATTAGCTTATGCCATGAACGCACTTTTACCCCCCGATATTCGGATTCTTGCGATTGAAAAAATGGAAGACACTTTTCACGCCCGCTATTCTGCAACAGGTAAAATATATCGCTACCGCGTAGCAACTATTCAAAGCCCCTTTAACCGCCTTTATTCATGGTATATCCCTTTTAAACTCGATCAGGCAAAGCTGGAAGCCGCCTCTAATCTATTGCTTGGAACACATGACTTCAAAGGTTTTGCAAATGAATCGCATAAAGGGGTGGCTTCTCACGATTCGATTAGAACAATCAGACGCATCGATATTCAGCCAAGGGAGGGGGAAACAATCCTCGAATTTGAAGCCGACGGGTTTTTGTATAAGATGGTCCGTAATATAGTTGGGACCTTAGTAGATATTTCTAGGGGCTCTCTCGAAGTTCAGACTATTACAAAGGTGTTAGAGAGTAAAACCCGGTCGGATGCAGGTCAAGCAGCGCCGCCTCACGGCCTTTTTCTCGTAAAAGTTCTGTATTCTTAATCATTTATTAATAAAAAAAATTCATAATTTTTTTATATGACATTAAATTCTGTTCTGTCTCAGCATCAATCCGTAATAGGGGAAAATGGAAACTATCTTTCCTATAACCTAAGAACTAATACATGGAAACTGGAGCATTTCAACTGTTTTGAAAGAATTATCAGGGTAGTTGCCATTTGGTTAAATGCGAGTGAAAAATACACCAATACGAGACTCACCCACGTTATCACCTATTTAGATTCGAATCAAAGTAATCAACTTAACTTAACAATGAAGGCGCTTTGGCAAAAAACGTATCCTTCTATCCCATTTCCTTTAATGGATTCCGATACCAATGAGTATTGGAAAGAAATACTCGCCAAACTTATGTCTTATAGAGAAAATCTAGAGACATTTGTGAATGAGTTAATTCCGGCAGAAAGAAAGAGTATTTTAAGGACTACTTATATTTCTGCTATATACGTTCTCATAGGTCTAAAGCCTCTTTATGTATGCCAAAATGACGTAGCCTTTCTTTTAAGAAAATTTCAACGGATTTTTCCTCATTTGAGGATAGTTACTCATCAACAAGATACTTATCTGATCAATGAAAATCCTTTAGCTTCCTTTCATCCTAAAAAATATATTGCCGACTTTTCCGGTACGATCGAAAAGGCTATTCTATATGCTTTCCCTAATCTCGGTTTAAAAGATACCGATCAAAGATTGAGCTATCTTTTAGGCTTTGGCCCTACGTGGGAAGCGTATGCGGGAAGAAATCAAAAGAAATACAAAGATGAAGCTCAACCTTCTGTCTTCACCGACGAGCATTATTTAGAGCTTGGAAAGGTTTTAAATCCTTTAGGAGACTATCAACAGCAAGTAGAAGCCGGAAAAAATCATCACCTCAAGTATCGGGAACATGGGTACATGCCTACAAAGTATGGGCCCCCTTCAACCGATGAAGAAAAAGAAATGGATAAGACCTACAACCAATTTATTGTAGATCCTATCTCGTTTAAAACGCCTTATCTTCAAAAAAAGATCGCCCTTCAGAAACGTCTTCTAGAGTATCTTCAAATCGATTGAAGCTCTTTCTCTTTTTCCTGGCTGAGTTTTGCAAGCGAGGTGTAGCGTTTAGCTCCGCGGTTTAGAAACTCTGGAATTTCGGGGTAGTCTGCGGTGCAAATCAGATTCGCTTCCGCGTGGGTCTCCATTAAGGCTCTTAAACCGCGCGGCGTGTCTTCAAAACCGATAATCTTATCGCCCGGCTTTGAAAATTTAGCGATCGCGGTAAAATAGCACTCGGGATCTGGTTTTGGATTTTTATAGTGTTCGCGGGTAATCCAATGGGGGATGGTATCGAGCAGCGGATTCTGCCCTCTGACTAAACGAATCAGTTGATCAGGGGAGTGGGTCACCACAACTCGAGGAATTTGGTGTTCTTCGAGCGATTTTAAAAGGGGGGCGACTCCCGGCATCAAATGAGCAAGTCCCTCTTCGATTAAATCGAGAATATTGGCCTGTTTTTGTTTGTATAAAACGGTCCAATCGGGCTCTTTTTTATAAAGGTCTGGAAATTCATGGTAAATTTGATCTTTGAGAGCGGAGGCTTCATAGTGGGCGGCTTGACAGTATCGGTTGAATGACCAGTTAAGCTCAAAACCATTTTGATGAAGCATCCGTTGATAGGCTTTATAGTGCATCTCTTCGGTGTTGACGAGAAGCCCATCAAAATCAAATAAAAATAATTGGTAGTTTTTGACCCATTGCATTTAAATAGTGTAGCATGGTTTATACATGAAAGCCATTCTCATTTTGCTTCTAGTTCTCACCGCTTGCGATCGGGATAACCAAACGCCTAACGGCGAGTATATCTTTAGAAGACACACCGATGTGCAGTTCCCCATACCCCCGGCTGTGGCTGTAGAGCTGACCCCTTATCCGTGGGAACAAGGCAAAGTGGGAAAACTTCCCAAAATCACAAAAGAATTTTTTAGATGTAAAGGGTCCTCTTTAAATCCCCCTCGAACAGAACTTATCAATGGAGAAAATTCTCAAATTAATGACTGCGGCGGATCTGACAAGCACAGCCTCCCCTTGATCGATGGCAAAGAAAATGTCTACCCGATCATGATCGATATCCTTAATTACATCCAGGCGCAAACTAAAAAAAGGGTCATTATCACATCGGGCCACCGCTGCCCCGATCACAATACCTATGTCGACTCGTCGCCCGGTAACGCTTACTCCAAACACACCATCGGCGCTGAAGTCTCCTTCTATGTCCAAGGCTTTGAAGACAAGCCGGAAGCGATCCTTAAACTAATCCAGGCCTACTATGCTAAAAATCCCGATAAACGCTTTTCCGAGTTTAAGCAGTATGAAAAAGAGGACGCTAACGTCTCGACACCCCCGATCCTAAATCAAGAAATTTTTGTAAAACTCTTCCGTAAAAAAGAAGGGCGCAACCACGATAACCGCCACCCTTACCCCTACCTGTCCATTCAAGTGCGCTATGATAAAAAGAAAAACGAGAAAGTAACCTATTCTTGGGACAAAGCCTACAATAATTTCTTG
>CAYWQX010000009.1:0-63786 GCA_964460985.1 uncultured bacterium
ATTTAACCGAAGCCCATCTCTTCGGACTCAATCTAACCGAAGAGTTTCCGGTTATCTGGCTAAGGCTTAAGCAAGCGATCAATAAAGGGGCCAAAGTTTATTTTTATGGTCATTTTAAACCGGAAATCGCTCCTTATCTCACAGAAGTCGTGATTCACCGTCCGGGACTTGAGCTGGAGACGATACAAAAAGCTAGAATTCAGGGCGCGGTGTTTGTCGGATCGCAGTATTTAAATAGTTTTAACCGCGGGCCTATTCTTAATGAGCTCAAAAAAACGGCTAAAACTTCTCTAAACATTCTGGAAGGAAACGGCAATAGCATGGGCGCAAGACTGGCCGGGATGCATCCTGAAGCATTCGGAATGAAAGGCTTGAATGCGCTCGAAGTACTGCAAAAGGCTGCTAAAGAGGGATGGGATCTCTTGTGGGTGGCAGGCGCTAATCCCGCTTTAAAATTTCCCTCTCCTCTATGGAAGGAGGCTCGTGCGAAACTTGATTTCCTCATCGTTCAAGATTTATTTTTAACGGAGACAGCAAACCAAGCGCATGTCGTTCTTCCTACTTTATCTTATGTAGAAAAAGGGGGCTCGTTTGTCAATATTGAGGGGAGAGTCTCTAAACTGCTACCCGGAAAAGAGATTCCTGAAGATATTGTTAGCGATGGAGAGATTTTTGAGAAGATCGCCTCAAAATTGGGTGTCGCTCTTCCAAAAAGCGAGTGGCAAGAGGGACGGTTGAAGCTTCCTGAAATCGATTCAAAGGGGACACCTATTCCATTCACGCCGGGCGCTTTGATGGCGACCTTTGATAAACTCCTTTTTGATCACGGCGTTCGAATGCAGCACAATCCCCACGTGGTAGAGCTTTCTAGAAATCCCACCGTGAGACTTCATCCAAGAGAGGCGCTCGATCGTCATTTACAAGAGGGGCCTGTATCGATCCGTGCGAACGGCAGCACAATTCAAGCGAATTTACGCTTCGATGAAAAAGTTTCTCACGGAACATTGGTGATACCGCTTGGTTATCCTGAAATCCTCGTCCATGATCTAGCAGACAATCTCTATAATGGGCTCAGTGTAGAAATAAGGGGGGCCGGATGATTGAAACTTTGATAAAAGGGATTGTCATCGTCTCGATATTAATGGGTTTTGCAGCCTACATGACCTATCTAGAAAGGGTCGTGATGGCTTGGATGCAGCTTAGAAAAGGGCCTAATCGTGTGGGCCCTCTTGGTCTTTTTCAGCCGATTGCAGACGGTATTAAGCTGTTAGCAAAAGAGAGCTTTCAGCCGGCCGGTGTTGAAAAATTCACCTATTGGCTAGCTCCCCTGATCTCCGTTTTCTCTGCCCTTTTTGCCTTTGTGCTGATCCCTGTCGGCGGAACGGTCGAATTATTCGGGCGTCAAGTCAATCTGGTGATTGCCGATGTGAATTCCGGATTTTTACTTTTACTGGCTTTCTCCTCTTTAGCGGTCTACGGAGTTGTATTAGCAGGGTGGGCCTCTAATAACCGTTATGCGCTGTTAGGGGGTCTAAGAGGAACGGCTCAGATGATCAGCTACGAAGTTCCCATGGGTCTTTCACTACTCACGATTGCCCTTACTGCCGGAACACTTAGCTTAACCGAGATTGCCGATTTACAGAAAAATCAATGGTTTTTGTGGACGAATCCGATTGCTTTCATCATTTATTTAATCACCGCCTTTGCTGAAACCAACCGAGCCCCTTTTGACCTGCCTGAAGCGGAGCATGAACTGACTGCCGGCTATCATACCGAATATGGGGGGATGAAATTCGCCATGTTTTTCTTAGCCGAGTATGTGAACATTTTGGCGGTCTCATCGATTGCGGTGACTCTCTTTTTGGGGGGGTGGCATGGACCTTGGGATCTTCCGGTCGTATGGTTTTTAGCAAAAGTGGCCCTCCTTGTTTTCTTGTTTATCTGGGTGAGAGCGACGATGGCCCGTTTTCGCTACGACCAGCTGATGACCATCGGTTGGAAAGTTTTAATTCCGATTGCGACAATTAACCTGATAGTAACCGCCTACTTTTTATTGGTTTGGAAATGAAAGAGACTCTAAGACAAATTGGATCGATGTTCTGGGGATTGTTCATCGTCCTCAAATATGCTTTTAAAAAGCCGAATACCATCGAATACCCTGAGAAAAAAAGAAAGCTTCCGGCAAGGTCTCGCGGAAGACACTATCTGACTAAATGGGAAGATGGGTTGGATCGTTGTGTTGGATGTGAGCTTTGCGCAATTGTCTGCCCTTCGCAAGCCATCTATGTAAAACCGGCCCAAAACCTGCCGGGCAACCTTCACTCGCATGGCGAAAGGTATGCTAAAGATTTTCAAATCAATATGCTGAGATGTATTTTTTGCGGGATGTGTGAAGAGGCGTGCCCCACGGGAGCGATTATTTTGGGGAATGAATATGAGTTATCCGGCTACACGAGAGAGTCTTTGATCTACACTAAAGAGATGCTGACCGAAAAATTTCCCGGGCAATCGGGAAGAGATCCAAAGAGGGAGATTTAAATGCCTTTTGCAAGCTTATCTGAATGGCTGATCGGGTTTATTCTTATCCTCTCTTCTCTCGGCGTCATTCTTTTAAAAAAGCCGGTGCATGCCGCTTTATCGTTTTTATTGACGCTTTTAACGCTCGCTGTCTTGTATTTGCAGCTCTCGGCTGAATTTATCTCGACGATGCAAATTATCGTCTATGCGGGAGCGATTCTGGTGATTTTTATGTTTGTCGTCATCCTTTTTCAGGATGCATACATCCAGATCGAAAAATATGCTTCTAAATCTAATCCCTATCTCATTGGCTTTACGATCACTTTATTGATTGGTGGGATTGCTTACTTTGCTAAAGAGATGATTAGCTTGTCTCCTCAGACCGAACCTTTAAAAGAGGGGTTTGGGACGGTGCAATCGCTCGGACACACACTCTATATTGATTATTTTTTTCCTTTTGAAGCGGTGATCCTGTTATTTTTAATTGCCCTTGTTGGAGCTCTTTACATTGGAAGGAAGGTGGTTCCATGAATCTTGCGTTCTTTATCATTGTCAGTATGCTGATGTTTACAATTGGACTGATCGGCGTTCTTGCGAAAAGAAACGCGCTCGTATTTTTTCTTTCGATCGAACTGATGCTGAATGCGGCAAATCTTTTATTTGTGACTTTTGCAAGTTACTGGGGCAACCAGACCGGGTTAGTTTGGGTTTTCTTTGTTTTAGTGGTGGCAGCTGTTGAAGCGGCGGTCGGTCTTGCCATCATAATTAATTTGTTTAGATCCAAACAAGTGGTCGATGTGGATCAATATAACGAGCTAAGGGGATAACTTATGTTCTGTCCCATGTGTTTAGGTCTTTTTGCTCCTCTCGCAGGTTTTTTGATTTTGATGTTGTTTTCTGCGAAGTTGAGCCGGCTCTTCGTGAGTTGGATAGGATGCCTTTCCATTTTCGTCTCTTTTGTGAACTTCGCCCTTCTTTTTTACTATTATATGGGCCACAGCCCTGACACAGTGACTCTTTTTAACTGGATTCCTGTTAAAGGGATTGAATCGAATTTTACCCTTCGGTTAGATCATTTATCGCTTCTCATGGGACTGATCATCACGGGAATCGGTTTTCTCATTCATGTCTATTCGGTAGGGTACATGGAGCATGAGGAAGATTACGCCAGGTATTTTGCTTGTCTAAACTTCTTCGTTTTTGCGATGCTCCTCCTGGTTTTGGCCGAAAATCTTCTCCTTCTCTTTGTTGGGTGGGAAGGGGTTGGCCTTGCCTCCTACCTTTTAATCGGCTACTACTACACAAGGCCCGCTGCAGCTCAAGCGGCTACCAAAGCTTTTGTGGTAAATCGTATTGGGGATGCCGGCTTATTGATGGGAATTCTTCTCACGCTTGGGCTTTTTGGGACAACCGATATCATGACGATTAACGAAACGATCGCGACTTTTGCAGTCGGAGCTCCGATCATAACCGTTTTGACCTTCCTCTATTTCATTGGCGCAAGCGGAAAATCTGCACAGGTTCCGCTCCATATTTGGCTCGCCGACGCGATGGAGGGGCCAACGCCCGTGTCCGCGCTTATCCATGCGGCTACCATGGTGACTGCCGGCGTCTATTTAGTCGTGAGACTTCATCCAACCTTTCTGCATGCTCCCAATACTTTATTGATCATTGGAATTATTGGAGCGATCACCTCGCTGTTTGCCGCTTTATGCGCACTTTCTCAAACCGACTTGAAAAGGGTGCTCGCCTATTCGACCGTCAGCCAGCTGGGCCTTATGTTTTTGGCCTGCGGAGCGGGAGCCTTTTATTCCGCGATGTTCCATTTAACGACGCACGCTTTTGTAAAGGCGAATCTCTTCTTATCGGCAGGAAATGTGCTTCATGCTTTAAATGGATCGACCAATATTGAAAAGATGGGGGGCCTCAAAAAAATTCTTAAAAAAACCCATTGGTTCTTTTTGATTGGAGTGCTCGCCTTGTCAGGAATACCCCCTCTTGCCACCTTCTTTAGTAAGGATTTAATTCTCGAGCAGGAGTATTTGGCAGGCTACGAATTTCTTTTTTATATCGGACTTGGCGCCTCTATCCTGACCGGATTTTATCTGATGCGCGCTTACTGCCTGACTTTCTTAGGAGATTTTAGGCTCGATCAAAAACTTTTGAAAGCCGCTCACGAAGTTCCCAAAATAATGTGGATTCCGGTTGCCGTTCTTGCCTTTCTTTCAACGTTTGGCGGTTTTATCGGCTTCAAATTCGGCAATATTCCACCGCTTGAAGGGTTTTTAAAGGAGATTAGATTATCTTCTGCGGAAAAAGCTTCGTATGAAGGCTCCATTTTTAGTATTGAAACCTATATTGCAGTAGCCGCTGCAGTCCTTGGTGTCAGCCTATCCTATTTAACTTATACAAGATTTTTAAACCGCTTAGGCAAGCCGTTTGAATTTTTAAGAAGAGCTTTCTTTCTCGATGAAATATTCGATTTTATTATTGTTCGTCCCTTGAAGGCGATCGGCGGATTCATCGCGTACGTCCTTGAACCTCTCTTTTTTGAAGGGATGCTAAGAGGGGGAGCGGTCACGCTGAAGAATTCGGCGGAAGGTTTACAGAGAGTGCAAAGCGGAGAGATCCGCTCGTATGTGGCTTGGCTAATTTTAGGAACGCTATTTGTGATGGCTTATTTCGCATTTTGAGGAGATGAATGAGATGCTGACCCTAGAAACTCTATTACTTGTCCCTCTGATTTTATCGGGAGCGGCGTTCTTCCTTCCTCACACGATTGTAAGAAGGACAACGTTTGCCCTTAGTTTAATCCCGCTTCTATTGCTCATCATCGGAAATTTCGATTGGATAGGGCAAAAACTAGATATTCCCTGGTTTCAGCCGCTGAATGTTCATTTTCGTTTAGGGGTTGATAACCTGACTTATATCTTTTTGTTGCTGACGGCAATCATTATTCCGATCAGCTTAGTCGCCACAAAAATTCATGACGGCAGCTACTTCGCCCTTATTTTCTTAACGGAAGCCCTTCTTTTCGCTTTTTTCATGTCCAGAGATTTGGCCTTCTTCACCCTTTTTTATGAAGCGATGCTAATTCCCCTTTATTTTATCATCTCCATCTGGGGAGGCGAAAATAGGGGACGGGCGGCTCTTCGCTTTATCGTGTACATGGTAGCCGGATCGGCGCTCATGATTTTGGCTGTCCTCTCGATCTATTTTGCGACGGGAAGTTTGAATCTTGATACGATGCCAGAGCAAACCTCGTGGATTTTATTTGCGATCTTTCTTTTAGCGTTTGCTGTAAAGACTCCCTTATTTCCCTTCCACGCATGGCTTCCCGATACTTATGTGGAGGCGCCTGTGGGAGGCACGATTCTATTATCAGCGCTCCTATCGAAAGCAGGTATTTATGGGATTATACGGATCTTAATCGAGCATTTTCCCTCTTTAATGGTGATTGCAAGTCCCTATTTAGTGCCGCTTGCTGTGATAGGGGTTTTTTATGCCGGCTTTGCTGCCTGGCGTCAGACGGACTATAAAAGACTTATGGCCTATTCGAGCTTATCGCATGTCAATTTCATCTTAGTTGGACTTTTTGTAATGTCCAAATATGGCCATGAAGGGGCTATTCTTCAATCGATTAACCATGCGGTCACGATCGCAGGCCTCTTTTTGGTGGCCGGCTGGCTGGAGCTTAAGATTGGAACGAGACAGATCGGCAGAGTCTCCGGTCTTGCCAAATTTTTACCCTATCTCTGTTGGCTTACCCTCTTTTTTGTACTAGCATCGGTTGCGCTCCCGGGAACCAACAATTTTGTAGGGGAGCTCATCACCTTTGTCGGCGTTTATCAATACAATTATTGGGTCGCGGCTATCTTAGTTCTGTCGGTGATCCTGTCTGCTCTCTACATGCTTAGATTTATGCAAAAGACCTATTTTGAAGAGCCTCTGTTCTTTAAAGATCCTTGGATCGATATCGGCTTAAAAGAGTATGTGATTGCAGCGCCTCTCCTATTTCTCGTGTTATGGATAGGCATCTATCCGACCCCCGTTCTTGAACAAATCGAAACCTATCTTGCGAAAGTGGAGAAATCCTCATGAATCCGACCTTAACTGCTCCCGATCTATTAGCCTTAAGTCCTATTCTTATCTTATTAGGAGGGGCTTTGCTGGTCCTTCTTCTAGAGACTTTTTTTGAATCGGCCTCAAAAAAAGTTTCGTTTGGATTAACGGTTTTCACTTTTGCTTTTTCTATTTATGCCGCACTCTTTTCTCCTGAAAGCATCAATCCTCTTTTAACTCCTTGGGTTCATTTTAATTCGCTCACTAAGCTCTTTACAGCCTCTTTCTCTTTCATCGGTCTTGCAACCACTTTTCTGGCGGCAGCTTTTTTTGAAAAAAATGATCAGCTTCCTCGCGGGGAGTATTACTTTTTACTACTAACCGCTGTGCTAGGCGCTATTTTAATCGGTTTATCAGCCGATTTTCTGACTCTTTTTTTAGGTCTTGAAACCCTTTCGATCTCTCTTTATGTGATGGTCGGATATGTGAAAAATTGGGAGCTTTCTCATGAAGCGCAGATGAAGTACTTTTTTATGGGCGCGATTAGCGCCTCGATTCTTCTCTATGGAATCGCCTTTATCTATGGCGCAATCGGAACGACGAACTTTTCCCATTTGGCAGAAGGGTATCAAGGGCTTCAGCATTCCGGTGAAAACCTCCTTTTCTTCAGCGGGATTGCTTTAATCACCGTAGGGCTTCTCTTCAAGGCGGCAATTGTCCCTTTTCATGTGTGGGCGCCCGATACCTACGAGGGAGCTCCGACACCGGTCACAGCTTTTATGGCAGTGGGCACGAAAGCGGCGGCCTTTGTTGCGCTTGCGCTTCTTTTTTTAGTGTATCTTCCGAGCTTTAATCCGGCTTGGAACCAACTGATCAGCTATTTAGCCTATCCGACATTGATTTATGCGAACATGGTGGCCCTTAGACAAACGGAGCTTAAACGATTTTTTGCCTACTCGGGGATTTCCCATGCCGGCTATTTACTGCTTCCCTTAGCGGCGGGAGGCCCAGACGCCCTCTCTTCCCTCCTTTTTTACTTAGCCGTCTACTCTTTAGCGACCCTCGGGTGTTTCGCCGTCTTATCTTTTCTAGACAAGGATAGCGAGGGGACAACCTTGGAAGATTTGAGAGGATTGTATCGTAAAGCGCCGTGGCTCTCGGCTTTATTTGCTTTTTTCATGCTAACTTTAGCGGGAATCCCTCCTACGATTGGTTTTTTTGCTAAATTCTTTATTTTTAAAGTGGCGTATCAAGCAGGTTTTTATGGATTAGTCGTCGTAGGACTTATGATGACGCTTCTTTCGGCCTACTACTATCTTCGAATCATATCCTTTATGCTCGTAGAAGAACCGGACAAGAAGAAGCTGCTCTCTCACTGGCAAGGGTGGGCTATTGGCGCCTTCTCCTTTGCTTCCATTTTACTTCTCTCTTTCTATCCTACTTTGCTTCAGTCGTTGATTGAAGTGATGAGCGGGGTTTAGAGTACTTGTAAAAAGGCCAAACCACTTCTGTACGATGTACAACTACATTAAGAGGTACAATCGTAAAGGCATGGGTGTATCCCTTTTGTGAGAAATGGAGGAGGACATAGCTCACTAAATCTTTCATGAAGCCTTTTCCTCTTTCAGGTAATATGGTGTACCCATTAAACAAAAAAATGGAAGAACTCGTCAAAGAAATGACAGAGATCATGCTGATTACTCGTTGGCTTGCATCGGCTAATGTATAGAGCGTGTGATTATGATGCTCGCCGGAGCTAAAGAGATAGCCCCTTTTTAAAAGAAGCGATTTATCGTTGATCTTGATTCCTATAAGTTTTAAAGGCTCTTCTCTATAGTTTTGATTTAATAGCTTGGTACGGAAAAAGATTTTTTGCTCTCCTAAATACCACTCTCCTCCTGCCTGGATTTTGTCAGCTAAAGTTGGATCTTGTTCTGCGAAGGATTCTTTGTACTTAAGATAGATAGGGATATTTCTCAGAGGATTATGAAAAGCAATCTCTTCCTCTCGATTTGAAATCAGATGGTTCTGATTTTTCTTGAAAAACTCAGCGATAATCTCTCTTGCTTTAGAAGCGGCTAAAGTCCAACCCTGTTTTTTCAAGTACTTTTTGAAAAGATTGGTCCTAGGCTGATCTTGATAAGAGAGAAAGGCTACATAGACAGAACGGGGAAATAATCCCGATTTATGCAGAATGATAGGAGCAAAAGCCTGAGGTGCACTGAGACGAAGGGTGTAGCTTCCGGCTGGGATTTTTTCTAAATAAGTTGAGAGAGGATAACTGGTAGAGGCAGGCTCCATGATTAGACCCTCTGACTTTCAGCATCCGGAGAAAGATAAGGTTTCAGCTCAAGATGATATTCGGCAGAAAAGCTTAAGGCCACCTTTTCGGCAATACTATTTTTTGGGATAAGAGCAATCGCTGTATTGCAGTTCATCATCACAGCCTTAATGGCTGCAAACCTGAAGAGCCTTTTTTGCAAGCCCTGATTTCGATACGCAGGATGGGTATAGGCATTGACAATGTAAAAAATAGAGTTCGCCTTTATTGCTGTCATGCAAGCAATTATATTTGAATCTTTTTCTATAATGAAGTGAATAAAGCGACGCTTGGCTTGAGCTGCATCGTATAAAAAAAAGGGTTTCATTTGAGGGTCTAAAGCAGTAATTGCAAAAGTGATTTCGTCAGAATTAAAGAGTTCTCTTACGATCAGTTGAACATCTTTTTTAAGGGGGCGGATAGGTATTTTTTCAATTTCACGAGTATAGATTCTTAAGTTAGAGCCGGCCTTAAATCCCTTCTTTTGCAGCAATAGTTCAATATCCGCTTCCCCCTCCGATTCCACATACCAGGTGAAAGGTAATTTAAGCGATTTATAAAAGCTCATCTCCTCTTGAATCTTCGGCAATGCAGGCACACTGTAATTGAACAAAATGCCATTTAAAGAGGGGTTTTGAGAATGAGTCACGCATTTCACGTAGTCTGGGGTCTCAACCACACTTCTTTCTGCATCAAATCCGCTAGCTGAAAAGCACCGGAAATAATCCATTAAATCTGCTCTTAGTCCAACGTCCAAACATTTAGACGCCTCAAGTTCATAACGCAAACTGATTAATAAAGCTCGTTGATCCGGATGGGTCGCATACAGAGAAAACCAGTGGGTCGAGATCTCATCAAAAAGAGCCGCTATTCTCACAACAAGAGGGTATTGAGTCTTTCCTGCTAATAGGAATCGAATTTCTCGGCCTTTATTGTCCGGATCTTTAATGGAGGTCAATAAATCATTTACCGTTCGAAAGGTATGGCAGATGGGTTCCATCTTTTGAATTTTACAATAAATGCCCTTATTCTGGCGCTGCAAGACATTTTTTGGATAAATTCTTCATTGTAAAGACTCTAGTAAAAATTAAATTCAAATATGGGCGATTCGATCTTTGAGTTTTTGATAGAGATTCCGGGAGGCCTCTAAGTTGTGATAGGTGAGGGGTTCTACATTAAAGCCTATGTCTTGCTTCGTGTTTTTTAGAAAGAAAAAGATGTCGTCGAGAAGAGCGTCCATTACCAAGATCGAATTTCTCTCTAAATCCTCCTTGAAAAGCGCCTCGGTTTTTTGAGGTACATGGGCCCCTAACCATTTAACAAGATCGACATCTTGGGGTTTTGTGGGATAGGCGAGAGAAAGATAAAGAGGGATATTCTTCACATGGCGTAAAAGATTTTCCATTTTCTCTGTGTCAAAAATAATTTGAGAGAGAAAAAAGTCAATGCCGGCCTCTATTTTTTTCTGAATCCGCTCCTCTTCCAAATCCCGTTCAAAGATCGTAATCCCGCCAAGTCTGATTGTTGGGTAGCGCTCTTTAACAAACTGAGCTGCCTCGCATACAGTATAGCCCGGATAGTCTGCATCGGTTCTATCCCCTCCGACCAAGACAAGATGGTGAATACCTAGATTATAAGCTCTCTCCATCCAATCTCTAAAATGGACTTTCGATTCTATCACACTTATCTTGCATGGAACCAAGACCAGATCCGGTTTTTGCTTTTTTAAAAGAGCTATAAATTCGAGATGATCCATTTTTGGAACAAACTGGTGAGTTTTAGTGGGATCTCTCGTCTCTTCAATGATTTGAGGGACGGTGACAGTGAGGATTTTTTCCTCATCCAGGATTTGGCAAGCCTCAAGGAGATATTGCTTTGACTTTTTTTCATCCCAGTGAAGAGGAGGAGGAATCAGTTCAAAGATAATTTTTTCCATCTAATTAATCTCTTTAAGGAGTGCCTCTACGCGGTCGGTCTTCTCCCAAGTCATCTCCGGTTCATTTCTCCCAAAATGGCCTCCGAAGGCAGTAGGAAGATAGATCGGCCGTCTTAAATCGAGCATATCGATCATCCCTTTAGGAGAGAGATTGAAGACTTGAGGGATCGCCTCTGCTATTTTAAATTCAGGCACTTTACAGGTTCCAAAAGTGTCCACTTTTATAGATATAGGGTGGGAGATGCCGATGGCATAGGAGATTTGGATTTCAACTCTGTCTGCCAAGCCTGAAGCTACAATATTTTTGGCAGCGTAGCGTGCGGCTAAGGCCGCTGATCGATCGACTTTGGTCGGATCTTTACCTGAAAAAGCTCCTCCGCCATGCCTGCCCATGCCGCCATAGGTATCTACGATAATTTTTCGTCCTGTAAGGCCGCAGTCTCCATTAGGGCCTCCAACTACAAAGCGTCCTGTTGGATTGATGTAGAAGAGCGTTTTATCGTCGATCAAATGCTTGGGAGCAATTCGGTCCACTAACTGTCTCATATCGTGTCTGATCGTATCTTGGCTTACATCCGGGTTATGCTGCGTCGAGATAACGATCGTATGGATTCGAACAGGAATATTGTTTTCGTTATACTCGATTGTAACCTGCGCTTTACCGTCGGGTCTTAAATACTTTAAGGTGCCTGAATTTCTGAGCCGTTTTAGCTCTCTTACGATGCGGTGGGCGAGCATAATAGGAAGGGGCATGAGCTCCTCAGTTTCGTGAGAGGCGTAACCAAACATGATCCCCTGGTCGCCTGCTCCCAATTCTTTATTTTCTTTTTCATTCACACCCATCGCGATATCAGGAGATTGTTTATTGAAAGAGGTTAAAATGCCGCAGCCGCGGAAATCGAATCCAAGGTCGCTATCCGTATAGCCGATTCGTTTGACCGTCTCTCTTGCGATTTCTGAGAAATTGGCGGAGGAGGTGGTTGTGATTTCTCCTGACAAAACGATGAGACCAGTAGTCACTAACGTCTCGCAGGCCACACGCGCTAAGGGATCGTCTTTTATGCAGGCATCAAGAATGGCATCAGAAATTTGATCGGCTACTTTATCGGGGTGTCCTTCACAGACCGATTCGGAGGTAAAGAGATAGTTCGGCATCAGAGTTCCTTTTTGGCAAGTTCAAGTCCTTTCACCAGGTTTTGCAGTTTTTGGAAAGAGATGTCCCAGCTTCTAGTTCTTAGACCGCAGTCGGAAGCTATATAGAGTCTCTTAGGGTCTTGAATAATTGAGTTGGCATAGAGGATTCGATCCCTGACGAGCTCCGGAGATTCGATAAAATCGGTATGCACATCAATTACTCCAAGTCCAATTTTAAAGGAGGTGGGTTTTAAAAGCTTTAACGTCTCGTAGCCTACTCGATCTTTTCCGGTGGAATCGCGGTTTGCATATTCAAAGTGAATCTCATCGATGATGCCTTCCAATTTTCTTAAATCGGGAAAGAGGCGGCTATAGTCAGAAAAGCAGATATGCAGGACAAAAAATGCTTTTCCTTTCAGATCCCCCACACTTAAAGTAATCGCATCGATCAGCTCCTGGGTTTCATCTCGTTTGGTGGCAGCGGCCGGCTCATCGATCTGTAAGTGAGTAGCTCCCGCTTCAATCAATGCTTTCAGATTAGGATAAAGGATATTTTTGGACACATCCTGGATAAACTGCCGTCTCATAGCCAAAGAATCCGTTCGAACGGATTCCATGCCGGGAATGGCAGCTTTCATGTAATACTCGTCATAAGACCAGTCCACTAAAGTATAGGAGCCTGTTAAGGGGATTTTGACCTGTTTTTTAGCTTTTGCTTGAATCGCTTTGAACTCTTTTACATGGTAGGGTTCTATCAGTTGAGGCTCACTGATACAGGATGCTTTTTTGTAATATTTGTTATCAAAGCTCCTCACGTGCCCATGAAATTTAAATCCTTGCATATGCTGCACGGCATACTCATACATTTCAACCCGTCTTTCTTCTCCATCCCATACCCAGTCAAGACCGGCCTCTTCTTGCAGCCTGATTCCATAATAGGAAGAAAAATCGATGATGGCGGCCTTTTCATCCGCTGTGAAATGAATCCGTTTGGATAAAAGCTTATGTAGCTCTTCCCATTCAGGGATCAGAAGTTTTTTCCCCCAGAATTTAGCCTCTTCCAAGTCGGAATCGGTAAGCGGCTTTCCTGTAAAAGGTTTCACTCTCCAGGAGGGTTTTGCAAGCGATCCGACTTCGTGGCTGATCATTTTAAAAAATTCCTCATGTTGCGCACTTTTTGATCCATGATGTTCCGGGGAAGATATTCAGGAGGTCCATTTGGAATGACGACGAAATGCTCGATTTTATCTTTCATCATTTTTTGAAAAGTCTTGATACTAGACTCACTTTCAAGAAGAGTGGAAGCGGTGTTTATCAATCCGGCTAGAAGAATTTTATCCTTTGGAAAATCGGGCATGATCGAATCGATTGAATTGGAATAAAAATCGATGCCGATCCCATCGGTTTTTAAATTTCTTAAATAAATCATTTCTTGGGTAAGGCGGCCTGTAGTGGTAATGAAAATAGGATTATTCGAACTGTTTTTAATAATCTCTAGTAGCTTTTCGCCTAACTTTTTAGAATCTTCGTCTACATTAGATTGAAGACAAGGTTCATAAAAAACAAGCGCTCGATTTTTATCGTAACTCAACAAATGAAGAGCTAAATTGCTTAAAAGACTCACGATTTCTTGCGAAGAAATTCCAACCGAAAATTTTTTGAAAGTAAACAAGAAGGGGAGGGTAATTAATTCGGAGTTGTCAAAATAACGATTGATAGCGGAATAGTTTAATTTAATCGATGAGGGAGCTTGAAGTTCTCTCCAAAAAGTATTGGTCTCTAAAAAACGGGTGAGAGGGCCTGTTTTGGCTCCTTCAATAAGATGGCAAAAAGGCCTCATGAGATCTTGCCATCCAAAAAAACCGCTTGTTTTGTAAGAGAAACCTTTTTGCAGATCTAACAGATCTTCCCGGTCTATTCTGAAGGCGTCTTGAACTTCTTTTTCAGTGATCCGGCCCCGATCATAATCCCTTGTGGCTTGAATCAGTTTTTCCGAACGGGGATATTGTCCAGGGAGTAATAAAGGCATCTAGTACCTATAGTGGTCTGATTTATAAGGTCCCTTTACAGGAACATTTAGATAATGGGCCTGCTCTTTTGTAAGTTCGGTTAAATGAACGCCTAGTTTATCAAGATGAAGCCTTGCCACTTTTTCATCCAGCTCGCGGGGAAGGCGCATCACATCAATCGGCAGTTTATCACGGTTTGTCCACAGTTCAATCTGGGCTAACACTTGATTGGAAAAAGAATTCGACATCACAAAGGAAGGGTGCCCATGGGCACATCCTAGATTGACCAGTCTCCCTTCAGCAAGCACAATTAAAGTTTTACCGGTATTCTCCCAAACGTATTGATCGACTTGCGGCTGAACCGAGATTTTTTTGATATGAGGCTGAAGGTTTAGCCAGGCAATATCGATCTCGTAATCAAAATGGCCGATATTGCAAACGATCGCCCCATCTTTCATTTTTTCTAGATGCTTCCCTTGGATGACGTGAATGCATCCGGTAGCCGTTACAAAAATATCTGCGATGGGGGCAGCTTCCTCTAGGGTGACAACCTGGTAGCCATGCATCGCGGCTTGATAAGCATTGATCGGATCGATTTCGCTCACAAGAACCCGGGCTCCGAGAGTTGAAAAAGCCTCGGCCGATCCTTTCCCGACATCGCCGTAACCCGCTACAAACACGGTTTTTCCGGCAATCATGACGTCGGTTGCTCTTTTGATGCCGTCAATCAGCGATTCTCTACAGCCATAGTAGTTATCGAATTTAGATTTGGTGACCGAATCATTGACATTGATGCAGGGGACTTTCAGCTCCTTTTTCTGAAGCTTTCTCATCAGGTTATGCACCCCTGTGGTCGTCTCTTCGCTGATTCCCTTAATCCCATTAAGAAGTTCGGGGGCTTTGTCATGGACGTAATTGGTTAAATCGCCTCCATCATCCAAAATCATGTTCAGAGGGCCCTCTTCAAAGTAAAGAGTCTGTTGGATGCACCAATAGTACTCCTCTTCCGTCTCGCCCTTCCATGCAAAGACAGGAATGCCCGCTTGAGCAATAGCTGCCGCTGCATTATCTTGCGTTGAAAAAATATTACAGGAAGACCATCTGACTTGAGCGCCAAGTTCAATCAAGGTTTCGATCAGAACCGCCGTTTGTACGGTCATGTGAAGGCATCCGGCAATCCGCGCCCCCCTTAAAGGCTTGAGAGGGCTGAATTCTTTACGGATCGCCATAAGGCCGGGCATCTCTTTTTCGGCGATTTCAATCTCTTTTCTTCCCCAGGAAGCCAGCTCTTCGCCTCGGCCTTGATTCACATCTAAATCGTGGATGATGCGGTAGTCTTTTGACCTCTTCATACTTTTGAAATTTATATAATTAATATTAAAAACCCTATATAAATTCTCCCATGGGAAATATCGTTCGCCTTGGAACAAGAGGCTCTCAACTAGCTCTTAAACAAACTCAAATCGTAAAAGCTGAGCTTATTGCAAAAATTCCTGACCTTGAGATTGAAGTCATGGAAATCAAGACAAGCGGGGATTTGGATCAGACTCGCCCCTTGCATGAAATAGGGGGTAAAGGGGTCTTTATTAAGGAGATTGAGCAAGCTCTTGAGGATCAGGAGATTGATATTGCCATCCATAGCTTGAAAGATATCACCTCGGAGATACTTCCCTCTTTAGAGCTGAGCGGATTTTTAAAAGCCGAATCGTGCCGGGATGTTTTAATTCTACATCCTAAGTATAAGTCCCTTCCCTCAAATGCCGTGATAGCAACCGGAAGCCAAAGAAGGCGGGCGCTTTTGAAAAGGCTTTATCCCGATATCCAATTCACTGAAATTAGAGGCAATGTCCCGACACGCATAAAAAAGCTTGATCAGGGAAATTTTGATGCGCTCGTCCTCTCGGAAGCGGGCCTTATAAGACTTGATCTCACAGATCGCATATCAAAAAGATTTACGGCCGAGGAGTTTTGCCCGGCCCCGGGACAGGGGGTCATTGTACTTCAAACGAGAAAAAGCGATGCCTACTCGCATCATTTAGCTTCAAAAGTAAATCACAAAGAGCAAGAGAAGAGATCGCTTGCAGAACTTACTTTTTTAAAAAAAGTAGGTTTTGATTGCCAAATTCCATTAGGCATTTTTGTAGATCGTGAGAGGGATGGAAATTTTTCGCTTCAAGCGTTTCTTTCAAATGGGGCGATGACAAATTATATCGAGCAAAAAATTGTCTTTGATCCAAGAGAAGGGGTTCAACCTATTTTAGACCTAGCCGACATCTTTTTAGAATGGAGAGAGATGAATGGGTAGGGTTGTCATTTTAAAATCCTTATCCCAAGCGGAAAAAGCGCATTTTGAAGCTTTAAAAATAAACTATGTGGAATTTCCCCTGATTGAAATCCGACCGATCAAAGAGAATCTTCAGAAGTTGACGCAAGACTTTTTAAGACCTTTTAAGACCCTTCTTTTTACGAGCCAAAAAAGTGTGGATCTATTTTTTTTAGAGGAGAGAAAAATTCAAGATAAGAAAATTGGCGCCGTAGGTCCTCTCACGAAAAAAGCTTTGGAGATGAAAGGGGTAAGAGATATTATTTTGCCTCCAAAATACGAGGCCTCCTCCCTTTTTAAAATGGAGTGGGAACCTTTAGTTTTGTATCCTTCGGCCAGCAAAGTTTCTGTGCCTCCGCCGAAATCATTTTTTACTCTTCCGATCTATGATAATGTAGAACCTAAAAATTTAAATTTCTCTATCAAAGAGAATGATTCGGTTTTTTTTACAAGCCAATCTCAAGTTGAGCGATTTTTTAATAGCTCGCTATATCAAGGGGAGAATATTATCTCTTTTTGCATTGGAGACAAGACGGCCGAAGCTGTAACCCCTTATATGCGAAAAAGGGTTCATGTCGCGAAGGAAAAATCGCTTGTTTCCATGCTGGATTGTTTAATCGCTGATGAAGGAAGAATATGAAAACCTCACACGAACTTTTTAAAGAAGCCGAGCAAATTTTTGTAGGAGGTGTCAATAGCCCTGTCAGATCGTTTAGTGCGGTAGGAGGTAATCCCTACTTTATAAAGAAAGGGGAAGGCCCCTATATTACGACGGAAGAGCACAAGATTTTTATCGATTATGTTTTATCTTGGGGAGCGCTTCTTTTCGGGCATGCCAACCCGGCTATTGTAAAAGCGGTTCAAAAAGTGGCTGCCGAAGGCACTTCATTTGGAGCTCCTTGCAAATATGAGCTCGAGCTCGCTCAGCTGATCCGCTATTTCTTCCCTTCTTGCGAAAAAATACGCCTCGTCAGTTCGGGCACTGAATCGACGATGAGTGCGATCCGGCTTGCGAGAGGCTATACGGGAAGGCGAAAAATTATTAAGTTTAATGGCTGTTACCATGGGCATATCGATGCGCTCCTCGTCCAAGCGGGCTCAGGCAGTTTAACGTTTGGCCATCCTGACAGCAAAGGGGTTTTGGCTGAAACGGCAAGCCAAACTCTTTTATGTGATTATAATGATCTGGAAGGAGTGAAAAAACTGTTCCAAGATTATGAGGGCGATATCGCAGCGGTCATTCTTGAGCCGGTTGTGGGAAATATGGGGACGGTATTGCCTGACAAAAATTTCTTAAAAGGTTTAGAGACTCTTTGCAAAGAGAGAGGGGCGCTTTTGATTTTTGACGAAGTGATGACGGGTTTTAGGGTGACTCCTAAAGGTGTTCAAGGGCTCTATGATATTAAACCGGACTTGACCTGTCTTGCCAAAGTGATGGGAGGAGGGCTTCCTTGCGCAGCTTTTGGAGGTCGTAAAGAGGTCATGGATTATCTAGCTCCTTTAGGACCTGTCTATCATGCCGGCACCCTCAGCGGAAATCCGGTTGCCACGACAGCCGGTATCGAGATGTTGAAACTTTTGAAAGAACATCCCGAAAAATATCTTCACGCTGAAAAAATGACCTCAAAATTATGCGAAGGAATACGCTCTATTTTGAGAAGAAAAGGGTTGAACTACCAGATTAACTCTATCGGCACCATGTTTACCCTCTTTTTCACCGAAAAGCCTGTCCATAATTTGAAGGATGCTAAAACGTCCGATACTGCAAAATATGGAAGATTTTTCCAGAAATTGCTAAACCAAGGCATTTATTTTGCCCCCTCCCAATTTGAAGCGAATTTTATGTCCTCAGAACATACGGAAGAGATGATTGAGAAAACACTGCAAGCGATAGAAGAGGCTTTGGAATGAGGACATCGCTCTACTTAAAAGCGGCCCGGGCAGAAGCTGTGGATCGCCCTCCTGTTTGGCTTATGAGGCAAGCGGGACGGTATATGAAAAGCTATCAGGCTATCCGAAAAAAATACACGATGCTTGAGGTGATGCGAAATCCTGAGCTTGCTACGGAAGTTACCTTACAGCCTATTAAAGCGTTTGGTATGGATGCCGCGATCATTTTTTCAGATATTTTAACGGTGCCTGACGCGCTAGGCTTAGAGCTCGATTTTCCGGAAGGGCAAGGGCCTGTGTTTGGCCATACGATCAAAACCCTCAAGGATGTAGAAAATCTTAATCCCTCGCTCATTTCTGAAAAATTGGACTATGTTGCTAAAGCCATCAAGCTCACCAAAAAAAATTTGGATCGTCCTCTCATTGGGTTTGCAGGCGCCCCTTTTACCCTTGCCTCTTACATGGTAGGGGATGGGAAAGGGCATGATCTTACAAAGTTTATGTCGTTTGCTTTTTCCAATAAACCGATCCTGCTAGCTCTTTTAGAGAAGCTCGCAGAAGCCTCCGCCAATCATTTGAATCTTCAAATCAAGGCAGGGGTAGATGCGATTCAAATTTTCGACTCTTGGTCGAGCGTTTTATCGTGGGGTTATTTTCAGGAGCTTGCGCTTCCCTACCTCAAAAAAACGATCTCCCTCCTTCAGAACCCTAAAAAAGTGCCCATCACCGTGTTTGGTACAGGCCACTCTGTTTTTTATCCTTTACTGCAGGATATCGGTGCGAACGTGATCAGTCTCGATTCTAAAATCGATATGGCAATAGCCAGGAAGGAAATCCGGCCTGATATGGCAGTCCAAGGCAATTTGGATCCTTATTTTCTTCTAGCTCCTAAGAAAGAGCTCACTCTTCAGGTGAAAAAGCTATTGAAGTCGATGAAAGGACAGCCTGGCTTTATTTTTAATCTGGGGCATGGGGTTTTACCCACGGTGCCGGAAGAAAACGTAAAGCTTTTAGTTTCTTTAGTGCAAGATTCCTGAGCAGTTCAAGCCGGAGTAATCACCTTGCGAAGATTTCATTAATCGCCGTATGAAGGTGAAGTATGAATAAGTGCTTGGTAGCTTCAGCTATTTTAACCTCTTTTGGGCTTTTGCTCTTTTCTTTTTCGGAGACTAAACCGTCTCAGCCTGAAGTTGTTGAGAAATTTGAAGTGCCTTACGGCCTTCCCGAAATCCCATGGCCGAAAGATAATCCTTACTCGAAGGCTAAAGCCGATTTAGGTCAGCTTCTCTATTTTGATAAGCGCTTATCAGGAGATGGCACCGTTTCTTGCGCAACTTGTCATACGATCAATGATGCTTTTGCCGAAAGAAAGCCTGTATCTATTGGGATCAATGGTCGTAAAGGGACGAGAAATGCGCCCACGGTCATTAACGCGGCCTATAACAAGTTTCAATTCTGGGATGGACGGGCAAAAACTTTAGAAGAGCAGTGTTTAGGACCTATTGCTAATCCGAAAGAGATGGCTCTTTATGACGATCCGCATGTCTGTTATTTAGATTGCTTGAACCGGATCAAAGCGATTAAAGGCTATCATGAGCTTTTCAGGCGAGTATTTGGCGATGAGGGGATTACGATGGAAAACATCGCTAAAGCCATCGCCACTTTCGAAAGAACCGTTTTGTCCGGCAACTCCCCTTACGATCGATACATTGGGGGGGATAAAACCGCGATGACCGAAGAGCAAATCTACGGCTATAAGCTCTTCGAAAAAAAGAACTGCATCAACTGCCACAATGGGGTTAATTTCAGTGATGACCGCTTCTTCAATATCGGGGTTGGCATGGATGAAGAGTCACCTGATCTTGGAAGATACTGGATCACCCACAATACCGATGATTGGGGATCATTTAAAGTGCCCACTCTAAGAGAAGTGGCTAACACCTATCCTTACATGCATGACGGCAAGTATTGGACGCTTGAAGATGTGATCAATTTCTATGACAAGGGAGGAGTTAAAAATAGGAATCTTCCTCCTATCATGAGGCCGATGCATCTCACGGAAAAAGAAAAAGCCGCACTTATCGCCTTCATGAAAGCTTTGAATGGGGAAGGCTGGCAGCATTTTAAAGAGCCGGAAGTCTTTCCTCAATAAACTGGATTGAAATAGCCTCTTTCTTTTAAAGTGAATCCCTTGATAAAGAGGCTTTTATGACCTATCCAGCCATACGCATGCACCGAGCCCGTAAATCTCCTCAAATTCGTACTTTTTTAGCGGAGACATCCTTACAAAAAAATGATTTTATCAGCCCGATTTTTGTGAATGAAAAACTGGAGATGAGAGCTCCCGTGCAGTCGATGCCCGGGATTTTTCAGGAAAGCCCTCTGCATCTTTTAAATGAAGTAGAAAGACGGGTAAAATTGGGTCTCAATTCTTTCATCTTATTCGGAATCCCGAAAGAAAAAGATGAAATCGCCTCTTCAGCCCATCAAGAAAACGGGGTTATTCAAACAGCCATCCGGTCTATTAAAAAATATTTCCCGCATACCCTCTTGATCGCCGATTGCTGTCTTTGTGAATACACCTCGCATGCCCATTGCGGAGTGCATAAAGAGGGTCATTTGCAAAACGATGAAACCCTTGAAATTCTTAAAAAAACCGCCCTCTCTTATGCAGATGCCGGAATCGATATTATTGCCCCCTCCGGCAGCATGGATGGGGTGATCGGCGCCTTAAGAGAGGTGCTTGATGCAAAAGGGCATGAGATGGTCTCTCTGATGTCCTACGCGATTAAGTATGCCTCCAGTTTTTATGGACCTTTCAGGGAGGCGGCCGGATCATCGGGCTTAAAGGGAGACCGAAAACACTACCAGTTGCAGCCGGCCCAAAAAAGAGAGGCTTTAAGAGATGCTTTACTGGATGTGAATGAAGGGGCCGATTATTTGATTGTAAAACCGGGCCTTCCCTATCTGGATATCATCCATAGCCTGAAAGAAAAAACCCTTTTACCTATTGTCAGCTATCAAGTGTCGGGGGAGTATAGCATGATAAAAGCGGCGGCGGAAAAGGGGTATCTAAACGAAGTGGATGCCTTTTATGAGACTTTGATTAGTCTAAAAAGAGCGGGCTCAGACTTTATCATCAGCTATTATGCAGATGAAATAGCTAAAAGATTATGAATAGATGCATAATACGCATATTTTATTGATGGGGCCGCCGGCTGCCGGCAAAGGAACTGTATCACAATTTTTATGTCAGAAGGGACGTTATTCGCACCTTTGTTTGGGTGATATCTTACGGGGTGAAGCGAGAGATGAAACCGCTCTTGGCCTTGAGTGTAAATCCTACCTTGATTCAGGCCAACTCATCCCGACGGCTCTCGGTATCAAAATCTTTGAGGAAAATTTTTTTAAGGCGGAAGCAGAAGAAAAATGGGTCATTGCAGACGGGCTTGTCCAAAATGAAGAGTATGCTCGCTATTTTAAAGGTTTTTTTGCAGAAAGAAAAGTGTCTTACGTTTATCTCTCGGCATCTCAAGATGTTTGCATGCACCGAATTTTGGAGCGATCCATTTTGCAAAAAAGAGAAGATGATTCGAATGCGGATGCTATCTATAATCGCCTAGATCGTTTTTTCCAGAAATCGATCCACTTGGTGGATCTTTTCAGAGGCGAGCCTAATTTTGTAGAGATTGATGCAAATCGACTGCTAATCGATGTGAAGGATGATATCCAAAGGCAATTTTGTATCTAATTACCAATGAAATTTATGGGTTTGCTTCCACAAACAAGTTCACTAACGCACTAAATTCATTGTAGTTTTGCGAGATGAATCCGTGGCCTCCCTCAAAATAGGCAAGCCAGGCAAGGGGGATCCTGGAAGCTATAATTTGAGCATTTTCAGGGTTAGAGAGTACATCGGCTCTGCCGCCTGTCACAAGGACCGGAACTTTAATGGAGGGTAGCTTATCGTAGATAGAGTCATCTTCACCCCACAGTTTTAAGGCATTTTTTTGACGTTCGGCTGTTTTTTCGGAAATGGTAAGATCATTTGGAATGGTCCCGTTTTTAATCGCATTGTCTAGCCTTGCCATATATTGTTTTCGAGCATTTAACCCTTGGGGAGTTTCAGGGTAGAGTAAAGCGAGATAATCTTCCGGTTTTAGATTCGGCTGGGAGAGTTTTTCAAAAGCGTTGCCCAGTCGTTTGGCTTGGTATTGACCTCCCGGATTGGTTGCGCTTAAGATGACTGTTTTGACAAGGTCAGGATAATCGATCGCCATTTGCAAAGCCGTTCTTGATCCCATCGACCATCCAAGCACGTGAGCCTGTTGAATCCCGAGGGACTTAATGAGAGCTTCCGTATCTTTGGCCATTTGCTGAATGGTGGTTAAATTCTCTTCTGTATCTGAGGAAAAACCGGCTCCTCGATTATCAAATAGGATGAGGGTAAATGTTTTTGAAAGTTCATCTAGTAAGGCAGGATCCCAAGCGGACATCGTTCCTTTATACCCCATAATCATCACCAAAGGATCGCCCGATCCTCTTTTGTAGTAAGCAAGTTCTACATCATTCACTTTTATCTTTTTCACCTGAAGATCCTTTTCACAAGAGGGTAGAAAGGCGAGTGTGATCGGCAGAAAAAACAGCGTCACAAAAATGGATAGATTTCTTTTCATCACGCTCTTTTTCGAGCGAGATTGTATTTTGTTTCAAGCTATTTTTTTTGAAGATTAGATCCGTTCGGTTATCAAAAGATTGTCAATTTAATTATTAAAATTTATGGTGTAAAAATCTACCATCAAAGGAGTTTCTGCGAATGAAGAAAAAGCCTGTCCTATTTATGCTTGTCTTCGCAGGGATTATCTTGTTTCTAACCCTGCTCTTTCAGCCGATCCAGGTATATGGCTTTCAAGAATATATCGCGGTGTTGTTTCCGGATGGAATGATTGGCGTTGAGCAGAGAAATTTACTCTTGATCATTCAAGCTATCATGCTGCTCGTGGTCATACCCGTGTATATTCTCACGTTTATTTTTTCTTGGAAGTATCGGGCGGAAACCAAAAATAAAAACGCCTATGATCCTCATATGGTCGACAACGTCTGGGCAGAGGTAGTTTGGTGGGGGCTTCCCCTTGTTCTGACTGCGATCATTTGTTATCTGACTTGGGTGAAGACGCATGAGCTTGATCCCTTTAAACCGATTCCGCATGAAAAACCGGCTAAAACAATTGAGGTGATAGCTCTTCAATGGAAGTGGCTATTTATTTATCCGGAAGAGGGAATTGCAAGTCTCAACTTTTTACAAATTCCGGTTGACACGCCCATCAAATTCGTGATTACAGCCGACGCTCCCATGAACTCGCTGTGGATTCCTAAACTAGGGGGTCAAATTTACGCAATGCCGCACATGCGAACCGAGCTTAACTTGATTGCCAATGAAGTGGGTGATTCGAGAGGATCTTCTGCCAATATTAGCGGCGAGGGATTTGCAGGTATGCATTTTATCACACGAGCCTCTACGCAAGAGGATTACGACAAATGGGTGAAGGAGGCGAAGCTTGCCTCTCAACCGCTGGATTGGAAAAGTTATGAAGAGCTTGCCAAACCTTCTCAAGACAATCCTCCACAGCTTTATCAATTAAAAGATCCTAAATTATTTGATGCGGTCATCATGAAATACATGCACCCTCCGAAGGAGACTCCATGAATTTATTTGGTAAGTTGACACTCGAGGCTTTCAAGCACGAGCCGAGCCAAAACTTCGCGGTCATCAACATGGTTCTTCTCATGTTAACGATCATCGGGCTTGTGACTTATTTAGGGAGATGGAAGTGGCTCTGGCGTGAATGGTTCACTACCGTCGATCATAAAAAAATCGGTATCATGTATATCATGGTCGTTCTATTGTTGTTCCTCAAAGGGTTCACCGATGCGATGATGATGCGTCTTCAGCAAGCGATATCGGTCGGGGAGATGCAAGGTTTTTTATCGGCAGGCCATTACCAAGAAATTTTTTCTGCCCATGGAACGACCATGATTTTCTTTGTCGGGATGGGGGCGATCTTTGGACTTTTTAATCTGATTATCCCTTTGCAAATCGGCGCAAGGGATGTCGCCTATCCCTTTTTAAATGCTTTAAGTTTTTGGCTTTTTGCGGCAGGGGCTTTTCTAACCTTAGTTTCTCTTGCGATAGGCCGTTTTTCGGGCGCCGGATGGCTCGCGATCGCTCCGTTATCGGGTCTTGAATACAGTCCGAATGAGGGGGTCGATTACTGGATATGGATGATCCAGATATCGGGGATCGGAAGTACGATGGGTGGCATCAACTTCCTTGTGACGATATTAAAAATGCGCTGCCCCGGTATGACTTTGATGAGAATGCCGATTTTTATCTGGAGCGCCCTTTGCACCTTAGTGCTTATTGTCTTTGCCTTTCCAATTTTGACTGCCACCTTAGGTCTTCTCACACTTGACCGTTACATGGGAATGCACTTTTTTACGGCAGGCGGCGGTGGCAACCCGATGATGTATGTCAATTTGATTTGGGCGTGGGGCCACCCGGAAGTGTATATTTTGATCCTTCCGATCTTTGGGGTCTTTTCCGAAGTGGTCGCGACGTTCTCTGAAAAAAGGCTCTTTGGATACACTTCCATGGTGTGGGCGCTTATCCTTATTACCTTTCTCTCTTTCATCGTATGGCTCCATCACTTTTTCACGATGGGTGCAAGCGCGAATGTGAATGCCTTCTTTGGAATCACCACCATGCTGATTGCGATCCCAACCGGGGTAAAAATATTCAACTGGCTCTTTACTAAATTTAGAGGAAGAGTTCATTTCAACACCCCGATGCTTTGGTTTTTTGCGTTTGTGTTAAACTTTACTGTCGGCGGGATGACGGGCATTCTCCTCTCATCGCCTCCGGTCGATTTCCAGCTGCATAACAGCCTCTTTTTAATCGCCCATTTCCATGGAATGGTCATCGGCGGTTTTCTGTTTGGGTTTTTTGCGGCCTTCACTTACTGGTTTCCAAAGTTTACAGGTATCTTTTTAAACGAGCGGTTGAACCTGATAGCTTTTTGGTTTTGGTTCATCGGTTTTTTAGTGGCTTTCATGCCTCTTTACATGCTTGGATTTATGGGGGCTACAAGACGCTTAAACCACTATGAAGCCGAGACGGGATGGCAGCCGCTCTTTATACTTGTAGCCTTTGGCGCCTTTCTCATTTTATGTGGAGTCATGGTGCAGGTGTATGATTTCTTTATGAGTATCTATCAAAGAAATCGTGTTAAATCCGATGATCCATGGAACGGAAGAACCCTCGAGTGGTCTATTCCTACACCTCCTCCGGTTTACAATTTTGCGATTATTCCAACCGTGGATCAAAGAGATCCTTTGTGGGCTATTAAAACGGGTGAATCTCCGAAACCGGTCGAGCGGTATGAGGATATCGCAATGCCGGTTAATACCCCGGTTGGTTTTTATATTGGCATTTTGAGTTTAGTATTCGGGTTTGCGATGACATGGCATATTTTTTGGCTTGCCATTCTGACAGCTTTTGGAATTCTTGCTTGCTTGATTATTAGAACATGGGGGCATGAAGAGCATGAGATCATTCCTGCTGATGAAGTTAGACAGATTGAGCAAAACTTAAGGAGATATCAGGCATGACGATCCACCATACTGTAGAGCCTAATCCAGATATCAGCACGCCCGATCCGCACCAGGATTCCTTCTCAAAAGTTTATCTCGGATTCTGGATTTATCTGATGACAGACTGTGTACTCTTCGCAACTCTTTTCAGCACCTACGCTGTCATGAGGTATAGTACATTCGGCGGACCGGGCCCTAAAGAGCTCTTTGAATTAAGCACAGCCTTTTTAGAGACAATGATTCTTCTTGTGAGCAGTGTGACTTGCGGCTTAGCGGTGCTTGCCAGCATTAAAAATAACACGAAAGCCGTTCAAACGTGGCTCGCTCTTACGTTTATTTTGGGAGCCGCCTTCTTGGCGATCGAGCTGCATGAATTCAATTCATTTGTTGAAAGGGGAGCAAGCTGGCAAAGAAGTGGATTTTTATCGTCTTTTTTTGCTCTAGTGGGAACTCACGGTCTTCATATTGCTTCAGGACTGATCTGGATCGCAGTCATGCTTGGTCAAGTTTTCACATTCGGCATCAATGGAGACACGTTTAGACGCTTAGTTCTGTTTAGCTTGTTCTGGCACTTTCTAGACCTCATTTGGATATTTATCTACACCTTTGTTTACTTGATGGGGGTTGCCTAAATGCAGCACGATTTAAATCTTAACCAGCTAAAAAAATTATGGCATGGAACGCCGCAAGCCTACCTTATAGGATTTATCCTCTCTTTGCTTCTGACGCTTGCCTCTTTTTCCCTTGTGCACTTTGATGTGATATCGGGTTACGCTTTGATGGGGCTCTTAGCCCTTTTGGCTGTCATACAAGCTATCGTCCAGCTCCTCTTTTTTCTTCATATCGGCCAAGAGGGGCCTCCCAAATGGGATAAACTGATTTTTTACTTTATGGTGCTAGTCATTTTAATCATTGTGATTGGATCATTGTGGATCATGTATGACTTAGACGCTCGAGTGATGCCGGGCATGGGGCATAAGCATGATTAACTACTACTTGATCATAAAGCCTGGAATTGTTCTGGGCAATCTGGTGACGGTAGCGGCGGGCTTTTTGCTTGCTTCTAAAGGTTTTTTCGATCCGCTCCTTTTTCTGCAAACAATGCTGGGGATTGCTCTCATTATGGCAGCTGCCTGCGTCTTTAATAATATTATAGACCGGCCGCTTGATCAAAAGATGCAAAGAACCAAAAAAAGAGCCATCGCCTCAGGGCTTATTTCGGGGAAAAATGCTTTTTTCTTTGCGACCCTTCTGGCTTTAACCGGCTTTTACACCCTCTACTATTTTACCAATTTAATCACGGTAGCGGTAGCTCTCTTCGGCTTTTTGGACTATGTTATTCTTTATAGTTTCTGGAAGGGGAAAACAATCTATGGGACAGCGATCGGCAGTTTAGCCGGGGCCGTTCCTCCAGTCATCGGTTATACGGCCGTGACGAATCGATTTGATCTTGGCGCTTTTATTCTCTTTATGATGATGGTGATGTGGCAGATGCCCCACTTTTTTGCGATCGCCCTTTATCGTTTCAAGGATTATTCAGCGGCTCAAATTCCTGTTCTTCCAATCGTAAGAGGGAGCTTTCAAACCAAGATTCATATGGTTATCTATATTCTTTTATTTATGCTCTCTTCAGCTGCCCTTTATTACTTCAACTTTGCTGGCCCCATTTTTCTTTGGACGACCCTCGTCCTTTCAGTGATATGGCTTCTATTATCGTTAAAGGGGTTTTTCCAAAAAAATGACTCAAAGTGGGGAAAAGAGATGTTTCAATATTCTCTTGTCTTGATCACTCTCGTCTCCTTTGCGCTTCCATTTTAAATCGATTAGAGATCCGCTGGATGCAAACGCTTATCTTGTTTTGGATGATGGGAGCGATAGCCCTTTTTGCCGAAGAGCCTAAAAAACTCAAATTTTTCAATTTAGATCTTCATATTTCAGTGATTGCCGATGTGAAAAACATCTTTGAGGAGTTGGGGCATGAGGTCACAAACTGGAGTTTATCTGGCCACACATGGGTTTTTGGAAGAGATAGAGATCCGGTAGAGATCATCAACGAAAACACTTGGACTGACCTCTCGGACGAGAGGTGTTGTCTTTTTTATGAAAGATACAAAGATTTTTTAGAGCAATTTGATGGGTTTATCGTCACGCATAACGCCTCATTTGCCCTTCTTTATGCTAAACTAAATAAGCCGATCATCATTGTCAATTCAACCCGCTACGAAAATCCTTTTACCCGCTCACAGATTCAGTGGGACTCTTTGAATAAGTATTTAAGACAGGGAGTCGAGAAAAATAAGATATTTATCGTCTCGAATAATAAAGGCGATCAAAACTATTTGAAGCGTTATTCGGGGATAGATAGCGAGTGGATTCCAAGCCTTTGCTTGTATACGAAGGGGCAATACACTGGAAAAAATGATAAATTTTACGTGCATGCGTTGTGGGATTCTAAAAAGTTTAACGACTGGTTTGAGACCTTTTATTATAAGACAAACCTATTTACCTCTCTTCCCTGGGGGTATCGGTGGCAAGATCTCTATGACTTGAAAGGGGTTGTTCATTTTCCCTACCAAATCAGCACCATGTCTCTTTTTGAACAGTACTCCGCCTGCGTTCCCATTTTTTTTCCTACCAAAGAATTTCTTTTTGAACTGCATGAGAAATACCCCGAGACGATTCTTGCCCATCTATCTTTTTTGAGAGTTCCCGATCTTGAAAATAACCCTCGACCTGAAGAGGATCTGAACAACTTTTTGAATCCTAAGATCGTCAAAGAGTGGATTGAATGGGCCGATTATTATGATACAAAAGCAATGCCTCATATCCAATATTTTAGCTCCTTTGAGCATTTGGAAAGTCTTTTAAGGACCGTTGATACGAAAAGTGTCAGCCAAAAGATGAAGCGATTCACTGAAAAAAGGAAGAGGATGGTCTTTAAAAAATGGAGAAAAATCCTAGAGAAAGTGGAGGAGAATCTTTAATCTTCTAAAGTAATCGAGGTTTTTTCACTTTCGGCCTGATACGCATTGACAGCTGTGATTTTCAATTCGCGAGCCGCTTTTTTAGCCGTAAAACACTTGGAAAAAAGAACAGGTTCGTGAACTTCTTTAATCATCTTTCCGAAAAGATAAATGCGGTAGTAAAGCGCATCCGGGACAGCCTCCCAGCTCGCTTCGAGAGAAAAGACTTTTTTACTGGTCAAATGACATTTTTTAATGACTCCGATAAACCGGGAGGGGGCGGGAAAGGGCTTTATCTCTATGATAACCTCTTCGGCCCCTTTTTCTGTTATAAACTGAAAGCGATCGTATCCGAGATATTTAAAAGGGGGAGTGTACTTAAGTCCGCTCTCATGACGCTCGATAAATCCTCCCTTTTCGCTAAGTGATTCAAACTCAAGGCTCTCGCAAGCAATCTCGCAAGGCGTATGTTGAAAAGTGGATGATATCAAAGCAAGAAGAACAAATATCATTGGGTGACAAGCTATCAGTCCATCCTTTAAATCACAAATCAAATCCGTCCTTTACAAGATAACTTTTCATTGGCATTTTCAAACTTATGCAAAGATTATATTGTAAGACGTTTATCCCTGGTGAAATCTCCATTATATGGGATTTCTTTTCAAGCCCGCGTAATTTAGCGAAAATTACCCCTGAAAAGCTTGCGCTCATCATCAAAAATCCTGATCTCGTTCCTCCTAAAATGTATCCCGGATTAATTATTATTTATACAGTCTCTCCGTTGCCTTTTTTTAAGACAGAGTGGGTGACTGAAATTACCCATGTCAAAGAGGGGGAGTTTTTCGTCGATGAACAAAGAGCAGGCCCTTATACTTTCTGGCACCATCAGCATGTTTTTAAAAAGGTCGATGGGGGCGTTGAAATGGAAGACATCATCCACTACAAACTTCCCGCAGGCCCTTTAGGACAGCTCTTGCTAGGTTCAAAAGTCAAAAGTGACCTGAAAGAGATCTTTGACTTCCGCTTTATACAGATGCAGAAATTTTTTCCGGGGACTGTTTCTCTTAACTGAAGATTGTAGGAATGAATCTAAAGTGATCGATACTCGATCACTTTTAGAAATTTGATAAAAGATTACTCTTTGTGTTCGAGCATCAATTTAATTTTCTTAGGATAATCAAGGCCTGGGTTTTCTTGAATAATCGCTTGAAAGTCCTCTTTCACTTGAGGATTTTTACGAAGCGCATCATCCATGCTCCACATCGCTGCTGTCGCTAAATGGACTTTATCTGTAAAGCCGGGATTTTTTTTCTCATAAACTGCCATCGAGGCCTCTAAATCATCCACATTAGCCTCTTTCTTTTCGCCCGACATTTTAGAAAGGAGCGCTGCGCTATGTAAACGGTTTAAGTACTCATAGGAGCAGAAAGTGGTAACGGTATCGGCATTGATAACTTGTAAAATTTTTACTAAGTTGTCTTTGTTTTTGGTTTGAAAATACTCTTTCCAGGTCTTATCGAGATCACTAGAATTTTTAATGTCTAGGGCGGCAGAAAGATTGAAGGCTGCAAATATCAATGCTAAAGTAAAGAATTTTTTCATAGTTTATCCAAGGTGAAAAAGCATTATATTTAATCAAAGATTGCCCTTCAACAGATTTCCAAATCACCCTTTTTAAAAATTGACTAAGTGACAATTAAATCTTTTACCTTACCTGGGAGTGAGGGTTACCGTAAACACGTAGGGCGACGAGGTGGAGTCGGATATCGTGTTTGTGTTGGGCAATGTACTCATAATGCCGCCTGCAATGTAGCCTATCACCATAGGTTCTTTAATTTTATCAAGCTGAATGACTCCGTTTCTATAGAGGGGTATTCCATCTTTTGGAAAAAAGGTCGCTTCAGCGCCGAAAAGAAGCGGGTTTCCGGGATTGGAGCCCGTGGACGGAATAGTGGGGTACTCGCTATTCATCAAATACTGGGTGAAATTATTTTTCTTATCGATCTTGACCGTTGTGATCTGATTGATGAAGGGGAATTCTGAATCGGTTGCAAATACGCCATTTTGATAATAGCCAAAGCTGATGCCTCCCGGGAAAATCACAAACATCTCCTTAGATTTTGTGGAATAGAGGCCAAAAGAGGCGCAGTTATATTGGTTCATCCCTTGTTTAAAGGTAGAAGGATCCAAAGGATTGGGCTCAACACTTGAGCCGTCAGGATTAATTGTGATGGGAACCGTCCACACACCTGTCGTAAGGGTAAAAACGCCTGCAAAAGCCACATAGGCAAACCGGTTATCTCTTAAGATAGGAACAACATTGAGATCGCGTCTTCGATAGTCGGGCTTTGTTTCATTAGAGGGATTGGCAAGAAGGGTTAGTTTCCCGTTCATGTCATTCAACCAAAAGGTTCTGATTTGCTGGGTATAGATGCCGTTAGAGCCATCCCGATAGAGGCCGGAAAAGTTTTGGCCTAAGGTTAAAAGGAAAGGATGATGCGGAGAGGCTCTAAAAAGGGCGCCTCCGGTTACCTGTAAATAGGGGTGGCTGACTTGTTTAATCGCGGAGGTTAAACTTGAATTTTGATGATCGACCCAGGCGATCAGTTTTTTAAGGTCTATCGCGGTTAAAGTACTTTTAGTCTCCATTTCCTCTGTTAGCGTATTAATCCCATAGCCTCCCACAAGATAAAGGATTCTCCCTTCTTGGAAAAACTCAGGCGCCGTCACGGACAAACAATCGATCACGCTTCTCTCTAATCCCGATTCCTCTAAAGATCGGCTTAACGATAAACCGGAAGAGGGATCGATGACAAAAACCTCTGTATTCTGAAAATTAGGAGGAAAGTTATTTCCTACATCCGAAAAACCATGGAGGCCGTTCGTTCTGCCCGCAAGAAGAATCCATTTTCCCTGATAGATCGCACTTGCATAGGCCTGAAGACCTGTGGGTAAGCTGAAAGAGGCTTCATTCACCTCGATGGTGAAGGGGAGCGTATCTTCCGGAAAAATGGGGCTTAAAGTTTCAGTCTGATTATCTGCAAATAGAGAAGAAAGAAGAGCCGTTAGCCCTAAAAAGAATTTATTCATGGCTTATCCATTCATTTGGGATGGTTAGGTCGGCGATAAAAATTTGCGAGGTTTGATCTAAACCCCTTTTGGAGGTCCACAGGAGTTTTTTTCCATCGGGACTAAAGACAGGAAGGCCGTTAAAACCTTGCACCTCTGTGATCGGGTAAACCGATCCCGATGCAATATTCATAAAGTATATTTGATAGTTAAAATGACCTTTTAATGAGGAGGTAAACGCAATCCCTTTACCGCTAGGATGCCAGAATGGAGCCCAGTTAACTTCCCCGTTATCTGTTAGTTGCTGTAGATTTTCGCCTGTTTTATCGATCATATAGATTTGAAGAGTGTGGGGTTTATCGCGGTCGGCTCGAAAAATGATTTTCTGTCCATCGGGAGAGAAAAAGGGGCCGCCGTTATAACAGTTTGTCGTATGGGTGATCTGTTTTTTATCGGTGCCATCGCTATTCATCACATAGAGATTCATGCTGCCATCTTCATTACTTGCATAGACGATTTCCTTGCCATCAGGTGAGTAGGCGCACTCGGCATGGTATGCCTCTCCTTCCGTTAACGGGCGTGAGTTTGTCCCATCCAGACTCGCCTCGTATATATTCATATAGGGCGTTAAATCCCATTTGTATTTACCCGAAGATGCTTTTTCCGTTTTAAGAGGACTTGCTGCATAGATGATTTTAGGTTCGGACGGATGAAAATAAGAGCAGGTGCAAGCACCCATAGAAGTTAAGCGTTGAATCTCTTTCGTCGTCAAATCAAGAGTAAAAATTTGATAGTCTTCTTCCCCTGTGGGAACCGCCTGAAAACTTATTTTATCCATTTTAGGCGAAAAATAGGCTTCACCTGCTTTTTCAAAACCCATATGGGGAAAGGTGAGTTGCTGAATATTTTGTAGGCAGGGCTCCGATGCCATAAGAGCTAAGAACAAAAGATTGAAAATTACTAAAGACATCATTACTCTGATTTTTAAATCGTTCAAAAAAAGAATATGAAATGAAAAAGCAATTTGCAACTACTTTAACGGCGCTCCTTTTTTTGCCCTTTTTTCTTTCAGGGTATGATGTTGAATCGACAGTCGCCTACGATTATTTTAGAGGTATTCCGGACGGAAGTTATAACGGCAACTCGGGTGTTTATTTCGCTGCCAATTCAAACGTTTGCGTTTGCGATATAACAGCTATTCAGCTAGGTGGAAGTTTTGGGATTTATAATTGGGACGGAAGAGATAATCTGGTCTTTAAAAACGATAAGAACCCCCTTTATCAAGGCTTTTTGACTTTAGGAGCTGCAAGCTCCTTTGACTCGTTTAATGGAGGGCTTGTTTATGACCATATGTTTACGAACCACTTTGGCATCTACAGGTTAAGCCCGAGTATCGGACAAATCCGTTATCAAGTAGGCTATCAGTTTAATCAGGATGAGCTAGGACTTTGGGGCACTGTCCGCACAAATACTTCGCATAAGTCGGCTCTTGGAATTCCCACCTCATTTAGAGCGATAAATCAATTGAATGGTTTTTGGTCGCACACTTTTTGTAATGGCGCTTTTACATCCCTTTGGATCGGGGCGCCTATAGGTAACAGCCTCATCCGTCATGGATCGGCGGGCGTTTTAACGGCCGGATTTCTAGCGCGCGCACCTCTTACCTCCTCATGGGCGCTGGATGCTCACGGCTCTTATATGCTTTCTAAAAAATCAAACTCTTCCAGAAACTACTCAGCCAGCATTGCAGTCGGCATCTCCTATCTTTTTGGCTGCTCGAACGCCTCTTACCTTCCGCTCGTCAATAATTCGCTCTTTCTAGTCGATACTAACTATAACGAGTAGATAGTCATAACTCTCGCCCTTAAAAGTCTTGGGCGAGGGTTACACTGATCAAGTTGGACATGATACGGGAGCCAAATTCTCCCCGATAGCCAACCGAAATCGAGAATGGGCAGCGATTTTTGGTCCGCCAATCCAAATTGACTTCAACCGATCCCAAATTCATATTTTGCTCAAAGGCTTTGGCGGTCTGCCAATCGGCATCTCCCATAAAAGCGTATCTAATTTTTAAGCTATCCAACGTGCTTAAAAAGACATAGCTTACCTTTTCACGCAAAGTAAACGATGTGTCCCATAGGGTAAAAGATTGATTGAGCTTAAAACCTGTTTCACTGCGTATTGTAGAGCATCCATGCGACTTTACATGAACCGCATAAAGATCCCCCCCATTTTCGGAGTATCGTTTCATTTTAAAGTAGCTCCAGTCAAAGGCGGTGAAAGGGGTTAAGTCGCAAATGCAAGAGTTTGGTTTGTAGCCAATCTCCATGTGAGGGATGTACTGCCACCCTTTGATACAGCTATTGGCTGCGCCAAAAAATGGGACCAAGCGTCGATTGTCTATCTGGTTATAAAGAACGATAATTGCAGGGGAGAAGTAGACGTCGCAGCAGTAACTGTTTCCATACACCATGCCGAAATAGCTATCGATTCCAGCTGAACCTAGATTGTTTTCATGCTCTGTATGAGATCGCATGTATCCCCCTGCAAAACTCATCAGCACGTTTTTTGGAAGGTGAAAATCGATGCCTCCGAAACCTCCATAGGTGTCAAAGTCGAAACGGGGAGTATTTTCTTGGTTATGGATTTTGGCTTTTTGATCAAAGCCTTCTAAAAATAGTGTGGAGGGTCTATCCCAGCAATCAAAAGGAGCGGTCAAATAGCCGTGAGTTCTATAGCTGTCTACATGGTTCATCACGAGGGAGCTTATCGTTAGACCATTCTCGTGGACAATAAAGGGTCCCGTTAAATTTAATGCCGGAGTAAAGGGATCAAAGGCAAAGAGGTTGCCAACGAAAAGGCATGAAAGGCTTAAAACAGATCGCAGTTTTGACATATGACACCTAAAATAAAAAAGGTACCATACCAGCTTTTGAAGAAATTCAAAATATAAATGAGTTGCTCTTGCATTCAAAGGCGGATCTTTTACAATTCACTCATGAAAAAATTTGTGTTTCTTGCGGCTCTTTTTGTAGGGATTTATTCGGTTGAGGCTACTCTTGCGGGGGGAAGACCTAATACCTTTTCACAAGGAAATAATGCGTTTGCCGGCGTTGTCAATCCGGCGAATGCGGTTTGGATTGTTAACCGATTCGATATCGGGGTTTTTTGGAATTATCAGAAATCCACATTGAATAACAAAGAGAATACCCCGGGCGTCCCGCCAGGAAAAACAGATTTGACCTACCGCTCTAAAAATCTTTACACGGCCGATTTTGCTATTCACAGACATTTTCCATTATCGCTCAAGTGCCATGATTACGATTTTACGATCAGTTTGGCCTCCTACACCGTTTCAGGCGTCACAAAACTTAAAACAAAAAGGAATTTTCCGGCTCAAGGGACAACCCCTCTTGAAATTCAGAATAAAACAGACGTTTTAACGGCCGTCTTTTCGTTAAAATTAAGCGACGCTTATTCGGTGGGTCTTTCCGTTGATTATTTTAACCTCAGCCATTTGAGAAACGGTTTTCAAAACGCCGATAACCCCCTTCGTTCTGTCTCTCCTGGCCATGTGACCAATAAAGGGATGGATCACTCAAACGGTTTTGGATTAACGGCCGGTATTCGTTGGAATATTTCCAAACAACTTCTCTTTGGAGCTGCCTGGGCGAGAAAAAATTACTGCGGAAGATTTTGGAAATATCGGGGTTTCGAGCCGTTCCACGGGAAAAACTATACGCCTCAAACAGTAGGAGCCGGCTTTACCTATCGTTTTAACGAGCAGTGGGCCGGCCGGCTTGAGTGCCTGTGGTCTAATCAAGGCAACCTTCCTAATGCCAATAACTCCATTCTTCCAAACGGAGCTGTTAACACGAACAAAAGAGGCTCCTCCAAATCACCGGGGCCCGGTCTTCAAGATGCGACTTTTTTAAACTTAGGTCTTGGTTGTAGAGTGAATAAACATCTTTCGATCGGCTCAGGTCTTTCCCACCGTTTTAAACCTCGTTTTAGCTCGAACTTTCTCTCCCATTCCTACAGACGTCAGGTCATCTATAATTTGATCTCCCTCGGGGCAAATTTTAACTACCATAAACATGACCTCTTTTTCGTGATGACGAAGGGATTTAATAATCATGTTTCAGGACGCCTTCCCGCTTCTTTAGGAGGAAGAAAGTTCTCCTCCGACCGAGAAACTTTCTCCATGACCTTGTCCTATGGCTACTTATATTAATGAGTTACTTAATAAAGTCTCTTAAGGCGTTAAAGTAGTTCTCCGGATCGTCAAACATTGTGCAATGACTTCCATTCGGACACATGACAAGCTTAGAATGAGGGATGAGAGCCTTCATTCTTAGTTGATCTTCGGGATTCATAGTGTCGTATTTAGCGCTGATAATTAAGGTGGGACAAAGAATTTTCGAGAGATCGTTCCAGCGATTCCAATCTTTAAAAGTTCCGGTGACGACAAACTCATTAGGACCTTGCATCGTTTCATAAACAGGTTTTGCCAAATGATCAAACATCCTTTGCAGCGATTCGGGCCAAGGTTTTAACCGGCAAAGGTATTTTGCATTGAGCTCGTCCATGATGATTTGCTCATACTCGGGATGATGAAATTCTTCTTTCGCTTCATAATAAGCAAGTTTATCCTGCAAATCTTGTGGAAGCCTTTTCCTTAAGACGTTTAAGTAATCTGAATAAGCTTGAATGCTTGCGGTGGTATTAGAAAGGATAAGTCCTTTTAAACCGTCTGAATGCTTAACAGCGTATTCAATGGCAAGAACACCTCCCCACGATTGACCGTAAAGATAAAATTGATCTAGCTTAAGAGCTTGTCTTACTTCTTCCACTTCTTCGCAAAACCTTTCAACGGTCCATAAACTGGGGTCGTTAGGTTGATCGGAGAAATAGGAGCCTAACTGGTTGTAAAATATGATCTGGTACTGATCTTTTGGAAAGTGTTCTTCAAAACATTCTAAATACTCATGGGTGCATCCTGGACCGCCATGTAGCGTAAGGATTTTTATGGGCCCCTCGCCCACTCTTTGAGTCCATACTTTATAGCCATTGTTAAGTTGAATCATCTCAACTCCATCTGTCGCAAAAAGATTTATAGCGGCTGCAATCAACAAAAGAATTTTGTGCATACGACCTCTTTTTAATCGGATTTATTATGGAGTGAAAGATCCTTTTTGAAATACCGTATTAATTACGGTAGAAGACCAAGCTGTTTAAGCTCTCTTGCAATCGTTTTTACATCGCTTGCAAAGGGACCATCCCATTTAGACTTAATGTTATTGATATAGGATTCAACCGTACGGGAAGAGAGGTTTAATAGAAAGGCAGTCTCTTTTAAAGTATATCCTTCTATAAGATGTTGCAGGCACTCAACTTCTCGCTTAGTTAAGAGGCTTCTCAGTTTGGTTTTCTCCGCAAGACCGATTTCGGCGAGAAATGAGGTATGAGGGTCTTTTTGACCAATTTTCTCCCGCTGAAAGAAGTCAGAGCCTTTAAGAGCCGGAAGAAAGCCCTCTTCCATGTTTTGCAATACTATTTTTAGCTCTTGTTTGAAGTAGTCTCCAAAAGATTTTAAAAGGGGCTGGTTGTTAAGCGCTAAATCAAGAAGCGATCTATTTTCATTATTGGCCGAGTATCCGAAAAATTCGACGGTCCCCCCTTGTTTTTGGATAAGAAGGATGCAGGTGTCGGAATTCAATATCTCTTGAGCTTTGATGAGGATCTTTTTTTTGTATGAATTTGAACCGTTGGCTCCGACACAAGTAATACCCTCTTCATAATTCTCAGGGTGCCTTAAATAAGGGTCATTCAAATATATTTTTTCATCCACATACTTCTCAGCCCAATCCGGACGATTTAGTAAAACAGTGTATCTTCCTGCAGGATCAATCTTGTGATAGGTGAAGTACTCTACGCCGAAATGGGTCTTGAGGGGAGATGTTATTTTCCGGATTGTATCGGAGTGTCGTATAATGTATTTTTGAATAATTTCGTGCCATGTAAGCATATTAATATCGTTGTAGTATATCTAATTTTATTTTATAGTAATAGTTTTAATTTATTGAGTCTCAACATGACAGTCTCTCTCCCTGCTAAAATAATCGGGACCCTTAAGCTTGCCCCTTCACCTAATCGTTTCGTTTACTTAAAAATTCTAGATGAGGTCGTGTACAAGGTTTTTAAGGAATTTAAGGACAACGGGGGAAATAAAGAGGCTGAGCTTCCGCCTTACTTTGATCCAAGCCGCTTTGTAAACCCCATCGGAGCTCATGTCACCCTTATTAATTCCTTTCATTTTCGTAAAATGGAGCCTAAAGCCGATTTCATTGAACTCTACGTTCAAAACACCCCTCCCTTTGAACTCTCTTGCATAGCTTTCGAAGAGATAAAACCTCCATTCTGGAAAGAGATGGAAGTGGTGTGGGTTTGTTCTGTAAAGTCCGTACAAATAGATTTGTTTTTTCATGCCATTGATTTTAAGCCTGACCATACAGCCCACTTTACCTATGCTGTAAAACCCATTCGGTTGAAACCGCCTGCTGCAGCACAAGTTTTTGAAGCGGATACAACGTCAAAAAAGCTTGATTTATCGAGTGCCAGGTTACCTCCACCTTCTTTGAAGGAAGGGACAGAGTCTATACCGCTCAATGACAAAAGAAGCACAATTGAGGAGTTAATACTCGCTTCTAAATCCCAGAAACAATTACTAGATAAGTTATGTTTACAGCCTCCCAACGAATTTAATATACATCATGCAAAACTGGCAGATCGTATAGGCTATCCAGGTGTAGCTTGGTATATCCGTCAAGTGTTAGCTCAAATGTTAATAGATCCTGTCAACCGTATTATATTTGAAGCTGAATCCGAAGAAGCGGCGATCATCGCTTTGTTTCAGTTCAGGTATTTTATGATAGATTCCAAGCATGTCATGTTAGCTAAAAGACAGGGGTATCATCGTTTGGCCGATTATCTTCAAAAGAGAGTTTCTTTACACTTAGAAATATTTTAACCAAGTTCAAATGTGGTCACTCCAAAAATTTTGGATAAAGGAGATTTTGGAGCTATTCCTTTGTACATGCGCGCGGTTTCAAAGACTTTAATAAAACCATATTGAGTGGAGAGTCTAAGAGCTTCGGAGTTCTCTTGGACGATGTCTAAATAAAGATCTTCTCCTTTTGAGTAGCTTGCAAGAGAGAGGAGAATGTCTTCGGCGATTTCAGCAGAATCGGCGTATAAAGGACCGATTTTGAAGCCTGAATAACATTTACGAAGGGTCCCAAAACCCTTCACCCTATCATTTTCTTGCAAGACAAGGGAGTAGGTATTCGGCATTGTGATCCAATGCTGCAGAAATCGTCTCCTCTCATAGCCTGAAATGGTGGCATCAAACTCTACAAGTTGGTTAAAAGGCACTTGATCGGCTTTCAAAAGATAGTGATATGTCTTCCCTTCGATTCTTCCTTTATATCTAAGATTATTGTGATGAAGTAGAAAACCCGATTTTTTGTAGTTTTCCTGTTGAGCGGGAACGCCATCTAACCCAATTGATTTCCCTTCAAGATAAGAGAGAGCGTGATTCCACAGCTCAAACCCATAGCCTTGTCCTCTACAGTTTGCAATAACGATATAAAAACCCATAAAACCAAATGATGAATTCCATTGAGGAGCTGAAATACAGCCGATGGGTTGATCATTCAGATAACCTATAAAAAAACCTTCAGGATCGGTAAAATAAAAAGGGATTTTATCCGTTAAGCCCGGATTCCAGCCTTCCTGTTTCGCAAACTCGATCATAGTTGACATATCGGCGAGCGTAGCCGTCTTAATATTCAGTCTTGACATGCAGGGGTGCTTCCTTTTCGCATGATAATGTATCCGGCAAGGGTAACGAGGAGGATGCCAACGATATCGATGACGGGAGGGGCCATATTCCAGATCATCCAATCCATAAGACCCACAAAGACAACAGAGGCGTACTGATAAACACCAAGTTCGGAGGCATCGGCGAATTTATAGGCGCTGACTAATAGAAGCTGAGCCGTTAATAAGGCAATTCCGCTCATATCGGCATAAAAAGCTCCGTAAGAATCGGGATGTTCAAAAAAGGGTAAAAAAGGAGCTTGGATCAAGCAGCCAATCGCGAGATAGTAGAAAATAATTCTGACTTTGAACTCCGTGTCGGTAAGAATTTTCATCATGAGGTAGGCGATCGCCAGAAAAATTCCTGACAAAAGTCCGAGTAGATTGCCAACTTGGGTAAAAATCTCTTTCGTGGGATGAATGATGATCACGATACCGATAAAGCCGAGAAAAACGGCCAGCCAGACAGATTTTGGAACGCGCGCTTTTAAAAAGAGAACCGTGATAAGAGGAATAAAAATGGGGGCGGTATTAAAAAGAAGGGTGCTATTTACAATCGGGATGTATTGAATTGAAAGGGTGTAGAGGAGGCTTGCGAAAGTTCCAAAGAAAGCACGGCCTAAAAGAAGTCCATAGTGTTCAGACTTTAAAAAGCTGATCCCTTGATGGATGATATAAGGAAGAAGAAAAAGGGCCGCTGTCAGATAGGCGTAGAAGCTTACCCAAATAAAATGGCTCGATTGAAGAGCTTTTTTAGTGAGTATCCCAAAAAGAGCCATGAAAAAGAAAGCCAGAAGAGCAAGAACGCTCCCCTTTAAAATGTTAGAATTCATAAGTAATTTTTGTTATCACCAAATACCTATTTTTACACTATAAAAGCATTGATATGGCTGTAAAATCAAACAAATGGGGTGGTATCGATGGGTGTAAAGGAGGCTGGATCTTAGCCGAAACCGATGGCGTCCATTTTACGTGCACATTTTTGGATTCATTAAGCCGGTTAAATCCACCCGATTTTGAAACTCTTTTGATCGATATTCCCTTGTCATTTCCGAAAAATGATTTAAGAGTCTCCGAGGTGGAAGCAAAAAAAAGGCTTGGAAAAAGACGGTCCACACTTTTTTTAACGCCTGTAAAGGAGGCCGTTTTTGAGAAAAACTACCAGAAAGGATTGGAAATTAATCGAAAAATAGCGGGGAGAGGCTTCTCTAAACAAGCCTTTTTTCTCTTTCCCAAAATTCAAGAGGCGATTTCTTTTAAGGAAAAATCTTTTGGCAACCTCTTTGAATCTCATCCAGAGCTCTGTTTCCTTGGATTAAGCGGTGAGGTTGCGAAATATTCCAAGAAAACCAAAGAGGGGAGAGCTGAAAGATTAGAGCTTATTAGAAAAATAAACTTAGAGGCTTTTTCAGCTATTCATCAAACTAACTATAAAGTCTTTGAAGAAGATCTGATCGATGCTGTCCTATTAGCTCTTGCAGCGATGAAAAAAGAGGGGCTTACCCAATTGGGAGACCCTCCTGAAGATGTGATTGTGTATTAAACAGTTAAGCCTTTTTAGTAACTTACTGTGTAGCCTCCATCTAGAATCAAATTTGTCCCATTTACAAAACTGGAGTCGCCGGTTAGTAAAAATCGAACCGCTTGAGCGACCTCTTCAGGCTCTGCATGACGTTTTAAGGGAATGGACTCTACTTCTTTTTGGAGTGTTTCTTCATAGCTCATCTGGTTTTGAGCCGCTTTTTTCTGAATTCTCTCTTGATGATACTCCGTCAATACCACCCCTGGAGAGATTGCATTGACTCGAACGCCTTGCGGACCTAATTGATGAGATAGCGCTTTGACATAGGTGGTCCACATTCTTCTAATCACGCAAGCAGGGCCATATTGAGGTTGCAGCTGAATCGAAGTGGTCCCTGCAATAACTACAACGGAGCTTTGCTGCGAAAGAAAGGGGATAGTCTCCTTCAACACCTCTAAAGGCCCTGTAAAAGTGCTTTGGATCACCTCTAGCCACAAAGCCTCCTCTTGAAAAATGGGTTTACCGAAAAAATGAGGACGGGGAGTAATGAGGACAATTCCATCTATTGCGAGATCAGCCTCTTGGAGATAGTTTTTATAAGATTCGATAGATGATTTTTGGGTAAAGTCAAGAGAGCATATATCATATCGTCCCTTACACCTCTCTTGAAGCTCTTTTTGAAGTTTGTTTAACTTATTTTCATCCCTTCCCGTTAAAATAAGATCGTGCTCTTTCGCCATCAGCCTTGCGGCGGCTTGTCCTAGTTCCCCCGTAGCTCCGGTTATAATAATCGTTTTACGCTCGGCGCACTCTTCTGAGTAAATGTCATGGCAAATAAGACATGCCAAGATGAGAAAAATAGCTTTTTTCATTGGGAAATCCTCTTTTTGAGGACACAAGAATACCTATTTATATCTTTTCAAGAACGGCTAATCATCCACAAAACAAAAGAAAGGATTAAACTAAATAGGAGGGAGCTAGTCAAAGGGATATAGATTTGTGTGCTGCCGCTTTGATACGAAAAATCGCCGGGAAGCCTTCCAATCGGCACCCCAACCCATATAAGAGCGCTTATAAAAATGAGGCCTAAGCCTACAAAAAACATCCATTTTGCCATTTCCATACTTTTCTCTTGATAGAATATTGATCTAATTATGCTATCTGCTTCTTATAAAAGATGAAAGTTTAAGGAGTTCATCTTTATCTATAGAGACACGATTCGATTTCCTGTTAGAAAGTTATGGTTCTTTTTCCTTATTCTGTTCGGTTATGAAAATTCTACTCACGAACAACGCTCTTTGCAATCGGGCAGGGACAGAGCTTTATATCAGGGATATGGCGATGAAACTCCAAAAGCTGGGGCATCAGCCTTTTGTCTTTTCTACCGTATTGGGACGCGTGGCAAATGAGATTCGGGAAGCTAGTATTCCTGTTGTGCATGATCTTAACGGCTTATCGATCACTCCGGACATTATTCACGGTCAGCATCATCTCGAGACCATGATCGCCATGCATCATTTTCCATCTGTTCCGGCGGTTTATTTTTGCCATGGTTGGAAGCCTTGGCAAGAGGCCCCTCCTAAATCGTCAAGAATTCTAAGGTATATAGCGATCGATAATGCAACTTACGAACGGCTCCATATTGAACATGGGATATCTGAAGATAAAATTGAGGTTATTTTTAACTTTGCCGATCTTGAAAGATTCAAATTGAAAAGAGTCTTGCCGATGAAGCCCAAAAAGGCTCTTTTCTATAGCAACTACGCTCAAGCTAATAACATCATGCCCCTCATAATGGCCTGTAGAGAGGCCGACCTCGATCTTGATATCGTTGGATTAGGAATGCAAAACCCTTCTCAAAACCCAGAGGATCTCTTAAGAGAATATGATATTGTTTTTGCAAGGGGAAGATCGGCTATTGAAGCTATGGCAGTCGGTTGCGCTGTCGTTCTTTTAGACTCGATAAGATCAGGACCCATGGTGACAAGTGATAATGTTGAACCCTTACGCTTGGCAAACTTTGGAATTCGTACTAGAGAAGAGATATTAAATGTTCAAGCGATCTTAAAGGAGATAAACCGTTATAACCCAAAGGACGCAAAACAGGTATCCCTCACGATTCGTGCACTCTCTGGACTTAACCTTGCTATCGAAAACATCCTCCAAACCTATCAGGACGCGATCGAAGAGTTTAGATCCTGCGGCAACTTTGAAAATACCTCTCTTGAAACCGCTAACTATCTAACATTTTTAGCGCCTCGGCTAAAAGAAAATGAAGAGCTTAAAGCTCGTCTTGAAAACTTACACAACTTAAACCCTCTTCGATTTTGCCTAAGAAAATTGAAGGCATACCTGTTAGGTGAAAAGAGGCTTTCGTGATATTTCCGGTTGATCCGAGAAGAAACATAAGATGACTGGGTATCATTTGGTTTCAATCTTCAATTTCAAGACTCTTTTCAAGAGGTTTCACATTTTTAAATTTTTTTGAAAGTCGTTCGATCAAATCTTCCTCTTTTGACGTCACGATCCAATAACTACTATCAATCAATTGGATGACAATATCGCAATTTTCATACATTGACTGATCGCTTTTATACTTAATATTTTTTTGGGGATCTTTGTTTGCAATTATTTCAATATCGACTAAAGACACAAAATTCTTTGAAAGCTTGAGGAGCATATCCCAAGATAAATTTATTCCCGAAATTGATTTTTCAATCTCATCTTGAAGTTTATTATTTTCGTTTGAAAAATCATCATAAATCCACAAGATATCCCAAAAATATTTATTTCCATCCAAGATTTCAGAGGTGATATCGGATAAATTTACGGTTAAAAAATTGCTGTTACAACGTGTTTCAGCATCAGAAATTATAATGCCTATAAACATTCTCTCAGATTGATAAACGGGCTGTATTTCCATCTATTGGTTACGATTTTACCTTGTTTTGTCGATTTTAAAAAATTACAGGGAAGTTGTTCTATCCTTACTACTTTCTAATAAAGCTAAGTCTATAAATTGATTTGCGATTCAATCACGCGAGGTCTTGATCCCTCGAGTAAACGAACCAGTAATTCTTCAACCTTTAGTAGGTTCAATATTTTCTAAAATAATCTTCGGGGGATATCTGCTTGTCAATTTTAAACTCAGCTTGCAAACGTTCAAATAAATCTTTATCAGCAGAATATATTTCCCATACAGTCGCGTCAAAGCGAATAATGGCTATTTTGCAATTTTTGATAAGGTCAAGATCAGAGTCATAGACTTTTACTTTTTGCGGATTATCGAATGCCAATAACTCCATCCAAAAAACATCATCCGTTCTTTTAGCGAGTTCATTGATGGTTTTCCAGTCAATAGGATAGCAAGCATCATAAGATGAAGCTTTCAAAATATAACTCATTAAGTCCGTATTTTCAAAATTTCCTAAAGCTTCTAAATGCTGAATAATCCAGTTAAAAGAAGAGCCATCTTCAACTTCTCGTAAAATTTCGAATAATTGCACTTTTTTATTCGAATTTTTTTTGTTTTTTATAACGAGTATAGGCAGAGGATTACCCATTATTAGTTAATTTATCTGTAGAAATCCATTCGGTAATCTGGTAGTAATTTGACAGTCTTTTCAAAAAAAGGGTGTCATTAGAAAAAATCTGCCAATACCCTCCATCAAACATTTCTATTGTTACATCGCAGGATTCATACATCATTTTTTCATATGAGAAATTATTATATTTGTGGATATTAACTTTATTTTCACAACCTACTATCGTTATATCATAAATTTGATCAAGCTTAGTGGCGAAGGTATTTAATTCCTTCCAATTGAAGTGAACTCCAACAGGAGATAATTGAATTTTTTCTTCAAAATCAACAATAGAAATATTATCCCCTAGTGTTCCCTTACCATATAAATAGAGAATTGCCCAATCAAGTAAATTACCTTGATTAATCATAGATAGAATGGTTTGTAGGGTAGCGGCATCTTGTCCATTTTTATGATAAATTTTTAAACCTTTTTTTATCATTTGAGCAGAGTGTGTAGATTCATTGGGTCTCATTTATTTAAAAGCTAAATTAAGAAACTTGTTACAACAAAGTCTTTGAATTTATGTGTAAACTCTTCCAATTTACTTTCATTCTTTGTGAAAATTTCCCAAAAACCTCCATCTATATTTTTAATAATGTAATCACAATTTACATACATTTCATTTTTTTTCTCTTTGCTGCAGCCATATTTTTTTATATTGATTTGATCCTTACATCCTATGAGAACTAAATCAATTGTTTGTTCTGCTTTTGCAGATATATCCAATAATTCCTTCCAGGTTATAACAATACCTTTGTCAGATTCATCTGCAAGATTATTGAACTTAAATAAGTCTTTGCCTATAAAATCCGCGTATAGAATCGACCAGATGTAACTATCACCATCTTTTATGCAATTCAGAATATCATTTAGCGATACTAATAAATGATCTGAGATAGGGCTTGAATCATTGATTGTTATACAATATATTTTCATAAAATAATTATTTAGTTAGATGAATTTAAAAATATTAAAAGGTTGTGCTTTGTTATCTCGAATTTTAGATCCACCAGAAGGATTTGGACGCCAAATGTGTTTATGTGGTACGGGATGACTATTTGGATAACCATGATCTGCAAAATCTATATCTTGTATTAACTCTCCATCATAACCCCATTCTCGAGCTTGTGTATATTTCCCGCATTCACCATTTCTCGTTCCTAATTGTGTATGAGGTGTGTTTGAATCCGGATGATGACCATTTTCGTCTTGAGGGAGTTTTCTATCTGGAGTATAAACACCTTTTAAAGATGTTTGTCCATCTTCATTTGTTTCAAGTTTGTATTTTCCTTTTATAGGTATTGTTTCTTGATTACTTTCATTAATATCATATTTTTTTGGATCAGATTTTTCGCTTTGATCAACATCAGTTTCTTGTAAAACATCAATGCTATTCATCGTATAGAGTGCTGCGCCATTAAAGCCTGAGGAAAGATTGGTATGGTATTTGGCGTCGATAGCTTTGCATCCATAGTAGGCTGCAGCAACGGTGGTTGCCGCGAGGGCTGTGTAGACGGTGGGAAGGGCTACGGATGTAATCGCAGCTCCCATGTTAAAGCTTACGACGGCCAAGGGTATTACGAAGGCAAACCTACCGTCTGGATCGTGGTAGTATTGAGGATTGTTTTTGGCGAAGCGGTAGAGATTGTTGCTTTCCAGGTAGTCGAGAGGATCAGGACTTAGCCAGCGTCTCATTTCAGGGGAGTATAGACGGTGTTTAAAGAGGGTGAGATTTTCAATGTGGCGACGGTTTTTATATCTCCAGGGGCAAAATGAAGATTGGGGGTTTTCTTCTTTAAAACTTGAATAATCGTATTTTTCGACCAATTGACCTGCAAAGGAAGTGAGACAAGTTATGTTATAGCTTTTATCTTGGTTTACAAAATAAGGCTCTTGGTTCATTTCGCAGGCAAAGGTGGTTTCATTAGAAGGAGTAGGATGAACGATTTTAAGTTCAGTGACACTGGAGTTTTCAATCGCACCGATCTCCTTATTTTTTAGATAGAGGAGAGTTTTGCCATTTATGGATAGGGGACGGTTTTCTGCATCGTAGCAAATGTTGATCCCATTGGAAATAGTTTTAAGTCTTCCAAGCGCATCATAGGTATAGTTCTTTTGATTATCACTCACAACTCTTCCATTTAAGTCATATTGAAATTGAGTATCTCCCGATTTTATTAGCTGATTGGATGAATTGATGGTTTGAGGTGCAAAATCTAAAACTTTGCAATTTCCGATCGAATCGAAAGAATAATGATGTGAGAAGCGGCCTTCTTCAGAGATGAGTTGATCTAAATCATCATATTTGAAGTAATTTATTTTCGTTTGCCCATTATATAGTTCGATTGATTGAAGTAAATTGCCATTAGGATCGTAGGGTCCATATTCCCATGATAACAATGGATTTGTAATCGAAAGACAATTTCCGGTTGGGGAATAACTGTAAAAAGTAGAACTTATTGAGTTTTGGATTTGTAAGGGACGCCCTAGACAATCTTGCTTTTTGATGAAGATTTCATAAGAAATGTGATTTTGAAATCTTCTAATGGATAACAGATTATAAAGATCATATTCATACTGAATAGAGGATTGGTCCGGTAAAATAATCTCGGTTAATCGATCGAAAAGATCATAATGGAAGGACATTTTATGATTGTTAAAAGTTTCTGAGGTAAGACGATCATGACAATCATAGGTTTTAATTTGGTTCGTTCCATTGATGTTATCTTTAGTCTCCACTAAATTATCATGATGATCATAGATATAATCATAATCGATCGAACCATCCGAAGCCTTTTTGTTTGTCAATCGAGACATGGCATCGTAGGTCATCCATAGTTCAACTCCGTCAGGTTGGATCTTTTTGACAAGGTTTCCTGAATAATCGTAAAAATATTCAGTTCTCTTATCGCCTTCGATAAGTTTATTTAAACGATTTCTAGAATCATACGTCTTCAGCACAGAAAAGGTTCTTTCTAAGCACCCATTAAAAAATACATCTTCCTCGATATTCGTTAGATTAGAATTTGCATCATATTGATAGGTGGAGCGCGTGATTAGCTTTGCTTGCTTAAAAACTTCCTTCTTTACCAATCTTCTTTGATTATCAAAGGTTTCAACGAAGGTTTTGAGGGTTGGATCTGTTTTAGTGATGGTGAGGCTAGGAGTAGTTTTATATAGATAGGTAGTTGAAAAGCCTTCTTCATTTGTTTCTGAGGAAAGGCTACTATCTCCATTATATTTCCAATGTTTGCTTAAGAAATTTCCCGGTGTTATTTCATAAGTGTGTTGAATCTTGTTAGACTTAGCATCATAAAGAAAAAATTCTTTTGAATGTCCTATAAGCTCTTTTGAGATAAGATTTCCTTTGCCGTCATAGCTATATTGCGTAATTCTGTTCCCTTCTCTAGATTCTCTGATACGACCTAAACCGTCTCTCTTATAATGAGTTAGACGGCCATTTGTATCCTCCGCAATGATTCTCCCGGCGTGATCATAAATTGTATGAATGTAAGATCCAGAGCTATCTCTAACAAAACATAGAAGATCCCCTTTATACTCTTTAGCTTCAGATTTTATGAGCTGATGATCGCTGTCATAAATCTCTTTTTTTATTAAATATCCCTTGGGATTGTAAGAGTAAGATATGGACGTTCCATTGGGAAGCTTTTCCTCCTTGAGTTTTCCGTTGGTAAAATAGTGATAGGTGGTCTGGGATCCATCAGGATAAATAATTTTAACCGGATGCCCGTAGATATTTTGGATATAATGTGTGCAATTACCATTAGCATCTGTTTCTGAAATTTTGTGTCCAAGAACATTATAAGAACATTTAAAAGTGGACGCAGGATTCGCTTTCTCAATTTCATGATCAAAAAAATCATATTTGTAATCCGTGACAAGCCCTAATTCATCGATTTTTTGAACGATGTTACCCAAGGGGCCATAGCTGTAATGAGAAGTTCTTATATCGTCTTCAGAATATTTGATTTCTTCTTTAGTGAGTTTGTTAACTGAGTTGTAGGTGTAACGGGTCACTGTACCTGAAGAAAGTTCCTCTTTTAAGATGATATTATTGTTAAAATCATACTCAAATCGAGTGCTGTTACCATTCGCATCCACCTCTTCGATCACACGATTAGAAAGGTCAAAAGTCTTTGAAGTTTGGGTTAAAACTCTGTTATCACAATCGTATGTAGTTGTTTTAACGGAGTTCCCCCGTTCATCATACTCGAACAAGGTTGTCGTTAGAATATGGGTTGTCCATTCACCGATCTGAAGGTATGATTTTTCAATAATATGGGGTTTCCCGAAAGCGGGGGTATCACTTTGGTTTGAGATAATACGAGTGATGAGATGATAGTCAGCATCTGTGTAATTATCAAAAATAGGTAAACTTCCGTTATCCTCATCGATTTGTGATATTTGCCCGTTATTATCGTATTGATAGAAGATTCTTTTTTGGATTTTACCATCATAGATTTCGAACTCAGAAGCTTTGAGATTTGTATGAGGATGATAGGTATAGGCTAACGATAAGCCTTCAGGCTTGATAACTTTCGTTTGTAGATTAAACTCATCATGGGAGTATTCATAAGAGATAGAGTAGCAATCTACTTCATTTTCTTTTTCAAAGACTTCCGGTTTCTCGCCTGTTATATTTCCATAAATTGTCTCTTTAATAACATTGCCACGATCATCGTATTCATACGTTTTTTTATGCAGAATACCGGTCGAATTCTTTACCGTTTTTGATTTGAGCCAGCCTTCTCTACCTTCTTGTCTAGACCATTCAAAATGATCGGTTCTGACTGTTTTGGATGTTTGTAAATTTTTATCAATATATTTAATTTCAATAATACGATTATTTTTGTCATAAAAATAATCAGTACGTCGGTTTAAACAGTCCGATACGCTTGTATAATGATCGCCGTAGCTAAATTGATGAGTTCTTATTAATTGATTATTAGCCCCGACGGTATGATTAAGAGCAATCACCCTTTTTTTAGAGTCGTATTCAAGAATTTGTTGATAGCCGCCCAATTTTGTGACGGAGGCAATCAGGGGGGTGTCGCTCCCTTTAGGCCTGATAAATCCATATTCAGTGTGACCTTGTTGACTTGTCGAGACATAATCTAAAAGTGTTTTGATTCTGTTCTCCCCATGATATGTCTTGTTGCGGTACATTGAATGGCTTTTACAAGAACTTGTGATAACCCATTTATTTTGACTTTTATGAATATCGATTTGGTTGAGGAGATGTGAGTGATCTCGGTTAAAAGTTTTGATGGAGGCTAATACAGGAAGGCCATTTTCATATTGATAATCAAATTCTAAACTATTTCCATTGGGTTTTATTTCTTTTGTTAAGAGAAATACATCATAGGTAGGAAATTTTAATCTTTTCTTGTTTTGGGAGTTAAGATGATACTTATGGCTATAGAATCTTTTTGAACCATTTTCAAGGACGACCGACCACGATTCGTCATTCAGTTCTGCTGAGCGATTTACAACGTTTCCATTCGCACCGACGACAGAATATCCAGCATTGGTATACCCTTTTTTGAGAAGTCTTGGATCAACCTGAAAAGTTCGGGTTTTTGTAGATCCTTTTCCGCTGTAATCTCCTTGAAAAGTGTAGTATCCTCCTTCACGTTCACTTATAAGGGCGTAGCTATGTCTTGCATTTTTTTGGTAGGTTGATGCAAAAACCGGGAATTGTAAGCTAAATCCAATCCCTAAAAAAGGTTCAACTTTTGATTGAGAATCATAGGAGCGTATAATTCGTACAGGGTCGATGGTGTTGGATACAAGATCGCACTCGACTTGGTAAAAGGAACCTGATACTACATTCACACAGCCAGCTACAGTGGCTAATGGTTCAGATTCAGAAGGAAGTTCAATGTCTTTAGAATAGATATTGTCTGGATCTTCGAGGGAAGATAAGGAAGCAATCAGCAGGCAGAAAGCGAAAGTTAAACGCACCATTTTGCACCGTTTGTAGCCAGTTGTTCTGAGCACAATAACAGATCGGTTTTTTAAATCGAGAGAATATTTTCTTTATTTTATGGGGAGGTTGATGAGCGACAATGGATGGTTTACAAGGGCGTATGGGACGAGGAAGAAGGGAATCATTCCTGTTGGGAAAAGGTTGGTTTGGTTCACTTTACCGATAGATAAAAGCTGAAAAGGCCCAGGGGAACTTTAAAAAACCGAACGATAGAGCCATCACAAAATCTAAAAGACCTAGAATAGTCACTAACAGGACGGCAAAGCGGGGGATTTGAGAATAGGCGAGAAAAACGATCGCTGCAATAAACTAACGATTATATAGCCATTTCTTGTTGGATGGGCAAATGTGGCTTTTTAATTAAAAAATAGTTATAATGCTTCTTTAAATCTAATCTTGGATTAATAATTTGAGTCATTGGACTATTTGCCATAAATGTTTAGGTCGAGGCAAAAAAAATATCAAGCTTCGTAAAAGCGCGAGATGGCGCTTTCAGATAGCTATTAAAGAGTTTGAAAAAAAATCGGAAGAAGACAAGAACCTGGTTCGGCCTCAGATAGCTCAATGCCTGTGCGATTATTGCGAGGGGTCTGGGTTAATGCCTGCCGCTCATCCTCCGGAAGTTAATTCAAACTATCCTCGTGTGGCAATTATTGGCGCAGGGATTGGGGGAGTCGCCCTTGCTGTAGCGTGCTATCATCGAGGCATCCCCTTTGATTTATACGAAAGGGATCTAAGCTTCGATGCCAGATCACAAGGCTATGGCCTGACTTTGCAGCAAGCCAGTAACGCGGTAAAAGGCCTAGGTTTGTTCACCTTAAAGGATGGCATCCATTCTACTCGTCATGTAGTTCATACCACTGATGGAAAAGTCATCTCAGAATGGGGTGCACGAACACATTCCAATATCAAAGAATTTCCAAAGCGTAAAAATATCCATATTCCAAGACAAGCCTTGCGCTCAGCATTGCTTGAACAATTGGGCTTTGACAGTCCAGTAAAATGGGGGCACCGCTTAGTGGGTTTTAAGGAGAAGGAGCTCACTTTTCAAGTTGATGGAACGATAAAAATGGCTGAAGCCGATTTGATTGTGGGGGCCGATGGGATTCGCAGCTCTGTCCGTAGTTTTATTATGGGAGAGGAGTCAACTCCTCTACGCTACCTTGGGTATATTGTTATTCTAGGAATTTGTTCCTATGAAGCTCTGAAGGGGATTGAAAGCCCTTTACTCGACTCCTCGACCATTTTTCAAACGGTGAACGGCTTCGAGCGAATCTACATGATGCCTTATTCTAAAGACGTAATTATGTGGCAATTGAGTTTCCCGCTACCCGAACATGAAGCCAAATGGCTCAGTGCTCAAGGACCGCAGGCCCTTAAAGAAGAAGCTTCACGAAGAACAAAATGGCACTCACCCATCCCTGAGATCGTCACAGCTACTTTACCCGGGCAAATCTCCGGCTATCCAGTTTATGACCGTGAACTGCTCACCCCTCACCATTTTAAAAACTTAAGGTCAGCTACATTAATCGGGGATGCAGCACACCCCATGAGTCCCTTCAAAGGGCAAGGGGCAAATCAAGCCCTCCTCGACGCGCTCTCCCTCGCCCGAAAAATTTCTACCACCCCTCACTGGAAGGAGGGGGGAATCAGAGAGACGATTCTCACTCCCTTTGAAGAAGAGATGTTGAGTCGTAGCGCCTCTAAAGTAAGCGGTTCCGCCGAGGCGGCGGAGCTTCTCCATTCCCACTCTGTCCTTCGTGAAGGGAACAATCCCAAAGGGCGATGCCTTAAATAGTTGAAATTCAATATCAATTCTTGTTTCTTATAATCGCACTTCGAGAGCCGCAAAAGTCTTCACCACTCTTTGGGCTTGGCGATGGCATTGAATCTTCGATTAAACAAAATGGAAATTTTTTAACCTAAAATATTAAGTTTGAATTTAGTTGAGTTCGCCTGCTTCAACCAATTCTTGATACCTATTCAATGAGGCGGTGTAGTCAGGAATCGTTTTCCAGTTTCTAGTGGTATAGGCAAATACTTTGTCATTTAAAATATTAAGATGTTTTTGCGCTTGGTCTAGAATCTGATTTTGAATCCGTTTTTTTACCGTTTCAGGTCCATGGTTTTGGTATTCGATGATCACGTGGGTCACTTTATGCGTCAATTTTAAGTGGCCGGAAGCTTGGTGAGTTTTTTGCCATAAAATACTATTGAAGCAAGAGTTTAATTCCCTTAGTTTCAGAGTACTGTTTTCTTGTCTTAAATTATGAACGAGATCTTTGATGCCATTATTTCTAACAGCTTCTTGATAAGAAAGCTGCAAATCTTGAAGGGTCACAGGCAAAGTCATATGTCAAACCTTTAAATAAAAAAAGGACAGCGGATGCTGTCCTTTAGTTCTCCGGAAGTAGGATTCGAACCTACGACCAATGGATTAACAGTCCACTGCTCTACCGCTGAGCTATTCCGGATCAGAGATGGCACTAGAATAGTGCGATCGGGAATTTTCTTCAACAGAGAAATGAAAAAAATGTGGAGGGGAGCGGAGGGTATATTGTAGAGGGGAAGTTGCGATTAGGGAGTGGAAGCGCGAGTTTTGGCAAGCTCGAGTGCGTGCTCGCGAAGGGTGATGTTTAGGACGCTTTGCAGGCATTTATCGTAATAGGTAAGGGTGGCTTTATCTTGGGCGATTTGATCGATCAGGATAGCTTGAGCCTTAAGGCAGGTTTCATTTTTAAGAAGTTGTTTGAATGTCAAGATATCTCTTGAAAGACTGTATATAAGTCCCCGCAGCTTCCAAGCCGTTTCTTCGGAGGCTTCGGGAGTTTCATAAAACATGCGCGGGTGGGTGTGGGTTATATGGTAGTGGTCAGCCCCAGATTGGAGGATTTCTTTGGAGTGGATATCCCGTTTTTTGAGTGAGCCCACATCTGCTTGCGGAACATGTTTTTCGGACGGTTTAAGGGAGGGTTCTTCTTGAGAGTAGGAGATATAGAAGAGGCCGTCATTCGAGAGGGAGGGTATAGACATTGTTAACCTATATTTATAAACTTTTTTCTCAATCCCAAGATTTAATGTAAAAGTTTTTTTGTTAGATGCGGTTAAGATGCTCTAATTGTGTCTCTAATTTTTTAAGGAGGTTTTTATCTTTTTCCATTTCGTAAGCAGCCAGATCTTTTCCCACGTTAAAACATGATTTTGCTTGGACGGCGGCTGTAAAATGGATGCATGCTTGGACTTTAGCTATTTTATCCTGCAAAGTTGAGGCGCATTCAATAGGGGATAGATCGCTTTCATGGCAGTGGATAAAGCAGCCCGTCTTTTTTTCGTGATCACTCTTGGGAGGAAGTTCTGCATTAAGAAAATCTTCCGCATCGTCCGAAAGAGAAAATACAGGAAGCTCCATTTTAGGTTCATGTCTCAGGTGGTAGAGCATGCCGTTCGAAGGGGAAATTGTCATACTAATCATCCTTATAAAAGGAGGTTTGAAGTTCGTATATGAGAATATCAAAAGCGTATTTAAAATCTTAGAATTAACAGGTCTTAGTTGAATGGTTGACGAGATTTTTTAGAAAAATCATGGTGACCTCATCCTGAGAAATTTCTTTAACGAGTATCTTTTTAAGAAGGATCGACTCAGTATTTTCCAACTCGATCGTAAGATTTTGGAGGCACATATGGTACTGTTTTAGGAATTTCGCCAGGTTTGTTTTGTCTTCTTCAGAGCTATAGAGGTTAAGTGAAGGGTGATGAGGATGGCAGTGTGAGACTCTAAAGGCCCCCTTTTTCTCTTGAATAGAGTCAGGTTTTTTGAAGAATTCGATAGAGGCGTTAGGGTCGACAGCGGTTTTGATTTTATCAAAGGAAGAATCGGGACAATCGTATTTAACCAGGTAGCCCTTTGTAAAAGTAGAAGTCGCCGGATTATAGATCGATCGGTAGTCGTAAGGCATACTCAATTTCATAACAATCGATCCCTTTTTATTTCTAGCTTTAAGGAGGGATGGGATAGCCGACGCCAAAAAGTCGGCTTTATTATTTGCGATTAACGAGGCAAGTAGCGGAGAGCTTCCTCAATTTTTATAAGCAGAAGTCGATCCCTCGTTTGTTCCGTAACAGCGAGTGACTTTCCTACCCTAGTTGGCTCAATCAACCTGTAAGATTCAGCAAAGTGGATGCATCTCTCGATTTTTGCACGGGTATTCAATAATTTATTCCGATCATTATATAGGGCAACAACTTCAGGGCTATCATGGCAATGCATGAAACACCCGAGTTTTAGTTCATGGCCAGGTTCATAAGGCAGGGTTGTGCTGAGATGAGTTACATTGTCTTCGGTGACGTAAATATGAGGGGTTTGCATTGGGCTTTGAAAGCTTAGGTGATAAAGCATGCCAAGAGTGCTGGGTTGTACCATAAATGTTCCAAGTAAATCGGGTTTTAATCGTGATGATAAAGAAAACCTCGGGTATTTAAGCCCGAGGTTTTCTATTGGTTTAGTAATCCATTCCTGCAGGAGCGGCTGCTTCCTTTTCATCCTTCACTTCAGCTACGATCGCTTGGGTGGAGAGGAGGAGGGAAGAGACCGAGGCCGCATTGAGAAGCGCAGTTCTGACCACCTTGGTAGGATCGATGATACCCGCTTTCATGAGGTCTTCGTATTTTCCAACGAGGGCGTTGAAGCCGAAGTTTGCCCCTTGTTTCTCCACTTCCTGAAGAACAATCGCCCCTTCAAGGCCCGCGTTCTCAACGATTTGGCGAAGAGGCGCTGAGAGCGCGCGGATAATAATTTTAGCGCCCGTTTGCTCGTCGCCTTTAAGGGTTTCGGCAAGTTTGGTTACAGCAGGGATTGCACGAACGAGAGCCACACCGCCGCCCGGAAGAATACCCTCTTCAACAGCTGCGTGAGTCGCGTGCTGGGCATCATCGACGCGGTCTTTTCTCTCTTTCATCTCAATTTCAGAGGCGCCGCCCACTTTAATGACCGCAACTCCGCCGGCCAATTTCGCAAGTCTCTCTTGGAGCTTCTCACGGTCGTAGTCGGATGTGGATTCCTGGATTTGACGCTTAATTTGAGCGACTCTTTCCTGGATTTTCTTTTTGTCGCCGGCTCCTTCCACAAGGGTCGTGTCATCTTTTCCGATAACCGCTTTTTTGATGCGTCCGAGATCTTCGATCGTGACGCTTTCGAGTTTTTCGCCGAGGTCTTCAGAGAGGAACTTGCCGCCGGTCAAGATAGCGATATCTTCCAGGATTGCTTTTCTGCGATCGCCGAAGCCAGGCGCTTTGACGGCTGCGATTTTAAGGCCTGCTCTTAAGCGGTTGACCACGAGAGTGGCAAGCGCTTCGCCTTCCACATCTTCTGCGATGATAAGAAGAGGGCGCCCTGTTTCAGCCACTGCTTGAAGGATAGGAATTAGTTCTTTAATTCCTGAGATTTTTTTCTCATGGATAAGAACGTAGGCGTCTTCAAGCACGCACTCTTGGGTCTCCGGATTCGTCATGAAGTAGGCAGAGAGGTAGCCTCTATCAAAGTTCATCCCTTCCACGACTTCTAGCGTAGTCTCGAAGCCTTTCGCTTCTTCCACAGTTACCGTTCCGTCTTTTCCCACTTTTTCGATCGCTTCGGCAATGATTTTACCGATCTCTGGGTCGTTGTTAGCAGAAACGGTTGCCACTTGGGCAATTTCCTGGTTGCTATCGACTTTTTTCGAGCGTTTCTGCAGGTCTTGAACTACCACTTCAACCGCTTTTTCCATGCCCCGTTTTAAATCCATAGGATTTGCGCCGGCAGCGACGTTTTTTAATCCTTCCGCGTAGATTGCCTCAGCAAGCACGGTGGCAGTCGTGGTTCCATCGCCCGCTTTATCAGCGGTTTTGCTGGCCACTTCTTTCACCATCTGGGCGCCCATGTTCTCGAAGCTGTCTTCAAGCTCGATCTCTTTCGCTACAGTGACGCCGTCTTTTGTGATATGGGGAGCGCCATAGGATTTATCGATAATGACGTTTCTTCCCTTTGGGCCTAAAGTCACTTTCACTGCGTCCGCCAGGGTTTTAACCCCTTTTAAAATTTTTTGACGGGCATCTTCTTTGAATAGGATATTTTTCGGTGCCATGTTTTTCTAGTCCTTATTTTTCTATCGTTGCGACGATGTCGTCGGATTTTAAAATGATGTACTCTTGGTCGTCGAGCTTCACCTCTTGACCTGAATATTTTTCCATGAGGATAATGTCACCCACTTTTACCGGTATGGGAATCAGCGTCCCATTTTTATCTTTTTTACCGGTTCCGATGGCAACCACCTCTGCTTGCTCTTGTTTTTTCTTTGCGCTATCAGGAAGAATGATGCCTCCCTTTAAAGTCTCTTCGGCATCGAGCCTTTTAACGAGGACTCTATTCCCTAAGGGACGGAGGGTCGGCGCTTTAGTTTTAGTCATTTGTGCCATATGGATTCTCCTTAATTTAAGGCCATCATAGCGAATGGCCTCTTTTTTTAGCAATCAGTTAATTAGACTGCTAAGTTCTTTGGTTAATTTTTCAAAATGCTGAATGGCAGCTTGTACAGGTTCAGAGGAACTCATGTCAACACCCGCCAATTTTAATGTTTCGATGGGGTAACGGGAGGATCCGCTCTTCAGGAAGTTTAAATAGTCGTTTTTCTCTTTTTCGCCCCCTTTTGTCACTCGGTTAGCTAGAGCAAGGGCGGCTGATATGCCGGTTGCATATTGGAAGACGTAAAAATTGTAGTAGAAGTGCGGGATTCTTCCCCATTCCACTTTTATGTGGTCATCCAATTCTACCCCCTCGCCAAAATAGGTTTTGACAAGTTCAAAGTAGGTTTCGCTGAGTGTTTGAGGGGTTAAGGGAATATGTTTTTCAGCCATTTCATGAATTTTCAATTCAAATTCAGCAAACATGGTTTGTCTAAACAGGGTCGAGCGGATGTCGTCCAGTTTCTCGGTGATCAAAAAGATTTTTTCTTCTTTAGACGGTCTCGTATTTAAGAAGTATTGGCTTAAGAGCTCTTCATTAAATGTGGAGGCCACTTCAGCCAGAAAAATCGGGTAGTCGCCGTATTGATAGGGCTGGTTTTTACGGGTGTAGAGGGAGTGCATGCTATGCCCCGCTTCATGGGCCAGCGTAAACACATCTCTTAGTAAGTTTTTATAATTCATCAAAATGAAGGGCGAGGTGTCGTAGCAGCCGCTTGAATAGGCTCCGGAGCGTTTATTTTTATTTTCGTAGCGATCAACCCAGCGATCTTTTTGAAGCCCCTGTTGCAGGAAATTTTGGTACTCCGGGCCGAGCGGTTTAAAAGCTTCGATTAAGCTCGTTTCAGCCTCCAGATAGGGTAGGCGGATATCTACGCTTTGAGTAAGCGGAACGGACATATCCCAGAGCTGGATCGGATTCAACTTCAAGATTTTTTTTCTGAGGGCATAGTAGTCATGAAGAGGTTTTAAGTTGGATCTTACCGTGTCGATTAATGAATGGTACACTTGGGGGTCAATGTTATTGGCAAAGAGGGCGGCCTCAAGCGCTGATTTGTACTTTCTCGCTTTCGCGTTATAAATGTTTCTCTGGACAGCTCCGTTTATGAGCTCAGCTAAGGTGTTGTCAAAGCCTGTGTAGACTCCAAAATAAGTTTTGAAGGCATTTTTTCTTAATGTGCGATCCTGCGACTTCATCAGCACTTGATAGGTTCCGTGGGTGATCGGATGGGAATTGCCGGCTTCATCTTTCGCATCGCCGAATTTTAAGTCGGCATCATTCAGCGCGCTAAACGCCTTGCTTGATGTTGAGAGCGCTGGGCCTGCCAAAGCAAGCAGCTCTTCTTGATCGGGAGTTAGAATGTGGGGTTTAAAACGGAATATTTTTTCGAGGGCGAATCGGTAGTCTTTTAAAACGGGCGCCTCTAAATAGAAGTTAATTGTTTCGTTAGATAAGCTTGTCAGTTCCGGTTCAAACCAACTCATCTCTTGGTTAAAGGTGTGAAGGAGCTGAACGATTTTCGAAAGGGCGCTTTTACTTTCTGTCTCTGCAATATCTTCATCGTGGCGTAAGTGTGCGTAGGTATAGAGAACGGAGAGCTTTCTTTCAAAACGATAATATTCTTCCAAAAATTGGCGAAGAGTCTCAGGGCTTTCGCCGAGTCTCCCTTTAAATTTTAGTAATTTAGAAATTTCGAATTTATTATTAGAGTTAAATAACTTCTTAAAATCATTATGCCATTCGTTTAAACTTGGATAAATCGCTTCTACATTCCAGCGATCTTCTTCTTTTACTTCCGGTCTTGTTACTGTCATTTTTTCACCTCAAAGAGAGAAGACTACACCAAAATTTGGGTTTTATGATACCTGAAAAGATATGTCGAAAAGATTTACTTTCACTGTCAAAAATGATCGAGGGCTGCACACGCGCCCTTCTACTGAACTTGTTAAACTGTGCTCTCGTTTCAAGTCGGAATTGAAGTTAAAGTATCGTAAGATGGAGGTAAATGCCAAGTCTTTGCTTGGCATCTTGATGCTTGCTGCCGCTAAAGGTTCAAAGATCGTGGTGGAGGCGGACGGTGTCGATGAAAAAGAGGCGATCGATGCGATCGATCAGCTCGTGAATAAACAATTTAACGTGAATTTTTAACGTTTTCGAGAGAGTCTAATCTCTGGGGCCTCCGGTGAAAACGTTTATTCTTCCATGGGGATGGTGGCTTCGAACACATCTTTTGTGCAAAACACTGGGATGTTATTCATCAAAGCTAAGGAGATCGCATCAGATGGTCTGCAATCGATTTCAACGACCTGTTTGAGGGCCCCCTGATTTAATTCCAAAAACAGACGGGCATAGTACACGGTATCTCTTAAGTCGTTGATAACAACTTGTTTAATACGGATGTCGAAACCTTTGAAGATATTAGAGATCAGATCGTGGGTGAGCGGTCTTGGTTTTTCTGTGCCGGTTAAATACAGTTGCAGCGTTTTTCCTGTTTGAGCTTCAGTATAGATAGCAAACCGTTTGTCATAAGCACCAAGGACGATCACGGTGTATGACCTTGTTTGCATGATCTTATCGAACGAAAGTTGAATAAGCTCTTGATTCATAGGACCTGCGTTTTTCCGTCAGGATAGCCGACAATAACCGTTTCTGCAAGATCAAAGAAAAGGCCGGTTTCTAGTACTCCAGGAATGCTTTTAAGAAATGAATCAAGTTCTTTAGCGTGAAGAATGGGCAGGCTTCCTTTGATGTCTACCAGGAAATTCCCGTTATCGGATTTAGTGTTTCTTATGGTGGCTAAATACCCCAATTTTTCCAGATGTTTGACTGTTGCAAGGATGCCGAAAGGGAGCACTTCTAGAGGAAGTGCAAAAGCGCCTAATTCTTTTACCACTTTTTGAGAGTCTACGATTACAATCATTCTTTTGGACATCGCGGCTACAATTTTTTCTCTTAATAGAGCGCCTCCGCCCCCTTTGATCATTTGCTTTTTGGAATCGATTTCGTCGGCGCCATCCACGGTAAGATCCAGTTCAGAGACCTTTTCAGGATCTAAAAGGGGAAGGCCGAATTGGCGCGCAAGATCAATTGTTTTTTGAGAGGAGGCGAGCCCCTCGATTCTAAGCCCCCGCTCTTTCAGCCCTTCAAGAAAGTAGAAGACAGTAGACCCTGTTCCAAGGCCTAGCCTCATTCCTTCTTGAACATAATCCACCGCTTTTAAGCCGGCCGCTTTTTTGCCCTGTTCTTTTTCTTGAGAATTCATCGCCGTTTATTTATGTTATTTAGTATGGTTAGCTTGAATGAACTTTTAAACGACTTGAATCTCTATCTGCAAGTCAATTTATTTGAAGATTTTTGCCCGAACGGACTTCAAATCGAAGGGAAGTCCGAGATCAAGAGGGTAGCACTCGCCGTGTCGGCCTCGCTTCATGTGATCGAGGAGGCTAAAAATTTCGATGCGTTGATTTGTCATCACGGCCTTTTCTGGAATAAAGACTCTTACGTCATCAAAGGGACGAAGAAAAAGAAGATAAAGACGCTTCTCGAGAATGAATTGTCACTCATCGCTTATCATCTTCCTTTGGATGCCCATATCGAAGTAGGCAATAATTTCAAAGCAGCGCTCGATTTAGGATGGAGAGATCTTCAGCCTTTTGCTAAAATCGGAGTGAAAGGAACCTTTGATCCCATTTCCGTGAAAGATTTTCAAGAGAAGCTCGAGGCCTATTATGGACAACAAGCGCATGCTATTCTCGGGGGCAAAGAAAAAATCAGCTCCGCTGCGCTGATTTCGGGAGGAGCGCATCGTGAATTGCCTTATGCCAAAGAAAGCGGGGTAGAGGCTTTTATCACAGGTTCTTTCGATGAGCCTTCCTATCATCAGGCGCATGAAGAGAAAATACACTTTTTTGCCTGCGGACACGCAGCAACCGAAAAAGTGGGCATTCAAGCGCTCGGGAATTATATCCAAAAGAAATGGGGTGTTACGGTTAAGTTTTTGGACGAAAAGAACCCTTTTTAAAATAGGTATCGATGACCATTTTCTTGATTCGAACGGTAGCTTTTTGCTCTTTGGCAGGGTGTTGATTGTGGTCGAATAGGACAATGGTCTTATCTTGCAGCTCGATTCTAGACTTATCCCGTTTCAGTTGTTTCTTGATGAGTTCGCTCGAACGAATCATGGCGGGAACAGAATACTTGTTATTTTGTTCCTCTACATGCTTTTGCAACCTTCTTCTCAAACGATTAATATCTGAGCTTTCGCGGGCAATAGACATATTGTACCTCTAAATATTATTTAACTTGGATTCCCTATTGTTGTCTAGTTCTTGACGAGAGGCAAAATCTCAGCTATCGTATTCAATCTTATGGAAAATATCGTCAAACAATTAAAAAGCCGCGGCTTTATCGATGCCGTTAGCGCTGAAGAACTTCTGACTACAGATAAGCCGCTGACCGTCTACTGTGGCTTTGATCCGAGCGCAGATACCCTTCATGTCGGCAATTTAGTCCCTATCATGGGCCTTGCCTGGTTTAAAAAAGCAGGCCATAAAGTCGTCGCATTGGTAGGGGGAGCGACCGGGATGATCGGCGATCCTTCCGGAAAAAGCCAAGAAAGAAATTTACTGGACGAAGAGACTATCCAAAAAAACTTGGTTGGAATTTCCAAAAATTTACGCCAGATCCTAGGGGATGATGTCACCATCGTCAACAATTACGACTGGTTCAAGGGGATTAGTTTTATCTCCTTCTTAAGAGATGTAGGCAAATACTTTAGAATGGGTCCGATGCTTTCGAAAGATAGCGTGAAAGGGAGAATGAACTCGGAAGACGGGATGAGCTTTACCGAGTTTTGCTACCAGACTCTCCAAGGGTACGACTATCTTCATTTATATGAAAATTTTAAGGTGAATGTTCAAATCGGAGGCTCCGATCAGTGGGGTAATATCACAGCCGGAACCGATTTAATTCGCAAAGTGAAAGGCGAGGAAGCCTATGGGATCACGTTTCCCCTCCTTTTGAAGACGGATGGCACCAAATTCGGCAAGTCGGAAAAAGGGGCTATTTGGTTAAACCCTGACAGAGTAAGCCCTTACGAATTTTACCAGTATTTTATCAGGGTTGAAGACCAAGATGTCATTAAATTGATGAAGATGCTCACTTTTATGCCTCTTGAAGAGATTCAAGGGTATGAGGAGAAGCTCAAAAATGGCGTTGTGAATGAGGCTCAAAGGCGTTTAGCGGAAGAGGTTACACGTCTTGTGCATGGCCAGGAAGCTTTAGAGAACGCCTTAAAAATAACCGAGGCTGCGAAACCGGGCCATTCAATGACCCTCGATTTAAAGACCCTTGAGCTTCTCGAAAATGAATTGAAACCAATTTTTTTTGATGCCTCATCGATCGGTCAAAAATTGGTCGATTTGATCGCAGAATGGAAAATTCTTCCTAGCAAAGGCGAGGTCAAACGGTTCATTAAAAACCAAGGGTTAACCCTTAACAATGAAAAGGTTCCGGATGAATCCCGGGCTCTTCAAACAACCGATTTGATTGAAGGGAAATACCTTTTGATCGCGACCGGTAAAAAGAACAAATTTCTCCTAAGGTTGAAGAATAATTAAAAAATATTCTTGAAAGCAAAATCGCCTTCATTATTATGAGGAAACAACTTGCTTGAAAATGAGTTGGATACGAAAATGTGTCGCAACTCGCCTTATACCAATAACCTGAGGAGAGGAGTTTCTACAATATGTCAGTCTTGACAAAGCAGAATACGATGACTAAGAAGAAATTAATTCAGTCCATATCGCAGCAGAAAGGCATTCATCCTAATGATGTGCGCCATGTGATCCAAGCCTTTTTGGACCATATGACCGATGCCCTTGCGGTGGGTGAAAGACTTGAATTCCGCGACTTCGGCGTGTTCGAAGTAGTTGAAAGAAAGCAGAAGATCGGAAGAAATCCTAAAAACGCAGCTGTTCCTATTGTGATTCCTGCCAGAAAAGCAGTGAAGTTCACTCCAGGCAAGAAAATGCGTAAATTGATCGAGACTCCAAGCGCTCATTCGCCTTACACTGCTTAATTCACTGCCTTCTCTCTCGAATCTCAGGTAAAAACCTCCCTAGTGGGAGGTTTTTTTGTCATTTTTCTTTAAATTTACAAGTCCCTATTCTGCTGCTCCCCCTCGCGCTAGCACCTGGAAACTTTCACAAGTCCCTATTCTGCCGCTAAACCCCTGCGCTTGCCCTTGCCCGTGCGCGTGCCCGCTTCCCTGGAAACTCCGGAAGTACCTATTCTGCTGCTCCCCCTCGCGCTAGCACCTGGAAACTTTCACAAGTCCCTATTCTGCCGCTAAACCCCTGCGCTTGCCCTTGCCCGTGCGCGTGCCCGCTTCCCTGGAAACTCCGGAAGTACCTATTC
>CAYWQX010000010.1:0-48235 GCA_964460985.1 uncultured bacterium
GCACAGGCTCTTGTGGTTTAAAGAAGAAGCAATTTATTAAATATCGTGTTCCATGAAAAAAAGTACTAAAAAAGAAAAGTATTACTGCTAATAATAACTTCATTATTTTGGAACAAAAAATTAGAACTTGTTAAGGAAAGGCATTAACCATTTCTTAAAGCTAAGATATCAGAGACTCTTCTTCTATCTTTAAGCTTTTTAAAGAAATGGCCAAGCGAATCTTTGTCCTGCCTAGGTCATCAAGACATTTTGTTATAACAAATGGTTTAATGAAGCTCTTTCTTAGAATAGGTTTTTATAGTTTTTTGCGCTTGTGCTATCAACCGATTTTAAGCTTAATAGGGTTTATCATGCAGGAAACCTCCAAAGACAATTCTACCGAGGCTCTGAACCGCTCCTTAAAAAGGCTTATGTCTAGCAGTACAGCCAACTCAAGACTTGTCGTTGTAGACACACCCATTTGGATCTCGACGGTGGGCTTAGTGATCTTATTACTCGCTTTCTTGCTGGCCGCCTTTTTAACGAATTTAACCGTATTTGTAGAAGGGAGGGGAATTGTTGAGGTCAAAGATAACAAAACAGTGATCTATGCCTTTGTCCCCTTTGAAAAAGCGCAAAATATCCATACCGGTCTCAAGGTTTTAATCGAGTTTCCGAATGTAAATACGCAGCAATATGGCCAGCTGAAGGGTACAATCTCTAATTTCTCCTTTTTTACCCTCACCGAAAAGCAAAAAACCGAGTTCATCCCCAATCAAATTTTAAGAGAAACTGTTTTAGAGGGGATCAAAACCCCGGTCCTGTTTGAAGTCACACCCGATGAGGATTCGTCAACTCCCAGCGGATTTAAATGGACTTCCCCCGGGGGGCCACCCTATAAAATCGATGCCGGGACGATTGGACGGGTGAGGGTTGCGATCTATAATATCCAGCCCTTCTACTACATCTTTTTCCCCTCGCCGCCCTCTGAAAAAGAGGTTTTATCCGAGTGAGAATCCATACGCCCACAGTGCTTCAAATGGATTCGGCCGAGTGCGGAGCTGCGGTCTTATCGATTATCCTCGAATACTATCATAAGTATATTCCCTTGGAAGAGCTAAGGTATCAATGCGGGGTATCAAGAGATGGGTGCAACCCTGAGAATATGATGATCGCAGCTAAGCACTATGGATTGGAGGTTGAAGGGTTTAATGCGAGCCTCAATAAGGTAAAGACTTTGAAACTGCCGTGCATTCTCTATTGGAAAGGCAATCACTTTGTGGTGCTCGATGGTTTTCAGAAAGAGAGAGTAAGAATCAATGACCCCTCCACCGGTCCTCGTAAAATCACTTATCAAGAGTTTGAGAAAAATTACGCCGGATCGGTCATTACACTCAAGCCGTCTAATCAGTTTAAAAAAGGACAGTCTAAACCCCATTTCGTCCAACTGTTATGGGAAAAAGCGAAAACCATTTCTAAAACAACCTGGCTGGTTTTGTTCACGCTTCAGATCTGTGTGATTCTATTAGGATTAATGCCTCCTTCCTTCTCCAGGATATTTGTCGATCATTTCTTAGGGAACAAATTATGGGAATGGAAATGGATTCTTCTATTTTCCATGTTTTTTATTCTGTGCCTCCAGGCGTGGTCGGGTATTTCCGGTTTTGTGGCCTTAAAAATACGAAGAGCCTTTGCTTATCATTTTTCCTCCCGGTTTTTGGATCATATTCTTAAACTTCCGATCTTATACTTCATGCAGAGAAATGGGGCTGAAGTCATATCTCGAATGAGCTTGAACCAATCTATTTCGAATCTTCTGACGGGAAGGATCGCCTCCGCCTCGATCAATCTGGTATTGATCGCTGTGTACGCTTGGGTGATCTATCAATATGACCCCTTGATTGCAACGGTCGGGATTATGGCTGCCTTTCTTAATATGGCGATGTTTTTTGGAGTTTCCCGTGCTAGAAGCAATAATTATAATCGTCTAAGCCAGGAATCGGCCTTAAGTTTAGGGGTCGCAGTCGATACGCTGCAGAATATCGAGTCGATCAAAACGATGGGCAACGACACCTTCTCCTTCATGCGAGTGGTAGGTTTTTTAACGCAGAAGATCAATGACCTTCAGGAGATAGGGAAAAAGGATGTTTTTTTAACCACTGTGGCTGAATTTGTCACAAACTTGGCCAATATTCTTTTATTAGGCCTTGGCTGCTTAAGGGTTATGGAGGGGCATTTGACTATAGGGATGCTGTTAGCCCTTCAAATGTTGATGTCGATCTTTCTTGCTCCTCTCAATCAGCTTATACAATTCGGCATGCAAATTCAAACGCTTAAAATCGATCTGATCCGTTTAAACGATGTCTTAAAGAATTCGATAGATCCCTTAATCCTGGGTGAGCAAGGAAAGGGTGCCAAGTTGAATGGAAAAGTGGAGCTAAGCCATATCACTTTTGGTTATAGCCCTCTGGATCGCCCTATCCTTGAGGATTTAAACCTCAAGGTAGAAGAAGGGGAAAGTATCGCTCTGGTGGGTTCAACAGGATCTGGCAAATCAACGATTGCGAAAATCATTTGTGGAATATTAAGACCTTGGAAAGGGGATGTTAAATACGATGATCTCCTGTTAAAGGACATCACTCAAAGCCAGCTAAGAATATCTTTGGGCTGGGTGGATCAAGATATTTTTCTTTTTAGCGGAACTGTCGCCGATAACCTTTCTTTATGGGATGAGACTATAAGCCGTGAAGCCATGGAGAAAGCGTTGAAAGATGCCTCCATTTATGACGAGATCATGACCAAAGAGGGGGGGGCTTGATTTTGTTTTAACGGAAGGAGGATCCAATTTAAGCCATGGGCAAAAGCAGAGGCTCGAGATTGCAAGAGCCCTCCTTTTGAATCCGAATATTCTTATTTTAGATGAAGCGACAAGCGCGCTCGACTCAGCTACCGAGCAAAAAATTATTCAAAATATCAAGCGAAGAAAGGTGAGCTCTGTCTTAGTCGCGCATCGTCTAAGTACCATTAAAAAATGCGATCGCATCATCGTTTTGCAGTCAGGAAAAATTGTACAGGAAGGGACGCATGATGAGTTAAAAGAAACAAGAGGATATTATCAAAATCTTGTGAGAGCGTATCAGGAGGTTTTATGAAAAGATCTTCCGAGCTTATTTCTGCTTTAAGTTTTATCAGTAAAAAAGAAGCTTTGCGTTTTCATATTCCCAAAGGCGTTTCGCAAAAATCGGCGCTCGAATCGTTAGATGATATCTGCAATTATTCAAAAATACGCTTTAGGCAAGTGGAGCTAACTGCCGAATGGTGGAAAAAAGAGGGTGAAACCCTTTTAGTTTTCTATGGAGAGGAGCTTCTTCCTGCCGTTTTATTTAAGGATTTATTGGGATGGTCTCTCTATCTTCCTCGACATAGGGACAAGATCGCAATCGATGAGGAGACCGCTCAAAAAATTGTCCCGCTCGGATATGTTTTCTATCCTACCTTGCAAGGGAATGTGAGCTTTTCTAAGCTGATCAGGCTCTCGCTGAAGCAATCTTCCTTCATCTTTAAGAGATATTTTATCCTAGGATTGTTATCTGCCCTTTTAGGCCTTTTTACCCCTTTTGTTTATAAAACACTTTTTGATGATATTGTGCCTAACAGCGATTTTTCATCGCTTGCCATGGTTATATTGGCTTTAGTGGTGATTGCCATCACGACCTTTTCGTTTCAGTTTGTCCGCTCTCTTCTCATGCTAAGGTTTGAGGGAGAAGCCCAGAATCGCTTGAATATCGCCATATGGGATCGTTTTTTAAAGCTGCCTGCCACCTTTTTTAGGCAGTATGCCGCAGGAGATTTAATTCAACGCTCGGACATGGTCGACAATATTCAAAAAACGTTAAGTGTAAATACGATTGGAGCTATTTTTGGAGGGTTTTTCGCTCTGCTCTATGTGATCCCGATGCTTTACTTTAGCTGGCAGCTGACTCTTATTGGACTCACCTCTCTTCTCCTCTCATTCATCGTAACCTACTTTTTTTTGAGATACCGGGTTCGCATCGAAAGATCGCTTTTAGCGGTGCAAGCCGATATCAATCTCTATCTCATCCAGTTAGTTAGAGGAATTGCAAAAATCCGGGTGGCAGGGGCTGAAAAGAGGGCCTTTAACCATTGGCTTGAGAAGTTTATCACCACGCAAGATTTAGAATTTTCTATTGGTAAATATGAAAACCAGGTAGGGATTTTTTCTGGCGCCGTCTCTAGTTTCTCTTTAATTTTGATATATGGCGTGGTGATTTATCTTTTAGAGTACCAGGTCGATCCTAACTTTACGGTGGGAACTTTTATGGCTTTTAATGCGGCCTTTATTCCTTTTACCCAGTCTCTTTATAGTGTTTTTTCAATCGCAATGTCTTTAATTATTGTAGTACCCGCTTGGGAAAGAGCGAAGTTGATCTTCGACACACCGGAAGAAGAGGTTAAAGGAAATATAGACCCACCTGAGTTGAAGGGAGGGATTGAATTAAAAAACGTAAGTTTTACCTATCCGGGAAGTCATTTGCCAATTTTGAATTCTATTTCTCTCAGTATTAATCCGGGTGAATTTGTAGGGATTGTAGGGCCGTCCGGGTCAGGCAAAACCACTCTTCTCAGAATGATTTTAGGATTCGAAACGGCTGATAAGGGAGAGGTCCTTTTTGATGGTTACAATATCGATCATTTAAAAAAGGACAAACTGCGGCAGCAGTTTGGGGTTGTGCTGCAAACAAGTGCGATCATCGTAGGAACAGTCTATGAAAATATTGTATTGAATAGAGCCGCGACTCTTCAGCAAGTCCAAAAAGCGATCCTGTTAAGCTCTTTGGATGAAGTGATCGACGAGCTCCCCATGGGATTAGATACCCTTTTGCCAAGCGGCGGGGGCAATTTATCAGGCGGCCAAAAGCAGCGCATTCTTCTCGCAAGGGCGCTGGTCTCAGAGCCTAAAATCCTTATTTTGGATGAAGCGACGAGCGCACTGGATAATATTAAACAAGCCCACATCCAAAGAAATCTCGATCTGTTGAATATCACACGGGTGGTTGTCGCCCATAGGTTAAATACTCTGGTAGATGCTAACCGTATTTATGTGCTCAATAAAAGTGAAATCGTCGAATCGGGTAGCTTTAATGAACTGTATGAAAAAAACGGTTTATTTACCGATCTTGTGAACTATCAAAAACTGTAGTTTCTCTCTTTTCAATTAATAACTGAAAGAGCATTCTATACCTACTTTGAGGACTGTTATGCCATTTTTTCTTCTTTTTCTCTTCTTTTCATCCACCCTTTTCGCTGGTGAAAATTTCATTTTTTTAACATCGGAAGGAAAACTCTATGAACAGGGAAAACAGGTTGATAAGAGGCTCGCTCCGGCCTGCTCCTTCAATATTGCCATTAGCTTGATGGGTTTTGAAGAGGGAATCATTCAAAATGAAGAGGAGCCGGTATGGTCTTTTCAGGAAGGATTTGATGACTCCTTGGAGGTTTGGAAAAAGGATCACAATCCAACTTCCTGGATGAAAAATTCGGTGGTATGGTACTCGCGGCTCATTGCCAAACAATTAGGAGCTGAAACGATGCAGCATTATCTTACACTGTTTCAGTACGGAAATGAAGATTTATCAGGAGGGCATAAAACCGCTTGGATCAGATCCTCCCTCAAAATCTCGCCTCGCGAGCAGATGCTCTTTATGAAGAAAATTGCAGAAAGAGATCTCCCCCTTTCCGACCACACCTATAACATGACACGGGCTATCCTATTTAAAGAGGAGTTTCACGAGGGCTGGAAACTCTTCGGTAAAACCGGGTTGAATGGTTTTGTAGACGAAGAAGGGCACTTGAAAAAAGTGGGCTGGCTCGTTGGTTGGATTGAGAAAGGGGATAAAAAAGGGTATTTTGCCTACAATATCCAAGATTCGGAAATCAATGATAACCGCCTTAAAAGAGTGGAGCAACTTATCCTAGAAACCGAATTTTGGATTGAGGAATGAGATGCCAAAGAGTTATGTGGATTTAACCCATACCATCACGGAAAACAGTCCTGCATGGAATTTGGATTGCGGATTTCACAAAGAGATGACGCTCGATTTTAAGGATTGCCCAGATCAAACAAAGTTTAGAATCTACAAATTTTCGATGCCGGCTGGCATGGGAACGCATATCGATGTGCCGGCACACTGTTTTAGAGATAAACGGAGTGTCGAGCAAATTCCTTTAAAGGATCTGATCTCGCCTTGTTTAGTCATCGATGTCTCGCGGGAGGCGGATGAGAAATACAAACTTTCGGTTGATGTTGTTAAACGCTATTCTATTGAACCCGGTACCTTTGTGATTGTCTACACAGGATGGGATCGGTTTTGGAATGAGCCTCAGAAATATCATAATCATCACCGGTTTCCATCGGTTAGCGAATCGGCAGCGGAGTATCTTGTGGAAAAAGGCATTTCGGGGCTTGGTATTGATACTTTATCTCCCGATGCCGGAGATAGCGGTTTTCCCGTGCATCGAATAATTTTAGGGGCCGGTAAATATTTAGTGGAAAATGTGGCGAGCGCCAAATTAATGCCTGAAAGAGCCCATGTATGGTGCCTTCCCTTAAAAGTAAAAGGGGCAACTGAAGCTCCCGTACGGCTAGTGGGAGTTTTAGAATCCGCTTTCGCGCCAGAATAAATTCAAGACAGTTTTTAGCCCTTCCCAGGCGAGTGATCGCCAAGGTCCTACCACGCGGATGGTGCCCGTCTGGCCGATGCGCGGCTGAAGGGGGTCTTGTTTTAGATCAATTAAAATGGGGTAGTAAGTGGGCAAGATTTTAATTTGTCCTGTTTTGGGATCTTGAACGGTGGGTATATCACCTTGGTAAATAGACGCTAAAGCTTCGTATTTTAGCTGCTGAAGGCGGTTCGGGTTTAATCGCGTGACGACGCCAGCAAGAGTTTCCGGAGGAAGGGTTATATGAAAGGAAACCTCCGTTCCCTCTTGAAAAGCCCCTACATCTCTTTCAGGAATAAAGGATAGAACCTCCAATTGATGTAGCGTCGAAATTTTTCCAAAACCGGTATCTTTTGCGATAAAGCGGCCCGGTTTCAAGGTATCATCCCACATGGAGATGACGCCATCAAACGGGGCTGTAATTTTTCCGCTCGACAGCTTTTGGTTAACCTCTCTTAGTTTTTGTTCGAAAGTAGCAATTTCAGCTTTTTTTTCTGAAAGAAGGGGGCGTGTCTCCTCCTTCTTCATCGCGAGGTTGTATTCCGCCTGAGAGGCATTCATTTTTATTTCTACGATTTTTCTTTCGTTATCCAAGAGAGGGTCGACCACTTCCATGAGGAGCTGATCTTTTTGAACCGTGTCGCCCCTTTGCACCTGAATCGATAGAATCTCCCCCTCAATCGGAGAGTAAATCTGTTGTTCTTGATGAGCGATCACGATGGCCGGAAAGGTAAGGGTGTGCGGCAGAGGCACGATAAGCCAGAGAGCCATGAGACCAAGGATCGTGAAGGTCGCATACGCGCGAGGGTTTCTCTCAAAATATTTCCACCTTTCCTTTAAAGCGGTGTATTCCCATAAAACAGGCCATATAAAAAAGACAATCACTTCGATGATGAAGAGGAAAATACCCAAACTTTTTGTGAACTGGAAGTAAACAAAAAGGGCGATCGCCGTATAGAGAAAAAGGCGGTAGATCCAGGTTGCAATCGAAAAGAGAACCATCCCATAGATTCTTTCAGGATATAAGTTGTCTTCGGGAGGCGGCATTTTTAACCCTAAAAGCCACTCTCTTAATTTCCACCTCGCCACTTCAAAGGATCGTCCTTGAAGATTATCAATCCCCCATAGATCGGAGAGAAAATAGTAGCCGTCAAAGCGCATCATCGGATTTAAGTTCATCAAAAGAGAGGAGAGGATTGTAATCGAAGAGAGAACGAAAAAAGCGCTATGCAGCATCCCGGGTTCGGTTAATGCCCACCCTAAAGTGGAAAGGCCCGCTACAATGAGCTCGGAGAGGACTCCTGCCATTGAAATGGCCATGCGGTGTTTGCGGTTTTTAAGTTTCCAGCCATCCGTTACATCGGTATACATGACCGGATAAAGTAAAATGATGGCAAAACCCATGGTTGGAACATGCAAACGATAGAATTTAGCCGTATAAGCATGCGAAAACTCGTGGATGAGCTTCACTCCAAACAGGGCCGATCCGTATATTAAAAGTCCTTCCAAGTTAAAGAAATAACTAAAGGTGTTGATGTAGCTATCCAGTTGAGTCAGAAGAAAATAAAGGCCTATCAAACTTAAAAAACAGTAGATCAAAATAGCCGGCCAGGAGACAAGCGGTCTTACATACTTGAGCGTTTTGGCTAAAAATTGATCAGGATTTAAAACCGGAATTCTAAAATAAAGATAGTTGAAGAGAATTTTTTGCCAGATACTATGGGTGGTAGCTTTTTTTTCTTTGATAATTGTTTCAGAGTCTTTGGTTTGTTCTAATAAATTAAGACGATGCGCCATATTGAAAAATTGGAGCACCTCTTCGGGGTTTGTTTTCAGTGTCGATTCATTTTTTAGACGGTCGATTAATTTGTTGAGGCTAATTCCCGGGTAGCTAAGTCGGATGATTTCACTCTCGCCCCAAGCGATTCGAAAATACTGCGCTCGAAGGGGATCAAAAATACTAAAGGTGGGAGAGCCGTCAGGCTCGTCGGGCCCTTGAAAGATTTTTAAATCCCGTCTTAAAAGAGGGAGCGGTGAATCGGGATCAAAATCGGCCATAAATTGACATTATCACAGCGACTGTTTACAACAAAGACTTTACAAAAACCTATGTATAAATCACTTATTAGACCTCTTTCGAATCTCCATTTGAATGTTAAAATGGCACTTTTTGTCATCTTTTTTGATAAATCTTTCAAACATATGTCTCCATATGTTCTCAAGATTTCTCAAAAAATCTGTCCAAAAATTGTTCATTTTTCCAATCAAAGCGAGTTTCTAAAGAAGTCTATTATACTTTTTCTTTTGGCAAGCTGTATTAGGGAAGCCGATCATTTAGATGAGCTCAGGGAGAGCCATGTCGAGAAAGATGTCGCTAAAATATATACAGACATCCCCTTGTTTGATGAGCCTCTTACATTAAACGACATCATCGATATCGCCCTCGAAAGAAACTTGGATGTATGGGTTAAAAAGCAGGAGATTAAAGTTCAGAGCGAGATTGCGGATGGGTTTGCTTTAAGGACTCTTCCTGAAGGCAATTTTAATTTTGAGCAGTGGGGCAGAAACAAGAATACAGGCTCCTTTTCAGAATCATTAGAGCCCGGAGTTCCTCCTGCGCCTCCCAGCATTTCTGTTGAGCAAAACGTGACTAGATACACTTTAAGCTACGTCTTTAACGTGCTAGATTTTGGCTTGGCTTTATACCGCTCAAAAATGGAGACGAATAAAGCGCTCGTAAAAAAAATAATTCTTGAAAGATCCAAGCAAAATCTTGTTTTGGAAGTGACAAAGCAATATTGGAAAGCGATCGCGGCTAAAGTCGCCCGCGATAAAGCGGAGACGTTGATCCCAAAGATCGAAAGGTTTCAAAAGGTTTTAAATAATCAAATTGCAAGAAGGGTCACCTCTGAGATTGAGGGATTGACGAATCAAGGGGTCTATATCAATTTGCAAATCCAGGTGGAGGGCTATTCTAAAGATTATCACGATGCGATTTATGCATTGAAACAAGCGATGGGAGTCCCTCCTCAAACCGATTTGAAGCTTGCCCTTCAGGATTTAGAAAAGCCTTTGGAAATTGAGGCGAAAGAGATTCCCAACTTAGAAGAAATAGCCTTAAGAGCCAGACCCGAGCTCTTTCAAAAGGATGTGGAAGAAAAAATTGCGATGGACGAAGTGAGGATGTCTTTATACTCGATGATCCCCGGGCTTGCCCCTTTTGCACAGGCCGACTACGACGGCAATCGTTTTCTTATCTTTAACCACTGGCTTTCTGCCGGCGTCAGATCGACGTGGAACCTCTTCTTAATTCCCGCTTATTATCAAGATTCTAATACAGCCTGGGCCAAAAAATATTTCGCAAGAGCAGAAAGGGTGCAGCAGTCGCTTATGATTTTAACGCAGGTAAATCTCTCCTATTTCTCTTACTACGATACCAAAAGACAGTTTGAATTGATGTCTGAGCTTCTAAAAGTTAAAAAAAGACTCTATGCAATTGCTCAGAAGAAAGTGAAGGCGGGCGAGTTTCCTTTGGAGAGTTTAATCAAGTTTGAAGGGGAGGCGCTTCTGGCGGAAATATCAACTTTTAAAGCCTATGGTGATATGAAAACAGCTCTTGAAACCTTAAACAATTCAATGGGCCTTCCTCAGTATTTTGGGGAATATCGTGACAATGAGGAGCTCACATGCATTTAATCATATGGATCACCTATCTTTTGACTGCTTCCGCATCAACCTCTCCTCCGCCACCCGCTTTAAATCCAGCGCCTGAAACTTACAGGGTTGTCCTGGAGCCTAATCACCGGACTGTTTTATCAGCGCAAATCAATGGAATTCCGGTAGTCGAGGTCACTAAAAAAATCGGAGATACTTTTACAAAAGGGGAGCTTTTAATTCAGTTTGAGTCGGATATCTTTGAGGGAGGTGTCAAAAAGGCGGAAGCCGCCCTTGTTAAAGCTGAAACTAAACTGATTGCCAAGCAGGAACTATTTGACGATCACTCAGCTTCCCTTTTTGAGCTCAAAGAAGCGATCAGCGATAAAGCCGCCGCCGAGTCCGATTTGATCCTGGCAAAAAAGAATTTAAAGGCCAGTAAGATTATAGCACCTTATGATGGTAAAGTCGTTCGAGTCCTGATTGAGGCCTACGAAATACCGCATGAAAACTCGAAAGACTTAATGGAAATCATCGATGACAAAATACTGGTCGCCAAGTTATTTGTTCCTTCTCGACTCCTCTCGATGCTAAAAGTGGGAGATCCTGTTCAAATCAAGCTGGATGATACCCAAGAGGTGATCACAGCACATATCAGCCGAATAGGCGCTGCGATCGAGCCTTCATCCGGCACCCTTATGATAGAAGCTGAAATCGATAACAAAGAGAGCCGCTTTAAAGCAGGCATGAGCGGATCTCTTTTCTTTGAGAGGAAAACATGACGGAAGGAGCTTCTAAAACACCCCTAGATCCAAAAGTCCCTCTGCTTTATGTGATCAATCAGCTTTTAATTAAGGCCATGGGGGCGGAGAGCAAAGAGGCCCTTCAATTTATCATCGCAAATGACACGATCCATCTTGTGCACTACGATCGATCCCTTCTCTTTGGATTTGATCACCATGAAACCGAGCTATTAGCAATATCTGGCTTAACTCAGGTTAATAAATATTCTGAAAAAGTTCGGAAATTAAAAAATATCGCTCTTTATATCGATGAGCCTACCAAGCCTCAAATACTTACCGAAGCCTCTTTCTGGCGCGAAAAAAATCTGTGGAAAGAATTGGAGATCCAGTCTGAATCGACGGTCATGTGGCTTCCGATGATGATCGATGATAAACTTGTTTTAGGCTTATGGCTAGAAAAGTGGAAAGGGGGGCAGCCATTTAATTTACCCTCAAAAGAGGTCCTGCAGCTTTTAATGGGATCCCTCATGGCAGGCTATGCCAACGCTTATGTGAAATTTCAATCCCGTTTCTCATTCAAAAAACTGCTCAAGAAGGATAAAACGCAGTGGTACGTGGCAGCCTTTACTATTTTCGTCTTAAGTTTGCTTATTCATGTTCCATTAAGGGTTGTAGCTCCTTTAGAGATCGTCCCGAAGGATCCATACGTTATATCGGCTCCTCTAGAAGGTATCATCGAAAGTATACAGGTGACGCCGGGCCAGGCGGTAGGTAAAGAAGAGGTGCTTGCCAAATATGACGGCAGGGTTCCTCTCCAGTCTTTGAAGATCGCTGAAAGGCAAGTCGATATTGCAGAAAAGGAGCTAAACCGCGTAATGACCCTTGGAATAAGGGACGAAAAAGCTCAATCCGAGCTTGCGGTAGTTCAGCAAAAGTTGCAAAAAGAGCTTGCGGCCTTTGAGCTTGCGAAGTATCAGGCCTCTTTACTCAATGTAGCCTCTCCTGCAGACGGGATTGTTATACTAGATAATCCGGAAGAGTGGAGAGGACGCCCGGTCAAGGTAGGCGAAAAGATCATGACGATCGCCGATCCGGAGAATACAAAATTGAAAATCTGGATTCCGGAAAACGACAATGTCCTTCTTCGCTTTGATAAACCCTTAAAAATCTATTTAAACATCTCTCCTAATAAATCGTATGAAGCCAGATTAGTCTATGTGGCTAATGAAAGTTATGTGAATGAAGAGAACATTCATAGTTTTTTGGCGGAGGCTTTATTTACAACGCCTCCCAAGGATATCAAATTGGGATTAAAGGGGACCGCGATCCTCTACGGAGATAGCGTCCCCCTTTTATACTATTTAATTAGAAAGCCTTGGGCAAGTGTAAGAAAGCTTGCAGGTCTTTGATTGTAACCATGTCTTCTTCGTAGATGGGTCCGAAAAGGACTTCCATCCCCTCTCTAGGAGATCCCTCTTTGCGAAGATTATCATTTGTATATAAACTTTTTAGATTCACAATGCTATCTATAAGACCATGAAAAGCTGTAATGGTGTTACAAAAATTGAGGAGATTTTCAAACTCTTCTTTCGTGAGAGGTTGGCTTTGGCCCTTGTTCACAAGAAGTTCCATAGATTTTCTCGCATTTCTGAGAGCGGCTATTTTAAGAGCTGTTTGTCCACTATGGTTGATCGCATCTACCATAGTTGGATCGGTACTTTCATTGAGAATGGTTTCTACAATAACGGCATTGTCAGCCCCATACATAAGAGCTGTATGGCCGGTGCTATCTTTTTCATTCAAATCAAAGCGCTTGATTAAAAACTTAACGGCTTCTTCATGTTTAAAGAAGCAAGCCAGCATGAGAAGATTCATGTCTTTGATTTGCTGCATACCATATTTTATAGTGTAAAGATTTGTACAATCTGGATGAAGTAAGGCCTCAATAATTTCAAGGGGCGCTTTGATGGCAATCGCAGCGGTTAAAGCATCAAAACCATTTACACTTCGCGTGGTAAGAGGGATGCCTTGATCTTTTAAAAATTTTATCAGTTCAAGATTTTTTGAAAACAACGCATAAAATAGTACCGTTTGACCCAAATTATCGAGAGCATTTTTGTCACTCTTACGATCTAAAAGCATCTTAACAATTTCAAGGTTGCCGGACTGGCAGGCGGCCTCGAGTGCGGAGTTTCCTATTTTATCTCTTAAATCAGCTTGGGCGCCTTTTTCTAAAAGAAGTTGAACAAGATCTTTGTTTTTGCTCATGCAAGCGGCAATCAAGGGGGTTGATCCAAGATGATAAAAAGTGTGTTTCACCCCTTGGCTCAGTAATTGCTCAGCTTTTTCAAGTTCTCCTTTAAAGCAATAATCAAAGAGTAATCTCTCTTTTTTATTGGGGGAGGGCTTGACGTCGTCACGGGTAACCGTTATCCCTTTTAACTCTTTCATGGATTTGATGAGATCTTCGGTCATTTTATTTTCGGCATCTTGTTTGACCTCTTGGTATTGCTTAACCTCTTCTCGATAGGCTTTAAACTCTTTTACAAAGTAGTAAATATTACTCACCAATGGGATCAAAAGAAAAAAGCAACGGGCTAGGCTTTTCGCTTCAATATGGCTCCAGTAGTGTCCCTTTTGCTCTTCTGATTCAAAAGGAGAAACAGCTACAGCTTTTTCGAACAAATTGACTAAGTTAGAAATCGTACTGACAATTGGAATGTAGTCGCAAACATGATCAACTTCTACGAGTCTAGTGCTAATCTGAACCATAAATCTCCGATATAAATAATTATAATATTATAATCTTATGTGATTTATATTGCAAATAATTATTTAAATTTTATTTTTTATTATAATTAGAGAGTTTTATTAATACTCCGTATACTTTTTGCATTGGCCTTTACAAGTTTCGACGGGGTATTTAAGGGCGGTTTTCTTAAGCTTTTCTTTTGCACACTCAATAGGGTCGATGCCAAGGGTGTTTGCGAGATGCAAGAGAGTGATAAAAACGTCTGAAATCTCCTCTTTAACAGCCTCCATTTTTGAAGAGGAGAGTCTGTAGCTCTCTTCCTCCGTCACCCATCTGAAATGCTCCATCAACTCCCCAAGCTCGGCGCCAAGGTTCAGGACAAGATTTTTTGGGGAGTGAAATTTTAGCCACTCTCTTTCGACAAAAAAAGAGGTCATTTGTTGCTGAAATCGCTCCAGCCGATCAGCGCTTTCGATCTCAGAGCATTTTAATGGCTCCAGATACTCGATGGGAAGATTTAACTCTTTCGCCTTGGCAATCTCGGCGGTGACTCCCCGAGAAGTTTCCCATCCCGGCAGTTTTAAAACATAGAGCTTAGAGGATCGCGATAACATTCCCAGATCAAAATCCTGCCAATAATCTTCCCAGCTGTAGTTTAGTCCCAGTTGAATGACCGGAATATTATGCGTGAGAGGGGAGAAGGCATGAATCCCCTTTTTCATGAGGTGATAAAGAACTTGATTCACGTGGGCATGCCGTTCACTCATCACTTTTGGATCGTGGTGTTTATAGGGGCAGGCAAGATAGGCAAGATTCATCACATCCTCTCAAAAATAAAAAAACATAACTTCTATTTCTAAAAAAATAAAGCTATGGAAAGATCAGTTTTTTAAAGGAAAAAAAATATGTCCAAACTCTTCTCGCCGATCACTCTTGGAAATGTCGTTTTTAAAAATCGGATTTTTGTGTCGCCAATGTGTCAGTATTCGGCAAAAGATGGAGTTCCTAATGATTGGCATTTTGTTCACCTTGGATCGCGGGCAGTAGGAGGAGCGGCGCTTGTGATAGCGGAGGCCACCAGCGTGCTTCCGGAAGGAAGAATCTCTCTTGGTTGTACAGGCCTTTGGAATGAGGAGCAAACAAAAGCCTTCCAAAAGATTGCAAGCTTTGTCAAAAGCCAAGGTTCAAAAATAGCCATTCAGCTAGGTCATGCCGGCAGAAAAGCCTCTATGGGGATTCCTTGGGAAGGGGAGAAAAAACTAGAGGTGAAAGAGGGGGGGCTGGACGCCCGTTGCCCCAAGTCCGATCCCTTTTTCAGACAAATATCATGTTCCACGGGAGCTTGCCAAAGAAGAAATTCAAGACATCGTCCAGGCGTTTGAAAAAGCCACTAAAAGAGCTGATGAAGCGGGCTTCGATGTGATTGAGCTGCATATGGCTCACGGGTATCTGGCGCATGAGTTCATGTCTCCATTGAGTAATCAAAGACAAGATGAATATGGAGGGAGTTTCGAAAATAGGATAAGGTATTCTCTTGAAGTGGTTAAAAAGGTAAGGAAGGCCTGGTCTAAGCCTCTTTTTGTTCGCATTTCGGCGACCGATTGGCTTGAAGGGGGCTGGGATCTTGATCAGTCGATTCGTTTGGCAAAAGAATTGAAACAGATAGGAGTCGATCTTATCGACTGCTCTTCCGGGGGCAATTTATCGTACGTTAAAATTCCTCTGGAGCCAGGCTACCAGGTCCCTTTTTCCGAAGCGATACGTAAACAAGTTGAAATTCCGACAAGTGCAGTAGGTCTTATCACAGAGCCCCTTCAAGCTGAAAAAATTCTGCAAGAGGGGAAAGCGGACGTCATATCGATGGCAAGGGAGTTTTTAAGAGATCCCTATTTCCCGCTAAGAGCTGCTAAAGAGCTGGGCGCCGAAATTGACTGGCCGAAACCCTATCTTAGAGCGAAATAAAAGCGGGGCTTTTCCGTGAATCTGATCTAAAGAATTGAAAAGCTAATTGTTTTAATTTAAAATACTTTGATGATTTCTTCAGAGTTTAAATCGTTGTTAGTTCAGCGGTGGATTCATCATAATAAACTGTTTCAAATTTCCACCGGTACTTCACTTTTAGGTCAAAAAATTTCGATAAAATTTCCCTATGAGGTAGACACAAATAAACCGGCGATCGTACAGGCGGGGGGTTGGACTAAAACGGCCCATCTCATCCCATCTGTCAAAACAGGTGAAATACGTTATCTTTTAATGATGCCTGTGGTGCTTCCGGAGTCTCAGGAAAAATTGGAGGCGCTCGTTGAGAAGTTTTTTGCTGAAGCGTGCTATACGGAGGAAGAAAAAAAACAAGTTTCACTAGTGATCGGGGTCAATGTCAGAAGGGGATTAGACTCAAGGCAGATAAATAGGCTCTATGAGCTCATTTTAAATTACAAAAGATCTCGATTTTCGGTATCCCTTTTAGCCTTTTCATGGGATCCTCACTATCATTGTAATGATTTGAAATGGCAGTATGATGTGTATAAAACCTATCGTATTTTCCATCTGATCGATCCTGTCAAAGCAGAGTCTCTAAGACAGTCTGTAGAGAACCTTCGAATCGCAGTTCCATATATCAATATTCGAGAATTTATTCTAAAATCGGCCACTGTATTTAAAATTTATACCGTTTTTCAAAATGGTAAAATGTATCTCGGTATTCTCGATCCTGACGCTCGTCATTTTAACGGGGTGATTCATGGGGCAAATAGTGAGATAGAGGCCTTTCAAACTAAACAGAAGACACTGCCTCAAATCTTTTCACCGGGTTACTTGGCTTCTAAAGACGAGGCTGAAGTGATTCAAATAGGGCTTGAAATAGATCGAGCTATCCGTACAGAGACCAATCTTGTGATGGGAGGAGGAAGTTATTTTACAGAGGTTTTTTTTCTGTTTGGATTGAATAAATCACCTAAGGAAGTGACATTTCTTACGAAAGAGGCCCGGACTATTCAAGCTTATGAAGCTAGACGAATCATGCAAAACTACCTATTTGTAGAGGGGAACAATCGTGATTTGATAGCTCACGGCGGTTCTTTTCCGATTGTCACTACCATTATGGAAAGGATGAAAACACGCTACACGAGAAAAAAGCTTCGTATGACACAAGATAACTTGTATTCTTTAGAAGCTTTGAAGTGTATGTGCGGACTCACGTACAGCCATCTTGATCCGAGACAATGGGCTCAAAACCTTTATGCTTCTCTTCCCTTGAAAGCTTCAAATATTTATGCGGTCATTGTCCCTATGGAAGAGATTTATAAAGTCGTCCACCCCATTTATGCGGCCTACACTTTTCTGGGATATCAGTTTACTCCGGATGAATTTGAAAATTGGCTCATTAATTTTACCGCCTATCTTTCGTGTATAAACGAGTACTGGGTAGACGATCATCAAGCTTTGATGATGATGGATTTGGAAGAAACTATCGGAGATCTTCAAAGCTATCAAGAGATCTTGAATTCGCAATATCAAGCTCTACACTTAAACTGGGAAAAACTTATAGAACAAGGGCTTGATCGAGAGTGGATTAACTCCATTTATGTGGCCGCCTTTAACAGCGGACTTAAAGCTAGAAATTTACTTATTAAGCAAAAAAGATGACATCACCTATTTGGGTTTATCAACAAAATTGGGCTTTGGTTAAAGCGGAGGATAAAACAACTACCATTCAAACGGGCAGTTTTGGGCCCTGCTTTGTAGTCACTTTCATAGCCCCTAAAATAGCTGCCATGACCCATATCGATTCAAAGACGATCACCTCGTCTATTCAGCAGATTTTTGATGAGTTCAAACAATTAAAGGTGGATCCAGACGAGGTGAAAGTGATTGTCTTGGGGGGATGGATAACGTCGAGAGTCTGCAATCAGATGGCGGATGATTACTTCGAATTCTGAAAGCGGCCGGTTTTGCCAACATCAGCACGAAAAATATGTTTGTTAAAGAAGATGACGAAACCAATACAACCGATGTCACTCGTTCCTATTTTTATGGAGCCTTTGTCGATGCCAAAAAGGGTAAAACTTTTATTATGAAAGAGGCTAATTACCCACGGGAGGTTGAGCAGTGGAAACTCTATCAGAAAGATTCTTCAGATGATCTTCAACCAATTTCCAGAGTTTTATGAATAACACCCAATTAAATGCTTTTTTAAGACAGCGTCTTCATCATCACCACTATTTAGAAAGCGTGAGCGAAGAGGACGAACCTTTTCCCTATAAAATAAGTCCGGCAAAGGAGGCTGTTGTTGGGGAGTGGAGTCTTCGTAAAGGGAAGTTTACCGCAAGTCCATCTGAGGCAGACGATGCCCGCTATATTTTGATGATGCCGATGGTTCTTCCTGCCTCCTCAAAAAAAGTAACCGCATTGATCGAAAGATTTTTTAGTGAAGCCTGTGATACAAAGAATCAGCGTGAACGAACTTCGCTAATTATTGGGATCAATGCGAGGCGATCTCTCGATGCTTCGAAATTAAATCGCCTTGACAAGCTTGTAAGAGCCTGGAAATGGCCCAATTTTTCATGCGGAGTTGTTGGATTTGTGTGGGATCGTCAATACACTCTACAAAAAAAGATTGGTCTTACGATGTGTATAAAACGTATAGGATCCTAAAGCTCATTGATAAAGACAAGGCTAAAGAGATTAATCGGGAGTTTCAGGAAGATAAAATCAAAGTGCCCTATGTGAATATTCGTGAGTTTATCCTGAACTCCTCTTTGTTAAAATTGGCCTACAAAACATGTAAGAATAAAGTCACTTATCTAGGAATTGCTGACCCGGATGCCGTTCACTTTAATCAGGTGATAAAGTGAGCCGATCAAGAGATTCAATCCTTTAAAAAGAAAGAGGGAGACTTTCCCGATTTGTACACCCCTGGCTACGAGGTCTCTTCCGATGAGGCGGAAGTGATACAGATCGGAGTTAAAATCGATCGGATGGTCCGTACCGAAACCAACTACCAATTTGGCATGGGGGCCTATTTTACAGAAACGTTTCTTTTATTTCGGGCGAAACAGCTGAAAGGTCTTTCTTTTCAAACCAAAGAGACTAGGACGAATCAAAACTTAGAGTCTAGAAGGCTTTACCAAAATGGAGTGAGAAACAAGGTCATAGATAGAGATAAAATCGTTCATGGCGGCAGCTTTCCGATCTTAACCACCGTGATGGAGAGGATGAAAACGCTCTTCTCAAGAAAAAAGCTCGCGATGGATGATGAGTCTTTATATACCTCAAAAGCACTTAAGTGTCTTTGCGGACTCACTTATACGCATGCTTCTTTAAGAGAGTGGGCTAACAACCTTTATGTGGTATTACCCATTAAAGTACATCCTACGACAAATGCGACAATTCCTTTACAAAATATCTATAAAACCGTTCATCCGGTTTATGCGTTTGTTCAATTGAATGGCGAAGAAGTCAAGCCTCATGAATTTTTAGATTGGCTTGTTAACTTTGATGATTATCTTCACTGCATCAACCTTTTTTGGGGGACGGATGAGCCTTGGCATCCTGAAAAACAAAAAGGACAGAGCTCAAAAGATTACAAGAAGTATACCGATTTTTTGGATAGGCAATTTGAAGCCTTAACAGAGGCGTTCAACTGTTTAAGAGAGCTTGATCTCTTGGTAGAGGATATTCAAAAAGTGTATCTGGCAGCTTATTACAGCGGTCAAGAGATGGCGAAGATGTTGATCCAAGGAAGAGAACTTCTGCAGACTTCGGAAGAATAGCATTAAAAAAAGAATTTGAAAAAATCGGGCCTCGGTGTATGAAAGTATCTTTTATAACGAGGCTGACTTATGAAGTGGTTCTTATTGATGCTGGCCTGTGTGAGTGTCCTCAAGGCAGATTGCGCTTGCGGCGATGCTTGCGAGTGCCATGGATGTGCGACACCGAGAATGGAAGAATGGTTTCCCAATGTCGCTCCCAATTTTAAACCTTTTGTGGCCGATCCACGCCAAGTTTGCTATAGCGCGGCATGGAGATGGAACGATCGAATTTTAGCAAAAGACATCATTCCGGTTTCTTTTGGCGATACGATACCCATGATCAAATGGATCAATGTGTGGCCTTATGGCGGCGACTTCGAAATCGATCTTGAAGCCTGCGTGTGGGCTGTGTTCGATCCGCTCCATGAATCAAGCCCGCTCATCAACGCCGATTACTACATCGGTTTTCCTTTAATCTACGCCTTTGATTGCTGGTCCTTCCGTTTAAGGGGCTATCACATCTCAAGCCATATCGGAGATGAGTATTTACTCAATAATCCCGATTTTGATCGAAGAAACCCCTCTGCAGAATACCTCGATTTTTATGGATCGTATGAATTTGGCGAGTGCTTAAGAGTATTTGCCGGTGTGGGCTACATCGTTCATCAAGATGAGTCTTTCAAAAACAAAAGATTTTTCAGCGCGTTTGGCGCGGAAGCCCGCGTTCCGGGTCTTGGCTATCGCGATGACAAAAGAAACATTTATGGCCAGCCCTACTTAGGCTGCTTCTTTCGCGGATCAAGAAACTACCACAATCACATTGATGCGACCTATGCAATTGGATATGAATGGGGTAAGCTTGAATGCAGTGACAGAAAACTACGTTTGGGGCTAGAGTATCATGATGGGTATTCTGTGGAAGGACAGTTTTGCCACAAGCCTACGAACTATTTACAAATTAGGTTGACCTACGGCTGGTAATCTCGACGAAAAAGATTTTATCAACGAAGGGTATCGGAAAAACCGATACCCTTTTTGGTTTTGGAGTCTTTTACTCCTATTTTTTATTTCCCTCTACTTTCTCTTCACTTTTCGAAACATCGAAAAAAGAGAAGAGTTTATTGCAGGAGCGGCTTTCTACAGGGTCACCAATCGCGAGTTTTCCCTTTTTCTTTGGCAAAACCCTGAGTATATGCGCATCAATCAGAAGAAAAAAAATGGCTACCTGCCTGCTTTTCAATATCTTGATGGGGTGACAGTTGAACCGGAGCTCGCTGATAAGTGGGTGCAAGCCCCTCCGGAAGCTCTCTTTATGTATCACATCTGGAAACGGCTTTTGGGCGGTTACTATTTTTCGAGAAATATTCCTCAGCGAATGTTTATTGAGTTTCTTTCCCAAGATGAACAGTGGGATCCCAAGTATTGGGTCCAAGCGCCCGATGCGTATGTGGAGCTTGTCCAGTGGATTAAAGAGGGAAACACTTATGACAACTTAAATCTATTAAATGACCGTGAAATGCCCATCATGGTGAGGCAAGCTTTTCAAGGGTGGAGAAATTACACGTATGAAGGGGATGCGATTAACCGGGTGGATCCAAGCTATAGCGAACTGAATTTTTTCCTGAGCGAATTTCCGAATTACTCCAGACCCTTTTGGAAGAATGTGTTAGAAGAGAAACAGCCGAATTACCTTTTATCCGAAGGTCTAAGGGGATCTGATAAGGTTCCTTCCAATGAACTGAGTCCCTTTTTAAAAACTGGAATTTATAATTTTTTTCAAAGCTCGGCAAATCCGAGATCGTAGACAGGGCCCTTGACCCCTATAGCGAGTTTATCTTCAAAGTATTCTTTATATACTTTTAAACCCTGCTCAGCCGTTTGAATGCAATAAAAACAGTTGGAGATCCACTCGGAGCCTTTAATTGTTCCGGTTTTTAAATTGCATTGAAATCGCGAGGTGATTTTTTCAACCCAGTACTCTTTCGGGCCAAAGAGAAGAATCGGATAGGCTTTTTGAGAGCCCACTTTTCTTCGCACCTCTTCTAAGCAGTATTCAAAGTCGGTTCCGATCCCCCCTTTAAGAAAAATGGGGAAATCGAGGTTAAACTCCGCTTGTCTTTCCACGAGCTTATCGAGGCGGTAGGTCATCTTCGCTTCTACATAAGGATTTTGCTTCTGCTCGTTTACAACTTGTGTCCCCCGCTTATTAAAGTCGACAATATTGGCACAGGACAAAATGCCAAGCTCTTTGGCTACTTTATTTCCCAATTCCATCATGCCAGGCCCCCCTCCGGTGACGAGAGCAATCGGCGTGCCTTTATGCAGAAGGGGATGATGGATGTAGTCTCGCATATCCAAAATACCCTGCATTAGCTTTTTGAGCTCTTGCTCAAAATCTCCTTGCATCAAGTTCGAACCGTAAATGCCAAAAACGGTCGATTTTAAAAACTTGTCGACATCGTCGATCGGAACAAATAGGCCTGAATCTTGCGAAGGTTTTTGAATATATTGCAAAATTTTACCGGTCGTTTTGTCTACCCAAAAGACGGGGATCGCGAATTTTTCAAGGTCGTGCAGTAAGGATCTATCCTCCGCCGAGAAAAAATCACCGTAAGAGAGGGAGGGGTATTGAAAATAGATCCCTTTTAAAAGCCGCTGAACCTCATCGCCCAAAAACATCCGTTTCATCAAAGGGGAGGGGAAATAGCGAGTAAGTAAAATGCCTTGGCTTGTGATTTTCTCATCTTCGATCGCTTTTAAGAAAGGATAGGAGGGCTGCTGTTCGATATACCTTTCAACCTGCAAAGCTTGTCTTGAACTTTGGGTTTGCCCTGGAAATTCATGAAAGTGAGGCTCCCGAACGATCCAGTCATCTCCTCGAAGGTGCAGAAGCTGCTCCCCCTTTACCACGAAGACAGCGGCTTTTTTGTCTAAAGGTCCGGGAGCTGTATCAAAGGCTGCAAAAATAGGGGTCTCTTCTTCCAGAACTTTTTGCAGCTGGTCGCGGTCTTGAAAAAAAACGTGTTCGCGGTAAGGTTCAAGGGTATAAAATTCGAGAGGGATGTCGGTGATCTCCCGCTTGCTGCTCCCATAAAATTCGTAGATATCGCCTGAAGCTAATGTATCGGGTTGTAGAATATTGGCCGTGGTGTGGACATAGCCTTCTGAAAGAAAGGAGTCAATCACTTTTCCGAATACTGTACGTATATGCAAGGGAAGGGTTTTGACAAGCAGTGTTTGCCCCTCTTCCACATTGCGGGGAAGAAAAGGTTTGAATTCCTGGTGGAGTTTGATCGCCTCTCTCATCGAGAGGTTAAGTTCAAGCGCCTTGGCCAATGTAGGAAGAAAACCGATGATCTCATGGTCGTATTCTACCCGACCGTTTTGCAGGCTTAGGTAAGCTACCGTTCTTCCATCTACTTTATCTAAAATGAGGTCGTTCGAGCCGTGAAGCCCTCCTAGGGAGAGTAAAGGTCTTCCCCAGCGGTCCGCCCTGGCGAACATCCGGGATAAGTAGTCGGGATTTCTCACCCGTCTTCTTTCATCGGCGGCAAATAATTTTCCGATCCATGCGCCCCGTCTAAGGAGTTTTAGCATGGCAAGTCCGATCGGATCGATCGCTTTGAGTTTTACTTTTACCTCGGCTGAATGGGATTTGAAATCGAGATGGGTTTCAAAGCCTTTTCCATCTAAGCCGATCTGTGCAAGGGTACTTTTAATGTTGAAAAAGACTTGCGAGCTGTCAATGTGGTAGCCTACGAAAAGCGGTGATATCTTTTCTATAAAGACGACAGCCTCAGCCTCTTTTTCACCGGTGTGCTTGATCTCGGTGATGATCCCATCAGGTGTCACTAAATCATAGTGAGTCGACTCTAAGAAGCTTGCCATAAGAATTTTTAGTTTTGTCATGGAGAGGGTTAAAATCAAGGGGTAAATTTGTACGTAAAATGTACGCTTGTTAGAGGGTAAACAGTTCATTAAGAGGGGGTTTTCAGTGGAAGTTATGAAGATAAAGTAAAACAGACTGATGTTTAACTAGATACGCCTCTCTTCCTTGTGGAAGTTATAAGTCACTAAAAAATAAAGATTTACGCAAAAATGTTAAGCCTGTAATTGTTGGAAATCAGTCATTTATAACTCGCACAAAAACTTGTAGATAAGTGCGTTTAAAAGCATAATCATAGCTTTTTATGGACAGACAGATTCCTCGAAGTTTAGGCACTCATAACGGCGGCTTTCATGCGGACGAAGTGACGGCATGCGCCCTCCTTTTGCTATTCAACCAAATTGATAAAGATAAAATCATTCGTACGCGTGATCCTGAAAAGTTAAACCAGTGCGAATATGTGTGTGATGTGGGAGGGGTTTTTGATCCTTCTCGAAAGAAATTCGACCATCATCAAGCCGAGTATAAAGGCCATTTAAGCTCTGCAGGAATGATTTTGAACTATTTAAAAGATCAGAAAATCATCTCCGAGAAAGAGTTCAATCTTTTACAAAATAATCTGATTTATGGAGTGGATGCTCACGACAATGGGATAGAGGTAGCTCCGCAAGGGGTGGCTACTTACTCCTCGATTGTCGGCAATTTTGCGCCCATCCAACATGAATCGACTGAAGAAGAGTGGAATCAAACGTTTCATCTTGCGCTTGATTTTGCACTCAGCCATCTTAAACGGCTCTATGCTCGTTATAAGCATATTGAATCTTACCGGGAAAAAGTAAAAGCCGAGATGGATAAAAATGGGGAAGTTCTTGTATTCGATGAGCCTCTTCCCTGGATGGATAGCTTTTTTGATATGGGAGGGGAAAACCATCCAGCTAAATTTGTGATCATGCCGACCGGCAGCCACTGGAAGTTAAGAGGAATTCCACCCAATTTAGAACATCGCATGAAAGTAAGAAGCCCCCTTCCGGAAAAGTGGGCGGGCCTTTTGAGCGAGGATTTAAAAAAGGCATCCGGTATTGATGGCGCGATTTTTTGCCACAAAGGGCGCTTTTTCTCCGTATGGGAAACAAAAGCCGATGCCGAAAAAGCTTTAAAATTCACCTTGGAGTCCAAATGACCATTTTTAGTCGAATTATCAGCGGCGAGCTTCCGGCTGAAAAAGTGTTCGAGAATGAGCGCATTCTGGCGATTAAAGATATCAATCCCCATGCTCCCGTTCATCTTCTGATCATGCCGAAAAAAGCGTATAAAAATCTTCAAGATGTTCCGAGAGAAGATTTGCCGATTCTGGCAGAGATTGGGGAGGTTGCGCAAGAGCTTGCAGAAGAGTTTGGGATAGAGGAAGGCTACAGGCTTTTAACCAATAACGGATCTTCTGCCGGACAGACCGTTTTTCATCTCCATTTTCATCTCCTTGGCGGTAAACCCTTTACAGGATTAGTATGATTTTTCGATTAGATCCTAAAAAAACGGCGCTTGCCGTTATCGATGTGCAAGAAAAGCTCTATCCCCTGATAGAAAACGCCTGCCCGATGCTTGAGAAAATACGTCTTCTGATTCAGGGGTGCAATTTGCTAGAAGTCCCTGTGTATATCACAGAGCAATACCCAAAAGGGCTCTTGCCCACGATCAAAGCAATTTCGGAATTAGTTCCAAAAGAGAGGGTCCTCCCTTCAAAAACCCTTTTCTCCGCTATCGAAGTACTACCTGCTTTTGATCAATGGATTATAGCGGGTATAGAATCGCATGTTTGTGTGCAGCAAACAGTCTATGATTTAATCCAGAAAGGAAAGCAGGTCGTGGTTGTAAACGATGCGGTTTCTTCAAGATCGATTTATGATTTTGCAACAGCTATTGCAGAGATGTCTCGATTCGGGGCGAGAGTAACTTCTACCGAGTGTGTCCTTTTTGAGCTATTTCAAGACGCAAAACATCCAAAATTTAAAGACCTATCTCAACTTATTAAATGATCTATTTAATCGCCGCCTTACTGCTTACTCCTCAGGAACAGATCAAAAATCAAATCATTATTCATGACTATCGAGGAGCAAGCGAGACTTCCAAAGCGGCTTTAAATTCAAATCCGCATACTCCTCAGCTTTTAGCCGAGTCGATCAAAGCTTTCGCTAAAAACGGCGATGAGGAGCTGATGCATAAAGCCTACAAAGAGTGGTCCGGAAGCGTGGAAGAGAGACGCCTCCTATTGGAAGAGATGGCCTGGGGGATCATTCATAAGGGGGTAGAGAGTTCAAAACCGATGATTCGGGTCATGGGGGCGCTCGCCTGCCACTTAAGCCAAGATGCTAAAGGGGTGCTTGCCCTCGCCAAACTTGTTAACGATCCAAACGCCCTTGTAAGAGGGGTCGCTGCAGAAGTCTCTGGCCGCTCGCTCGATGAGCCTCTTCGTGAAGCTATTTTAAAAAGGTTCCAAGTGGAACAGGAGTGGGATGTCCGCATTCAACTTATTCGCGACATCGGCTCCATGAAAATCAAAGCTGCCAAACCGCTGCTTGAGCAGTTGGTCGTTCAAGATTCCCTTACGATGGAGGAAAGGGGCGCTGCCGTTGAAGCTCTTGTCGCCTTGCTGGAGGGAAGCCCGAGGCAAGAGATCGAGAGATTAAAAAACTCCAATCGGGCCGCCTTAAGGGAGCTTGCCGCTCAAGTGATCACTTTTTTCCAGGAAAAAAGGGACGAAGACATTCTTTTAGAGCTCATTCATGATCCTAGAAGAGAGGTTCGAGCCTCTGCCTGGCAAGGGCTTGGCCTTCTTAAAACAGAAACTGAAAGTTCAGGGCTTCAGGATGCCGATTTTTCGGTTCAGCTCGCTTCAGCCTACCATCATTTAGCAACCGGCTCCTACCCGATCGACAGCTGGTATATGAATGTGATGAATGCAGGAACTAAAAAAGAAAAAAGGCAAGCTGCGGCGCTGACTCGAATCACAGGATCCAAAGGCAAGCAGCTCGCGGCTAAATACCGCTCGTATAATCAAGATCCCTTTGTCCGGTTGAACTTGGCGCTCGCTCTTCTCGACAATCCTTCCCTTGAGATCATCTACCAAGCTATCGGGAATAAAAATGAAAAATGGATGGAGGACGAGGCGGGAATTATCCGTTATATCACCGAAAGTTCCGTCACGCATCAGTCTCAAATCCCTAATTATCCTGATGTGGTCGATAAAAATTTGCGCCTCGAGTGCATCAATATTTTAGCGATAAAAAACTATCCTAAAGCCCTGGATGCTTGCAGGGAGTTTTTAAAGGATCCTAATTGGGGCATATCGGGTATGACTTCAGCCCTTCTTTTAACCGAAGGGGATGATTCAGCCATCGATCTAGTAAAATCTCTTTTAGAAGATCCTGATCCAAATGTGAAACTGCAGGCGGCCCTTATTTTAGTAAAATGGGACCCGCAGGAAAAACTGCTCCCTATTTTGACAGAAAACTATGACGGCCTTCCCATCGAAAGAAAAGAGGTTGTCATTACCTCGATCGGCGAGCTCGAAGATGAGAAAGCGATCGATTTTTTGGTAAGAGAGCTTGCAAGTCCACGTGAAAGCGTGCGCATAATTGCAGCCGCCGCTATTCTTAAAACCCTTTATGACTAAATACCTAGTCTTTTTAGGTTTATTGATGGCTTGGGAATTTGGACCCGGGCTTGATCCGGTGCTATCCCTTGTGCTCATCCCTCCCTCTGCGATCCTCTTAAGGCTCTATCAAGACTTTCCAACTTTTCTCCATCATTCTTTAATTACTCTTAAGGAGATGCTGTATGGTTTTGGGCTTGCCCTCCTATTTGCAGTCCCGTGCGCGATTTTGATGGATGCTTTAAGGCAGATTAGACAGTTTCTGCAGCCCCTTTTTGTGATTACTCAATGTATTCCGATCTTTGTGCTTGCCCCTTTGATGGTTCTTCTTTTTAACTGGTCTGTCATGGCAATTGTAGTCACGGTCGCCTTAATGATATTTTTCCCTTTGACTTTATCGATCTATCAAGGACTGAAGACAACTCCTAGCCATCTGGTCAACTATTTTAAAATACACAACGCCTCCACGCTCGATTTATACTACAAATTAAAATTCCCTTGGGCCTACCCGCACTTTTTCTCGGGCATGAAAATATCGGCAGGTGCAGCCGGACTTGGCAGCATTGGGGGAGAGTGGGTCGGAGGTCAGGAGGGGCTTGGACTTTTAATGTTGGAATCAAGAAGAGCCGGCGACATTGAACAAACTTTTACTGCCATGGTTTGTCTGATTTTTTTAACGCTTGCGTTATATGGAATGGTTGCGATTTTTAGAAAAGGGTCACTCAAACGGTTTGCCAGGTTTGCAGCGATTTTAGCCCTCTTTACAAGCTGTTCCAATGAAGAGAATAAACAGATGCGCCTTGTGTTGGACTGGCTTCCCAATCCTAACCATGTTCCACTTTATGTCGGTGTGGAGAAAGATTTTTTTAAAGAAGAGGGGATTGATCTCAAGATTTTAAAAATGGTCGATTCAGGCGATGTGCTCCCTTACTTAACCTCCCGTCAGGCAGAAGTCGCCCTTTTTTACATGCCTGATACTTTAAGAGCGATTCAGAAAGGGGCAAAAGTTAAACCGATCGCAAGCTATATTCAAGAGCCTTTAAATTGTTTTCTTTTTTTAGATCCATCGATCAAAAAGCCAAGCGACTTGAAGGGAAAAAAGATCGGATATTCCGTCACAGGCTATGGAAAAAGGTATTTGCAAGAGATAATCCGCCAAAATGGCATTCAGGATGCCGAGATGATCAACGTCTCTTTTGATCTTTCGTTTGCATTGCAAAGTGGAAAAGCAGACGCGGTGTTTGGGGCTTACTACAATATTGAAGGGGAGTTTCTGAAAATGCAGGGGCTTAATATCCATTATTTAAAGATGGAGGAGTTTGGGCTCCCAAGACACCCCGAACTTATTTTAGTAGCCGCTCCTGAATTTGATAGAGAGGAGAGTTTTAGAAAAGGGCTCCAAAAAAGTATAGAATGGGCTCAAGCACATCCTGAAGAGAGTTTTCAAATTTATCTTAAGCTGAATCCTGATAAAGGCTCGAAAACCATTTTATGGGAAAGAAAGGCTTGGGAGAAGACAAGGCCCCTTTTTTCTGAGAAAGTAGCAATCGATCAGCAAGAGATGGAGGCTCTCAACTTGTTTTTAAAAGAGAAGGATCTGTTTTAAAGGCTTTTAAGAGAGCAAGGAAGAGATCTCCGATATGTTCGCGGTTTTCTCTATCGGTGACAATCCACTCTTTCTGAATGCGCCCCTCTTGGAGAAGAAGTATCCTGTCTGCGAGCGAAACCGCATCGTGAAAATCGTGAGTTGCAATAATTTTCGTGCTGTTAAATCCTTTCAAATAAGAATAGAGCCTTTCCCGAAGGGGTGGATCGAGCGATGAAAATGGCTCATCGAGAAGAAGAAAAGGCTTATTTAAAACAAGCGTTCTCGCCAGCATGACCCTTTTCAACATTCCCCCCGAAAGCTCATGGGGAAACAACTGATAGCATCCTTCAAGTTCCATTTTGGAGAGAATTTCTAGCGTCTTCGGAAGTTTAAGAAGTTCGAGCGGAAGAAGGACATTCTCTTTCACAGATCTCCAGGGTAAAAGCTCATCTTCCTGAGACATGTAGCTTGCATCGAGCGGGGTGATCCCGGAGGGAATGATTCCCGCAAGAATTTTTAATAGGGTGCTTTTTCCAGCTCCGGAGGGTCCAAAAAGGGCGATCGTCTCTCCTTTTTTTAGATCGAGGGAGCAATTTTGCAGAATTTTTTTCCCTCCGTAGCTAAAGTTAATGTTTTTGAACGAATACATAAGTGAAGATAATACCATGGGTCATTTCAATCAGAAAGTAGAAAAAGGGCAAAAACTTTTAGCAGAATCAAATCTTGATGGCTGGCTTATCTATGATTTTAAACATCTGAACCCCCTTGGCCTTCAGTTTTTAGAAATTCCCCCTGATACCCATCTCACAAGGCGTCTCTTTTATTGGCTTCCTAAGAAGGGAGAGCCTGTCAAGCTGGTCTCTGCTATCGAGGATCCTTTAAAAAAAATCCCCGGAAAAACCATGGTCTTTCACTCCTTCAAGGAATTGAAAGAGCGATTAAGAGAGATTGTCAAAGGTAAAACAATCGCTATGGAATACTCTCCTTTTGGGGCGGTTCCCGAAGTGTCAAAAGTGGATGCCGGGACGATTGAGCTCATCCGAGAGCTCGGAGGAAATGTGGTCTCTTCAGGCGATCTCTTTCAGGGTTTAAATTGTGTTTTATCTGAAGAGGGCTACGTAAGCCATTTAAAAGCGGCCTCTCTTTTAGATCAAATTGTGGCAGATACCTGGAAAGAAATCGGCGCTCATCTAGGAGTGATCACAGAGAGAAAAGCGGTTGAGTATATCAAAGCACGCTTTGAAAAGGCCGGCCTTGTAACCGAAGGGGAGCCGGTTGTGGCAGTCAACGAAAACTCCAGTTTTCCTCACTATACGTCTCAAGATAGGGTCATTCAAGAAGGGGATTTTATTCTGATTGATCTATGGGCCAAATTTAAACAGCCGGGGTCCATCTTTGCCGATATCACCAGGGTGGGGGTGGCAGCTAAACAGCCGACAGATGAACAAATTAAAATCTTTAATTTGACAAAAGCGGCAAGGGATGCGGCGACTAAGTTTATTCAAGACTCTTATGGGAAAAAACGGATTGAAGGGTGGGAAGTGGATGAGACGGCTCGAAGCGTGATTGAAAAAGGGGGCTTCGGCAAGTATTTTGTCCACCGGCTTGGGCACAACATTCATGAAAGAACGCACGGTCCGGGAGCTCATAATGATAATCTAGAGACAGAGGAAAGAAGGGCTTTATTACCGGGGACGCTCTGCTCTATAGAGCCTGGGATTTACTTGCCGAATCGGTTTGGCGTAAGACTTGAGTACGATCTTTATTTGAACCCAAATGGTCAAGTTGAGGTTACAGGGGGAATCCAGACAGAAATCGTGTGTTTAAAATAAACATACGCTATAATTTCAAGTCTCATGACAAATTCTAACCCATCTCAAGCGCCCTCTCTGTCTACATTGATTTCGGCTATTTTTCTGGTGGCCGGCACTTGCATTGGAGGCGGCATGCTCGCCCTTCCTGTTGCAACCGGTTTATCCGGATTCGTTCCTTCCATCGCTATTATGCTCCTCTCATGGTTTATGATGACGATGACTGCTCTTCTTTTATTGGAAGTCAGTTTATGGATGGAAGAGGGAGTGCACGTGATAACCATGTCGTCTCGCTTGCTGGGACCCATTGGAAAATGGGTGAGCTGGATCCTTTATCTTTTTATCTGCTACGCCTCTCTCATTGCCTACACGGCCGGCGGCGGTGTGCAGATCATGCAGTCTATTGGATCCATTTTTGATCTCCAGGTTTCAAAAGAGATCGGCTGTTTAATCTTCATGATCCTTTTCGGATCGGTCATCTACTTGGGCAATCAGTTTGTTGGACGAGTTAATGCGATCCTGTTCATGGCTATGGTGCTGGCTTATCTCGCGCTGGTTGGCATGGGGCTTGACGAGGTTAAACCGGAGCTTTTAACCAACTCCAATTGGAGAGTAGCCTGGCTTGCGCTTCCGCTTCTTTTAACTTCATTTAGCTTTCAGACGATGGTTCCAAGTTTAACTCCTTACCTCTATCGCCATGCTTATAGCTTAAGAAAAGCGGTGGTGTGGGGAACGAGTCTTGCGCTTCTGGTCTATGTCATCTGGCAAGCCATTATTCTGGGGATTGTTCCTGTGTATGGCGAGAAAGGGCTTTTAGACGCCTTGATTCAAGGTGAGCCAGCGACCACTTTTTTAAGAACGCATGTCCATGGACCCCATTTAGCTTTGATTGCCGAGTATTTTGCCTTTTTTGCACTCGTCACCTCCTTTTTAGGGATAGCTTTAGGCCTTTTCGACTTTTTGGCGGATGGCCTTCACATCAAGGAAAAAGGGTGGGGCCAAGTTCTCTTAGCTGTTTTAGTCGTGGTTCCCACGTTCTTTTTTGCAGCCTATTACGACCGCGTCTTTTTAATCGCTCTGGATTTAACCGGCGGTTTCGGAGATGCAATCCTCAATGGGATTATTCCCTGCCTGATGGTTTGGATGGGAAGATATAAGCTTGGTTATAAAGGGATCGAGATGGTAGCCGGCGGCAAAAAAGCGCTTCTTACGATACTTACTTTCTACGTTTTGACTGTAATCTTTGTCCTTCTTATGCAATTTAAAATAGTAACCTCCATCTTCAACGTACACGAGTATTTATGAGACTGTTTAAAGCCTTTCAATCTTTTTTCAACACCCTTCAAGGCAAAGAGCCTGTTTCTAACAAACTTGATGTCCTAGCCTACTTACAAAAGAAAAGCAGGCTCGTCGATTTTTTTCAGGAGGATATCACCTCCTATAGCGACGAAGAGGTAGGGTCCGCCATCCGCCAGATCCATGAGGAGACGAAAAAAGCGCTTTCTGAAAAATTTGTCATTGAAACGGTTCTTCAAGAAAAAGAGGGGGCCCGTATTACCCTTCATAGCGGGTATGATCCCCAGGCGATCAAGATAGTCGGTAAAGTCAAGGAAGCGCCTTACCACGGCGTTGTGATTCACCGTGGCTGGAAATCGGGCCAGGAAATCTTGCAACCTGCGGAAGTTGAAGTCAAATGATCGGAATCGACCTAGGAACCACCCATTCTACACTAAGCTTTTTCGATGATAACGAAAAAACCATTCAGCTAAAAAAAATTCAGGACGATTTTCTCTTCCCCTCGGTCCTCTATTTCCCCCTTCCCGAAGAGGGTTTAGAGCCATGGCTCGGAGTTAAAGCTTTAGAAAGAGGCTCCGATTGTCCTGACAGAATAGTGACCTCGGTGAAATCGTGGCTTGCTCATAACGGGATCGATCGCAAAGCCTCTTTTCTCCCGTTAGAGCACGATCAAAAAATCAGCCCCTTTGAAACCACAGTAAGGTTGCTGAAAGAAATCAAAAAAGCTTGTCCTGAAGGGGCGATCACTCTGACCGTTCCCGCTTCGTTTGACCCGTCCGCCAGAAATTTAACGCAAGAAGCGGCTCATGCAGCCGGTTTTAAAAATGTCACTTTGATTGAAGAGCCTATTGCTGCCTTTTACGCCTGGCTGCAGGATCATCAGGACACCTGGCGAAAAACCCTTAAAGTGGGTGACATTATTCTGGTGGTCGACGTGGGTGGGGGAACCACCGACTTTTCATTGATTGAAGTCTCTGAAGAAGCAGGTAACCTTGAACTTAAAAAGTTGGCTGTCGGCAATCATCTTCTCCTTGGCGGCGATAACCTCGACTACCTGATCGCTCACTTTGTAGAGGAAAAGCTGGGTAAAGAGCTGGATGACTGGCAAAGAAAGGCGCTCATTCTTTCTTCCCGTAAAGTGAAGGAAAAACTTTTAGGAGAAAACCCTCCTGCCAAGGCCGATGTTATCGTTCCGGGAAGGGGCTCCAAACTGATCGGCGGCTCTCTAAAAACACAGGTGACAAGAGAGGAAATTTTAACGCTTTTGACCGACGGTTTTTTCCCGATCGTCGCTTTTGATGAAAAATCGAAACCGGAGAAGAGATCAGGATTAAACACGGTGGGTCTTCCTTTCGTGCAAGATCCTCGAATCACGGCGCAACTGGCTCTATTCTTAAGCCTTGGAAAAGAGTGCGGCAAGCCTGAAGTAAATCCAACCCACATCTTGTTTAACGGAGGGACCTTTAAAGCCTCTATCTTTCGAGAGCAGATTTTGAACCAGCTTAAAAGCTGGCTGCAATACGATGTGAAAGAGCTTGAAGGGGCCGACCTTGACTTCGCTGTGAGTCGAGGGGCTGTCGCCTTTGGTTTGGCAAAAACCGGAAAAGGCATTCGGGTGAAAGGGGGGTGCTCGCGCAGTTTCTTTATAGGCATTGAAGAGCTCGCTCCTGCCATCCCCGGTAAAGAGCCGCCGGTTCAAGCGTTTTGCATCCTCCCTTTTGGGACGGAAGAGGGAAGCTCCTACGAGTTCAAAGACCGCACCTTTCATCTAACGGTAGGTGAAAAGGCCCGTTTCCGCTTCTTCAAAAGATCGCATCCCTCTTTATCGGATGGAAGACAGGTGGATGCCGGGATGTGCCTTCGAAAATGGAAGGCCGAGCTTGAAGAGATGGAGCCTTTTGAGACCACGTTTAATGGAAAACCGGATGAAAAAGTGGCCGCTATCCACTTAAAATCAGAATTAAACGATTTGGGTATTTTAAATTTATATGCAATAGCTGAAGATGGGCGAGAATGGAAACTGGAACTGAACCTGAGTCAGACTTCGTAAGCTTAGGGTTAAAACCTGAGATACTGGCCTCTTTAAATAAGAACGGCTACAAGTCGCCGACGGAAATTCAAAGAAAAGCCATCCCTGAAATTTTACAGGGTAAAGATGTGATCGCTCTCGCTAAAACAGGCTCCGGTAAAACGGCGGCTTGCGCGATCCCGACTTGCAACAATGTCGATGTGAATCTACCCCAGGTGCAGGCGCTTGTTGTGGTTCCAACTCGCGAGCTTGCTCTTCAATATGCCGTGGAAGCACAAAAGATCGGATCTGCCATAGGCGTTAAAACGTTTGCGATGTATGGGGGCGAAGATGCCGGCATTCAGCGCGCGAAGTTGACGGCCGGGGTACAGATGCTCGTCTCCACCCCGGGTCGTTTGATCGATTTTATCTACTCCCGCTCCATCGATCTGAGCCATGTGAAAATGCTGATTTTGGACGAAGCGGACGAGATGCTTAGCATGGGATTTATTGACGATCTTGAGTTTATTATGGGATGCTTGGTGCAAGAGCACCAAGTGTGTCTTTTCTCGGCTACGATGCCGGCTCCGATTCAAAAAATTGCAAAACTCTTCATGCGAGACCCGGTCACGATTACTCCTAGCGAAGAGGAGATGAAACCTGCAAAGCTCGATAAAAAATTCGTATTTTTAGATGTGCGCGATCGAGACTCAAAACTGATTGAACTGCTCTCCACGCTAAATCCTAAACAGGCGATGATCTTCTGCCACTCCCGCATCCAAGTAGAAAAAGTGTGCCAGGCGCTGAAGAAAAAGCTCGATCAAGTTGACTATCTTCACGCAGGACTCACCCAAGATATCCGTTCCATCATCACCAATAAGTTCCGTAACGGCAAAGTAAAATACCTTGTCGCAACCGATGTCGCCGCAAGAGGCCTTGACTTTTCGAATGTAACCCACGTTTTTATCTATGAACTCTCGGACGATCCCGATGTCTTTGTCCACCGCTCCGGCAGAACAGGACGTATCGGCCGTGAAGGCAACGTCATTACCTTCGTTACGAAGCGGGAGCTTTTTATTGTGAAGAAAATCATGCACCAGCTCAATGAAACGGCCGAGTGGATCGGAGAGCCTCCTCCGGAGCACTTCCACCAGCCGAAACACCCGCGCCGCCACTTCCACAAGAAGCGTTGAAGTTTAAGGAATTTTTTGAAGGTTAAACGACTGAAGAAGCGCTAAAATATTCGGGTATCTTCGTGCTACATTTATAGCGTTATAGCCATGCTTATTGGTGATCAAGGGGTCAGCTCCGTATTGCATCAAGATTTCTACAGCTTCCTTTTGATTAGGTCCAACAGCAAAAAGAAGGGGCGTGTTTCCATCAGAATCCTGCAAGTTAGCATTCCATCCTAATAAAAGAGCCTTTTCAATAAATTGAGCGCATCCATGACTAGCCGCATCCATTAGAAAATAGTAAAAGTTTACTCTTATTGAGTCTAGTAAAAGACATGCGATATCTTCACGTCGATTGATCAAAGCTTGTCGTATAGCACCTGCAACTGCATGTTCAAAAGCATGAATGTGGGAGCTATTATGAAGAGAAAATTGTACAACCCTTAGATCGGAAGATCTCAAACCTTCAAGTATAAGCCGATCTTTCATATAGGCGGGCTCAAGGGTTCCATGGCTGATAAACAGGCGAAAATGGGCAAAATGATTGTAAACCTGGGGGAAGTCATAAGCCACAACAGCATCTTCATAATACCAATTATCTCGAGTACGGAAAGTAACGCGAGTTGTAAAAAATTGGGATAAGTCAGCCGTCGATAATAATTGTTCACACCGTGAATAGAGTGCTCGATTAGTGCGGGCTAATTGCAAAAAGCTGAGTACATTCAGTTTTCGAACAATCAAATGAAAGAGATCTGTGTGGACCGTTTCTAAGCTGGGAACGCCCTTCAGACGGCCTATTGCTAAACGCAGAGGGAGAATTTTTTTGGAAAAGTTAAAAATAAGCCTGAGGATAACGTTAATTTTTCTGACTTTTGAATCATAGCGTTCGGTTACTTCATCAGCTATTCTGAAAAGCTTCCTTTTCAAAGTAACAGAATCTAATTTCGAATAAGGATCGGATGAATCTAGTTGATAAGACAAATTATTTTCACCAATCTGCTTAATCTTTTCGAGGATATCTGCGCATGAGTCATGCTTTTTGGGTTTATGACTCTGCTCTACAATTTTGTAGGCGCCATTATTGATGGTGATATTATAATAAACCTTATTCATAATTAATATTATATATTAATGATGTTAAGGTTTTGTTAGCCTAGAATAAAAGCTCTATAAATTTAAATCAGTTGTATTTTAGGTGGTCGAAATATTCATCGCTTTTTCTAGAAGCTCGATCAAGTTGACTATCTTCATGCAGGACTTACCCAAGATATCCGCTCCATCATCACCAATAAATTCCGTAACGCAAAGTAAAATACCTTGTTGCAACCGATGTCGCCGCAAGAGGCCTTGACTTTTCGAATGTAACCCACGTCTTTATCTATGAACTCTCGGACGATCCCGATGTCTTTGTCCACCGCTCCGGCAGAACAGGACGTATCGGCCGTGAAGGCAACGTCATTACCTTCGTTACGAAGCGGGAGCTTTTTATTGTGAAGAAAATCATGCACCAGCTCAATGAAACGGCCGAGTGGATCGGAGAGCCTCCTCCGGAGCACTTCCACCAGCCGAAACACCCGCGGCGCCACTTCCACAAAAAACGGTGAAGTTCATGGCCTTCTTTGAGGGTTAAACGACTGAAGAAGCGCTAAAATATTCGGATGTACTGCTGCACAATTTTGAGCAGTTTGCCCATGTTTATTTCTTATCAAAGGATCGGCCCCGTTTCGCATCAGGAGAGCTACGATATCTTGTTTATTACCGGATACAGCATAAAAGAGGGGAGTATTTCCTTTATCATCCTGCAAATTCACATTCCATCCAAGTAAAATAGCTTTTTCAATAAATCGAGTGCATCCAATATCAACAGCACACCTTACTAGAAAAAAGTAGGTATCTATTCTTACACGTTCTAGTAAACGGCATGCGATATCTTCACGTCGCTTCACCAAAGCAGTATATACAGTCCCTGCAACTGCATGTTCAAAAGCAGGAATGTGGGAACTATTATGAAGAGAAAATTGCACAATCCTTTGATCGGAAGATGTCAAACTTTCAATTATAAACTGATCTTTCTTATAGGAGGGCTCAAAAGTTCCATGCGTGATAAACAGGCGAAAATGGGCAAAATGATTGTAAACCTGGGGGAAGTCATAAGCCACATCAGCATCTTCATAATACCAAGGATCTCGATGACGGAAAGTAACGCGAGTTGTAAAAAATTGGGATAAGTCAGCCGTTGATAATAATTGTTCACACCGTGAATAGAGTACTCGGTTAGTGCGGGCTAATTGCAAAAAGCTGAGTACATTCAGTTTGCTAACAATCAAATGAAAGAGATCTGTGTGAATACTTTCTAAGCTGGGAACGCCCTTCAGTCGGCTTATTGCTAAACGCAGAGGGAGAATTTTTTTGGAAAAGTTAAAAATGAGCCTGAGGATAACGTTAATCTTTCTAACTTTTGAATCATAGCGTTCGGTTACTTCATCAGCTATTCTGAAAAGCTTCCTTTTCAAAGTAACAGAATCTAATTTCGAATAAGGATCGGATGAATCTAGTTGATAAGACAAATTATTTTCACCAATCTGCTTAATCTTTTCGAGGATATCTGCGCATGAGTCATGCTTTTTGGGTTTATGACTCTGCTCTACAATTTTGTAGGCGCCATTATTGATGGTGATATTATAATAAACCTTATTCATAATTAATATTATATATTAATGATGTTAAGGTTTTGTTAGCCTAGAATAAAAGCTCTATAAATTTAAATCAGTTGTATTTTAGGTGGTCGAAATATTCATCGCTTTTTCTAAAAGCTCGATCACAACAGGGTCTTCTCTTCTTTGCGCGTAGAATAAGGCCGATTTAAGCGCATGATCTTTTTTAAAAGGATCGGCTCCGTTGACTAACAGCAACTGGATCGTAGTAGGGTTTAAAGGTTTACCTTGAACTCCCATGCAGGCAAACATCAAGGGAGTAACTCCATCATCATTAGGTTGATTGATATTCACTCCTTTAGAGAAGAGAAGGGATAAGAGCTCTTCCGATCCATTTTCCGCCGCAAAATGAATCGCAGTACTTCCATTAACATAGCGTGCGTCCATGTTGGCTCCCGCCTCTATAAGCATCCGGGCAATGGCGTCTCTTCTATGCAATAAAGCAATAATTAAGGGGGTTAAAGACTCTTGCTTACCCTCTCGACAAAAGGATGTTTCAATATTACACCCTTTCTCTAAACAAATAGATACAATCTCTTTATTGGGTGAAGATAAAAAATAATCTAAAGACTTTGGATCTTTAGCATTAACCCAATTAACAATAAATTTAAAGATTTCTGGGGTTTGACATGTTTTAAGAAAATCATAGGAGTCGGCTAATGCTTTGGGAGCATAAAATTTTATAAACTCCAACATTTTAAGATCATTGGCTTCTATCGCAATCTCAAGCTGTAGACGAGTGAGGTCTCCTGAATCTGTGCACTCTTCTCGGTGTCCTAAAATGAATTTTCTTAGCTCTACCAAATCGGGATTTTGAGAGTCCTGAAGTTAATTATAGTAAATTAATGTTAAGATTGATTTAAGAATGAACTGTTTTGAAATAGGTTTTTAAGTCTTTTATGAGGCTGTCGCTCGCCTCAGATTTAACGTTTGGCGCCATAGCGAGTAGAAGAGAGTTGGAGGCTGGGAATTCTGATCCTTTTAGAAGCTCCCGAATCGCATCAAAACGATCTTTTTCAACGGATAAAAGATTGGCACATTCAATTGCTCTTTTGTAGTGCTTGGTTTGGGTGAGCTGGTGAGCGAAGCGTCTAAGAAGGCGATCCCGGCAATCCTGAGACATGATTTTTTGGGTTAGTTCAAGCGCTTTGTTGTAGTCTTCCAGCTCGAACAGCTCTTCAATAAGCTCTTCTAAAAGCTCCTCTTTACGGGGGGAGTGCTCGATTCTGTCGATCGTTTGATAGAGTAGGGCAAGTTTAAGGAGGTGCTGAAAGTACTTGGGTTTTTCCATTTCGTCATAATCGGGAATCCAACTTTTTATCTCTTCTTCATCCACAGAGATAATTTGATGGAGGACGAACTCGACAATTTGACTGATATTGTTTTTGATTTGATAGAGAGAGACAGATTGAAGGATAGGATGGGTTTGTAAAAGGGATTGTAGGGCTTTGATCTCTTGCGGATACTTCCCTTGTTCCAGATTATCAATCAAGAAGGAGATGACTTGTTCAATTTTTTTGAACTCCTCGGCCCGAGTGGAGTCTACTACTGCTTCGGAGAGTTTTTCATTGATCCTTGCAAAAGCCTCTTCATCGGTTTCGCCGTAGTAAAGGATTTCTTCTATCTCCAGAGGGAGATCTTCTGCATCGATAAAACTGTTTTGATCTTCTCCCTCCTCCATCCCTTCAGGATCAAAGGAAGAGGGGAGTAAAGGATTCGAATCAGAAATTTCCAACTCATTTGCCCTCCACAACTAAATTTTAATTCTTAGGAGAATTATTATTTAATAATTGGAGGGTCTTAACGATAAATTAATTTTAAAAAGCCTCTTTTTTCAGGGCTGCGATTAAATCATCGCCATATTTGGAGAGCTCTAAAATACCTTCGTCCACCGACTTGAACTCCTTCATCACAACGCCGCAATAAATTTTAATTTTAGGTTCGGTCCCGCTCGGTCTGATCATGACTTTGGAATCATCTTCCAGCCAAAAAACAAGGACATCGGACTTGGCTTGGTGCAGTTTATCTACTTTTTGACCGCTTGTTCTCGTGAGGGTTAAGTAATCATCGATCGTTACGACCTTTTTGCCGAGAAGCTGTTGAGGGGGAGTCTCTCGCAGCTTAGAAAGTCCTCCCTTCATTTTTTCCCGCCCCTCTTTGGTTTCAGAGAACTTAACGGAGTCTAGTTTTTCAAGGTAAAGTCCGTACTCTTGATAGAGCTCATCTCTTAAATCAATCAGCGTTTTGCCTTCCCGTTTGGCCTCCGCAGCCATTTCAGCGATGACGACCGACATGATGAGGGCGTCCTTGTCGCGCGTATTTGTTCCGTAAAGATAGCCGTAAGACTCTTCGCCGCCGAAAATATATTGATGCGTTCCCTCTTTTTCCCACTCCCGGATCTTTTCGGCGACATATTTAAAACCGGTGAGAACGTCTACACAGGTAAAATGGTGACGGTCGGCAATTTTTTTGAAGAGCTCCGTGGTAACGATGGTTTTTACGAAGGCGCTATCTTTTGGAAGTCTGTTCTGCTTTTTGAGTTGTTTGATAATGAAGTTTAGACATAGGCAGGCAATCTGATTGCCGTTCAAAAGAAACGCCTCTTTACCATGGCGGACGGCGATTCCCACTCTATCGGCATCGGGGTCCGTCGCTAAGAGGATATCATCCTCATTTTTGAGCATCTGCTCGATTCCCCTATCCAAAGCGGCTTTCTCTTCAGGGTTCGGAACTTTGGCAAAGGTGAAATTTCCGTCAGGTACGCACTGCTTTTCGACCAAAGAGAGTTTTTCAAGCCCCCATCGTTTCATGATAGCCGGCATGAGGGTAATGCCGGTGCCATGCAGACTAGTATAAAGAACTTTTAAGTCATGCATTTCACCTGGCAAAAGCCTTAAAGGGTCTAAAGCCTTGAGATAAGCTTCATCGATCTCTTCCAAAAGGTGGATAATGCGAGGGTCATCTAAATGTCCTACTTTGATTTGGGATAAACTCTTAAGTTTATAGACTTCGGAGATAATCTCTTGATCATGAGGCGGCAGGACTTGGCCTCCATCATCCCAATAGACTTTGTAGCCATTATACTCGGGAGGATTATGGGAGGCAGTAATCATGACTCCAGAAATACATTTCTTATAGCGAACACCGAATGAGACGAGGGGAGTCGGTCTAAGCTCTTTGAAGAGATAGGCCGTAATATTGTTTGCAGCAAGGACTTTAGCGGTCTCTTCTGCGAATGTTTTTGAGTGGAGCCGTCCATCATAGCCGATAAAAACGGCAGGGTCTTTTACCTTTTGAGAGAGGATATAGTTGGCAAGGCCTTGAGTGGCTCTTCGCACGGTATACACATTCATCCGGTTGGTTCCGACCCCCATGATGCCTCGAAGGCCTCCGGTTCCAAATTCAAGGTCGGTGTAAAAGGCTTGGTTGACAGCGTCCGGATTTTGTACGAGCTCTTTTTGAATCCAGTTTTTAGTCTCTTGATCGTAGGGTTCGTTCAGCCAGGTCTGAATGTTCGCTTCAGCTTTTGGATCGAGCGTTTTCGTACTCATGGAGTTGGTCCTGAATAATTTTTAATTTAACTTGAGGGGCATCAGGGGAGATGCCTTCGCAAAAAAGGGCCGCCTCTTCCCAGTCTTTTCGAGATTTTAAAGTAGAGGTCCACCAAGGAAATGTGCGGCACTGCACAGGTCTTGCCGCATAGACCGTACATTGATTGTTTTTTAAAAAGACGCAGTCGTAGTGAGTCGGCAGTTCGTTGAGAGAAAGCCGTCCATCTACATTTCGGGTATATTTTCTAATAAAATCTTCACAGGTGATAGAAAGGTGGTCAGCCAAGGCTTTAATCTCGTCCGAGTTGACCCAGACATAGCCAGGCGACCCCGTACAGCATTTTCCGCATCCGGTGCAGCTAAAAGGAAGCCCTTCCTTATACCAGGGCTCTTTGGAGGGTGATTCCTTCATTTGTCTTTGTCATGAAGAATTTGACGGATGCCGGAGACTACCATCAGTGCCAAAAAAATAATGCACACGACACCTACAACTGCCGCTTCAACAAATAAATTAGCTAAGTAAAACATGACCTTCATTATAGGTTTAATGTTGTCAACAATCAACCCTTTTGCTAAGTTTCAAAGTATTTTTATTGGAGGTAGGCCATCAGAGAGTCCGTTTGTACCCGTAAAATTTTCATCAGGATATGTAAATAAATCATGCAAAAACAAAGAGAGCATTGGAGTTCCCACATTGGATTCATTTTAGCTGCCGCCGGTTCTGCTGTAGGACTTGGCACCTTATGGCAGGTTCCCTACACGACGGGAAAAAATGGAGGGGGCGTATTCGTTCTCATTTATATTCTATGTACGTTCTTGGTTGGCGTTCCCGTTTTTATCTCGGAATTAATCCTGGGTCGTAAAGCGCAGCGCGGAGCCGTTGGTATATTTGATGTGTTAAAGCCTGAAAAGCCCTTTTGGAGGCTTGCAGGGTGGCTAGGCGTTATCACCGCCTTTGTGGTGATGTCCTATTATAGTGTGATCGCCGGTTTCGGTATGAACTACACTTTTATGTCGCTCAATCAATTTTATCAGGGAAAAACACCTGAGCAAATTTCGGCTGTTTATGACACCATCACACAGTCAGGAGATATTGTTTTATTCTGGCATTTTATCTTTACCGCAGTCACCGTGGGTGTGGTTTATTTGGGTATCAAACAGGGGATCGAGAATTGGAGTAAATTCATGATGTCGGGCCTTTTCATCATGCTTTTATTTCTTACGGCCTACAGCTATACATTGCCGGGCTTTGGAGCTGCCTTTAAATTCCTTTTCTATCCAGACTGGTCTGAGTTTAAAGCCTCCTCGGCGCTCGAAGCGTTGGGTCTTGCCTTCTTTACTTTAAGCGTTGGGCAAGGGGTGATGTTAACCTACGGAAGCTACATGCGAAAATCGGAGGATATTCCCAAGACGGGTGCGATCATCGGTTTTACGATCGTAGCGGTGGCGGCGCTTGCGGGAATGATGATTTTTCCGGTTATTTTTTCCTATGGATATGAACCCTCGCAAGGACCTGGTTTAGTTTTTAAAACGATGCCTGTTCTCCTAAGTCAATTCCCCGGGGCTTTAATCATTTCGACGATGTTCTTTTTGCTCTTCGTGTTTGCGGCATTGACCTCCTCAATTGCTTTGGTGGAGGTGGTTGTCGCTAATTGCATGGATCTGCAAGGCTGGTCTCGTCATAAAGCTGTCTTGGTGGTAGGTATCTCTACCTTTTTATTAGGTGTTCCCTCCGCTTTATCGGATACTTCAACTCTTTTTGCGAATTGGAAATCCATTTATGGGATCAATTTCTTTGACACCATGAATGCGCTCGTATCCAACTGGCTTTTACCCCTGGGAGGGCTGTTAGTTGCTCTCTTTACCGGCTGGGTATTAGATAAGGAAATCGCTAAAGAAGAATTTCAGGCAGGCACTACTTTGAGAAGAGTGTTTACCCCTTGGTATTTCTTTATCCGTTACATAGCTCCTCTCGCGATTCTGCTCATTATGCTGCAGAACGCCGGGATCATCGATATCAATAAGTGGTACTAATTTAAACGCCTAATCTCTTTTGGAGATTGGGCGTGTAGTTGCTATACGTGCCGGGCTTTGGAGCTGCCTTTAAATTCCTTTTCTATCCAGACTGGTCTGAGTTTAAAGCCTCCTCGGCGCTCGAAGCGTTGGGTCTTGCCTTCTTTACTTTAAGCGTTGGGCAAGGGGTGATGTTAACCTACGGAAGCTACATGCGAAAATCGGAGGATATTCCCAAGACGGGTGCGATCATCGGTTTTACGATCGTAGCGGTGGCGGCGCTTGCGGGAATGATGATTTTTCCGGTTATTTTTTCCTATGGATATGAACCCTCGCAAGGACCTGGTTTAGTTTTTAAAACGATGCCTGTTCTCCTAAGTCAATTCCCCGGGGCTTTAATCATTTCGACGATGTTCTTTTTGCTCTTCGTGTTTGCGGCATTGACCTCCTCAATTGCTTTGGTGGAGGTGGTTGTCGCTAATTGCATGGATCTGCAAGGCTGGTCTCGTCATAAAGCTGTCTTGGTGGTAGGTATCTCTACCTTTTTATTAGGTGTTCCCTCCGCTTTATCGGATACTTCAACTCTTTTTGCGAATTGGAAATCCATTTATGGGATCAATTTCTTTGACACCATGAATGCGCTCGTATCCAACTGGCTTTTACCCCTGGGAGGGCTGTTAGTTGCTCTCTTTACCGGCTGGGTATTAGATAAGGAAATCGCTAAAGAAGAATTTCAGGCAGGCACTACTTTGAGAAGAGTGTTTACCCCTTGGTATTTCTTTATCCGTTACATAGCTCCTCTCGCGATTCTGCTCATTATGCTGCAGAACGCCGGGATCATCGATATCAATAAGTGGTACTAATTTAAACGCCTAATCTCTTTTGGAGATTGGGCGTGTAGTTGCTATACGTGCCTATTCTCAGCCGCTTGTGGCTAACCCGTGCGCTTGCCCATGCCCATGCCCTTGCCCGCTTCCCTGGAAACTTTGGAAGTACCTATTCTGTAGCTTGTCGCTTTGCCTCTTGTCGCTAACCCGTGCGCTTGCCCCTTTAACTGGGTATAACCCAATCACATGGGTGACATTTAATCTAAGCGCATAGCTTACATTTCTTTACCCTGAACGACTTTTAGAAGTAATACAGCGAAGTGATTTCGCCTTGTGGTATTTAAAAGAAGTGAAGAACAACTTTTCTAAGAGATACTTCCACTGTTTTCAGGTGCTAGCGCGAAGGGATGAGCTGCAAACTACAGAATAGGTACTTCCGAAGTTTCCAGGGAAGCGGGCAAGCGCACGGGCAAGGGCAAGCGCAAGGGTTAGCTGCAAGCGGCAGGTGAAGGTACTATCACTGTTTTCAGGTGATAGCGCGAAGGGATGAGCAGCAGAATGATCATCTTTCAGAATTTTTATTTTATTATCCATTAATAATCAATGAATTATGTTAAACAATTCAAGATATTATTGATTATATTATAATTTAGAATAACGGAGATAATATGGAAAACATTCGCCAATTTATCGATCATTTAAAATCTTTCAATCCAAAAGATAAAGTGATGTTTGATAACAACGGATCTGAATGGGTTGGTATCAGCTACGCTGACTTTATCGATCGTTTCAGATGGATGGCCCTTTATCTCAATTCTATCGGTTTAAAAAAGGGAGACCGAGTCGGAATACTCACCCCTCCCTCGATTAAATGGACCATTATTGATATCGCGACAATCGCTGCAGGCGGTATCACAGTTCCTCTTTTCGCAAACATCTCTGAAGAGAACTTTGTGTTCGAATGTACCGAAGCGCAAGTTAAAATTTTATTTGTGGGCGGAAAAGAGCAGTGGGCCCTTGAACAGAAACATCGTCATGATTTTGATAAAATTATTTCTCTTGATGACTCAACAGTTAACAAAGAGGCCATATCCTTTGAAAAAGCGCTTGAAATAGGCAAAAAAATTGATCAGGAAAACCCTGCCAAATTCGATGAGCTTTTAAATCTTACGAAACCCTCCGATATGGCATCGATCGTCTACTCCAGTGGATCGACAGGTGTTCCAAAGGGGATTATGCTAAGCCAGTCGTCCCTCTTCTACTTGCTGGATACCAATCCTCTTAAATTTATGCCTAAAGAGCGCTATCTCTCGATTCTTCCGCTTGCGCATATTTTCGGCCGTCTGATGAACTATTTAAATTTAGGTTATGGTTCAACCCCCTACTACTTTAACGATATTCCAAATGTAGGCCAAGCCTTTAAGGAAGTTAAACCGCACAAAGCAGCGGTTGTTCCTCGCCTCCTTGAAAAGGTTTATGCCAAAATGGTATTGAACGTGAACAGCGCCCATGGCTTGAAAAAAGTGCTGGGTAAGTGGGCCCTTAACCTAGCTAGAAAAGACAAGAGCAGTTTATCTAGAAAATTATTTCTTCCGATCGCAGATATTTTGGTCTTTAAAAAGTTTCGTCAAGCGATCGGAGGTCATATCAACACGATTATATCGGGCGGCGCTGCATTGAATCCCACCTTGTGTGAGTTTTTTAACACGATCGGGATTCCTGTTGTTGAGGGATATGGTCTTACCGAAGCTTCGATCGTGTCGGTCAATACACATGAAAAAAACAAACCGGGAACCGTCGGCGCCTTACAAAAATCACAAGTTAAAATTTCTGAAAAAGGGGAGATTCTTGTTAAGAGCGGCGTCATGATGATGGGTTATTACAATAACCCTGAACTCACCGAAAAAACGATCGACAAAGAGGGATGGCTTCACACAGGCGATAAGGGTATTTTAGATGAAGACAATTATCTTAAGTTCCTTGGCCGTATTAAGGAGTTTATGAAGTCTTCAACCGGGGAGTATATTGCTCCGGTTCCAATAGAGCAGATGCTTGAAAGGATCCCTTTTGTGGATCTTTCCATGGTGGTAGGAGATAACCGCAAGTTTGTCTCAGCTCTTCTCTTTCCAAACTTTGAAATGCTAAAAAATATTAAAGCGTCTCTTAACCAATCGCACATTTCAGACGAAGAATTTTTAAAAAGTAATTACATCAAACAGGAGATGGAAAAGGCGATTAAACAGATCAATGCAAGATTAAATCACTCTGAGCAAATTAGAGCGTATGTTTTTGCTTCAAGAAGCCCCTCCATCCAAACAGGCGAGCTTACTCCCTCTATGAAAATTAGACGGGAGACGGTTATGAGCAAATACAAAGATTTAATCGATAGTATGTATCCGGAGGATGTTATGATAGGAGCCAATACCTTGTGAAATTACTATTCGTAGGAAGCGGTTCTGCTTTTACTGTAGGGGCGGACAATTATCAATCGAATATGATCCTTGAGGAGCGGGGGAATCGGCTTTTTGTCGACTTGGGATCGGATGCAAAGATAGCTTTAAATGAACTTGGGTTAAGTTATAAAGATATACACGACATTTATATCAGCCACCTTCACTCCGATCACGTCGGAGGGTTAGAATGGGTCGCCTTCACGAAATTTTTTGATGTAGAGGCGCAAAAACCTACCCTCCATATCCCTGAAAATCTTGCGGATGAGTTGTGGAATAATGTGCTTTCCGGAGGCTTAAAATCGATTCAAGGGGTTTCTGCAAATCTCAATACCTTTTTCAAAGTTAAAAAGATTAAGCCAAATACCCACTTTACATGGGAAAAAGTTCATTTCAATATAGTCCAAACCGTTCATGTGATGTCCGAATATTCTGTGATACCGAGTTACGGACTCATTTTCAACGTCGATGGAATCAATGTGTTTATCACGACTGACACCCAATACTGTCCGCATCAGATCATGGACTTTTATCGACGTGCGGATGTCATCTTCCAGGATTGTGAAACTTCTACCTTTCACAGCGGAGTGCATGCTCACTATACTGAATTGATCAATCTTGATCCTGCTATCAAGAAGAAGATGTGGTTATACCACTACAATCCGGGGCCCCTCCCAAATCCTAAGAAAGACGGCTTCAAAGGATTTGTTAAAAAGGGGCAAGTGTTTGATTTTTCAGACCCAAAAACGTATTAATTATTTTATATGGCAAATGAAATCCTTTTTCAAAGCCGAAGCACTATCATAAGCCGTAGAAGGGAAGAGAACACGGTTATCAAAAGCTTAAAAGTCGGTTTTTTGCCCAAAGAAAGGGATAAATTAAAAAACGAGTATGAAATTTTAAATCTCATCGCCTCTCCGCATGTGGTTAAAGCGATTAGCTATGATGATTCCAAATCGACCTTAAAACTTGAGTATGTAGATGGAGTGGTTTTATCTGATTTTATCAATCATCTATCCGATTTGGATGAAAAAATAAACCTGGCTATCTCTATCGCCCAGGCGGTAGGTGAAATTCATAAATTTAATGTCATCCACAAAGACTTAAATCCTGCGAATATCATTATTCAAAATAATGGAGAAAAAGCGGTTATCATCGATTTTGGCCTCTCTTCTAAAATTGGTAAGGATTTCAAAGGATCCAGGGATGATGTTGAGGGCACTTACGCCTATATTTCCCCGGAGCAAACTGGCTGGGCTAATCGCGCAGTCGACACAAGGTCAGATCTTTATTCTTTAGGGATCATTTTTTATGAGCTTTTTACAGGTACGCTTCCATTTGCTGATTTAAATTCCATGGAGCTTTTGCACGCCCATTTGGCAAAAATGCCTAAAGAGCCGATAAAAGTGAATCCAGATTTACCTGAGAGCTTATCGGCTATTATCTCTAAACTTCTCTCCAAAGAGCCTGAAGAGAGGTATCAAAGTATAGGAGGCCTTATCTCAGATCTCAGGCTTCTTAAAGAGGGAAAACTGGATAAAGACCATCTTGCTCAAGAAGATGTGATTCAGCAATTCCAGCTCCCATCCAAACTTTATGGAAGAGAAAAAGAGATTGCGGAGATAAATGCTCGATTTAACGACGTAGAAAG
>CAYWQX010000010.1:48335-58448 GCA_964460985.1 uncultured bacterium
ATGGAAGAGAAAAAGAGATTGCGGAGATAAATGCTCGATTTAACGACGTAGAAAGGGAAGAGAACACGGTTATCAAAAGCTTAAAAGTCGGTTTTTTGCCCAAAGAAAGGGATAAATTAAAAAACGAGTATGAAATTTTAAATCTCATCGCCTCTCCGCATGTGGTTAAAGCGATTAGCTATGATGATTCCAAATCGACCTTAAAACTTGAGTATGTAGATGGAGTGGTTTTATCTGATTTTATCAATCATCTATCCGATTTGGATGAAAAAATAAACCTGGCTATCTCTATCGCCCAGGCGGTAGGTGAAATTCATAAATTTAATGTCATCCACAAAGACTTAAATCCTGCGAATATCATTATTCAAAATAATGGAGAAAAAGCGGTTATCATCGATTTTGGCCTCTCTTCTAAAATTGGTAAGGATTTCAAAGGATCCAGGGATGATGTTGAGGGCACTTACGCCTATATTTCCCCGGAGCAAACTGGCTGGGCTAATCGCGCAGTCGACACAAGGTCAGATCTTTATTCTTTAGGGATCATTTTTTATGAGCTTTTTACAGGTACGCTTCCATTTGCTGATTTAAATTCCATGGAGCTTTTGCACGCCCATTTGGCAAAAATGCCTAAAGAGCCGATAAAAGTGAATCCAGATTTACCTGAGAGCTTATCGGCTATTATCTCTAAACTTCTCTCCAAAGAGCCTGAAGAGAGGTATCAAAGTATAGGAGGCCTTATCTCAGATCTCAGGCTTCTTAAAGAGGGAAAACTGGATAAAGACCATCTTGCTCAAGAAGATGTGATTCAGCAATTCCAGCTCCCATCCAAACTTTATGGAAGAGAAAAAGAGATTGCGGAGATAAATGCTCGATTTAACGACGTAGAAAGAGGGGTCGGATCGGTTCTTCTAGTCAGCGGAGAAGAGGGGATCGGTAAAACCAGCTTAATCAACGAGCTTGAAAGGATGACTTCGGGAAAAAATGGGTTTTTTATCAAAGGCCATTTCGACCCTTACAAAAACAATATTCCTTATCAAGGGATTATTGAAGCCATTGAAGGGCTTGTTCAGGAACTTTTGCTGGAGGGTGAAGAAGAGCTGCAATTGTGGAGAAGCAAGATTCAGGAAGCACTGGGTCAAAGCGGTCAGCTTTTGATTGAGTTGGTTCCACAAATGAAATTGATTATTGGAAGCCAGCCTCCGTTAGCTAAGCTCGAAGTTCAAGAGACTAAAACCCGCTTTAACTATATCGTCAGTAAATTTTTGAATGTGTTTGCTAGAAAGGATCATCCTCTGATTGTTTGGATGGATAATATTGATTATGCCGATGATTATACCTGGGCTTTATTCCAATACTACCTCTCTAATCTAAACACCAATCCGGCTCTTTTTATTTTTTCTTATCAGCCAGGCAGTAAGAAGATGCTTGAAACGCTTGATTTCTTGCATAGGGACAATATTCCCTATCATGAAATCACTCTGATGCCGCTCTCGATAGAGGCGATTCAAAAACTTCTTCAGGAAACATACCATTTATCAAAAAAAGATGTTCAGCCGCTTAGCGAAGTGATTTTAGAAAAAACGCTTGGCAGCCCCTACTTTATCAATCAGTTCTTGAAGCAGATCCATGAAGAGGGCTTTTTTACTCTCGATTCTAACCTAAGAACGTGGAATGTCGATATTTTAGATATCCGATCGGCGACCATTACGGAAAATGTAGCGAATTTCATTTCCAACAAAATAACGACACTTCCTTCAGATACCCTTGAAATCATGAAAATGGGCTCTCTTCTAGGAGAAGAGTTTGATCTAAACTTAGTGATCAAAGCGTTAAAGATTGACGAGGGAAAAGCGGAGGCTCAAATTCAGCCGGCGCTTGAGAATGATTTTATCTTCCGTAGAACGAAGGGAGATAAAACTTACTATCAATTTGTTCATACCAGAATCCAACAAGCGCTTGTCTCTTTGATGGATGATCATGAAAGAAGGGATAAACACCTCAAATTAGGCTACAGCATTTTAGAAACGACGCCTCAGGTGAACTTTTTGGATAATATTTTGATCATTGCCGATCACTTTGATTCCGGGTTTAATAATATTCTTGAAAGCGAATATAAAAAAATTGGACCTATCTTCTATTCAGCCGGTTTAAAAGCGAAAAATTCAGCGGCCTATGCGACGGCTTTAAAATACTTCAGTAAAGCTTTAGCCTTGGCGAGCGAAACCGACGGTCAAGATTATTATTTAAGATTGAATCTTGAGGTTGCTTTAGCTGAAAGGATTGCGGGTGACCAAGCGAAATCCGAAGAGATTTACCGCAAGCTTCTAAAAAGCAAGCACACTGGCGCGCAGGTCAAAGAAATTTATACCCAGATGATTTTTTTGGCAGCCCAGCAAGAAAAGTTTGGCCAGGCGATCGACTTGATCTATGAGGCGATAGAATACTACGGCTACAACCTTCCTAAAGAGGTCAATTCAAATCGCATCAAATTCGAGATGTTCAAGCTCTATTTAAAAACCTTTTTCTTGACGCCGGATAAAATTAAAGCGCTCCCTCAGGTTCAAGATGAGTCGATTGAAGCTATTTTAAGTTTTTTAAGTAAAGGAACCGAGCTTAGCTTCATTTCGGGAAGACAGAATATTGCGAGCTTGATGGTGATGCGAATGATGGATCTTACCATCAAACATGGAATGACCCAATATGGAGCGACTGCCTTTATGCTCTACGCAGTTATGCTCTCATGGATCGGGATGCATCGCTATAAAGAAGGGATTAAATTTGCAAACGCCGCTTTAGAAATCTCCAACCGCTTTAATCAGATCCAAGCATTTATCGAGTCTTCTTTAATCTACTACAGCTTGGTTTGCAGATGGATTCTTCCGATGCAAAAATGCGCTGAGTTGCAAAAGAAATATTATAAACAGCAGCTTGAATCGGGTCATGGACCTTATGCAGCCGCGATTTCAATGTTCTATATCCTTCATCTTATGCAATCGGGTGAAAAACTCAGCAAGGTTACAGATGAAATAGCCCAGCTTGTCACTGAGATTAGAAGGATCGGCAGCGACGATTACATGAATATGTATGAAACAGCTCGCAACTTTGCCCAAGTGCTGAAGGGAGAAGCTGCCCATATCAAGCCCTCCAGTAAAGGAGAAGAAAAGGGAAGCTTATACGAGCAATACAAGTTTTTCTATGACGTGATCTTAACCTGGTACTCCTACTTGATAGGTGACTACGATTCGGTTTTAGAGATTTCTAAGTCGTTTCAGCCGATACGCTTTAAATTCAGTAACCACATCTCTTGGAATATATATTACCTTTACTACGGACTTTCATTAAGCGCCCGTATGATCGAGAAGAAAAATTTAGAGCATATGGGTGAGTTCATAAGAGTATTAAAGAATTTTGGACGTTGGGCGGATGCCTCCGTCAATTATCAATCAGCCTACAACCTGTTGGTGGCAGAATTACATGCCATTAAAGGAAAAGATAAAGCTGCGATTGAACACTACAAACTGGCCCTTAATCTTAGTAAGGAACATGGATTCATTCAGGAAGAGGCAGTCGCCTCGGAGCGATTAGGAGAGCTTTATTTAAGGCAAAACAATCTTGATGCAGCGAAAAATGCCTTTAAAGATGCTCTTACCGCCTATAGCCGATGGGGGGCTCTTACAAAAGTTACGCAGCTGCAAAATAAATACCCTGAATTGCTATCGATACAAATCGCTTTAGAAGGGTCGAAGTCTGCCTCAACGGCTCTTTCGTTCGATATGAATTCACTGTTAGAAGCTTCTCAAGCGCTTACAAAAGAGATTGTTCTTGAAAAGCATATTAAAGCGGTCATGAAAATTGTCGCTCTGAATGTAGGAGCTGATCGGGCGCTTCTGCTTATCAATCACGATGATGCACTAGAGCTTGCAGCTGAGCTTACTACAGAGACTCCGGAGGCCCATTATTATGAAAATCTTCCTCTAGATACCAAAGAGCAGTATGTCGCAAGATCGCCTATTAACTATGCGATACGCACTTTAGAACCGGTCATTATTAAAGATGCGATGAATGAAGTTCGCTATGCGGCAGATCCCTACATTAGATCCAACCGGATCTCTTCCTTGGCGGTTGTTCCCTTGGTGCAGCAATCGAAACTAGTCGGGCTCATCTATCTTGAAAATCGGCTCAGCAAAGGAATTTTCACTCCCGAAAGGCTCCGTTTATTGACAATGTTATCTTCCCAGATGGCCTTCTCCATCGAGAACGCCCGTCTTTATGCCGAGCTCGAAGGAAGGGTTTTAGAGAGAACCGATGAGATTAATGAAAAAAATGCTCTTTTGAAAGACACCTTGAAAAAATTGGAAATCACTCAAGAAAAGCTGGTAGAGCAAGAGCGATTGAAAGAAAGGGAAGTGGTAAAAAATAAACTGGGTAGATATGTCCCCAATCAGGTTGTGTTAGATCGCATTTTGAGTCAGACCATCAATACAGAAGGTCAAGAGAGGGAAGTGACTATTCTCTTCTGTGATATTTTTAACTTCACCGGAATCTCTGAAAAACTCTCCCCTAAAGAAACGCTTGAGATGCTGAACGAATTCTTCACCGAAATGGGCTATATCATTCAAAAACGTCACGGTATTATCGACAAGTTTATCGGCGATGCTTTTATGGCCCTTTTCGGAGCTGTGGAAGATGATCCTCATCAGGCGCACAATGCGGTGAAAGCGGCGGTCGATATTCAACAAGCGATTAAGCGCTTCAACGACCGGCGGATCAAACAGGGAAAAATCCCTCTTCGCGCAGGGATCGGTATCAACACCGGAAAAGTCCTTGTCGGTAATATCGGCTCCAATGACCGGATCGAATTTACCGCGGTCGGCGATTCAGTCAATACCGCTTCTCGTGTGGAAACGCTGACCCGCGAATTTAACTGCGATATTTTGATCACATCCCACACTAAAGATCTTATTCATGACCAGTTTGAAGTAAAAGATCGCGGCCTTGTTTCGGTGAAAGGCAAGGCGATCCAAGTCAGAGTATACGAAGTCATTCTAAAATAAACTTCTCTCTGCTATTTCTAGCTTCAATGTTTAATAATATTCGGGCCGACCTGCAATCCTATCAAGGAAATTGGGCCGCTCAAGGCTTTTGGGCCCTGGTGATTTACCGTTTTGGCAGGTGGCGCTACACCATTCAAAATCCCTGGATTCGTAAGCCCTTTTCCCTTCTCTATAAGATTAGCTATAAATGGATTCAAATTATCACCGGGATTGAACTTCCTTGCGAGGTGAGTTTGGGCAAGAATTTTCGCATTGATCATTTTGGCGGCATCATTATCAGCGGCTACACAAAGTTTGGCGATAATGTGGTTATAAGACAGGGAGTTACTATTGGCCTCAAAAACATTGACTCGCCGGGTGCCCCCATCATAGGCAATAATGTGGATATAGGGGCTGGGGCCAAGATTCTAGGTCCTATTACAATCGGCGATAATGTAGATGTAGGGGCCAATGCCGTTGTCATAACAGATGTGCCGTCCGACTCGATTGCCGTGGGTGTTCCTGCCAAAATCATTCCTAAGATAAAGAAGGAGAGTGGGGGAGCGAAAGCGTAGCTTTAGATTCAGGCAGTCGGGCGCCAAGTCTGCGCTCGCCCCTGCTGCCCCCTTGAGCTTGCCTCGCTTCCTATAATCGTCCCTCGCTCGCTCGTTGTATTCGTTTATACTGACTTCGCTCAAAGATGAACAATTCTAGTTTGCGATCCAAGCCGCGGTGCTGAAGCCCTGCCTTTTACAAAACCTTGCGGTTTTGTATGCAGTCGTTTCAGATAAGAGAGCGGTGGGCGACTTTAGAAGGAGGCTACCGACTTTGGTTGAAAACAAAGCACAGTATAGATGTCTTTAAGAGAGAACGCTATGAACCTTGCTTGATCCTTTTTTGGATTAGATCGTAGATATCTTTTCTAAAAACAGCTTTATTATGGCCATTTTTCAGCCAATAATCCTTAAATTTCGAACTCGGTAAATCGACAAGGGACACTAAATCTCTTAACTTGCCGTCCTCCAACTGCACCGGAATATGCATGACCCGTTTACTTTCAGGATCTATATAAGGCTTTAAATCCTCAATGGAGGAATACCGCTCAGGAAGCAATAGGCATTCTCTCAGATCTGTTTTTACAGAAGCTTTTGCTAGCTTGAATTCATTTTCTTTTTTGCTAATCAAGGATCCTGTACTTGCAAGGCATGAAAAACTCGAGAAAAGTCCCGGAAATCCCAAAGCGAGGATTCTTAAAGCCCATGTCTCACCTCTAAGATAGCTGATTATGCGCTCGTTTGTTGCATTGTGGCCGATAAAATAGGCGAGCTTAACGCGCTGCTCGTTCATTGAGGGTGCATAAATAGCCGCTAGCTCTCTTCTGTACCCTTTGTAAAAGAAAAGCATTAGCGCGATCATGGCGGGATAAACAAGTATTTCGGGCTGAAGCAGGAGGTTTACAATTTTTCTTCTTTTAACGGTACCGTCAAAATCGTGCAGTAAGTCCCGGTATGGAGGAATTCTTGAGAGATTAAAGAAGCAAAAGGAAGAAGGAGATTCGATCAGATTTGCCTCCATTCTAAAGTCGACATTCTTCAAGTAGGCATTCCACTCCCTGCAAACAAGCCGGCTTACGGCAAGGTCTTTGGGTTTTAGGTAAGAAAATATAATTTTATAAACGTCTTTATTCAAACTCGTTTGACGAACGGACGCTGGCTTTGCATGAACTAAAAAGTTGATGTTTAACATAAAAAATATAATAAATAGTTATGTAAATAATGTATATTAAAAAGATTTAATTTCAAAAATTATTAAATTATTGTAACGAAAATATGGTTCCCTGTAAAAGACACGGTATTGAAGCCCTTTGCCTAACCAAAATCTTACAGTTTTGAAGGCAGCAAGCCCCCTCAGGGGTCATCGTATTAAAAGGAACACATATATCTTTGACTCAAAAGAACTTACACATTTACCGGCTGACAGGCTGGATCAGAAACTTCATCATTGAGCGAAGTTAGTGTGAGCGAATAAAACGAGCGAGGGAAGATTGTAGAAAGCGAGGCAAGCTTAAGGGGGCAGCAGGAGCGAGCGTAGACTCGATCCCGACTGCCTAAAACTTGTTATTTTTTTATGTCACTTACTTTTCGGACTCTTCATCCTCTTCGGGGGCGTCGATGATGAGCGCTTCGGAGATGAGGATAATGCCGGCGGCAGAGGAAGAGTAGGTCAGTATTGACTTAATCACCTTTGCAGGATCAATAACTCCAGCAGCGAGGAGATCTTCGATCTTTCCGGTGAGCGCGTTGAATCCGATGTTGGCCGCAGCTTTTTCTACTTCACGGACGATCACATTGCCGTCAAAACCGGAGTTGAAAGCGATCTGGCGAAGAGGCACTTCGCAGGCTTGACGAACGATTTTAAGACCGATCGCTTCATCGCCTGTAAGATGGAGAGCAGAGAGAGCGTTCGCTGCATTAAGGAGCGCTTTGCCCCCGCCGGGAACGATTCCCGATTCGACCGCGGCTTTAGTGGAAGAAAGCGAGTCTTCGAACACTTGCTTTTTCTGTTTCATCTCAGGCTCCGAATGAGCGCCCACTTTAATGACTGCAACACCGCCAGAAAGTTTAGCTTTTCGCTCTTCGAGCTTCTCTTTATCATATCCATCGGCTTGCTTGATTTCAGACTCAATTTGCTTGATGCGCGCTTTGATCGCATCGTGAGTTCCAGCACCGCCTACAATCGTTGTGTGGTCTTTGGTGATAGTGATTTTTTGCGCAGATCCAAGAGCCTCCGGTGGGAGGTTTTCGAAAGAAAGTCCTACCTCTTCGCTGATGACAGTGCCGCCGGTAAGGGTTGCAATATCTTGCAGCATCGCTTTTCTGCGATCGCCAAAACCGGGCGCCTTCACAGCTGCCACTTTTAAGCTGCCGCGGAGACGGTTTACAACGAGGGTAGAAAGCGCGTCCCCTTCGATGTCATCGGCAATGATCAGGAGGAATTTGCCTGTGGATGCAGAGGTTTGAAGGACGGGGAGAATTTCGTGAACGTTGTTAATTTTTTTGTCGGTGATGAGAATTTGTCCGTTTTCAACCTCGACAATCATTTTTTCTGCGTTGGTGCAGAAATAGGGGCTTATATAGCCTCGGTCAAACTGCATCCCTTCCACGAGTTCAATCGTCGTTTCAGTGCCTTTCGACTCTTCAATGGTGATCACGCCCGATTTGCCGACTTTTGCCATCGCTTCAGCAATCAGATCCCCTATTTCGGAGTTGCCGGAGGCGGAGACCGTTGCAATATTTCTAATTTCTGCATCCCCTTTGACAGCAATGGCGGATTTGTCGATTGCCTGAGTCATCACTTCTATCGCTTTATCAATCCCTCTTTTTAAGCTGATCGGACTTGCGCCGGCTGCGATAAATTTGATTCCGTTATCAACTAAGGCTGAGGTAAATAAGGTAGCAGTGGTGGTGCCATCGCCGCAGGTGTCTTTCAGTTTTTGGGCAACCTCTTTGGCCATCTGCACACCCATATTTTCATAGGTGTCTTCTAACGAGACTTCCTTTACAATGCTATTGCCATCGTTCGTGATGGTAGGGGCGCCCCAGCTTTTTTCAAGACCCACGTTTCTTCCCTTAGGACCTAAGGTAAATCCCACGACTTCAGCGAGCTTTTTGATCCCTTTATTAAGCTTTAAACGGGCTTCTTCGTCGAATAAAATCTCTTTTGGCGTAGTAGACATGGTGAACTCCTAGAATAAAATCGGTATTTTAGGGGAAGGGGGGTGAAAAGGCAAGAGGATCTTAAATGGCACTATTTTCAGCAGTAAAACTTTACAATAAAAAAGCGGAAGGAGGATGACCCCTTCCGCTGAAACGGATAAGCTTGAAAAAGCTTAGCTTAGAACATATGGCCCCAGGAAAGACCTAATACCCATGCTCTTTGCTGGATGTCTACTGATCCACCACCAAGAAGCTGAGGAATAGAATCTTCCGATCCTTTAAGTTTCTTGTTGAAGCCCCAGCCGAAGAAGCCAGAAAACTCGTTTGCACAGTCCCACTTGTAGGTTGCACCGCCAAGGAGAACGTTTTCTAATGTTTCTAAGGTAAGCGCGTTCAAAGCAGTTTGGCTCTTTCTAATAGGCATGTTAACATGTCTAAAGCCCATTCTGAAGGTCCAGCACTCGCTAAACTGATATTCAACGCCAACTCTGTAATACGTTTGGCTCTTCCATCCGAATCCAGGACCATTTTTGGCGCCTAGAGCATTTGGGAAAGGAAGGGTTCCGACAACTGGCAATGTGACAGTTGCATTACCGATTACAGGATTGTGTACCGCAGGAATTTTGTTCCAGTCGATATGTTCAATATCAAAGGCGGCAGTCCAGCAAGGCATAAATTTCCACGAAATACCGAAGCCGATTTTTTGTGGAACGTTAAATCTGCCATGCTCTGGAATAAAGCCTCTATACTTATTCAAGCGAGACATTTTTGTTCTAGGCTGATAAGTTAAACCAACTGCGATATCGTTGGTGATGTGCCATTGCCAGCCGAATGTGAGACCCAAACCGTTTGAATAGTTGTAGCCTCTATTTGTTACAGCGCCGGGAGCTACGCTTCCTGAGCTAGGAGGAAAGTTAGGTGGGAAAGGTTTTGGAGCGGTATCAAAACGCTCGAAACCGTCCACTTTAATCCTTACGATCTGCCAGTTCAGGGAGATACCGAAATTCATGCAGTTCCACTTGTAGGCAACATATGGAGACACTGTCTGATTAAGGTATTCAAGACCGCCTGGAGAAGTTCCAATCAATTCAAGAGGTTCTTTGTAAGTGACTTTGCTGTAGTTACGGTTGTAAGTTACGAGACCTACATACCAGTTGCTTTCGCAGCCGCAGCCACCGAGATTGTAGTTAATCCCGAAGTCAGGAGTTACAATCCACCAGCTTTTATGATAGCCGTTTCTTGTCCCGTTAACATTAGGATTCAATGGGCTATTAGGAACCGGGCTCACTCTGTTATTTTGGAATTTTGCATTCCCTTTGAAGTTGGCATAGGTAATGCCAGCGTCAAATCTGTTTTCAACATCT
>CAYWQX010000011.1:0-58016 GCA_964460985.1 uncultured bacterium
CGGACAGTGGGACGCACCCCTTTCCAGCGCATTCTACCTGCTTTACCTTCCATGCGGAGATTGTGTTCAGGATTGGAAACCATCCCAAAAGTCGCTCTGCAGTTTTCGTTAACCATTCTCATTTCGCCGGATGGCATTCTTAAAGTAGCATAACCACCGGATCTAGCCATTAGCTGAGCAGATAAACCTGCCGATCTAACCATTTTAGCCCCTTTTCCAGGAACCATTTCGATGCAGGAGATCACCGAACCGAGCGGCATAGACTTTAAACGCATGCAATTGCCTGCGCTGAAAGGAGCCTCATCACCTGTCATCACTTTATCGCCTTCTTTCATTCCTTGCGTCGCAAGAACATATCTCTTTTCACCATCGGCATAGTTTAAAAGAGCGATGTAAGCCGATCTGTTTGGATCGTATTGTACTGAGTCAACAACGGCCGGAACGCCTTCTTTATCTCTTTTAAAGTCTACTACGCGGAAATGACGCTTGTGTCCGCCACCTTTATGACGGCAGGTAATGTGACCCATGTTGTTACGGCCGGAAGTGCGCTTTTTCTTTTCGAGAAGCGGTTTGTGCGGCTTAACTTTCGCTTTGGATCCTTCTTTGGCTTTCGTCAATGTCTCATTCATCGGAAGAATGAGCTGACGAGTACCTGGGGTAATAGGACGGAATTTTTTTAGCATATTACACGCTCTCCAAAGTGTCCCCTTCGGAAAGGGTCACAATTGCTTTTTTAAATGCAGGTGTAAAACCTTCACGACCTCTAACCCGTCTTCTCTTCGGTTTCATGTTGATCGTGTTTACCTTCGTAACTTTTACAGAAGGGTAAATCTCTTCGATAGCCGATTTAATATCGGTCTTCGAAGCTTTAGGAGCCACTTCAAAAACGTGCTTTGGAAGCTTAAAGCGGCTTAAGGATTTGTTGCTCGAAGAGTTTTTCAAGTTTTCGAGGACAACTGCTTTTTCTGTCACACGAAGTTGCTTAATGATTTCGTATGGATTGTTCTTTGCCATAGTTCGTATCCTAGCTCAACCAATCGGTTAATTCTTTCAGCGCAGCTTCGGAGACTACCATATGGTGGGCTCTCAAAAGATCATATCCGCTGATGTTAGAGGCAAGTGAGAAAGCAGTGCGAGGAATATTTCTCATGCTTTTCACGAGGTTTTCATGCTGCTCCGAAGGTTCGGAAAAGCGGTGCTTGAAGTCATGCACTTCGATTTCACCCCAAGTTCCTTCTCCCACGAAAAGAGCGCTTCTCTTGATGTCTACTGCTTTTAAAAAGTCAGCGACGGTCTTTGTTTTAGGTGATTCAATCCAGGTATCAGAAATCACGATGAATTGGCCGTTTCTGATCTTTTCGCCAACGAGGGCTCTGATCGCAGCTTTCTTCTCTTTTTTATTGATTCTGACAAATTGATCTTCTTTGTGACGTGGCGCAAATACGCGACCACCGCCGCGGTATTGAGGGGAAACTAACGAACCTTGACGGGCTCTGCCGCCACCTTTTTGAGGGTGAGGTTTTTTAGTTGTATGAGCTACTTCGCTACGTGTTTTTGTGTGAGCATTCCATTGACGAGCGTTATTGCGGATAGCAACGATGTAGTCTTTTACGAGCTGTGAATTCGCTTCAGCTTCCGCGAGCCAAGGCTCAACAGCTACGGTACCGATCTCTTTACCGGTGAAATCATATTTTTTAATAGTAGACACGGATTAAACTCTCCCCTTACTTCTTCTTGGCAGCTTTAGGTGCCACTTTGGGTTTTGCGAATCTAAGCTTTTCAGCCGACTTGATGGAAACGAGGCAGCCTTTTGGGCCTGGCACTGCGCCTTCAACGACTAAAACATTTTCGCTTGCGTCTTTCAAAATAACTTTTAGGTTCTGAACAGTTTTCTTTTCATCACCCATGTGGCCTGCGGCCTTACCTTTCGGAAGAACACGACCTGGTGTCGATCTCATACCACGAGAACCTGCGTGACGGTGGAAACCCGAACCGTGTGAAGCAGGACCCCCGGCGTAGTTGTGACGTTTCATTACCCCTTGGTACCCTTTACCCTTGGATACTGCGGTCGCATCAACGAAATCAGCTTTCTCCAAATTGTCAACGGTCAAGGCTTGACCAACAGTGTAACCATCTACTTTGTCAAGACGTGACTCTTGAACATATTTCATTGGGGCGAGGTTCAGTTTGCTATAGGTGCCTGCAACCGGTTTGCCAAGTCTCTTTGTGACCGTGCGCGGATCATTCGTCTTAACTTCCTCAAAACCGAGCTTAATAGCCGTATAGCCATCTTTCTCGAGTGTTTTGATCTGGCAGACGATATTTGGCAAAATTTCAATAACGGTGCATGCGACTGAGTTGCCTTTGTCATCAAAAAGCTGGATCATACCCCGCTTTTTTCCCATCAAATTCAGCGCCATATTCAATTCCTTCTTCTTAGGATCAGTGCCCTGAGAGATTAATCTAATTGTGTAATTTATAGCAATCTAAAGTAGTCTTCGATGTAAGAAGGACTCTTTTAGGGATACTTTTATTACTTACCTTTGATGACTGAGTACACGCGCAGCCTGTTTCAGCCATGAAAAAATTAAGTAAATGATAAGATAACAAATTCCGTAGTTTTACCTCAACGCTTTTTTGAGGTTTTTTTCGTCGATCTTTTTCTAGAAATTTTTACGACTCTTGAAGTCTCGATTTCGGCTTTAAGATCGATTTTAGAGAGATCGGCTGATAAGGTTGGCTTTACCATCTCCAAAAGGTCTTTCATTTGAATCCCCTTTTTGACGTTATACCGGCCCGGCTTTTCCACCTCGCCTGAAACCTCTAAAACAATGATTGGCTTATCAGGATAGGGAAGAAGGTCTATGCGCTCTTCATAGGCCGAAAAATGGGTGTATAGAGAAAGAAAAATGACAGAAAGGGAGAAAAAGGATACGACTATCCATTCCACTGAATTTAGTCTGTTTTCTGACATAAAAAAAGGCTTGGGAATTTCCATTCCCAAGCCTCCGAGAGATCCTTGCAATTAAATTTATGCTGCAGCTGCAATTTGTTTTTTGTATTGATCTTGATACTTCGATTGATAGCCTTCGTAGACCACTTTCGATAAAGCAAAAGCAGTCGCGACTAGAGCTAAAATCGTCAAAGCTGTTGCGGCAACGATTGGTGATCCAAACACAAACAGAGCCACAAGCGCTGTTATAGCTGCTGCTGCTTTCAGCACAGTGCTAATTGCACCAATCACGGTTTTTGTAATTGTAATCGCTGAGATCTTACGCTTACAGATCGATTTTTCACACTGAGTTTTTGCTATAGCTTTTACTTGCTCATCATTGAGTTCTTCAATATCTTGATTAATAAATGAGGCGTAACGACGCTCTTTTACACATTTCTTATCCTGATTATCTGTTGCACGAACTTTATTTTGCTTTTTGATCAGCGCTTTTCTGACCTCTTTCAAATCTCCTTCAGTCCAGAATCGGATTCTTTCATTTTCGTGAGCCACTTTTTTGCTTTCGTTATTAACCGTTTGCGAATTGTCAACTAAAGAGAGGACTGCAAAAGGAAGGAAAACCGCTCCAAGAACTGAATCTAATGTAAGGAATGATCCTGTTACTTCTCTAATTTTTCTAAAAGCATCGCCTACGACTGGAATTTTTCCGATCAACTCGGAAGCTTGACCAAGAACGTCAATACCTACTTTATCCAGAGCTTTGATAAGAACGAGCACTCTGATAGCGAGTAAATTCGCTTGCGTCGCAATTTTAACACGGGTTTCTTCTACTTTTTTATACTCTTGGTTGATCCAGTATGAAATCGACTGAGGGAGTTCTAGCGCTTCGATAAATGTAATTGTATAGGAGGCTGCAGCGTTTGTTTGTGAAGATACGTTAGCTAACTTAAGAATGTTTAATACAAATTTTGTAACTTCCTTAACACCCTTCGATTGCTGAATGGTTAAGTCCGTTGCTTTAGATAAATCTTGAAAAAATGTAACAACCGGTTCACCTACGGATTTCCATAGATTAGTGTTGTTTGCTGTTGGATTAACTGTTGCCATTACTTACCTCACTTTCTTTTTTCGTTTCACTTAAGACCTGAGCGTATCGGTGGCAGAAACCTAGAATTCCAAAGCTTGCGCCTAAAATACCAAAAGTCAAAAGCACGGGAAGATAAGAATACCCTACAATGAAGAATGCTGCAAGAGCAATTTGCATGATCGCGTTTGCCAAATCGATTGCAGCCTGTCTTTTTGCAAAATTACTTTGACGGCTGTCTGTTAAAATTAAAATTGAATTGATTCCGATGGCCACATAAGCGGCACAATAAATCACCGCAACTGACAGTGCCACAATACCTATTCCCAGTGCAAATTTGGCAAGAGACTCGATGGTGATTTCGCCAAACAAGACAACACCGCCCCCGATGTCGGCGGGAATTAATAAAAGATTTCCAATCGCGCCAAACAGGCTATGCTCTTCTTTATAGTATTCTCTTGAAAGATAGTAAAAACCAAAGGGGATTCTTAAAAAACTGACTCCATAGCTAAAGGAGGATTTAGGAATATGATGGATCGATTCAATGTAAGAGAGAAAATTAATTTTTGGAACAAAAGTCAGAAGCTCTCCTAGTGAGCACTCTAACGCTTTGCCAACTTGCAAAATCATATTTTAAAGGCGATCAAATTTTGAGACACACCCCGCATTAATTCCGAGGCGGACATTCTTTTTTTCCCTTCCAACTGCACTTCCCTCAGCTCGATGGCTTGATCAGAACACGCAACAACCCATTTTTTCCCATATTCCAAAATTTCACCCGGAACCCCTTTCAGGTCATTCAGGCAAGTGGAAAAAACTTTAAGTCTTTTAGGCTCCCCTTTGACAAAGACTTTTACCCATGCGCCCGGTTCAGGGTTGACTCCCCTCACCAAATTATGAATATGTTGAGCCGATTCAGTCCAATCGATTTCACATTCTTCAAGCTCTACTTTAGGCGCCATGGTGACTAAAGCTTCATCTTGGGGAGTGCGGCTAAAATTCTTATTCTTCAAAACTTGAATAAGCTCGGGAATCGAGGCTCTCAACAAAGCCTCTTCGAGCTCGCCATAATTCATATCTAGAGAGATAGGGACCGATTTCTGAACAATAATATCCCCTGCATCCATTTTCTTCACCATATGCATGAGGGTCACCCCTGAAACCTCTTCTCCATTCATGATGGCCCTTTGGATGGGAGCCGCTCCACGGTATTTTGGAAGAAGCGATGTATGGACGTTTATGCAGGCAAGCTTAGGCAGATCAATCAATTTTTGTTTAATGATTTCCCCGTATGCCACAACCACAAAGACGTCTGGTTCAAGCCGTTCTAGCGTTGGAAAAAAATCGGGGTCGGATACTTTTTCAGGTTGGTAGAGAGGGATATGAGGATATTTCTCCTCCATGAGCACTTTGACGGCCGTAGGTTCAAGTTTAAGATTTCTCCCTTTCGGCTTGTCAGGCTTGGAGATGACTCCGACCACATTAAAACCATTTGAAATAAGGGCGTCAAGAATCTTGGCCGAGAAAGGGGGGGTCCCGAGAAAAACAATTTTCATGCTAGTGTAGAAGAGCGCTCTTGAGCTGTTTGTTCCTCTTCTTCACTAATCTCCTCTTCCGCCGATTCGCTTTCGAGGATCATGAGTCCCCTCTTTGATGACTTGCAAAACTCAAGGAAATGGAGAACTTCAGGTAAAGGCTCTACCTCGCTTTCAATCTTTTGAAGAGCGGCATCTGCCCTTAGACCCGATTTATAAAGGATTTTATAGGCTTTAGCGATCGCCTTTCTCGTTTCGAGGGAAAATTTATTTCGTTTAAGTCCGACGAGATTGATGCCGCCGAATTTATAAGGGATGCCACCCCCTAATGTGTAAGGAGGAATATCGTGGGTCACACGGCTCATTCCGCCTACCATCGCGTGAGTGCCCACTCTCACGAATTGGTGAATAGGGGTAAATCCTCCGATAATCGCTTTATCAGCCACTTCGACATGTCCTGCGAGAGTCGCGTTATTGCTCATGATAACGTCATTACCTACAATACAGTTATGAGCTACATGGCAGTAGGCCATAATGAGGCATCTATCGCCAATTCTGACTTCAGTATTTTCGCCGCAGGAAGAGTTTATAGTCACAAACTCTCTAATTTCAGTGTTTTTACCGATGTTTACAAAAGTTTTTTCCCCTCGGTATTTCAAATCCTGGGTCTTAAGTCCGATACAGGCAAAAGGGTAAATCGTAGTATTTTCACCGATGGTCGTAAAACCTTCGATGTAAGCGTGAGACCTAATCGTAACCCCCTCGTGCAAGACGACATGTTTTCCAACAAAAGCATACGCTTCAACCGTTACATTCGCATAAAGTGTTGCCCCCGGTTCAATGATCGCGGTAGGGTGGATTTTTTGATTCATAGATTCGCTTTTAACTAATATTATTAAATATGGGCCTTGTCAACGAGAGCAAAACCAATTTCTGCTTCAACGGCCACTTTATCTCCGACACTTGCAATCGCTTTCACCCTTCCCCCCTTGGAAGAAAAATGGATGCCTTCACATTTTAATATTAAGGTATCGCCAGGTTTAACCGGATTTCTGAATTTGGCTTGCGTTACATTTAAAAGGACCGCGAGCTTGTCGTTTTGTCCTTTAAAATAAACCAAGACGGCTCCCACTTGGGCAAGCGACTCCAAAATCAAAACACCCGGCATCAGCGGCTGCTCAGGAAAATGACCTTGAAAGAACCCTTCGTTGATCGTTACATTTTTTTGTCCAATAATGTTTCCCTTATCGAGGTCTAAACTAAGAATTCTATCGACCAACAGAAAGGGATAACGGTGAGGGATAATCTTCATGATCTCCTTCACATCAAACTTTGGGGTATCATACTTGGGGGTTTCGGCTACAGACACTGTTCTTGCTCCCGGGTTATGGTATGATAAATGGTTTTAGCCATTTGATAATTTGAGGCGTGACCCGACCTCACCGATATGACATGGCCTTGAAAATTAAAGCCTACAAGCTTCAAGTCGCCGATCATATCGAGAATTTTATGCCTGACCATCTCGTTTTGGAAAAAGAGGCCATTTTTGCTTAATACGACATCCTCTTTAATGACAACCGCGTTATCGAGGCTAGCCCCTTTGATAAGCCCTTTGTCAAGGAGATGGGATATTTCTTCATAAAGGCAAAAGGTTCGGCAAGGCGCAATCTCTTTTTTAAATGATTCGGGTGTGATATCGATTGAAAAAAACTGCGATTTTAAAAGCTTGGTTTCAGGATAGTTCAAAGTGTAGCTAAATCTAAAACCATCATAAGGAAGGACAACCACCTGAATATCTTTTTCTGCCCAGAAAATGGGCTTCTCAATTTTTACGATATCAATTTCTTCCGCCTGCTCTTTGATACCTGCTTTTTCGATCATCTCAACAAACACATCAGAGCTTCCATTTCCGACAGGAGGCTCAATGTTATCTAGCTCAATAATCAAATTGTCGATTTGATAGGCATGTATAGCCGCGAGCACATGCTCCACGGTGTGTATTTTGATATCGCCTACGGCGATGGTAGTAGATCTCAACGTATCAGAAACATATTCAACAGTTGCAGGAATGATCGGTTTCGAGGGTAGATCGACCCTTTTAAAAACGATTCCGGTCCCCTCTTTAGCGGGGATAAAACTCATATGGACATCGCGCCCCGTATGAATTCCAATTCCTGAGAAATCGACTCTCTCTTTTAAGGTTTGTTGTTTACGCTTCAAAATCTGACTTTTTCGAATTTTTATAAACTATTGTATATTAAAGCATTTGAAGTTTTCGGAGCAAGAAGTAAACAAACGTCATTAATATAGAGAATCCTACGATTAAAATATCTCCTGTATAGGCATAGAGAGTAGGATAAGAGTAGAGGGGAACTCTTACTTTCAAAGCAGATCTTGTCCACTCTCCGTCTAATTCGGCAAGCGTTCTTCCATTCGCATCGACGGCACAGGTCACTCCGGTATTGCAAGCTCTTAATAAAGGATAGCCCGCCTCGACGCATCTTAACCTCGCATGATCTAAATGCTGTCTTGGCAACCTTGAATTGGGATACCACACATCCGACGTTAAGTTAACAAGATATTTGGCTCCCTTTACTTTATTTTCGCGCATCAGATCGGCATAGGTCTCCTCATAGCAAATCGAAAGACCAAAGGCCCCTTTCTTTCCTTCGAAGACTTTAGCCTCTTTACCGCAGGTAAAGGAGCCTCCGATTCCATAGCTTTTCGCCAAGTCTTGCAAAAATTTGAATGGAATATACTCCCCCATCGGAACCAATACTCTTTTATCATAGCGTCTTTCTTGATGAGGTTTATTAGGTTCAAATAAGAAGGCCGATGAAAAGTATTCAAGCTCTTTATTGGAATTGTAGCAGGCATCTTCAAGACCCACTACCACATCCGCTTGAAAATGATCGGACAGGGTTTGGATCACATCGGCATTTGAAACAAATGTTTGACCACCCCTTACTTGAGCATAAGGGAAATGCAGTTGAAGATCGGGGCCAAAGGCCTCTTTCATCATCTTTCCCATTTTTTGCTCGGGAAATACCGGAGTATAAGTTCCGAAAGGAACGACATACTCAGGAAGAGCAATCAAGTCAAACGATTGGTTTTGATGCTTTTTAAGGGTATGAAAAATAGAATCCCATTCATTTAAAACAAAGTTTTTATATTCCTCTTGGTTTTTAAACGGGAGGGTCTCTTCAATAGGAAAAGCGGTCTGAACCAGTAGAGCATCCAAATGATCGGGCTTATGCTCTTGTTTAATTTGATCATGGTTTTTGACCTGCCATATTCCAAAAATGAGAGGGATTAGGACTGCAAAAAGATAGACGATCCATTTTTTAAAAAAATAGGCGCGAAGGAGCAATAAATTGGTAAAATAGACCCAAAAACTTAAACCAAAGACACCGAATAAAGAGGCCCACTGAAGGTAATAGACACTTCCCGTGACGCTTAAGCCGATCGGGTTCCAGGAAAATCCAGAGAGGATAAATAGACGGATCCACTCAAAAAGAGTCGCCATGCCGGCAATTCCCAGAAGCCTGGGTATTGAGGGCAGATTCTCTTCCGTCACTTGAAGCGTGACATATCCAAAGCCAAGACCAATTAACAACGAGAGAAGGCTCCATAAGGCATAAATGTAGGCATAAGGGTGCGAAAGAAACCAGGAGAGCTGTATGAGTTGAACACCCATCATAAAAGCAACCGACAGCCAAAACCGACTTCGAGGGCTCATCTTAAGAGTTATTCCCCAAAAAAGAGCCACACCGCCGATCGCTGTTAGTAAACCAGCCCACACAGAAAATGCAGGCTGACCCAAGGCTACAATAATAAATGAAAGGAAGAGACCCAAATAAAACATAAAAGAGGATTTTATAGGGTTTGAAATAAAAAATCCACTTGGCTTGCCGAAAAGGCAGCCAGTGGATTTGTTTTAGGAGGAACGAAGTTTAGACTTCTAAAGCTGTTGGATTAGAAGGTGCACTATTTGCTGCAGCAGCCGGTGCATCAGCCGTTCTTCGGCTTACCAAAAAGGCTGAAAGCGCGAGGATCGCGGAGAGAGCGCCAAAGAATGCAGGATATACAAAGGAAGGAACAGCAAGAGTAGTCACAGCAAGAACTGCTCCACCTACTGCTGCAACAACGGGGGCGGCTGCTGGAATTAAAATAACTGCCAGAGCGACCAAAGCAACAGCTGCCGTAACGACGGCTAAAACCGCTAAAACTTTAACAGCTCTGCTAGAAGAATCTTTACCCTTAGCTTCTAGCGCAACATTTTGTTGACCGGCAGCAGGAGTTGACTTTCTAAAGCAACTAAATACGCCATTATCTGCGTTTACAGACATGTAAACCTCCAAGTGTTCTGTCTATTAAATATTTATCGATAGCTATCATCGTCAGGCGCATCTTTTTAGTCAACCCAACAAAAAAGCTTAACAGAATAACTCTATGAGCAGTAAAATAGTTCAATGACATCTTTTAGATCGCATCATCTCATCACATTTTTAGAATCTTGGGAAGGACCTCTTGACCTTTCTCTTGCCGAATACTTTAAAAAAAATAAGTCCCTTGGCTCTAAAGATCGTGGCGATATCGCCGAAAAAATCTACAAGCTGATTAGATGGGAAAGATTGATCGATTACACGATCAAAAAAAATCCCACCTGGGAAAGACGGGTGGAGGCGCTTCTTTCGATCGATTTAAAAAGCCTTGTACAAGATAAAAGCATCCCTGAGGCCGTAAGAGCCAGCCTTCCGGATGAGTTATTTGAGGCTCTGCAAAGAAGCTATCCCGAAAAGGCGTTTGAAATCGCTTTGGAGTTTAATGAACCTGCTCCGACTACTTTAAGAGTTAATCCCGATAAAACAAGCCGTGAAGAGTTAATCCAGGAACTTTCCCCCTTCGAACCTGAAAAAACTCTCCTTTCTCCTCTTGGAATCACCCTCAAAAAGAAAGGGGCTCTATTTGGACTTGATGCTTTCAAAGCAGGTAAATTTGAAATGCAAGATGAGGCAAGCCAAATCGTCGGCTTAAAAGTAGAGGCAAAACCAGGTCAACGGGTGCTGGATTTCTGCGCCGGAAGCGGCGGAAAAACGCTCGCCTTTGCCCACAAGATGAAGGGGCAAGGTCAAATTTATCTTCATGACATCAGGAAAGGGATCCTTTTTCAAGCTAAGAAAAGATTAAAAAGAGCCGGCATTCAGAATGGTCAGATCATCCACTTTACTGAAGAAAAAAAATTAAAGGCTTTAAAAGGTTTTTTTGACTGGGTCCTCGTCGATGCCCCCTGCTCCGGCTCCGGTACCTACCGAAGAAACCCCGACATGAAGAGCCGGTTTAGCGCCTCCATGCTCAAGAATTTGGTCATCGAACAGAGAGCCATTCTTGAAAGAGCGCTCATTTTTTTAAAACCCAAAGGACGACTTCTGTACGCCACTTGCAGCCTTTTTAAAGAAGAGAATGAAGAGCAAATCAAGTATTTTTGTGAAAAGCATCATCTTGAAATTGAAGGAGAGATTTTTAAATCGATCCCACAGAAAGGTCAGATGGATGGGCTATTTGCTGCTGTTTTGAAAAGAAAAAGTTCCATATAGTAATAGGCATGAAAAAGTATCTCCCCTTTTTATTGATAATACCTTGTCTACTAGTCGCAGCGCCTGAGCTCGACCCGCTCCTTCTTCAGAAGGATGATCATCTTAAAATTGTGGTCCACAATCGTGTACTTGCGAATGTGAATGGCAATCCTATCACCGTGATAGATGTCATGAAGCGGATGGATATTTTATTCTTAAAACAGTTCCCGGAATACACCCAGTCTGTCAACGCAAGATACCAGTACTACCAAGCGAACTGGAAACGCACTTTAAATGAGCTAATCGATAAGGAATTAATCCTAGCAGACTCCAAAGAAGTGAAAATGGAGATCTCCCCTGCCGATGTGAGACAGGAGATGGAGGATTTATTTGGTCCAAACATTATTGTGAATCTCGACAAAATTGGCATTAACATAGAAGAGGCGACCAAAATCGTTCATGGCGATATCGCGATCCGCCGTATGATGTTTTTAAGGGTTACTTCAAAAGCTTTGGGTAAAGTCACTCCAACCTCTACTCGCCAGTTATACGAAGAATTTGCCTTAAGAAATACAAAACCCCCTGCCTACACCTACAATGTGATAACGATCCGCGATCCTATCCTTGGCAAAGAGACGGCAGAAAAAATTTACTCTGCTCTTATTGAAAAAAAATCGCTCGAGGAGTCGACAAAAGGCCTTGCCGGCGTAACCGTTTCTGAAGCCTTCACCCATACCGAAAAAGAGATCGCCCCTCAAAACGTAGAAATCATTAAAAGTGTAAAAGTGGGCGAAGTTTCTTCTCCTCAAACACAAAAAAGTAGAGCAGACAATTCTACCGTTTACCGGCTTTTTTATGTGACCGGCTATAACGATGGATCCCCTCCCTCGTATCACGATGTGGAGGCTAAATTAAAAGAGGGCCTTCTTAGCAAATATATCGATGATGAACAAACGGCTTATTTCAAAAGGCTGAGAAAACACTATGCGATGAAAGATAGCGACTTGAAAGCGCTCGTCCCAGCCGATTTTAACCCCTTTAGTTTAAATTAATGGGTGTTTTTCGTCCGAGCGAGCTAAGAGAGCTTTTAGAAAGCTTAGGCGTTTCGCCTAAAAAGGGGCTATCCCAAAACTTTCTGATCGACGGAAACATCCTCAAAAAAATTGTAGAACTTGCCGAAGTGAAGCCGGGCGATCAAGTTCTTGAAATCGGACCCGGTCCGGGAGCGCTTACCGAGTCTCTTCTTGAAAAAGGGGCCTATGTGATCGCTGTCGAAAAAGACACTGTTTGGGCGGAAAGCTTGAAGAGACTAAAGGAGGACCGTCTTCAGATTTTCAATGAGGATATATTAGAGTTTGCCTTCGACAAGCACTTAAAAAAAGGGACAAAAGTCGTAGCTAATCTTCCCTATCATATCACCACCCCCATTATCACTAAACTGGTAGAGAAGAGAAATTTGATCGATACCATCACCGTCATGGTTCAAGATGAGGTAGGAAGAAGAATGGTTGGCAAGCCCAAAACAGATGACTACAGTTCTCTTTCGTTATTTTTATCTTACTACACCGAGGCGGCTTACGGTTTTAAAGTGAAAAGAGGATCTTTTTATCCTCCTCCGAAAGTCGATTCGGCCGTCGTTCATTTAAGACTAAAAGAGCCCCCTTACGTTTCAAATGAAGAGCGTTTCTTCAAGATGGTAAGGGAAGCCTTTAACCACCGAAGAAAAATGCTCAGAAGCTCTCTCAGCGAGCTTTATCCTAAGGACTTCATCGAATCCTCTTTAACCAATCCTCAGGCGCGTCCCGAAGAACTTGGCCTGGAGGAGTTTATCTTACTTTTTGAATCGGTAGAAAAGAAATCCCATTAAAAGAGCAGATGCCAAGACAAAAAGTCCCATCTTGCTTTGAAAAAAATCAATCACCGTTTGGCTGAATGTTCCTTTCACATCATTGGCAGCAAAAATTTGGACGCTTTTTAACACCTCGTTTTTCCCGTTTACCACACGAAACTCCCCTACCGGCTGATCCTTTTTTATTGGGAGGGATAAAGAGTTCCAAACTAAGAGCCCCTTCGTTTTAGGCTCCTCTGCAGGATAGTAGCTTAGGGAAAGATCTTCACTGGTATAGGTTTCAAGGGGCTGATTAAATGAATCTTGTTTGAGAGAATATTTCTGAGGACCTTTCCTTAAATAAACTTTTTCCACCAAAGGCTGGTTGAAAGCGGCATCAAACAGTTTGATAGAATCTTTCCAAAGATCGCTTCTCTCTTTTGTTTTCATGAAGACAGCAATCAGGGTGCGACCCTTATTTTCGGCAGCTACAACAAATGTATTTTGAGCCGCAGCGATGTAACCTGTTTTACCGCCAATCGTCTTGGGGTAGAGATAAGGTCCCGGTCTTAACAGTCGATTGGTTTGCACTAAAACGTTAGATTCTTGTTTATTTGTCTTAGGCCTTGTGTAAGTCACGGTTCCAATCGCCTTCTTAAAGAAGGGATCTTTAAGAGCCTCTTTCATGATGAGGGCCATATCTCTGCAAGTAGTCTTTTGCTCAGGATGAAAAAGACCATGAGGATTTGCAAAATAGGTTTTGGTGCATCCGATCGATTTTAAATACTCATTCATCCCTTTCATAAAATCGGGAATATTACCGGAAACAGATTCTGCAATGACATTGGCAGCATCATCCCCTGAGGCGAGCAGCATCCCATACATCAAATCTTTAAAGCTTAAAATCTCCCCTTTTTTAATCCCAATGTGGGAGCTGCCCGGAACAAGCCACCAAGCAGGAAGGGTATAGTTGGATTTACGCTTAGCCTCTTCGGTGACCGATCCAACCGCCTCAGCGGAAGCTTGAATAGGCTGATCAAAACCATCTTTTTTAAGTTTAAGCGCGTATAAAGCGGTTGCGACCTTTGTAATACTTGCAGGGTAGTTTTCTTTTTCACTGTTTTTTTCAAATAGGACAGCCCCTGTATCTGCGTTGATGAGCAAGGCTGACTCAGCTGCCACATTAACTTGCAGCGGGGCTGAAATAAGGGAAAATGCCAGGGTAAGCCCCAAAGCGAGAGCGGTATAGAACATGGAACAAATCTACTTTAAAGCTTAATTGACTTCAAGTGGCCTGAAAGTTGCTTGTTACTTCTGAAATTAGGAGTGATCAGCCGTATGGATAATGTACCTGAAATAGATGCCATATACCGGACATTTATGGCGAATCTGGATGCCCATCTTCCTGATGGTTTAACGCAAGTAGATATAGACATTCTAAACGAGTTGGACCTGATCACTTTTTATCAAAAAAGCGAATTAAGCTTTACCCGTTACTTTCAAGTGGTAGAAACCGATGAAAAAATAACCCTTATTAACGATCAATTTATCGTATGGATTGTTCCCGAAAAAGTAGAGGATATCTCATCCACCTTTGTTTTCATCGCTCTTAACAAAGATATTCCTCATCTTGAGCTTGCCTTCTCTGTATCGGGGGTATACAACACATCAAAATTAGTGCTTAGGCTGCTTGAACACTATTTACAAGATATCCAAGAGAACGAAGAGGCCTTAGGACATATCAAAACTTGAAAAAAACTAGATTTTATATTTGACGAGAGTTAAGACATTCATCTCATTCTCACGGTTGTAATTCACTTCATCCATCAGTGTCGTAATAAAGAAAATACCGCACCCACCAATTTTTCGATCTTCCAAAGAGGCATTAAAATCGATCGATGGGGGCGACTCGAGAGGGTTGAACGGGATCCCATGATCTTTGATTTCTATTTTGAGACCGTTTCCGGAGAACTGACAATCGACACTGAGCTCCCCTTCTTGGTTTGGATAGCCGTATTCGATGATATTGACGACCACCTCTTCGGAGGCAAGCTCAATTTTATTGATGGTATCGGGATCAAAACCATTTAAAGCCGCTTGGGAATGGATAAACCTTAAGATCTCTCTTAGATTTTCCAATCTGGCTTTAAATGTTTTTACCATAAATCACTTATGTAATCGGCTATTTTTACAGCGAGATTATGATAAAGAGGCTTCAAAGCGGCATCATAAGCCTCATCATAATCGGTCAACTGCCCCAGTGAAAAAATATTCACTGCGTTATTAGGAGAAGTGTAATCGTGATCAAAATCGTAGGAGGCCTGAATAACTACCGGTCCTATCACCACACATCCGGTTGAGGCTTGTATTAAGGTAATCTCTGCTTTCGCAAACAACCTTGTCTCAACAGGGATGATGTTATCGATTAACTTTCCCCTCTTATGCCGATCATAACGAAAGCCAATATTTTCCTCATCGATCTTGAAGAGGTCAACCGAAAGGATCAAATCGGCTTCATCATTCTCAACCCTTAAGGGCGAACGACTTGCGATGGACCTTATCAGTTCGCGGGTCATAAAGCCATCTACATCATTCTTGACGTAAGGGACTGTAACTGTCTCATACTCAGTGATGATTGAGCCTTGTCCCCCCTTGTAACCGCAAGAGGAAAAAAAAAGGGCTAAAAGAATAAATCTATGCACTTTCCGGCTCTAATTTCTCTAAAAGATCGGGATCAAGGCACATAATCCGGTAACGGCATTTTTCTGCCACTTGCGTATTAGGAAACTGTTTGACCGCGCTTTGATAGTAAATTAAAGAGGCGGAAGGTTGGCACTGCTTCTCATAAAACCGGCCTGTTCTATAAAGGCCGTTCGCGTAGGTCTCTTTAATCTGATTGAAGTCGTCATAGGCTTGATCGCATCTTTCGTCTCTTGGATAATCCATTTTAAAACGTCTGCAATTAAGTTCTGCCAATTGAAGAAGATCTGGGTTTTGGAACTCCCAAATGCACTCCTCCAAGTAGACACGATTAATAGAGAGGTACGCATTAGGAGCAAGTTCATGTTTTGGGAATCGACGAATTAGGGTTTGGAACGCCTCCACACTCGCTTGATACTCTCCTCTCAGCCACAACATATATCCCTTGGCGTAGAGCGAATAGGCTGCATAATCATGGCAAGGAATCGTTGCAATCACTTCATCATAGATTTGAAGACAAAGAGTGTTGGCGGTAGCGAGCTTAGGCAATTGTTTCGTCCCTAAAAACCGTCTTCTAGCTCCTTGACGAAACTCTTCTGCGATGTAAAACTTGTAGCACATCGCATCTTGGAAGTATTTAGGCGTGGATTGTTTCTTGAGATAATCTGTTAAGCATTCGTTAGCCAGGTCATACTCCCCTAATTCGTAAAGGCAAACACCATAAAAGAAGGTTGCGTCTGCGCCTAGAGAAGAGTTAGGAAAATTGGTAGAGACAATCGCAAAATTTTCTTCGGCGATCTCCCAATTTTCTTTTTCGAATGCTTCCGAAGCAATCCTAAAATGCTCTTCACAGGAGTATACAGCAACAGTTTTAGTATTTTTTAGCCCCGAACTTGTGAGGACATATGCCGCATCGAGCTGACTCAGCGTGAGAGGTAAAATCAAAAATAGAATACGCCACATATTATCCCTTAAAAAAGCATGGATCATTGAAGAACAGAATTATATTATTCGATTGACCAGCAGGAGTCAAATTTTTTAAGGGCCGCTTTAAGATCGTCCGACCCTTTTACCCCCCAGCGGCTTTCAATCGAAACAGTCGCTTTAAGCTCAGGGCCATGATAAAACTCGAGATCGATGGGTTGCGATCCTCTATGCGATTCAAAAATATTCTTCATGTGAAGAAGATGGCTCATTCTCATTTTGGAGCTATCAATTTTTATCTTTAACGGATTTAACTTCTCCACCTTCACCTTCTCCTCTTTTTGAGCAGGCTGTTTCTCCATCTCTTTTTTCTTCTGGTTGAAACGCTGAATTTGCATTTTTGCTTTATCAAAGGCAAGATCTGATTCTTGAATCATCGCCTCATCCGCCTCGCTCAAATTCCCAAGCCATTTGGCGGAGAGTTTCAACGCCTCTTCCCGCCTGTCTACTTGAAGGACAGCGTAAAGGAGCTGATTTTCTTGGATCAAAGCGCTTTTTTCTTCAAAAAGCTCTGCCCATATAGGAAGTTCATAAGAGTGATATCCATCGCTGACCATGAGAATCGCAAACTTTTTCTGTGATTTCGAGGAGAAGCGAATCTGTACTGTCTCAATAATGAAGGCACTTCTAAAGACCGCGTCATGGGGAAGATCTTCCACTTTAGAGAAGCTCACGCAAGACAAGCGGTTTAAAATGTCTTTATACTTATCCATCGGATGGCCGGTCAAGAAGAAGCCTAAAAGCTCTTTTTCCTTGAGCAGCCTTTGTTCCTGGGTACTTGGGACGAGCACTTCGGGCGGTTTTTCAAATCTTTTATCCTGTTTTTCATCCATCAGGGTAAAGAAATTCATAAAGCCGCTGGCCTTCTCTTTCTGATCGCGAGAGGCCATTTCATACATAGGGTCAATAGCTACTTTTAAACTGTCGCGGCTCCAACCGGTAAAATCAAAACAGCCGGCATCGACTAAGCTCTCGCAGGCCTTCTTACCTACTTTTTTGACATCGAGGCGATTGATAAAATCGTGAAGGCTTTTAAATTTGCCTGCCTTATTTCTTTCTTCAATAATCGCCTCTACCACCCCTTCTCCCACCCCTTTAATTCCGTTCATTGCAAAACGGATGCCGTTTTCGGTAGCTTGGAACGTTCTGCCGGCTTCATTGACATCAGGAGGAAGCACTTTAATCCCCATAGCTATCGCTTCGCGAATAAACTTAGCAAGCTTCGAGATATCGTGGCTATCACAGGTCATCAAGGCAGCCATCCATTCACTCGGATAGTTGGCCTTTAAAAAGGCAGTTACATAAGAGAGGAACCCGTAGGCTGCGGCATGCGATTTGTTAAAGCCGTAAGAGGCGAATTTTTCCATCTTGTCAAAGATGGCAGTCGATAGCTCTTCAGAAATGCCGTTGACAAGAGCTCCCGCCTTAAATTTTTCCCTTTGGCGAGCCATTTCAGCCGCATCTTTTTTACCCATAGCCCGGCGTAAAACATCCCCTTCTCCCAAGGAGTAGTTCGCAAGCTTTTGAGCAATCTGCATCACCTGTTCTTGGTAAACCATGATACCATAGGTCTCAGAGAGGATCTCTCCCATCCAAGGATGGTCGTACTCAATCTTTTCCCTGCCATGCTTACGGTTGATAAAGCTTGGGATCATATCCATAGGACCCGGGCGATAAAGAGCGCCTACTGCAATGATCTCTTCAAATTTATCGAGATGGAGTTTGCAGGCTAGATCCTGCATCCCTCCAGATTCTAATTGGAACACCCCTAAAGTCTTACCCTGGTTTAAAAGGTCAAAAGTGGGCTTGTCATCTAGATGGAGATTCACCCAATCAATCGAAACTCCGTATCTTTGTTTAATACTATCGACAGCTTGCTGAATGGCGGTCAGTGTTTTTAAGCCAAGGAAGTCCACTTTAAGCATGCCGACCATTTCAACCGGCTTCATGGAATACTGTGTAACCGGCATTTCGGCATCTTTGGCAACGCAGATAGGAATGTATTCGGTGAGAGGCTCGCCTGCTATAATGATGCCTGCCGCGTGAATGCCTGTATTGCGGATGGAGCCTTCCAGGATTAGTCCCAAATCAAATATACGCTTGGCTTCCTCATCCTCTTCCACCATTTTTTTGAGGTCTTGGTCTTTTTCAAGCGCTTTTTCAAGGGTAATATTCAAATCTTCGGGGACCAGTTTGGCAATCTCGTTCACTTTTGAAAGCGGAACGTTTAAAACCCGTCCCACATCCCGGATCACCATTTTCGCTTTCATGGTACCGAAAGTGATAATCTGGGCGACGTTGTCTTTACCATACTTATTCAAAGTATAGTTGATCACATCGCCCCTTCGATCCATGCAGATATCCACGTCAATATCGGGATAGGAGATACGCTCGGGGTTTATGAACCTTTCAAAGAACAAGCTAAAGCGAATCGGTTCAATATCAGTGACACCAATCAAATATAATACGATAGAGCCGGCTCCCGATCCACGGCCCGGACCCATAGGGATGTTATTACGTTTAGCCCAGTTGATAAAATCCCAGACGATAAGAAGATAGTCGCTCATCCCTTTCGGGACAATGACGGAGAGTTCATACTGAAGCCTTTCTTTAACCACTTGCATCGGGTCTTTGCCGGGGAAAAACTCCGCTACTTTGGCAAGTCTTTCAGGCGTGTATCTATGGGGTATGCCATCTTCACAAAGCTTGGTTAAGTAATCCTCTGAAGAGAGATTGTCCGGCGCTTTGTAAACAGGATAGTGTTTTGTCTTAAAATCCATTTCAAGCGTGCACTTCTCTGCAACTTCCAATGTGTTGGAAATAGCTTCCGGCACATCTTGGAAAAGATCTCGCATCTCTTCGTAACTTTTAAAATAATACTCGTGCGACGGGAAAACTTTTCGTTTCGGATTGGGGTTTCTTTGCTTAATATGACCGTAAGAGTCTTTTTCAACGATTTCAACCGGTTCTCCCGATTGAATATTCAATAAAATTTCATGCGCCTCATAGTCCCCTTTCTCAAGATAGTGCGCATTGGTGGTAGCGACACACTTGATGCCGGTTGTCTTCGAGAGCTCGATTAACTTCTGGTTGACTCTTTTTTGCTTATCGACATAATCACGGTGCATTTGCAAAAGCCAGCTTTCCTGATGAAAACCGTGACCTCTGATAGCCTCTTCGCTCATCTCATGACGCTGAAGCTCGAAATAATAATCCCCGTGGAACAATGAGCGGTAGAACTCAACTGTTCGTAGAACCTCTTCTTCTTTGCCTAAAAGACAGGTTTTAGAAAGCTCCGAATTCAAACAACCGGACAGGCAAATCAACCCTTTAGAGTGTTTAGCTAAAACTTCCAAATCGATGCGAGGGTGATAGTAATAGCCCTCTAAAAAGCCTATGGATGAGAGTTTCGCGAGATTTTGATAGCCCTCTTTGTCCTTTGCGATCAAAGTAAGATGATTCGATGAACGGGAATTATACTCCTTTTTCTTCTCGAAACGGCTTTCAGGAGCTACATACACTTCGCAGCCGATGATCGGCTTGATTTTAACCTCTTTACATGCTTTGTAAAATTCGACCGCCCCATAAAGGTTGCCATGATCGGTGAGAGCTAAAGCTTGGCAATGAGAGTCAGCTGCCTTTTTAGCCAGTTTAGAAACGGAGATAGCTCCATCTAGAATAGAATATTGCGAATGGTTATGAAGAGATGCCCACATGGATCAAGCGTACTCTGGATCTTTCTTCGCTTCAACTGTCTTTTTAGTGATCGACCATAATGGTAGTAATAAAAGAACCGAAAGACCTGCGCAAACCGCCATAAACCAGAAGTAGCCGTTCCATCCCCACATTTGTGTGACAAATCCGACAGGGTAGCCCGAAACGGCCGCGCCTAAATAGGCGAAGGTTCCAATAAATCCGGTCGCTGTTGCCGCCGCATTTTTAGGGCACAATTCAGCAGCGTGCATTCCAATCAACATCTGGGGGCCAAATACCATAAAACCGATCATGAAAATAGCTGCCGCATCATAGATGGGAGATGTGGCGTCAAGGTACCAAAATCCAAGAATGGCCGCTAAAATGCCGATTCCGTAGAGGACGTTCACAGGGCCGCGTTTGGCTCCGAATAGAAGGTCGGAAGACCAACCGGCTACGAGAGTTCCAAAAATTCCCCCGATTTCAAACATGGAGACAGTCCCGTTCGCCATAATGGGAGAGTACTCTTTAACTTCTTTAAGGTAGTAAGCGGTCCAGTCATTCACTCCCTGGCGAACAATATACACAAAGAAATAAGCAAAGGCCAAAATCCAGATATACTTATTCTTCATGATGTAATTGACCAAAATCTCTTTAGGGGAGAGTTTGACTTCCGTATCCTCTTTTTTTCCATCGGGGTAATCGTTTCTGAATTTTTCAATCGGAGGAAGCCCTAAGGATTGAGGAGTGTCGCGCAAACGATTGATGAGGAAAAGACCGCCGCAAATACAAATAATTCCGGGAATGTACATCGCCCAGCGCCAGTCAAAAAAATAGATGAGAAACCCTGCCATCCAAGGGATTGTGAAAGCTCCGATATTATGGGAAATGTTCCAAGTGGACCACCAAGATCCCCTTTCAGAGTGGGAATACCAATGGGTCAAGTACCTTGCGCAAGGGGGCCATCCGCACGCTTGAAACCAGCCGTTTAACCCCCAAAGAACCGCAAACACCAAGATGGAGGAAGACATTCCAAATAAAATGTTTACAACGCCTGTCAACAACAAACCAAAACCCATTAAATAGCGCGGGTTGGTCTGATCGGCGATGACACCGCTTGCAAACTTCGAAATACCGTAGGTGATCGCAAAAATTGATCCGAGAAGTCCCAGATCGGCTTTATCAAAATTCAGATCGGCAGCGAGGGCCGGCATCGCAAATGTAAAGCTTTTACGGGTTACATAGTAGAGTGCATATCCGATGAACATCGAATAGAAAATTCGGATACGCCAGTATCTATAATCTTCTTTGACAGCATCAGGATCTTGAATTTCGGGAGCGTAAGGGGCCGGCTTCAATAGATCTAGGATACGACTCACTCAATTACTCCTGATTTTTCTCGCACTATAAAAGAACATGACTGCGACTTGTTATCGCCAATCTGGACTTTTTTGCTCAAGTCATTTTCGGCATTAGGCATTGTAACATTATAAAGGGTAATTTTGACTTAAGTCAATGATTTTTAATGACCCTGCAATGGCCAGCCTCCCCCCTCCTTTTCAATTGACCCAAGGTCAAAAGTATGCTAGAACAGAGGAGCTTATGCTTAGACTCATAGAAACTTCAGAGGGGCACTCCAAAAACCACCTCTTTCAGAGCGATCAGGTAATCATTGGCGACGTTCAGAGCCAAACCGTCCAACTCGCCTTCCCCGGAAGAGGTTTGAAAGCCGAGCATATCCGCATTTTTAAAAAGGATGACGAAATTTATGTCATCAATCTTGCGAACGATCCTTTTGTCTCCCTGAACGGAAGCCCTTTTTATAAAAAAAAGTTTACACCCTCAGATATCCTTAAGATCAAACAGATCGAATTAACAATTGCTAAAGAGCTTGAAGTCACCCCTCAGACAGCCCCCCCTTCATCTTTAAAAAGCGAGAAAGAGGCCGAGGTCAAGCCCGATTTGAGATTGCACACCGACCCCGACCTTGAATTGCAAGAGGAGTTAAAAAAATTAGAAGAACTGACCCCCAAACCGCTCACTCCCCATCAAGACCTGGAAAGGCTCGATATTGATGAAGATGAAATAGTCCTTCTACCGGTTAAAAAAGCCAAAGCAGACACTAAAACTAAACGCTCCCTTAAAGATGTCGATTATCTGACCGAAAAAACCCCTTTTGAAAAAGAAAATAGAGCGTATGTAACCCATCGAACCCATAAGCCTTTTCGCTATTTTCGCTACATATCAGGCTTTCTTGCTTTACTCGTTGTTTTTTCAATGGTGATCGGCATAGAAACCTATCTACGGGTCTCCGAAAAAAGCGAGCTTGAAGAGCTGCAAGCAGCCGAGTCTTTATCCGATATTGCCATGGCGATCACCTACGCACAGCTTCATCACATCTCTCCTCAAAAACATAACTGGTCAGACCCTGAATTTATTCAAAATAATTTGCTTGCGACGCTTCCGACCGGATCGGCTCCGTCCCTTAAACTAAACTCCCAAGGTAACTTTGGAGACAGCTCCTACATCCTTAGAGTCTACACCTCTAACGACCTGTCTCGATTTTTGTTAGTCGCCCATCCGGCCCCTTCCCTCATTCAGTGGCTGATTCCCAAAAACTCGATTGTAGTCGATTCTCAGTCGATGGAATTAAGAAAAATAAGCGACCTCAAAACCTTAAACCGTCTACTCAATAATTTGAATACGCTAGACGGGGTTAGCGTGAATCAAATTACTGAAATCGTTAAAAAGGGAGATTTAATCCCGTTAAGCCTCCTCGCAAGAACGACACAAAAAGCGGAGTTCCAGCCTCCTAAAGCGGTTCAATTTTTACGTCCCGGCGCAGAAAATTTGATTTATAACGCTCCAAGGTATCACTCCTTTAGCGACCAGATTTTAAAGAAAGCGATCCATTTCAGCACCCTGTCCACCTCTTCCCACGAACTTCAAATGCTCAAAGCGGAGTTAGAAGTTTTAAAAAAACTCCCCCATCTTATCCTGTATTCTTCAGGCGGTATTGACACAGCAAATGAAGCTCTTCAAGGATTAAAAGAAATTTCTCCCGACACCAATTTCTTAATGGCCTACCTTAAATATGATATCGATGGAAAAATCCGCTCTTCGCAGATTATCATCGATCACACTGAAATCAAGAAGAGCGAGGAGGAAAAGCCTTACATCGCGGAAGCTAAAATCATCCCCATTACACCTAAAACGGAACCTTTTCCTCTACCCTACGAACTTGTTCAAGCTCAAGAAGTTGCGCTTAATGAACCTGAGGTTTCAACGTGGAAAAAATCACTTGAGCAATTGAAAGAGAAGCGGGAAATTGCCCTTCGCCCTTATAAGGAAAAAACAGAGGCCTCTTTAAAGAAATACCTTTCTACGGATAATCCTGAAGATTTAATGGAACATACGATCGCCTTAAAAGAGTATGAAAAAGCTAAACGGCGTGAAAACTATAAGTTACAGCTTTCAAGCCAGAAGCTTTTGGATGAATATGAAGAGCTTGAAATCGATGAATTAAATGATGCCTTGGAAGAGAGCGCTTTACCGACAATCGTGCCAAAAGAACCTGTCGTAGCGAGGCCTTTATATAATCCTGAAAAGCACCCCATTACACCTTTCATCGCTGATAAAATATTAATGGAGCTTGAACGTCGATGAGAAAATTCATCTGGCTCATCCGCAGAATCATATCTCAGATGGTCAGAGGATTTACGGAAGATAGACTCTTTCAAAATGCTTCATCCCTCAGTTTTTATACCCTTCTTTCAATCGTTCCTATCTTTGCAATTTTGTTTGGGATTGCCCAAGGTTTCGGTCTTGATCTTCTGTTAGAAAGAGAAATTTTAGCCGGTTTTGCCAATAATCAGGAGATTGCAGAGAAGCTGATTGTTTTTTCAAGAACCCTCCTTGAGCAGAGCCATAGGGGATTAATCGCAGGGATTGGGGTGATTACCCTATTGTGGACCTTTATCGGTATGATGGGAAATTTCGAAAGAGCTTTAAACGACATCTGGCACGTCGCAGAATCTAGAAGCTTTTTTAGACGGATTTCCGATTTCATCTCGATTGCTTTTCTCTGCCCTTTTTATTTCATTTTATCAAGCAGTCTCATGCTCTATCTCAATACCGAGCTTAATCAAATAACAACAAGCTACCCCTTTTTATCTGAGATTGGTCCTTACATTAAATTTTTAATTCGTCTGCTCCCCATCGGTTTCAGCTTCCTTGTGTTCAGCTTTTTGTATTACTACATTCCCAACACCAAAGTCCCCCTTAAAGCCTCCCTTACAGCGGGCTTTGTAGCGGGCGCTGTATTTTATTTGGTCCAATGGATTTATATTAAATTTCAAATCGGTCTTGCGACCTATAGCACCATCTATGGCAGTTTTGCCGCTCTTCCTCTTTTTTTAATCTGGCTGCAAACCAGCTGGCTGATTCTTCTTTCCGGAGCGGAGCTTTCCTATCGGATCACTTATCATCCCCATTTAGAAGCCCATCTTCCATCAGGTCTCATCCCGATCAATACGCGTGAAATGGGCATTTGGATCATGAGCCATGCCGTGAAAGGATTTAAGGAAGGGAATCACCTCACCTTTCATGAAGCGACTAATAGATTAAAATTCAATCACCCTACTTTAAAATCCGTTTGGAATACTTTGATTGAACAAAATTATTTGGCGGAAGTGAAAGGCGATTTAAACCCAGGCGTCGTTCCCGCAAAGTCCCCCGACTCGATCACTATTCAAGAAATAATTGACGCAGTTAACAACTCGTCAGCTCAGTCGCTCTCCGTTCCTGAAACCGATTCTTTAAATCAAATTAAATCGGTTTTAAAAGATTACGATTCTGCTGTAAGTTCCCTCTCTCAAAATGTCCTTATTTCCAAAATCTGAAATAATCTATAATCCAAAGCCTTCAGACAAGGATATTTCATGGAATTTGAAGCTCCTCCAGGTGTATTTGACATCATCCCTTTCGACCCCAAAGACATATGGAAATCATCTTCCCTATGGGAATATGTAGAAACCATCATGCGTAAGCATGCCCAGGCTTATAATTTCCGTGAAATCAGAACGCCAATTTTTGAAAAGACGGAACTTTTCAAACGAGGTGTGGGCGAAGGCACCGATATCGTCTCTAAAGAAATGTACACCTTCTTAGACAAGGGAGAGCGCTCTTTGACTCTGAGACCGGAAGGAACTGCCTCTTGCGTAAGGGCGTTTCTCGAAAACCGTCTCGAGCAATCTCCTGGAAACAATAAATATTTTTATATCGGATCTTTTTACCGTTATGAAAGAATGCAGGCGGGCCGCTTTAGAGAGTTTCACCAATTTGGTGTTGAAGCGTATGGAAACGGCTCCGCCGCACAGGATGTAGAGATCATCGACCTCGCTTTTTCGCTTTATCAAAAACTTGGCATCAAAGGTTTGAATGTCTACTTGAACTCCATTGGAGGCCCCGATTCGCGTGCAAAATACAGGGCGGCCCTCCTCAATCATTTGGAGCAGTTTAAATCTTCATTATCCGAAGACTCCCAAAATCGCCTCGAGAAAAATCCCTTAAGGGTTTTAGACTCTAAAGACCCAAGAGATATCGAAGCTGTCAAAACAGCCCCTTCCATCCTTGATTTCTTGACTCCGGAAGATAAGGAGCATTTTGATAAAGTAAAAGCTGGTTTAAGCTCATTAAATATCCCTTTTATCATTCATTCAAACCTTGTTCGAGGCCTTGATTACTACAACAAAACCGTGTTTGAAATTGTCTCCGAAGACTTAGGTGCGCAAAGCTCTTTATGCGGCGGGGGAAGATATGACGGCCTTTTAAAATCGCTCGGCGGAAATGACTTGCCGTCAACCGGTTTTGCAACCGGTATCGAGCGTGTTTTACAAGTCATGCTCAAGCAAAATCTCCTTCCACCCGCAATTGTGGGACCTATTCTTTATCTGATCCCCATGGGAGAAAAAGGTTTAGAAGTAGCGATGCAACTAGCTCATACCCTCAGGCAAGAAGATATTTCGGTAGAGGTCGATTTAGAGAGTCGCAAAGTGGGAAAAGCCTTTGCTAAAGCTGACTCTATGAAGGCCCATTTTGCTGCGGTCGTCGGCGAGAATGAGATTGCAAGCGAGATGGTCGAGATCAAAAAATTAAGCAATCAAGAAAAAGCGCGTCTTCCCTTCTCATCCCTTGCAAGAGTTCTTAAACTCGAAGCCGAAGGGAGCAAGTTGTTAGAGAAGTATATGCTTCTCACCACCCCCTTTGAACGGGAAGAAGAGGCCAAATTCTTTCTCGATCAGATCTCTTCAAATATCCATTCCATGACAGACGCCACCCAAAAATTGGAAGAGGCCGTAAAAACTTTAAAACAAAGTCTAAACACCCCAAAAAATTAAAAGCATATGTTTGATTATAGAAGAACTCATACTGCAGGCGAGCTCAGAAAAAGCGACACCGGCAAAACCGTTAGATTGTCTGGTTGGGTGAATAGACGCCGTGACCACGGAGGCCTTATTTTTATTGACCTTCGCGATCGTTTCGGCTTAACCCAGCTCGTATTCGATCCCGTCACAAATCCGGTTTCACATAAAATTGCCGAAAATTTGAGATCTGAATTTGTGATCTCTATTTTAGGAAAAGTCCGAAATAGACATGAAGGGATGGCCAATCCAAATCTTGCAACCGGCGAGATCGAAATTGAAGTAGAAAATATCGAGATTCTATCTAAATCAAAAACACCTCCCTTCTCGATTTGCGACGAAGATATTGAAGTCAACGAAGAGATCCGCCTTAAATACCGCTATCTCGACATAAGAAGAGGCGATATTGCAGGCAAACTGATCAAACGGCACCAAGCCCAGATGGCTATACGAGAATATCTTGACTCTCAAAACTTTCTTGAAATTCAAACGCCTATTCTTGGCAAATCCACTCCTGAAGGTTCGAGAGACTATCTTGTCCCCTCGAGAGTCAATCCGGGCACATTTTATGCCCTCCCTCAATCTCCCCAGCTCTTTAAACAGCTTCTCATGGTAGCGGGAATGGACCGTTATTTCCAAATCGCCACCTGCTTTAGAGACGAGGATTTAAGAGCCGACCGTCAACCGGAGTTCACCCAAGTTGATATCGAGATGAGTTTTGCAACTCCAAACGAGCTTTTTCCGATTATCGAGGGTCTTTTGCAAAAGGTTTTCAAAAAAATCGCCGGTTTTGAACCTAAAACACCTTTTAAACATATGACCTATGCGGAAGCAATGGATAAATATGGAACCGATAAGCCGGACCTTCGTTTTGCCATGGAGATGTCACCCATCAATGACATCGCTGAAAAATCCACTTTCTCGGTCTTTTTAGACGCTTCAAAAAACGGCGCTTTGATTAAAGGCTTTAAAGTGAAAGGGGGTGGAGAGTTTTCCCGTAAAAATATCGATGACTATACCACGTTTGTAGGAAGACTGGGCGTGAAAGGTCTTGCCTGGATGAAAATGCAAGATGGCCAACTACAATCCAGTATTGTTAAATTCTTTGGCGAAAGCGAACAAAAAGCTTTAATAGAGCGTTTTCAGGTAGAGAATGGCGATATTTTATTCTTTATCGCAGACACTCCTGATCGCACCAATCAAGCGCTCGATCATCTAAGACGTAAGATAGCTAAAGACTTGGGCCTTATGAAAGCGGACCAGTATGAGTTTTTATGGGTTACCGACTTTCCGCTTTTTGGATGGAATGCCGAAGAGGGGCGTCTCGAAAGTATGCACCACCCTTTTACCTCTCCGCATGCAGAAGATATCCACTTGCTCGAAACAGAGCCGCTCAAGCTTAGATCCTCCGGGTATGATATCGTATTGAACGGTTATGAAATCGGAGGGGGATCGCAACGTATCCACAATGGCGATTTGCAGGAAAAAATCTTTAAAATCCTTAACCTCTCCAAAGAGGATATCGAAAAGAAGTTCGGATTCTTTGTGGATGCCTTAAAATATGGGACGCCTCCTCACCTGGGGATTGCTCTCGGTCTTGATCGAGTGATCATGCTAGCCACGCACACGGATAATATCCGCGATGTGATCGCGTTTCCTAAAACGCAGAAAGCGAGCGACTTAATGAATGAGTGTCCCTCTCCTGTTCAACAAGAACAGTTGAAAGAACTCAAGCTTGTCATAAAAGAGTAGCTTTTTTTGAAAGTGTTGGATTAATTTAAGAAAATTAAGCGTCTCTGGAGGACTAAAAAGTTATGTTAAGGAAAAGCAGTCTGTATGCCTTGCTAAGTCTCGGCACATTCTTGGCATGCGGACCTATCGCAGCAGTGGATGCTGTACAAGATAAACAAGCTGAAACGGCAGAAGCTAATGATGTGGACATCAAAAAACTGTCCCAAGCTTTCGGCCACTTCATCGGAAAAAATCTTAAATCATCCGGCCTCAATTTTGATATTGATAGCCTCGTCACTGGATTGAAAGATGGTTCTGAAGGCAAACCATCCCCTCTTACCGAACAAGAATACGAAAGAGGAATGCTCGCTCTTCAAGAGAGAGCTTTAAAGAAAATCGCCGATGACAATCTCAAGGCAGCGGATAATTTCTTAAAAGACAACTCCGGAAAACCGAATATCGTCGTGGTTGAACCCGGCAAACTGCAATATCAAATCGTTGTAGCAGGCACCGGTAAAACTGTAAGTGAACACTCGACCCCTACCATTAACTATAAAGGCCAATATATTGACGGCACCGTGTTTGGCAGCTCTGAAGATGCGGGCGGTCCTATCACGCTTCCTTTAGATCAAACAATTCCCGGTTTTGCTAAAGGGATTGTCGGGATGAAAGAGGGCGAAAAAAGAAAACTGTTTGTCCACCCTGACTTAGGATATGGAACAAGCGGTCAACTTCCTCCTAACTCTCTCCTTATTTTCGACATCGAAGTGATTAAAGCCGATGGCGACAAGAGCTCCTCTAATGAGGATGAAGACCCTCTTCCATTAGCAGAAAACGAGCCTAACGCAAAAGATAAGCCTTCTAAGAAGGATCGTTCATCCAATGACGATGAAGATTCAGACGATGGCGATGATGATGAAGATAGCGATGATGATGATGACGAAGACGGCGATGATGATGATGATGACGATGATGACGACGACGATGACGCCCCTTCCAAAAAAGAGGCTTCGAAAACAAGCGCCCTTCCCAAAAACAACAAGAAAACAGCCGCTAAATAATCATCATTAGCTTATACTTCAAGGGGAAGATTTTAAAAATCTTCCCCTTTCTTATGTATGAAGATCATCCTATTTGAACCGCAAATTCCTCAAAATGCCGGAAATATTGTCCGCACCTGTTCGGTTACCGGAACCGACCTCATGCTCGTTCGTCCGCTGGGGTTTGCTACGACCGATCGCTGGCTTAAACGAGCCGGTCTTGACTATTGGGAAGGGGTCAGCGTCACTTTTTGCGACGATTTCAAAACCTATCTAGAAAATCTCGAAAAACCATTCTATTTTCTCTCCAGCCACGCCCAAAAAAGTTATGCAGAGATCTCGTTTGCCCCCGATTCCGAGCTCATTTTTGGATCTGAAACTTCAGGCCTCCCTTCATGGATTCATGAGCTTTACAAAGAAAAAATGCTTAGAATTCCTATGATTTCGGAAGCGCGGTGCCTAAATCTTGCCACATCGGTAGGTATCGTTCTCTTTGAAGCTCACCGTCAAAACTCTTTTAAATTTTAAATGGGAAGGAGGAGATAAACTCCTCCAAAGATCAATTTAGAGGCTGGCTTTGATCGCGTTTTCGAGTGTGTTTTCGTCTTTAACACCCACAAATCGTTTAACTTCTTGGCCATTTTTGAAAATGATGATGGTCGGGATGGAAGTGACGCCGTATTGTCCGGTGGTATCTTGCGCGTTATCCACATTCACTTTGGCAATGGTTGCAGTCCCTTTGAATTTGGTGGCGAGCTTTTCAACAATCGGTCCAATCATGCGGCAAGGTCCGCACCAGTCGGCGTAGAAATCGACTAAAGTGACGCCCTCTTTAACCGTGGTTTGGAAATTTTCATCATCTAAATGTTTAAGATCTTCTGACATAAGGCTTACTCCATGGGGGTTAACCTCTATTTTAACCCCCTTCGAAAATAAATACAAATTGGTTATACTACTCACCTCTATGAACTATTACTGCTTAGCTTTTTACAAATTTATCCCCCTTTTCAACCCCCATGCGATCATTCGCGATCAAAAAGCCTATTTAAGCCAGCTTGACGCGAAATCGAGGATCTATATTGGCCATGAAGGGATCAATGGCCAGATGAGCCTCAAAAAAGAGGATGCCCTGAAGTATATCGACTGGATGCACTCTCTTGAAGAATTCAAGGATGTTCATTTTAAACTGCATGAATGGCATGAACATGCCTTTCCGAAACTCACGATTAAATACAGAAAACAACTCGTCGCCATCGATAAATGGGTTGACATGAACAATGTCGGGAAACACATGCCCCCTCATGAGTGGAAAAAGACGCTTGAAAGCGATGATCCTCATGTGATTATTGATGTAAGAAACGATTATGAGTGGGAGGTTGGCCACTTTGAAGGAGCAAGGCTTCCCCCTTGCGAGACCTTTAGGGAATTTGACGGCTATGCCAGAGACCTCAAAAAAGAGGTCGATCCTAAGAAAACCAAAGTTCTCATGTATTGCACAGGGGGTATTCGCTGCGAAATTTACTCCTCGCTTCTAAAAGAATCGGGCTTTGATGAAGTGTACCAACTTGAAGGTGGCATCATCAACTATGGCTTAAAAGAGGGCTCTAAACATTGGAAAGGGAAGCTTTTCGTGTTTGACGACCGTCTCACGGTCCCTTTAAGCCAGGAAGAGACTGAAAAAGTGGGCAAATGCCACCACTGCCAAAAACCGACCGACTCTTACTACAACTGCGCCAACATGGACTGTAATCGGCTCTACCTCTCCTGCCCTGAATGCTTAAAAGAGACGGAAGGGTGCTGTAAAACCGCTTGCAGTGAGTCGGACAAACTCCGGCCTTTCGCCCAGCAAAATCCCCATAAACCGTTTCGTAAAGCCCACAACTATTTTAAAAATTCTGATTAAGTTATTGAATCAGAATATTCGTTAATTTCAGGGTTTAATCTCATCAACTCTTCATTGAGAGTTAAAATTTTTTCATCAAAATAGTTTTTAACTAAGAATGCAGCGGCGGCGACAATTCCAACTCCACATATTATTCCACCTGCGATAACAGCTGTATTGAGAGCAACCGATGGATAGATAACTTTACCTAAATTTTTGGTCATTTCAACTGATCCTGTAAAAATCTGACCTAAGCCTCTAGATTGAGACACATATATGGGTGCGAAAATGGAGGCTGCAAGTATTATTGCACCAAAAACAACCGGCAAAGCCGGCAGGGAAAAAACAACAATCGCTCCAATTGCCGAAGCAGCCATAACTATAACTGCAGTCCAGCCCACATAGTTAGCGATACGACTGTAGTTTTCGTATTTTTTAATTTTTTCAACTAAAAAATCTAACTTTTTTTCGCGCTCATACTTTACCTGGAGCATCGTAGCTTGAGTATCTAAAGCATTTATATGCATGCATACATTATAATACTTTATTCAAAAAAAATCAACAATTAATTTAAAATTATTATTAATTTTACCTTTAGCTTCATTTACTCAATCTATAGCGCCCCTCTATAAAAGCGCTCGAGGTCTTTTTTCAATTTAACCAGGGAAGGCAAGTTTATATACATCATATGCCCTCCTTCGTAGTATTGCATATCGATGTTGTCACGGAGGGAGGGGTCTAGCCCGAGGTGATTGAACGTATAATCGGTTGCAAAGTAAGGGGTCGCTAAATCATAAGCCCCTGAACCGACAAATATTTTTAAATCGGGGTTTTTATTCATTACCGATTTGAGGTCGCTTCCTACGTTTAGATACCCTTTGTCGGCTTTACCGAAATCCCAGGGTGATACGTCGGCTAAAATTTTATAGTTATTGGGTTTATCCCATTTAAGATTGGTTCTGACATACTGGTTAAACGTCGCTGCATAGGCTCCAAAAATAGCTTCTGCACTTGGGTCATTTTCAAAGGTTTGACGACACAAATTGGAATCGATACCGATAAAACGTGAATCAAATCGACCCACCGTCCTTTTTTCCTTTCGTAAAAGCTCTTTAGCAAAACTTGGGACTCCCACTCGCAGATTGGATTGTTCGATGTACTCGTCCGTTAAGCCGATGAGGGACGCGAGTTTTTTAGCGACCGCTTTTCTTTCAGTCGTCGATAAAGCATCCCCTTTTAACAAAGCATTAGCATAATCCCCTAAAGCAAACTCTTCCGCTTGAAGGGTTGCCTCATGCAGATCTTTTTGAAGTTCAGAATCGAGTTTTTGATGGTACCAGGCGGTCGCTGTGTAACTTGGAAGAGCAAGGATATAAGGAAGATCATTTCCATCGTTAGGATCCCAGATCGTTTGGAAGTTTAAGACCGATGAGATGAGAATCACTCCATTTAAGTAAAAGCACTCTTCATCATGCAAATGAAGAGCTAAACCCGCAGCTCTTGTCGTTCCATAACTCTCGCCTGCCAAAAACTTCGGGGAATCCCATCTTTTATACTGGGATGTGAAGAGGCGGATAAATTCAGCTACCGATTTGATATCTTCATCCACACTATGGTACTGCTTGGGGTCTTCGCCAGGGACCGTTTGGCTAAAACCGGTAGATACAGGGTCGATAAATACTAAATCGGTAAGATCGAGTAGAGAGTATTCATTATCTTTTAAATCGTACGGAGGGGTGATTTTTCCCTCTCCGTTCACATCGACTCTTTTAGGGCCAAAAGCTCCCATATGAAGCCATACCGAGGAAGATCCGGGACCTCCGTTAAAGCAAAAGGTGATGGGGCGGTCGGCTGTTTTTTGAACCCCTTCCTTTAGATAAGCGACAAAGAAAATATTCGCTTTCACTTTGCCATCTTTATCTTTTAAAGGAAGAGTTCCGGCATGGGCTGAGTACTTAATATCTTGCCCATTAATATTTACCTGATGATGCGTCTTAAGCACCTCTTGTTCTTTGACTTCTACTTTTACATCCTCTTTTTTGGGCTCATCCGCCGCAAAAAGAGCTCCCCATAGGAGCAAAAACGGGACTAATTTACGCATACACTATCCTATCCTAATATCTTCTATCGAGACCACTTGGCAGCCGGCCTCTTCCATTTCTCTATACGCATTTTTTTCGTCGCTCGGATGCAGGTTAACCGCTCGACAGCCTTCTTTCACGACAAAGACTTTAAACCCGAGATTTAAAGCATCTATCGCAGAATACTTCACGCAATAGTCGGTAGCTAGACCCGCGATATAGACTGAATGAATTTTCTTATCTTTCAATAGGGTCTCAAGCCCTGTCGATTTATTAAGTCCATTATCAAAGAAGGTTGAGTAACTATCAATTTTTGGATCGGTTCCCTTATGCACCTCATAATCGATTTTATCACTCTCCCAGCCGGGGGCGAAATCAGCGCCGTGAGTATTTTTAACACAGTGGACAGGCCAAAGAATCTGCTCGATATCCCCTATCTGAACAATCTCGCCGGCAGTCTTGTCATGCGTTTTCGCAAAGCTTATATGATTTCTCGGATGAAAATCTTTTGTCGCAATGATGAGATCAAAAGGCATATCCATCAACTGATTGACAGCTTGAAGAACCTGATCGCCCTTTTTTACCTCCAAAGCGCCGCCGGGAAAAAAATCATTTTGTAAATCAACGAGGATTAAGGCGCTCATTTTTTTGGCTTCTGATTTTGCGGATGAGTTTAACTTTGTCATTATAATAGTTTTCTTCCATTCCGACGACATACTGGTGCGGGTTTAAAAACCGCTTGATACTATCATGGAAATGTTTAAGCTCGTTTTGCGTTTTAAACCTTATTTCGTGAAGAGGGGGAAGATCATAGACCCTTTTACCCTCCTTGAAAACAGGCTCCAAAAGGTCAATCCACTGCATATAGGGAGGAATTTTCTTTTGGCGGGTCGGATCAAAGGGATCTACCAGTATAGGCTCGGGAGGAATGGGTTTCTTGATATCGAAGATACAATCCGCTTGATAACTCTCCCCTTGCATAAAGCGCCTCACCTGCAAGATACCCGGGTTTGAGACTTTCACAAGCTGCTCTGAGAGCTTAAGTTTATCGACCCACTCCCCTCCCGGATCTCGGATAGCAGAGAGTTTGTAGACCCCATCTAAGGCAGGCTGGTTCGCCGATGTGACTAGATTCGTGCCCACGCCCCAGACGGTGATTTGAGCGCCCTGCCTTTTTAATTCAGTTATAATCGTCTCATCCAGTTCATTGGACGCAACAATGACCGCCTCTTTAAACCCATTTTGATCCAGGATTTCACGGGCTTTGATGCTCAAATAAGACAAGTCCCCGGAATCGAGGCGAATCCCTAAGAATTTTCTTCCTTTGCTTTTTAAATACCGGCCTACTTCACAAGCTTTTTCAACACCGGTTATAGTATCGTAGGTATCTACCAAAAAAATAGTGTTTCCGGGTGCGCTTTCAGCATACGCTTTAAAAGCCTCTTCCTCTTCCTCAAAAACCATGACCCAGCTATGAGCGTGGGTCCCTTTTACAGGTATCCCATAAAATTTTCCGGCGAGGACATTCGAGGTGGAATCGCACCCTCCGATATAGGCGGAGCGGGAGGCTGTCAAGGCGCCGTCGATCCCTTGAGCTCGTCTCAAACCAAATTCCATCACTGTATCATTTTGGGCAGCCGTTCTTATTCGAGCGGCTTTAGTTGCGATGAGCGTCGGGAAGTTAATCAAGTTTAAAAGAGGGCTCTCGAGAAGCTGGCATGCGATGAGCGGTCCTTGCACCCTTATCAGCGGCTCAAAAGGAAAAACAGGAGTTCCTTCCGGTACCGCATCAAGCGAAACATTCAATTTAAAATCGGACAAATACTTCAAAAATTGCGAGTCGAAATAATTGATCCCGTCAGCATCTTTTAATGTGGAAAGATACTTTAAATCGCTTTCGTCAAATTTAAATCTTTCAATGAACTGAACAACCGCTTCAAGACCCGCCGCTATGGCAAATCCGCCATTAAAGGGTTTTTTGCGAAAAAAAAGATGAAATACCGCCTCTTTCTTATCTAAGCCCGCTTTTAAATAGCCAGCCGCCATTAAAAGTTGGTAGAGATCGGTCAAACAGGCAAGAGATTCGGGATAATAAGGATTCATTGGGGAAGCTGATTTCTCTTTTGTAAAAGAAGATCTAACTCTTTTTGCTTTTTTGCCGCTATATCTTCATATTTTTCAGCCCTTTCCACCTCATGAACCGTAGCATCTCCCTGGTATCTTAGATTCTCTTGCGCTTTTTCTTTGTCGTTTAATGCTTTAATCCTTAGCGCTTCAATCTCACTTTGAAGGAGGTTGATTTGACTGTCCAAAGCGCTATCTGCCAGAAGAAATAGAGGGCAAAGCCATACTAAAATTTTGAACATACCGCTCCTTCACGCTAAAGAGTTTGATTTTTTCAAATCGAGTCGATCTTGCCAACTAGAATTTTACTCTCCTATTCAGGCAACATATGTTCTATGAAATATCTTATCCCCTTTCTTCTCGTCTTAAGCTCACTCTTTGGGAATTTAAACTTAAAAGAGAATTTTAAAACCTCTAAAGCCGGCGACTATGTGATCGCCCAGTTCGGAAAAACCAACACTCTTCTAAGGGTTGTAGATATTTCTGGAGACACACTCAGAATGGAAGAGGTCACAGCTCCCACCCACCTTCGCTTTGATAACTGGGAACAATGGCTGAGCTCAGGAGCGGATGGCCACACCTCGTGGGTTACATTCGAGGTCGATCTTAAGTCAGGCAATCTATCCGATTTCTATTCGTTTACGAGAGGGTGCTACTTAAAGATCCCCTCCTCTGAAAATTTCTTATCAACATTGCTCAGCTTAGACTTTGAAAAAATCCCCGTGAACAAAATGAAGATGGCAGGGACTAAAAAAATCTGGCAGCCGGAGCTCTTTTTCAATGGAGAGCCTATTAAAGACGTTTTCTTTGAAGCATGGAAAACGAGATGGCCCGCTGATGATTCGGAATTGAGCGGAAAAAGTATCTTAGTTTATTTGCCCGAGCAAGGCTCCCCCTACCCAAGCTACTTCCCTTATTGGCTTGAAATTACGGGGGTGGTTACGAAAGCCAAAGTCCGAATTATCGACACGGGCCATCACCTTAAATCCCCTATCGACACTTATCTACAGTCAAGTGTTAAGACTGAAGAGCTTAAAAATTAAGCTCTTTAAGTCTTTCCACATTTGTTTTAAAACCCTGATATTCAGCGACTTAAAAAATAAACCCCGCTTTAAGTCGCTTAACTCCAAAGGCTCAAGCTATCGACAAACACGCTCTTTTTTCAACAGCTTATCCACAAAGATAGGCCTTAAAATCGCATTTTTAGATAAAACAAGCGTACATTTAGCATACATATTTCCATAAAGCGTAAAATTGCCCCCTCAGCTATGCTTTTTTTTCACCTTTAGAGGATTTTCATGTTCTTTTCGAGCACACTTTCCACGAATAAGTTAAAGCACTCCCTCCAGCATCTCGCTAAGCTTTATAGAAAGATGCCCTGTACAGGCTCTCCCACAGAAAAAGAGAAGTTCAAAAACGACTTACTTCACATGGAAGAGTTGATTCATCAGGGAAACCGTAAGGAAGCGACCATGCTTTCCAAAAATTTAGAAAAGAGAGCCAAGACTCTTTTTCCTAAGCCCCTTTGGCGAAGAGCAGCTGAGCTTATTCTCGGTTTGGCAGTTGCGCTCGTATTAGCAACGATTGTTCGGCAAATGTGGTTTGAACCGTTTCAAATTCCCACCGGTTCCATGCGTCCTACTTTTCGTGAACTCGATTTGTTGACAGTGACCAAGACACCTTATGGAATAAATATTCCCGTTCAAACCGATCATTTTTATTTTAACGAAAACGATGTGCAAAGAGGCTCAGTTCTGATTTTTTCAGGCGACAAGTTGGATCTTCCCGATGTGGATTCTACCTTCCTTTATGTTTTCCCCTATACGAAAAGATACATCAAACGATTAATGGGTAAACCGGGTGACACGGTAGTGTTTTACGGGGGCTCCCTTTATGGCTTTGATAAAGACGGCCATAAAATCACCGATTTTGAAAACGCCGATTGGAAGAAAAAACTGGAGTACATTCCATTTATCACCTTTGAAGGAAAAATCCAGCAGACGGGCAATAACACGATTAAGTTTAAACAAATGAACCAAGAGGTGGGAAAACTGAGCGTATCTCCGCTCGGAGATTTTAAGGGAGAGGTTTTCAATGGAAAAGAGTGGGTTAAAGATGACCCTTCTAAAGGTGAAACCTTGAGCGCGCTCTGGGGCATGGGAAACTATGGGAAAGCCCGTATCCTCTCGAAGGAAGAGGCTGAAAACGCAGGGCTTAAACCCCAAGGAAACGCCCCCTTTTATCTAGAAATTAATCATCACCCTTCCTTTTCAAAAGTGACGACGACCCAAGAGGCAAGAGGCTATCAACTCCATCTTACCCCGCAAAAATCGCTGATTCCTCTGGATCAAGAGCATATGAACCGAATCATGGACAATATGTACACGGCCCGTTTCGTGATTAAAAATGAGCAAGGCGCCCGCTACGATATGGCAGGGGGAAGGTTTTCGGCAAAAACTCCCACTTTCAATAATGTCCCTGACGGAACCTACGAGTTTTACTATGGCAAAGGGTGCCATGTTGGGTTTGGAGGTTTCTTGACCGAGCTTCCGAAGGAGAGCCCTCTTCTTTCTAGAGATCCTTTAAACATTCAAAAACTATTCAATCTAGGGATCGAATTTGACTTGAGTTACAGCCCGAGACCTAAAAACAATTTGCTTCCAACCCGCTTCGCCTACTTCAAAGAAGGCGACCTCTATGTGCTTGGAGCTCCCATTTTCAAAAAAGAAGAGCCTGTTTTAACAACTTTTGTCGAAGAAGAGAAGAAAAAGGGAAGCACAGGTTTCATAGACCACATCGCCGATATCGAGAATCCCGAATACATAAAAACCCATGGTTTGAAAATTCCTGAAAAACACTACCTTGTCCTAGGCGACAACCATGCGATGAGCGGAGATTCGCGCGTCTTTGGCTTCGTTCCCGAAGAGAATTTACAAGGAGCCCCGAGCATCATCCTATGGCCCTTTGGAGATCGCTTTGGCCCACCCAATATGAAACCCTACCCATTATTCACTCCTTCAAGAGTTATGGTCTGGATTTTAGGCTTCGGCTCGCTCGCAGCCTGGTATTATTTCAGAAGAAAAAGGCTGAACAAACCTTTAAATTTAGACTAGTTTGAAGTGTGCTCGAATAGAGCACACCTTTTTTTGACATTATGAGCTATGAACTTCTTCTTGCTCTTTTAAACGGTCAAGAAGTCCAGGCGTTGAAAGGAACTCTAAAGTCACGAGGAGATTGTCATACATCTCCTCGCCGAGTACGATCACCGCTTCATCCCCTGTCGTGATTTTGTAAGGCTTGTTTTCCTGATTAATTTTTTTGATCAATTCGTTTAGGGACTGAGATGCCTGTTCGGTTGAAATCGACTCCATTTTTCCTCAAAGATTTTGTGTGACGAAGCTTATAATTATATATATTTTTTTACAACTATCCTGGACATCTCGCCATTCAAGTCCCACTCGGTTCCCGTGTTGGGAACAAAGTTCACCTCTTTCGCAAGAACCTCATTCGTGATGTAGTTTTTCCAAAGCTCAAACGCCTCTTTAACTTTGGGTGTTGTATCGATATCAATGACAATACGGTCTGTCACATCGAATTTCTGTTCGCGGCGCATCGTATTCACTTTATTCACGATTTCCCGTGCTAACCCCTCAAGGATCAGCTCATCATTCATCTCTTTATCAAGAGCGAGAGTAATTCCCTCTATGTTCATTGCTAAAAGGCCCTCTTTCACCACTCGGTCTACTGCGACATCTTCTAGCGTAAGAAGTACACTCTCTCCCTCCAGATCAAGGGAATAGGTGCCGTGAGAAAGCAGCTCGTTCAACTGATGCTGTGTAAATTCTGTAATCTTCTTCTGAGCTTCGGGCATTTTTTTGCCGATTTTTTTTCCCAGCACGCGAAAATTGGGTTTCGCTTTGAGTGTTACAAACTTGGACTCGGCTGTGGAGAAGTGAACTTCTTTAACGTTCAGCTCATCCATGATGAGATGTCGCTGCGACTGCATAAAAGCCAACTCGTCTTGGTGTGCGCACGCAATATTTGCAGCTTTAAGCGGTTGACGCACTTTTAATTTGTGCTCTTTACGAAGCGCATGCCCAAGGCTCACAGCCTTCTGAACAGCTGCCATTCCCTTTTCTAACGACTCATCTCTATAGGGCGCATGGTAGGACGGAAAAAGGGTTAAATGAACCGAATCGGGCATCTGGGGCGTCTTCAAATTCTGATAAATCGCATCGCTGATAAACGGAACAAAAGGAGCTGCAATTTGCGTAAGCGTTAAAAGGACCTCATACAATGTTTCAAAGGCTTGTCTTCTATCAGGAGTATCTTCCTCGCTCCAGAAACGTCTTCTGCTTCTTCTGATATACCAGTTTGTCAATTGATCAATGAAACCCACAAACGGCTCTACAGCAAGGCTTAAGTCATACTGATCCATCCCCTTTTCGACATCGAGAATAAGTTTATGCAGCTGCGATAAAATCCACTGGTCAATAACAGAATCGGGAAGACTGGTTTCTCTCTTAGGAGTAAAGTTATAGATTCTAGCATACGTGATAAAGAAGCTGTAGGCATTCCAAAACGGTATCAGAACCTGGCGCAAAACAAGCTCGACCCCAGCTTCATTAAAGCAAAGATCTTCCGCACGAACAGCGGGGCTGTGCAGCAAATAAAGACGAACGGCGTCAGCGCCATGCTTCTCAATCACTTTTACAGGATCGGGATAGTTTTTTAACCGTTTCGACATCTTGGCCCCGTCAGCGGCAAGCAAAATCCCATTGACGATCACGTTTTTGAAAGCCGGCTTATCGAATAAAGCGGTCGACAAAACCATGAGTGTGTAGAACCAGCCTCTCGTTTGATCCAACCCTTCCGCGATGAAGTCAGCCGGGAAATTCTTTTCAAAGAGCTCTCTTTTTTCAAACGGATAGTGGTTTTGGGCATAGGGCATCGATCCCGATTCAAACCAGCAATCAAACACTTCAGGAACACGCTTAAATGTCTTTCCATTCTTCTGGAACGTGAAATCATCAATAAAGTGGCGGTGTAAATCGACGATTTTTTCGCCCGTGAGCTTTTCAAGCTCTTCGATGCTGCCAATTACAACCATCTCCCCATCATCGGCTCTGTAAATCGGAATCGGAGTTCCCCAGTAACGGTTGCGGGAGATCGCCCAATCTCTTGCCCCTTCCAGCCATTTGCCAAAACGGCCAAACTGAAGGTACTCAGGGGTCCAATGGGTCTTTTCATTGGTGCTTAAAAGAGCTTCTTTAATCTTTTCAACGGCGACAAACCAGGTGTTCACAGCCTTATAAATAAGGGGCGTATCGGATCGCGGGCAGAAAGGATAGCGGTGATTGATCGTTGCCTGATGGATAAGGCGCCCCTCTTTTTTAAGGGTGCGGATAATCTCTTTATCGGCATCTTTTACAAAAAGGCCCTTCCATTCAGGAATTTCATTTGTAAATTGACCATTGATGTCGACAGGGCTAACAATCCCAATGCCTGCCTGTTTGCAAGCATAAAAATCGGCCTCGCCAAAGGCGGGCGCCGCATGCACAATACCGGTACCCTCTTCAAGCGAGACATTTTGATCAAGGATAACTCTAAAAGCCCCTTTTTTGCGTTCATCTAAAAAGTATTTGAAAGGTGGAACATACTCGGTACCCGCAAGGTTCCTGCCCTTTTTCCTGTCCACAATCTTGTAAAGCGCAGGATCTTTAAAATACTGGCTGACTCTCGCTTCAGCTAAGATAAAGTGCTTTTTACTTTCTTCATCAACAACGGTCACATAATCAATCTCCGGCCCTACCATCAACGCCAGATTGGAAACAAGCGTCCAAGGGGTGGTCGTCCAGGCTAAAAATTCTATATTAGGATTATCTAAAAGAGGAAAAGAGACCGTGATCGCCGGATCGTCCACATCTTTATAGTTTTCACCCGCTTCGAAATTGGATAAAGGGGTTCCAAGCTTTGCCGAGAAAGGCATCACTTTATACCCTTCATACACAAGCCCCTTATCATGAAGCTGCTTAAAGACCCACCAGACGGTTTCCATGAAAGGCTTATCCATCGTCTTATAGGTCTCATTAAAATCGACCCAGCGGCCAAGCCTCTCCACAATGACTTTCCACTCCGTCGTGTACCTTAAAACAATCTTGCGGCACTCTTCATTGAAGTTAGCAATCCCAAACTCCTCAATTGACTTAGCCCCATTCAAGCTAAAGGTCTTTTCAATCTCATTTTCAACCGGAAGACCATGGCAGTCCCACCCAAAACGGCGAGGGACCTGAAAATTCTTCATAGTCTTGTAACGGGGAACTACATCCTTAATCGTCATCGCCAAAATGTGGCCGTAATGCGGAAGGCCGGTTGCAAAAGGAGGGCCATCATAAAAAGTGAAATGGGGAGCTTTGGATCTCTCTGACACCGATCTTTCAAAAATATGGTTGTCCTGCCACAGCTTGAGTATTCTCTTCTCTCTCTCGTCAAAAGTCTCTTGGGGTATTTCTTTAAACATGGCCGTCAACAATAAATTTTAATAAATAGGGTGAAAATAGGATGGTTCCTAAATTTTTCAGAATTACTATACAAAATATATTTCCCGGAAGCAACTGTAACATAGGATTTTATCTGTACATTTTGATTCAGGTACCTTCTGATAAGATGTCTAAATATTTCCAATAGCTGTAACGTTTGTCTCTTTTCTTACCTGTAATTTCTTTGAGAATATCTAATTCTACAAATTGATGAATTAAGGTTGCAGAGGCTTGATAGGAAATCTCCAAATGATTGGCTGCATCATGGATTGAAATATGAGGTTTTTCAAATAAATAATCTAAAAGCATAACTGCATAAGAGCTTGAAATTTTCTCGCTAAAGATTAACTTTTTATCCCTCTCTTTTAATTGAAGAACATTTTTAATGGTTTCAAGAGCAGATTCCGAAGTCCATATTACTCCTTTTAGAAAAAACACTATCCATTGTTCATAGTCCCCTTTTTCTCTTACCAGATCTAAACGATCGTAATATTCCTGCCGATGAATTTTAAAATAATAACTTAAGTATAGGAATGGATACTGTAAGGCTTTCTTCCAATACAAATAAAATGTGATAAGCAATCTACCTAAACGTCCATTACCGTCTAAAAAAGGATGGATTGTTTCAAATTGATAATGAATGAGGGCACAGTTTATCAATAAAGGTATTTCCAAATCTTTATGAAGAAACAATTCTAAATCGCTCATCGCATCCATAGCTTCTAATGGTGGCGGAGGAACAAACGAAGCTGAAGCAAGCGTGGAACCAGCTGGACCTATCCAATTTTGACTTCTTTTAAATTCTCCCGGAGTCTTATCTTTTCCTCTCACTCCTTCTAATAAAATCGCATGTATCTCTTTTATTAACCTGTTACTCATGGGAAAAGTGTCTAATTTTTTAATTCCATATTTGAGGGCTTTGATATAGTTTACTACCTCTTCGACGTCATTTGCATTTTTTAATGGAATTTTGCTCTCGTACTCGAATAAATCACCTAAGGAAGCTTGAGTACCTTCTATTTGAGAGCTTAGTAACGCCTCTTTTCTCACATACATAGCTGTGACATGATCTAGATTGGGAGCCAAGTATCCCATGGCGTCTAATTTCCCGATGGCTATATTTGCGTTTGTCAAAAGATGAAGTATATCCCCGTCCAACTTGACGGGTGGGTTGGGTGGCAATGCAGTCGGTATAAAGGCTTTGTAGCCAGATAATTGTGTGATTTTTGTGCCACTTCTCATTCAGAATCCCCTACTTATTAAAGCTATTAGAAATATCAACACTCATCAAAAAGCCTTTATTCAAGTATACTTTGATAGCGAGACAAACTCAAGCCTCTTATTTAAGTCAACTTGAATAAGAAGAGACACTTTAAAATTAAATAGCTGAGGAGTAGTATAAATGTACGGGGGTGCACCGGTTTCGACTTGGATGCAAAGCCCTGATTGCATGCGGAGGATGATGGTTGGCCTCCTAAATAATCCATTAAAAACACAGATGCAAATAACAGCACTGATAGCTCCGACTACTCGAAAGAGGCACTCGTAGCTGCGTAATTTGAACCTAACAGTTTAAATTGCCCGGTGGCTTAAGGGGTACCAAGACCCTTATGATCCACTGTAATTTCCTTGGCGCGGAGGTTAAGGCTTGAGCCCAAGTCCCCTTAACTTCTCTAATCAAGACTTGCAAACTGACTCCTATACGTTCCGCGTCTTGGTGGGAGTCTGTACTTAAGACGCTAAGCATGTAGTGGTCAGTGTGGCGTATGCTAAGGACGAGAGTTCGATTCTCTCCACCTCCAAATCTCTCCAAATCCCTATTCCAAAACCTCAGAATTCCCCCAGATTTTCTTGTGTCCTGTCGTACGGCAAACCTTTACGGTTTGCCTAGACAGGAGAAAGGAAAGATGGGCGGGATTCTGTGACTTTTGGGATAGGATTTGGTGAATTTGGAGGTGCAACCTCCATACTCCCCGAACCCGCGAGGCTCAGCAGATTTTTGGCGGGCGCCCAAATCGCCTTGGCGATTTGCCGGCGATCCGGCGAAAAGCTGCCAGCTTCGCGGCTTATAAAACAGCTCATCGTCTATTAGGCTCCAAAATAAACCCATTACCTACTTTTCTCATACGATCCCTACCACTATTTGTCATAAAACGAAAGTCTGAGGCAAAATTTTCAATAAATAGAGTTGAATCTTTCATACGCAGTGAAGATTGTGTGATAGCTCATTGGTTAGCTACGGTAAGATCTTGGGCAACTTGATCAAAATTTCGCCTCATTTTTTCATAACTTTCAAAAGCAAAGATGTAATCTCCTTTAGTTCTTCTTTTATTGAATTTTGATGAAGCGGATAAAATGCATTTTGGATGAAGCAATGTTCTAATCTTGGCCCCTGACCATCAAAGTAAGCAACAAGTACGGGTGATGACGATCTAAATTTTTCTGTTAAAAATTAAAGTTGGACAAAAGCTAATTTGGATGAAACCTAATTTAACAGACAAACTAAAAGTAAATTAAATATAATTATTATTAACATTTAAATAAAAAAACGATTTTGTTATCATTTAATTAATTTTGCTTGACTTGGTGCAATTCTCCTCATCTTTATCTTGGTAGTAGCGCCTTCTACATGAAGCAAAATTTACGTAAATGCTTATGATTAGGAGCTGTAGCAAATGCATTTTATCAAAAAATATTGGGTTGGAATCTGTTCTGTTTTGGCAATTGGAGTCTCGGGATTTTTTTTGTATAGCAACATTGTTGGGTTTTACACTAATCCCTCTGAAGGTATTGTAGAAACATCTGGAAAATCTACTGCATACGCCTTTATGGCTTTTTTTGCAGCTAGTACACTAAGAAAACGTTGGGGAAAGAAAAAATTAGAATTTTTGATTTTCTGCTTTGCAGTTTCTTTTTCGTTATGCTCAATATATGATTCTTTAACTGCAATTAAACAGATTAGTCAATTAAACAATGCAAAACAAGAATTAGCGCGATTAGCCAATAATTTAGAAAGTGTGCCGTCTCAAAAATTTGAAAATGAATATTCCATAGAAAAATACGGAGACTTTAACAAAATAATCCCTCTCTTACAAAATTCGTATGCGTTTTCAGAAAAAATGGATGCCGAAATAGATGCTGCAATTTCAGAATTAGAAAACATACTTCTGCCTGCAACTTTATGTGATAAAGATAATATCTATCAGGCCAAGAAGCGTGTAGCTAGTTTTTCTACTAAATTAAGTCTTTTAGAACAAGAATATGAAAATGAATTTTTAGTAATGCAAGAGAAAATCAAAAAAACTGTTTTTGCAAATGAAAATTTAAAAAAACACGCTCTTATAGGATTTGAGAAAGGCAAAAAAACAACCTCCAGTCTAATGAAAGAATATTTTAACACACAGAAAGAAGGTGCTAAAAAAATTGAAGATATACTTAATTTTCTATCTACAAAATTAGGAACCTATTCTGAATCAGAAGGGCTTCTTATTTTTGAAAACTATGAAGATGTAGATACATTCAACCAATTAGCTCAAAGTTTAACTGATCATATCCAAAAAGAAGACTTAATTAACAAAAAACTTGAAACACATAGACAGTCTCTTCTTCAAAAAATGAAAAATTACGATAAGAATTAAAAATGAATAAAACTCAAAGATCGTTACTCGCTTTTTTTGCTTTTGTTATTTTACTTTTTTCTTCTTTCTCTGAATCAAGCAGTCTGCGATACTTTCTTTCTGCAACCCTCCTATTTTTTTCTTTAAGTCCTGAAGCTTGGTTTACAAAAATTCAAGCTCCTAACTATGAAGGTTTCGGTAAACAAAATCCAAGCACGGAGGAGTTGCTTAACGAAAACTATGATTTGGATGAGATTGAAGATGACACACACGATAATATTAGTTGTGAAATCGGCGGAAATAAACAATTGCTACGAGTTTCACAGGAAAACATCGCTTACTGTATGGGGTTATATCGTTTAAGAATATTTGAAACTCTTCGTTCATACAGTATAATTCTGAGGAATTATCCTGACACTGAAGAAAGTGATCCTTGGGTTCTAGTGCTTTTAAAGAACTGTGCCAAATATGAAGGACCGTCTTGGGATTACAAAAACGAACAAGAAGAAAAGAAAGCCGAGCAAGAAGCTATTTTTGCATATGAAAAGAAATTTTCTCACATGTTCGGTTGGTGCCGAAGACCTGATGACGATGAAGTGATTGATATTCAGATTTTTTTATCTGTTTATTGTGGAGCCACTAAAAAAATTATAAATCATTTGAATTATTTTAGAGAAATCGAGTTCGCCACTAACATCACCCAGCAATTAATTACTCACTACACTATTATATTAGAATCTGTCGGAGAAGACTATTCATTTACTAAATTCATAAAATACCACGAAAGAGGTTCGGAAGAAGAAAGAATGAGGGATAAAGCAAGATCCTCATTTATACAGATAAGATCTTTATGGGAAACAATCAATAATCTTCTTATATCCATGCTAAATATTGCTGCTGCAACACCAATAAATGTTTCAGAAGCCACCAAAGAATTAGATATGTTCTTTACGTTGCGTACCTGTTTCCGAGAACGTCTTTTGAGTAAAAATGAAGTTGATCTGAAAAGAAGTCTGATAAGAACAGTTAGTAATGAGCAAGACAAAATTTTCAGTGAGTTTTATCAGCAATCTATCTACGAGCGCATTTAAAAAGTCTGTATAATTTTTACGCAAATTTTCCTCACTAGGCTGAAAAATTACTCATAATATTAAATTAATTTAATTAAATATCTATAAAAACAGATAATATTAAGGTTTTATTTGTGCTATTAAGAAAAAGTCATAGAGTTCGATCTCCCTAATCAATACATAATGCAAGGCTCTAGCCAATTTTTGGCGAGTGCCCGCACCTCCGAAGGAGTGCGAGGCAATCGGCGAAAAGCTGCCAGCTTCGCGGGCCTTCCCCCCGGTAAAACTATTTAGTTTTTTGCGCATTCCTTCTAAACTTCCTTTTTTTATGCCTTGATTAGGAGTAATGAATTTGAATACATCGGCTCAAGCGAACAAGCTCGATCTTTCTCGCCAAAAATTAGAGTCCATTCCAGTTGACCTATATAAAGAATCAACCCTCGAGGAGCTTTGGCTAGATGATAATCAAATAAGAGAGATTCCAGTGGAAATTCGGAATTTATCAGCGCTTAAACGATTGAGTATTTATAAAAATCGATTGATTTCCCTGGATGCTCTTTGCTCTATGATTCAATTAGAAAGACTCAATGCTAGCGTAAACAAGCTCTCTTCTTTACCAGAACAAATAGGGGAGCTAAAAAATCTTCAAGTTTTAGACTTGAACTACAACCAGTTGAGCGAATTGCCTGATTCTGTAGGAAAACTTTTAGATCTACGCTTTATTTTATTAGCTAGTAACCAATTAGTATCCCTTCCTCATTCGCTCCACAACTTATCATCACTTATCTACTTGAACATCTCCTTTAATCACTTCTCTACCCTTCCTGAATGGATGGGAGATTTATCAAATCTTATAGAAATGCGACTTCAGAATAATCAGTTAACTACGCTACCTGAGTCACTTGGCAGACTCACAAAACTAAAAGAAGTTTATGCCATGAACAACAAGATAACTTTCCTTCCGTCTTCTTTTGGAAAATGCGCGAGCCTTCAAAGAATCATGTTGGAAAATAACCAACTAGAGACACTTCCTGATGAAATAACTAACCTTAGAAACCTATCATAGCTTGATCTACGAACCAATCATCTTAAATCGCTGCCAGACAATATTGGAAGTTTGAAAGCGTTAAAAAGGCTTGATTTGAGAGACAATCAACTCACTTATCTACCGGAAAGTATCCTTAGACTCGAAAATCTAGAAAAACTAGATTTAAGGCTTAATAAGAATCTCGAAATACCCTCGTGGGTAAAAGAAATAGAAAATAGAGGGTGCATCGTCTACACGTAGGAAAATCTACAGAGTTCTATATTTTAATTAGACTTCTTTACGATTTCAGATTTTAACATCATCATGCCAAAGCCAGGAACTTTCGCTTCAATATTATGGCTATTTACTTCTTTAACTAAGCGAATATCTTTAACTTTTACTCCAATTTTGATTAAGGAAGAGGAGCCTTTCACTTTAATATCTTTGATGAGGGTCACTGAATCACCGTCTTGAAGAAGGTTGCCGTGGGCATCTTTGACAACTGTGACTTCCTCTTCATCCGTCTCAGAAACTTCGTTTAGGCTCCTCTTGTTTTTTATGACTTACAATGAGAAATTCGCACCGAAAAAATCGACTGCGTAAAGCTCAATTACTGAGTATTTACGCACTAGACGTGGGTGAAACCGGCGCAAAATGTTTCCTTTTTTACGTGTGCATACTATGTTCGCGGCTTGACCCATAGACGAAGAGGGCTTTCACCCTAAAACAAGAAGGACAAAATCTTCATAGATTTTTTAAGCTAGAACTGTTTCGAATTAATCATTTAAACTTTTTATAAAAATATACACCTGGCTGTTTAAGTCCTAAAAGCTGTTTTTCTTGCTTTATTCCAATATTGAAAAAAGCGCTTGCTATCATCAGAATCAGGAATGATCACGAATGGATCCGGTTTAATGATTTTAACAGGGTAAAGAGAGGATAGATGAGCTATGATTTCCTTGATTTGCAGATCCGTGGTAAAAAAGGTGGTGATTTGTACCGGAGAAAGGAGCTGAATCACCTCAAAAGTCTCTCCATGAATGATATCAATCTGCATCTGACAGAGCGTTTCATAAATAAACACGAGTCGTTTTAACGAATAACCCCGTCTTTTAAAATATTGATCGTCCCAAATAAACAGTCGTTTTGTTGCTGCGCTGATCTGGTGTGAACCGGGAAAATTTTTGTTCAAAGCTTTTTCGTGAAAAAGCACAATATCCTTATTCATGAAATCTCTCTAGTTGGGGAAATATACGAGCGGCGATTTCTTCATAAGTTCCATCCAAGATAGAATTATTTTCCGGACGAGTATCAACAAGATCTCCAAAATATTTTCGTACATTTTCAAGATTAAAAAAATAGGGCTTACTGCTAAAAGTGCTTGCAACCCATTGCCAAGAAAAATTATTACTTGCTTCATCTCCATCTAAGAGATGCTCCAAAAACCATTTGGCTCCGGCTTGCCATTTTACTCTTCTAAAATGCACGATGTAGCTTGCCAAATACATTCTTGCATGATTATGAATGTATCCGGTCTCAATCAGGGTTTGAATGAATGAGTTCATACTCTTTTCCGGAGTTGATCCTTCTAAAATGTCGTGTGGGAGTTTGTCTTGATAATCATTTTTTCGAAAGCCTGTTTTATACTCTTCCACATCATTCCATACCCAATCGGGGTGCTTATCAGCTACCCGCTGCCAAAAGTCTCTCCATGCTAATTCCTGAATAAATTTTGTGATTAGTTCGGCTTCAGAAGTGCGTTCAAGAGCATAACTTCTAATCTCGTTTAAATCGATCAGACCATGGGTAATATAAGGAGAGAGTTGCGTTACGTTTCCATTCCCGTAATTTCTAGTTCTGCCGTAAGTGATGGGATCGATCATTTTCAGTCTTTTTCGAGCTTCTTCTTCCCCCCCTATGATCGATGAAACAGGACCTGACGCGTAAGGTGAAAGGTTTTTCACGAAAGCTATAAGTTCATCTCTGTGTTTAAAGGTTAATGGAAGTTTAGTCATATCCTGTCCGGTTTTTTTAATTATTTGGTACGCCTTTTCCGGCTGGCATGTTTTTTAACAATTTCTTGAGAAATTGACGCATGTTCTTCGCTATTTTTTCTCAGGATATATACAACTTATCTGCCGCCCTCTTTCTTGCGGCACCTTCGTCTACGATCGGCATCGGATATCCTCCCCTATCAAAAATAAACTCCCAGGGGGTATGAATGAAAGGCGGATGCATTTTCTCTAATTCAGGTATCCAGGTTTTGATAAACTCTCCTTCAGGATCCTGATCAAATCCCTGCTTAATCGGATTATAAATTCGGATTGTGTTAATTCCGGTGGTTCCGGACTGCATTTGAACTTGGCTATAATGGATGCCGGGTTCGTAGTCGGTAAATAACTGGGCCAGATACAAGGCCGGTCTTCTCCAGTGGAGCCATAAATGGTGGCTTGCAAAGCTTATTAACATCGCACGCATCCTGAAATTGATCCAGTCGGTAGTGATTAAGGCACGCATGCAGGCATCGATCATAGGAAATCCTGTTTTGCCTGATTTCCAAGCCTCAAAATAATGTTCATTGAATTCATTTTCCCTCATCCCATTGTAGCTTGGGTGCATATTTTGAAATTCAATCGCTGGTTCATCCTCTAATTTCTGAATGAAATGGCAATGCCACCGAAGCCTTGCTGTAAAAGAGCGTATTGCACTTGGCCATCCGCCTCTAAGATAGTATGGAATTTCACCTATTTCTCGATGTCGCTTTTCACAAGCTTGGAATACTTCGCGAATCGAAAGGGTTCCAAAGGCTAAATGAGCCGAAATACGAGAACAGCTCGTTACTGCGGTGATTGGAGAGGACATTTCTTTCGTGTAACCTTCCCCACGACGATAAAGAAAAGAATCCAGTAGCTCTATTCCCCGAATACGCCCTCCTCTTTGTTGTTGACCGATTGGGATAGGCTCCAGATTTAGAGTGCTTAGCTTGGGAAGGGTATCAGAGGGTTCATAAACGCATCGTATAGAAAAAGGTTTAGGACTTGGTATAACAGACTCATTCATGAATTTATACCATTTCGCTGCCCACCCGTCTCTGTCTTTCAGTCGTCGAATGACGCCATTTTGGGCAGGTTCATTCCATTGAATGTTTTTTGATTTGCACCACGATTTGACAGCTTTATCTCTTTCGTATGTCCACCCATTCCCCGTTTCTTGATGCGACCATAACGCTTGGACAGGATGACGGCGGGAGATCTCTTCCAATACATCTACAGCAAAGCCTACTTTTACAACAAGGATCAGACCAATTCTTTTGAGTTCCTCTTCTAACTCTTGCAAAGATTCGATTAAAAAACTGTAGTGGCGGAGACTCATGTCAGGCTGCTGCCACAATTCCGATTCAAAAATGTATAACGGTAGAACAGGGCCTGCCTCAGCTGCCGAAACAAGACAGGCATGATCGTGGATTCTGAGATCTCTTTTAAACCAAACAATCTGCATGGCTTTTGTCTATTCGCTTTTTTTTCGGGGACTTAGTTGCCCGGCCTCTGACTCTTTTTCGCCAAAGACGATAAGAAGGCTTGAGATGTTTCTTCATCAATTTGATTACGTCTGATTCCGACAAGCCCATGAGCTCACGAATATCGGAAAAAGAAGTTTTATCGCACCAAGCCATATGGATGATTTCACTTATGTCTTTGAGCATAAATAACCTCTTATTAATTCTAATTTTTATCAAAAATAAGAGATTTTCGCAAAAGCTCGGAAATTGTGTTTCAGCAGCCCCCCATAAAAATTAATGATGAGCGGGATTCTGAGATTTTTGGGATGGGATTGGGAGAATTTGGAGGTAAAAACCTCCAATTCCCAGCGATAACGCGAGGCTCAGCAGATTTTTGGCGAGTGACCGCACCTCCGAAGGAGTGCGAGGCAATCGGCGAAAAGCTGCCAGCTTCGCGGCATTCTTTAATACGAAATCAGGGAAGTTAATTTTATATTAAGGTGAAAAAGTTGTAACGAGCAGGAACGATATGAGCCCTAGAATTCCCCCAGATTTTCTTTATCCTGTCGTACGGCAAACCTTTACGGTTTGCCGTACGACAGGATAAAGGAAAGATGGGCGGGATTCTGAAATTTTTGGGATGGGATTGGGTGAATTTGGAGGTAAAAACCTCCAATTCCCAGCGATAACGCGAGGCTCAGCAGATTTTTGGCGAGTGACCGCACCTCCGAAGGAGTGCGAGGCAATCGGCGAAAAGCTGCCAGCTTCGCGGAAATTTTTTATCACATTTTTAACGCTTAAACAAAAACTAATAATATTTTAGGTTTATATGCAATAATTCTAGAACTCAAAGTAATTCCTAATGCATCTAAAAATAAGATACTCCAATGGGAGGGAAATCGCCTGGTACTCATAAAAAACTTGATATCCAAGGAATATCAATTGAAGCCATAAGAAAGATTGTCTCATTAGATGGATAAAATTGATTCTAAGTCAGATTCCTAACTCCATTCTTGGTTATGTAGTGTAACAATCAGCTTGGCAACTGAACCTAGCTCATTCAACATCAGCTTTAGCCATATAAGGGTCTACTTACTACACCACTTCATGAGAAAGATTTCTATCAATCTGTTGACCTATCGTATCAGCAAGTTTCCTCGCAAACCACTCTGCCTGCACAATTGAAAAACACATTTACTGTACAAATTCTTAAACATCGCAATTTAAAAAAGATTGAGAAAAAAGTTTCTTTCATTAAGTCTATTCACCATTACAAATGAGGAAAACTCATGAAAACTCTTTTATTTGGCACGTTCTATCTAATGTTATCATTTTTTTCTCTTTGTGCGTCGGAGAGTCAGCAATCCTCTGCCTTTTTCCAGGCAAGTAAAAAACAACCGTATCACCTGTCCGTAGGCGCTGTTATTTTTGACCAAGAGGGTCGTATTGCTTGTCATCATTTTAGAGAAATTTTAGGCCATAAAGATGTTTACATTTTGATGCGTGAAAGCATGGAAAACAATGAACCTCCTTTAAAAACTTTAGAACGAGGTTTACAAGAGGAGTTTGGGGCTACAGCACAACCTGTGGCTTTTTTGGGAAGCTTATCTGGTTATCTTCCCGATGCCCGTCTCTCTTTTGAAAAGACAACTCTGTACATTGCATGCCAACTCATTAATTGGAATCCAGATAATCGAGATCTTAATGACCCTGAAGCCAGTAGTATGATTGAATGGCTTGAACCAGATGTTTTGATTTCAATCATGCAGAAGCAAGGAGTTCGATTCCAACACAGAGTGGATGCGGATGAATCAGAAATGATCAAACGAGCTTTACCTTATATTCAGCAACGACTTAAATAAATAAGCATGCAATCCACATCCGTATCAGGAAAAAGTGAGAAATGGGATATCATTTATTTAGTAAGTTTCAATCAATATGAAACAGCCCATAAAACTTCCATTCGGATTAAATAACGAAAACAAACGTCTTATTCATATTTCTGATGTAGAACGTGCAGAGTATGTTTGAATTTTTTTAGAGGATTTCTCAATGACTTATTATAGAGGAAAAAATTGATGAGAATGAGGAGAAACTTACAGACTATTTTAATAATAAGATAATTCGCAGACTTGAAGGAAATCAACTGACTGCCACCGTATGGGATGGGGATATGCTGCTTGCTCTTTGCTACGCTTGAGCCATCATCATCGGCTGTCTAACTCTTTGTCGGAAGGAAAAATGGGTGGGATTCTGTGACTTTTGGAATGGGATTGGGAGAATTTGGAGGTGAGAACCTCCATACTACACTACACCGCGAGGCTTAGCAGATTTTTGGCGAGTGACCGCACCTCCGAAGGAGTGCGAGGCAATCGGCGAAAAGCTGCCAGCTTCGCGGCATTCTTTAATACGAAATCAGGGAAGTTAATTTTATATTAAGGTGAAAAAGTTGTAACGAGCAGGAACGATATGAGCCCTAGAATTCCCCCAGATTTTCTTTATCCTGTCGTACGGCAAACCTTTACCGTTTGCCTATACAGGAGAAAGGAAAGTGTTGTTAGGGCAATTGTGCATCAAGGCCATTTTTTATCATATTTTTGATGCTTAAACGAAAACAAGTAATAGTATAGGGTCTATATGCCATGATTCTCGAGCTCAAAGTGATTCCTAATGCGCCTAAAAATGAAATAATCCGATGGGAGGGAAATCGCCTTGTAATCAAAATTCAAGGCGTTCCAGAAAAAGGCAAGGTGAACGATGCCCTTATCGTCTTTCTAGCAAAAACATTTGGAATAACACAATCTCAGATCACGTTTCGTTCAGGAAAAACCTCTCGCATTAAAAGACTTGATATCCAAGGAATTTCAATGGAAGAGCTAAGAAAGATTATCTCTTAGATCGGAAAAATAGATTCTGCGTTTGATCCCTCTCTCCGTCACTTGTTATGTAGTGTGAAAATCAAGCTTGGCACATTAAATTGGCTCAATTCAACCTATGCATAAGCCAGACCGCCCCACTTCATAAGAAAGATTTCTATCAATCTGTTGACTGACCTTGTTAGCAAGTTTCCTCGCAAACCATTTTGGACAGCACAAATTGAAACCCCTTAAATAATGCAATCGAAATAAGATTGAGAAAAATGCTACGTTCCTAAAGTCTATTTATCGTTTAACACATAACCCAAGAGTAAAATGTCTCCATCGTTTATTTCAAAAAATGTTTTTTTAATCAGCTCTTTCTTTCTGCTTATATCACAAGGATGTTCGGTGCCTGCAGATTATATTTGTGCTGCAGGAACCAGTGTAAAAGATGTTAGTGAAAACTATGAAAGAGGGCATATTGCTCGAAAAGAATATGAGCTTATTCAGGATGTTTATCTAACACAGTTTAAAGACGGGGAAGATTTAACTCTGACTGACAAAGTGATAAGAGCTACAACATGGAAAGACAACCAATGCAAAGAAATAAATCCTTACATCAAAAAAGACTCTGTCTTCAAAGGAACTAAGTTTAGAGTTTGCAGAGTACTGGTCAAAACTCAATTCGGAAGTGAACTATGTTCTCAGACAATTTTAGCAAATATAATCGATGATAACGGGAATATTTTACCTCAGACAAATTGTAATGGCAAAATAATGCTAATCGATGTGTCGTACCTATTTAAAGATACTTCAATGATGGCAGATGAAAATTGGACTTTTACGCCATGTGATCATTTGATCAAGGAAATTACAAATAGTAACGAGTAAAATTGATTGCTTTCACGAGAATTCAGATTTAGAACCGTTATATTTGAAGAGAAAAAGAGTGTTCTCCGATTTTAGAAAAATCAACTAACTGCGTCAGAGAAAAGGTTTTGGAAAGCAGCTGATTCCCACCACCACGCAGATTCTTCTCATCAAAGAAAAGATGAAAAATCGGGTCCGATAGCGTCAAATATGACTTTATATTTTGCGAATGGAATTAGCTGCTTTTCTTAACAACACCGGATTTCAGCATCACTTGTCCAAAACCGGGAACCTTAGCTTCGATGTTATGACCATTAACTTCATCTACCAAGCGGATATTTTTCACCTTCACACCCACTTTTAAATCGGTTGACGATCCTTTGACCTTTATATCTTTAATAATCGTCACACAATCACCATCCTGAAGGATATTCCCATAAGCATCCTTTACTATAGACTGTTCGATTTCACTTTTTTCCTCTTCCTGAGCTGTCCATTCATGTCCACATTCGGGACAAACATACAAAGAATTATTTTCGTAAGTATATTCAGACCCGCATTTGATGCATTTAGGCAAACCTGTCATCCAACATCTCCTAATAAGAAAAGCTAGTATAACCGATCCAGCGAACCGCAGTCCAAACGAAAGTTCTTAAAAAGGTCAATTGTGGGGATAATTTAAAGAGATTAAAATTTCTATTTAACGAAACAATTAACTTATGCTCTAAATATCATTTATATTATACTATCAGGCAAAAATTAAGTATTTTAAAATGTCACTACCTATTGTAATTATTTTTGAACGTCATTGGGATACTACTCCTAAATCTGTGATTACAGACTTGATTCCACGGCTCTACAGGCGAGGTTATCAAACTTTTTGTTTTGATGCGCCTCAAAATGTATCCTTGAAAGAAATTTTTGATCGGCAAAAACACAACATAGAATACTACAGCAAGATCGAAGCCGTTGTTGAAAAGACTTTAAGGCAAGCGGGGATAACTATCCCCTTGAATCAGATCGGTTATATAACATTGACGAGTATCATAAGAGGGTGTGTTTCTACGACAGGCTGTAATGATCTAGCTCTAAAAGTTAAAGAATTAGCCGCCTGCCGGATGCTAGGAGATATATTTAGGCAAGCGGAACAATTATCGATGTCGCTAAAGGGGATAGATCTTGACTCCAATCCTTATGATAAAATAACTTCTTCACCTCTTTCAGAAAAAATGGAGTTGCTGGAGCGAAACGGGAATCAGATTATTGCCACTATGATTCAAAACTTGATTAAAATCAGAAATCAAGGGGAAGGGGTTATTTTCTCTTGCGGAGTTTTACACGCAAAAGGACTTGTAGAGGCGTTCAAGAAACAGGGTTTACAAGAAGAGGTTCTTTATTATTTTCCTCACTCACCCTCTCGCTTTGATGAGGGAATCGATGACGTAGCTTATATGTTAACTAAAAATGAGGGCGTTTTAGATAACCACACCCATCTTTTAAAGGAAGAGGACGTGCCTCTTTTTTCTAAACGAGTGGTGAAAGAGGTTTGCGAAAAAACAAGGTATATAAAAGAGATCACAGATCCTAATTCGCATAGCGATTTTTTAAGTAAACGTTTTAAAGCTAATTTTCGAGTTTTTCTTCGTCCAGGATATCACCTAGATGCCTTAGTTGATGTTAGGAAAGTATCTGATTGGGAAGAAGTGAAAAGACTCGCTGAAGCTTCCGGCGTTCAAACAGACATTGTATCTTTGAAGGGGCAAAACTATTTAGCCATTCCCAATGTGAACAGCCGGGACATCGCTGAGAAAATTCGTAAGATTTAAATATAGTTCGAGATTTCAATCAGGTTCTGATCGGGGTCTCGAACGTAAATAGATCTGATTGGACCTTGGGCTCCTCTTCTTTCGACAGGACCTTCGATGATAGGGATCTGATGGTGATTCAAAATCGTTATCATTTCTTCCAGAGGGATTCTAGTGATTAGACAAAGATCGGCCGATCCGGGAATTGGCGAATAAGCTTTTGGTTCAAACTCGTTTCCTAGCTCATGCAGGTTGATTTTTTGTGATCCGCAAAGAATTGCTTTTCGTCCTGGTCCAAATGTAGCCTCTTTCATACCCAAAAATTTACAATAGAAATCAAGGCTTGCTCCCACAGATTTTACCGTGAGAACAATATGGTCAATGCCGATAAAACTCATGACAACTCCAGAGATTTATCTTTTTTGTAATCCAATTTTCTCAAAATCATTTGACTAATTCGAGCGATAAATCCTAGGGTGGTAAAATGATCGTCCATATCATTCTCATCGGCTGTCTTCATGTTCTAGCCTCTCTTTCAGCGCTCCCCTTAGCGGAACAATTTGTCAAAGCAGGTTATCTCGAGATCAAGGATTCAAGCCAAGGCTCTCAAGCGTATGATTATCTTTATGTAACATTTGATGAATTTACCCGGTATCTTCAAAAGAATCCGGCCCTCAAACAGAAACTGTTTCTTCTTAAAGAGCGATTTATTCGAACAAAAGAAAGAAACCTTTATTCAACCGATTTTTTTGGTTTATTTGATGAGTCTGAAAAAAAAGGACGGCATCAAATCGCCTTTTACTATTCCACCCACTTTCACACATTCATCAGCGTAAATTTCCCTGAAATCGATCAGATCCCTGAAATGAAGACTTTTTTAGAGACTTGCCGCGACATTCAAAAACCCTATGGAGATCTCTTTGAAAAGGCTCTTCAGGAGCTAGATCTTCCGGCGGATCCTCCTTCCCTTCTGTTCAAAGTAGTAAAATATCTACCCGATTATTCGGCTTCAAAACCTCACTATGATGGATCGCTTTTAACCCTTTTTTTGGATAGTACCGATAATGACTCTCTTCTCCTCTCCCCTTATAAAGACCC
>CAYWQX010000012.1:0-47041 GCA_964460985.1 uncultured bacterium
CTTGAGTATAATCAAAATGAATCTCATGGAGAACACCCGTCTCACCCAGGCTCTCGACGCTATGATTTAAATAACTTCTAAAATAAAAATAAAAAAGAGAGGGATCTGAATCCTTTATAGTTCTTACAATACCTGTCAATACCTCATCGACTTTGACTTGAGGCATAAGCGGATGCAAATGAAAATCTAAATAGCGTAAAAGGGCTAAATCATTTTTAAAAGTAAATGGGTAAAGAGATCTTGAAACCGCCTCTTGAACTGATTCAGTCTGTCTTTTATAGAGCTTCGCCAACTTGTGTATTGAAGAGACCGGCTCGTTAAATAAGAATTTAAAAATTAAGAGAACTTCTTCCTCCTCCCATTCCAGCTCGGAAAAAGCCTCCACAAGAGGAAGATATCCCATTTCTAGATTATACTCCAGTCGGCTCAAGAAGAGCTGGTAGCCCTCATCTTCTCTTAAAAATCTTTTGATAAAGGGTGTTTTGCTTAAGTGAATCCACCTCCAATCGTCCTGAGATTGGTTGATATAATTTTTAATGAGCTTGTGTTGGGATTTATCTTTTAAAAGGGGGTTAAAGAAGGGAAAATAAAAAAATTCTTCGAGTAAGGCATGATGCTGATGATTAGTAGATAGAATAAAAAATATTTCAGATAGCTCTTGGAGGGTCCATCCGCGTAAAGTATCTAAAAATCCCGGTAAAAGCGAACCAGCTAGATTTTCCTCAAGAAGTCTCTTAAACAATTTCAGTCGATTTAAGTTCGACGGAAAGCCGATTTCCAAGCATAAACTAAAACCTTTCTCAAAGAGCTTTAGATCCTCCGATTGAAGGCTTAAATCACGATAAATCTCTTTAAAATTTTTGTTATTCTTAAACCGCTCGACTAAAGAAAACGTAATCTCTGTAGAGGACTTAGGAATGACTTTTAAAGCCAACTTTCTTAACCATTCCTCCTGATCTTGACTTAAATCGAAGTTTGTTATTTTAGAAACAAGGATTTTATGTTTTGATAACTCATCACTCGTCAACTCTGAAAGGTTTCTGAGAAGTAAATTAAAAAAAGCTTCTCTTCGTTGCAGGTTTTCTAAAGTATAATTTGAAAGAAGATAATCGATCATGAAGCCTCTTAACTCAGGATCACTTTTTTCATCCAGCTTCCAAAGTACAAGCTGGAGCATTTCCTCAAAAGGCGTAGAAAGATGGATAAAAGTCTCAAACCCTTCCTTCAAGTCAGCAACGCTCAACTTTTCATCTAACCACTTTTTATACACATCATTTAAATGGGATTTCCACTCAAGGCAGCTTTTCATTTGCCTTTCATGATGCCTTAAAATGACAAAAAGGGGTTTAAAGGCTTTTTTTGATAAGAGAGATTTTGAAATAGAGAGGAGATAGTCAAGGTTTACATTTTTAGTTTGTAATTCCTCAAGAGCACGCTCTTCAAGCGGAGGAAAGCTAAGGGCTGCAACGAGAAATGTTTCTGAAAAAGAAGATGACACGGCCCATTTCCATACCCTCTCCATCACAGGCAAATTTAGCAGAGTCATGATCTTTGGAATCACGGCATCTACACCTCTTACGCTTGATATAATCCCCATTTCAAGTAATATCAGGGCAAAATTTGGATCTGAATTAGGTTCAGTTGCGACTTCAATAGCTATTTCTTCGGAAGGCCTTCCTACCTCTTTACCTGCTTTATAGAGCGCTTCTAAATGATTCATTACAGTTTCGACAACTCTCGTGTAAAGGAGAGGGGTGAGATCTTGGGAGGTGAATCTAAAGAAGAAAATCATCCTGAAGAAAAGAGGGATTGGTATCTTCCCTTTTAGATAAACTCTTGCGATCCTTCCTAAAACAGGAGATTTAGTCACATTTTTAGATGAAAAAATAAGCTGCAATTTTTCAGAGCTCAGACTTTTTGCTGCTGCCTCTACCTGCTCTAAAGGGGTCAAGGCTAAAAGAGCCGAGTATTCAAGCATACAGGATTCAAGAACGAAGCGATCTTGATAAAGGTAGGGTGATAATGCCGCACTCAAAAGGGGATTCGGGACAAGGGCCTTTAAATCCTCATAAGCCAAATGATCTCTTAGGAGTTTGGTCTCCTGAATTTCACCTACAAACTCCTCATAAGGAAATTTGAGGCGCGATTCCTGAGAGCTGTGAGTAAGAGCTGTGATAAAGCGGGTTAAAGCCGTCTGTTTTTCCTGTTCCGTCCATTTATCATTAAAAAGTTTATATAGTCTGAACCCATTAACAGGATTTTCTGATGTGAGCCATGGCAATATCGAAGAGACTTGAGATACACCAGCCTGAAGCCTTTTGACTCCCAAGTTAAAAAGAGATGCCTCCTTAAGAAAGGCGCGGGCATATCCCTCCCCGGGATACCGAGCTTCATAGAGAACTACCTGATTGAAAAATTCTTGGTTAAGTCCGAGGATCGGTTTTGGCAAGAAAGCGGTATCTACAGGCAGTCTTAATAAAATGCTCTCTTTAAGTTTTGGTGAAGGCGTTATTTCATATAAAGCGATGAAAGCCCTTATTCCGCTCTCGGACTCGGAGAGCTTGATAAGAGGTATTTTTTCAGGGTATAAAGGCTTCCATTTAACGTTTAAAGCGAAGCTGTGTTCTACTAATGGGAATTTTGCTTGCAGGATAGCTGTCAGTGTTAAAACATCGGAAAATTTGGTATCCGCTCTTGCAGCGTATTCGTAAATAATTCTCAACAGTTCATTTTCGAATAAAAGTTTCGCGGGAAGGCATTTTTTATACTCGTCTGCATCATTTTCCGACACAAGGGGTTGTTTTGAGCCGACACTCTTTTGAAGGAGTGTTCCCATCTTCAAATAAAGGATAAAATAGGCAGCTTTCGACTCATAGGCATGTTTTCGAAAGCAAAAATCGACTAACCCCATCAGATAATTAGCGATAGAGCGTCCTTTTGGCAGCTTTGAAAGAGCGGCTTTAAAAAAAAGAGCTTCAAGCTCAGGGTTAAGAAGATTTTTACCTTGAGCTTCTTCCAAATGTAATCTCGAGAGCCCTCTTTTGTTGACGGTTTCAGCCTCTCTTACCGTCAAAAGATCAAAAATCAAGTCGATGAAAGGTTTAAAGACATTCTCCGATGAAGTAACTTTCGCCTCCCCATCCTCTCGATCAAAAAAATCGGGTGAGAGTTCAATGTAGCGAGAGTCTTTACAAAAAATTTCTTGTCTTGCAAACGTTTGAATCCATAAAATTTCCACATGGAATTCATCCGATCCCAGGCTTGTGTTTAAATACTGGCTTTTGCCATCGATAATGTTGGCAGGCTTTTCATAGAAACCGCTCTCAGAAATTAGCTGTCTTAGCTTTTCTTCCGATAAAATAGAGCGGGGCCTAAACAAGATGAAGAGCGCCCTTTCAACTGCTTTTATTATCTCCTCCCTTTCGTAGAAGCCGGCCTCGCTCATCCAAACCCCTAAATCGAGATCGTAAGATTTTTTGGTGTTTCTGATTTTTGAAAGATCTTCTTCCGATAGTTCTATTCCGATCGAATGAAATAAGTCTTTGGCATACTCTTTGCCGAGAACATCTAAAACTTTGGATCCTTTCAGTTGAGGCTTGAAGTTTTTAGCAAACTGAAGTTTTCTAATTTCATTAAAAATGGTTTTCAAGAGCTCATTTAAAGGAAATTTTCCGGAAATATGAGGCGTCAGACGAATAGTGATCGTTTGTTCAAAAAGATCTTTTAACCTTTTTTTAACGAGGGGATTTAGAGGGACCGCGGCCAAATCCCTTTTAACCTCAAAATGGGCGTCGATAAGGTCCGATAAAACAAGTTTTTCTTTTAAAGGTGCAGTATTATTTAACGAATTAGAAAGATTTGGATTTACTGTAACATCAGCACAATTATTTCCGAAATAGATCATCAAAAAATGATAATAAATACGAGTTTAATTTGGAACTTTTAATAGAGAACGGAAAGAGAGGGATTCGAACCCTCGATACCCTTTAGGGGTATGCGTCCTTAGCAGGGACGTGCTTTAGGCCACTCAGCCATCTTTCCTTGGAAGGAATGTAGCGAAAGCATACTGCATTAGAACCATTTACATCAAGAAGCCACTTTTCCCCTCTTTAGCTTCTTCTTGACTAATGGCCGGTTTTGAAATCAGACGGACCTGTCTTTTGCCGGATAAATACCAGAAAACCCACTGCGTGAGCACCAAAAGACGGTTTGAAAAACTGATTAAATAGAAAATATGAACGACACACCAGACCCACCAGGCGATAAATCCTGAGACTTTGAACCCTTTAATCTCCCCGACTGCTTTAGCTTTCCCGATGGTGGCAAGGGTCCCTTTATCATTATAGACGAAAGGCTTTTGGATTTTACCTAAGATTTTTTTAGCGATATACTGGCCTTGCTGGATAGCTACCGGAGCAATTCCGGGTAAAGGCCCCTCTTTGGATGCAAAATGGGCGGCATCTCCTAAGACAAAAACATCGGGATGCCCAGGAATCGTTAAATCGGGATTCACGATCACTCGGCCTGCTCGATCTAACGGGACATGTAATTTTTTTAACAAAGGCGAGGCTTGGTTGCCGGCCGCCCACACGACATTGAACGTTTCTAAAAATCTATTTTTAGTGCGGACCCCTTGTTCTGAGATCTCTTCCACCAACTCGTTCAAATAAACTTTAACCCCAAACTTTTCTAAATCTTTTTTGGCAATCTCGGCGAGTTTTGGATCGAAGCTTGGCAAAAGCTGCTTCTCCCCTTCGATCAAAATGACCTCGGTTTGATCGGGATTAAATCTACGAAAATTTTTAGAGAGCGTTTTTCGGGTAATTTCTGCGATCGCTCCGGCCATCTCAACTCCGGTAGGCCCGCCCCCCACAATCACAACCCTTAAATATTTATGGAGATCGGCTTGATCATCTAGCCTCTCGGCTTTTTCAAAGGTGACTAAAAGCTGCTCGCGAATTTGTCTTGCGTCTTGTAGAGTTTTTAAGCCGGGAGCTAATTTTTCCCATTCTTCATGGCCAAAATAGGAGTGGGATGTGCCGGTTGCAATAATCAGTTTTGTAAAAGGAAATTTGTCGTCATTTCCCATAATCACTTGATGCTGAACGAGATCGAAATCAACAACATCCCCCATAATCACTTTTGTATTCGGGTAATTTCTAAAAATTTCACGAATCGGATAAGCGATGTTGGCAGGCGACAAGGCACACGTAGCCACTTGATAAAGAAGGGGTTGAAAGAGGTGATGATTAGTTTTATCGATGATTAAAACTTCGCCCTCTAGTTTTTTTAAACCAAGGGCTGCATTAAGGCCGGCAAAACCGCCCCCTATAATCACTACTTTTTCGTAAGCCATCCTTTCTGTATAATCGTCTTGAAAAAGATATGATGCCAGAAGAAAGTTTATGAGCGATATTCCCCAGGTGAAAATAGCCCCCAACTCTAAAGAAGCGGAGATGATGGTTTTAGGCTGCATGCTGACAAGCATCAACAGCTTAAATATCGCAGCCGACCATCTGGATGACTCAGATTTTTACTACACCGAACATAAAATAATCTTTCAGACTTTAAAAACAGCCTATAAGCAAGAAAAGCCGGCAGACGTCCACCTCATCTGCGAAGAGCTAAAACGGCAAGACAAACTGAAAACGGTCGGAGGAGCGGCCTACATCACGACGCTTGCCCAGTATGCCGGCACGTCTGCCTATATTGAAGAGTATGTAGAGCTTGTTAAAAACAAGTCCCTTCTCAGAAGAATGATTCATGCCGCTCAATCGGTTGAAAAAAATGCTTTGGAGGAGCCAAGCGATGTGAATCAGGCCTTAGATGAGGCTCAAAACATGTTCTACGTGATTGGGCAGAGCACCAATCAGTTTTCCGGCAAATTAATTAGAGATGTTTTTTCAGGCGTCAAATCAGAATCGGGAGAGTCTTTCATTAAAGCCCTGGAAGAGAGGCAGCAGCTTTATCAAACAAGAGGACCTGAAGACCCAGGCATCACCGGGCTTCAAACCCATTTTACCGACATGGATAAAATGTTAAACGGGTTTAACCCGTCCAACTTGATGATTTTAGCGGCACGTCCTGCGATGGGGAAAACGGCTTTTGCTATTAATATTGCCGAGAATATCTGTTTTAAAAGCAATATGCCGGTCGGCATTTTCTCCCTTGAGATGAGCGCTGAACAGCTTGTTCACCGTATTGTCTGCTCACAAGCGGAAGTGGAATCGGATAAAATCAAAACGGGGAGTTTAAACGGCCTTGAATTTCAACGGATAGTAGCTGCCGTCCACAACATGTCCCAGCACGTCATGGTGATCGATGATCAACCGGGCTTAAAAATTACCGATTTAAGAGCCCGCGCCCGCAGGATGAAGGAGATCTATGGCATCCAGTTCCTTGTGATCGATTATCTTCAGCTCATTACCGGATCGAACTCCTTCAAGGCTCAAGAAAACCGTCAGAACGAGATTTCGGAGATTTCCCGTCTGCTTAAAAATTTAGCCCGCGAGCTCAACATCCCGGTTCTTTGCCTCTCTCAGCTCTCCCGTAAAGTGGAAGAAAGGCAAGGCCACCGTCCTATGATGAGCGATCTGCGCGAATCGGGATCGATCGAACAGGATGCTGACATTGTCATGTTTCTCCTCCGCCGGGAATACTACGATCCGATGGACAAGCCGGGTATGGCGGAGCTGATCATTGGGAAAAATCGTCACGGAGCGGTGGGCTCCGTCAATATGACATACCGAAAAGAGATCGCGCAGTTCGCAAACTACACCCCTCTTAAATATAATGGCGGAAATCCCCATGTGAACGAAGAGGCTTTCGCCGGCTTCTCCCCTTAAACACTATGAAGAGGCGGCTTTAAAAAAATGGGCGTAGTACTCGAAGGCGTACCTGTAGACATAAGGCAGTAAAAATTCGGTCGCCAAAGCCTCGGCATTCAGTCTCCCTTTCAACTTCTTTTCAAGCTTTTCCACCTTTCTTGTAAAATACCCCTCTTCTTGAAAGGTTTGAGAGTGTTTGATGCAATACTCCTCGCGAAACAGCCGTCTTAAAGAAACCAAATCACCCCGGCTCACATCATTTGCCGCCACTTTGAGAGAGAGGTGCGGACTATAATTTGAAATCCAATCCACATCAGGAATGATCACAACAATAGCTCTCTCACAAGAGCGATTATGCGTAAGAAGCTTTCTTATCACATGCACGCCCGATGTTCCAAAGGCAATAAATATTTTGCGGCAAGAATCTTGAGGAAGAACCCAGTAAACCGACTTGAAATAGTCACCGGGAATTGAACTTGCGGCTCCTGCCCGCAAGGGTCTTTTTCTTAAGAAGGCTTTTTCATATAGTTTTTCGTGCGCATCATCCGGATAAGGCGCTTCAGACTCATATCCGTTAAACGCGCCATGCGGAGGAAAAGGCTCCCTTCCCCCGATTCTCTTCATGATTTCTGAGATGATCAACCAAGTGATTTGAGACCTTACTAAACCGGCATGGCAAATGGGATAGACATAATCAAGCTTGCCGATAAATAGTTTAAACTCTCCTCTTTTTCTTTCCTCATCGAAAGGCAATAGCTTCACACTTCCCCCTTTTCCTATAAACTCTGAAAGAAGGGGCAGGAGGGTAGCAGGAGCCCTCTGAAATCTTTCGGAGAGTTTTATAGCTTGCTCTTGATCGATCGTATGAATTTTTTTCAGAAGATCTTTTTTAATCGTATAAGGAGGGTGAAAAAGGAAGCTTGCCCTTTCAAAAAAACCGGCCTCTAGTTCTTCAAAAGCGTGCCTGGGAGCTATTTTTCGAAAGGTTTTGCAAGCCTGGTTAAAGGCGATCACTTTTTTCCTCGACTCTTTATCGATTGCGCCTTGAGAGAGCCTTTGAAGATTTAATTTGCTCTCTTCCAAATCAATCTTTAATAGTTTTTTTGTCCAGTCAAAGTGTTTTAGCAAACAGGTGAAAAGGCATCTTTCCCATGGTTTGGAGGATCTTACAGATAAGTCATGCAAAACCCAGCAAGTCTCTTTAGAAGCCCTTTCAAGGGCGTTTAGTTTCTCTAAGCTGCCTGAAGGATCCAAGAAAGTATACACGGTCAACTCCGAGCTTATTGATTACAACGCGGAACTTCTTAATTTCCTCAAAAGATTTTTCCCGATTTTTTAAGATGAGAGTCAAAAAGTACGATTTGGGCAGTTTTTTTTCGACGATCTTTAAAGTGTCCTGATCGAGTTTTAAACGGGTTTGAACAGAATCGTTAGCTTTTTCCAAAAATTTATGAAAATTTAAACGAAATAAAGTAGTGATCTCTTGCCTTCTTGAGCTCTTTATCACTTTATTGGGGTCTAGATAAAACACTTTTTTGTAATAGAGGCAGCTTTCAGGCATCAAGCTCGGCATATCCTCCAGCGCGTGGACCTCACTTCTCCATTTTAAGATATCCTCAGGGATATTTTTATCGAGAAACAAAACCGACTCCTCCATTCTTCCCATCACTTTATGAAAGGAGTTTAATAGCTTTGTCGAGTAGTCAGGAAACCATCTTGTATAATTTTTCCAGTATAACTCTTTCATCCCGTCTTTGAGGCGGTCTTTCAAAATGTAAAAGAGTACTGCAAAGAGGATGAACGGAAAAGAGGTGATCGCAATCGTTTGGGCTTTCCAAACAAATAAGACCATATAGGTAAACATCGCAACACCTGCCGCTGCCATACCTAAAACAGGAGAGTGCTTCTGCTTGGTCTCCTCTCTTTCGTTTTTTATTTGCAAAGCTTCTAGCATGTACTTGTTGAGAAGGGAAAATCTGATTAGCTCGTCTTCTGAAGAACCAGGCTTTCCTCTTTCCACAATAATCTTTACAAGCGCTTGGTTAATATCATCTGCAGGCGAGTAGTCGCTTCTTCTAAAGAAATCGAGAAATGCTGTGAGGTAGCTATCGACCACAATTGCCATATATTCCTGGATCCATCTAAAGCCATCTTTAATTCCCTTTTCAGCATTCAGATATTTCTCCTGGAGTTTATCTACCGCAACCAAAACTTTTTGAACGTCATTCACAAAAACTAAAATCTCCTCTCTTAAATCGGGAGGAATTTCGTGATCTTTTAAAAGAGAGAGTTTATCGATCAGATCTTTAATCTCATTTCGAATACTGCTTCTAAAGATATTGCCAAGCATTTGGATTTCATGGACGATATCTTCTACCTGCCCCTGAGCAGCTATGAGATTTTCAAGCCGGATCAAGGGCGATTTTGTCTTATCCGTCATCAATTCCTGAAAGGACATGTCAGGTGTTTTAAAGCGGATGATATTTGTTTCATCCCCGAAAAACTGCTCTTTAGGATAGGTTCTTGCGTTGATTTGAAGGGTTTCGGGAATAAAAAAGAAAAATTCTTGCGAAAATACATTCTCATTCTCTTCCGGATCAAGAGATATCTCCGATTTCAATTCAAGCTGGAGCTGATCGCGAATGTGAATGACACCTTCTTCGAGATCTCGCCAAAACCAATTGCTTTGAAGCTTTTCATCTTCGATCATTTACCATTTGATACCTGACTCTTAGTTTTTTAGGTAGGCCGCCTTTATTTGCCTGACCCTTAAAGAATCTTTCGTAAACAAATGGGTGGGATCTTTGAGCCTGGAAGCCCGCTCTATTTCCTGATCCCTCAGCCGATATAAGATGGCCTCCCCCTCTTTTCCAAACCAATGGACAAGGTTTGACTTGGCCTTCTCAAAAATCGACTTTCTAAAATAAAGTCTAACTAATAGATAAGTTAGATAAACAAAAGGAACGCTTTTAATAAACAAAGACTGTTTAAAATCTATATTAATCCCTTCCATTAAGAAGAAGAGGTCAAAAAAAAGGGGCAGCAAAAACAAAAAAACTAAAATGAGACTTTCATAGGAGGATTGAAAGAGGGGGCCCATCCATCTTCTAAATTTGGAGTCCGATGTGCTATAGGCCAAAAACTCCTCATATTTTGGCTCCTCGAAAGCCATCCTCCCAATGTGAACCATTTCATGCTCAAGGATTTCTTTCAGCTTCAATCCGAAATAAGCCCCTTTCTTAGAAAAAGATTTGCGAAGTTGTATAACCGATCCAATCGGACCTTCCTTTTCAGTTTGAAATATCCAGGCGCACCCTCCTTGCCAAGGGGGCAATTTCTGATTTCCGAAAAATAGGGGCACCCAGTCCGCTTTGAGATCGTAAGATCTTAAGTGAATTTGATGAAGGTATTGTCTTAAGGAGGGATCCGATCCAAAAGAATTTTCTAAAGAAAGATTAAAATGGACTCTTTTTAAAAAGGCCTCTTCCTCTTCATTTTCTCCGGGGATAAAACCTCTTTTACTTAAACTAACTAGTTCTTCATCGGTCATTCTTAATTTTACTTGAAACCTTCATTCTCTTAATGCAATCTAGTAACAATTTAGAGGATTTATATGTTTAATGACCACTATGAAGAATTTACTGAAAGCCAGATAAAGGTTTTAAGAAAATATGTCACAAACGTATCAAGTTCAGTATTCGTTTTAAAAAACCTTCCTGAGGTTATTAAGGGAGCCCTTTTTTCGCGCTACTCCAGATCAACTTTAGGCTTGAGATCGCTTCTTTTAAAAGAGTTTATTGGCAACAACGATGAGACTCACTTCGAATCGATCGCAGGAGACACTCCCGAAGAGAAAGCGGAAGATCAGGCCGAGGCCATTCAGAAAGCGCAAAATTTTTACGACCGTATTCTAGATGGCTATGGCGATGACTCCATCGGCGAGCTGGGGGGCGCTCATATGGCGGTTGAAAATATTTCTATGCTCGCCGCGAAATTTATTGAAGATGCCAGGATCGGAGGATCTCCCTTAGAAAAATCGACCCGCTACATTTACTTCGACCAAAAGGTGCAAGGGGAGTACCTCTTTTATAGAGAACCTATATTGATGACCTCCGCTTACCGCGATCTTTATTTAGATACCTGCAATCATCTTTTTGAAACATACAGTGAACTTATACCCCCTCTTACAAAATACTTTGAAGAGAAGTTCCCCAAGGATCCTAATAGCTCGAAGGCGGCCTACACCGCCTCCGTTCGGGCTAAAACGCTCGACTGCTTAAGGGGCCTTCTCCCGGCCGGAACTCTTACGAATATGGGAATATTTGGAAATGGCCGTTTTTATGAGCAGCTTCTTCACAAGCTTGAAACCGCCCCGTTAGCAGAGATGCAAGATATCGGTAAAAGAGCCTACGAAGAGCTTAGCCAAGTCATCCCTTCTTTTGTAAGACGTGCGAATCACAGCCACCGTACGCATCAATCTTACTCCCAGTTTTATGACAATATGAACACGGAGCTTCGGGTTCTTCAAACGGAGTTCGCCAAATCGTTCCACGAAGAAAAGAGCCCCAAAGCTGTTCGTCTTCTCACTTTTGATCCTAATGCTGTTCAAAAAGTGACTGCAGCCCTCTTGTTTCAGAATTCGAAATCGAGCTTGGCAAGCCTTCTCGCGCAAGTAGAAGAGATGAGTGAAGAAGATATTATCCGAGTGCTTGATGTCGCTTCCGCCAACCGCGAAAATCGCAGGCATAAATCTCCGAGAGCTTTAGAGCATGCTTTTTACACCTTTGAAATCGTCTCTGATTTCGGAGCTTATAGGGACATGCACCGCCATAGAATGCTAACACAGGAGAGGCAGCTATTGAGCTGCGATCTCGGCTACTATACACCTGAAGAGATTCTCGGAACCGATCTTGAAGCTCCCTACCGAGCCGCTATGGATAAAGCAAAAGCCGCCTACAATTTGATCGCGGAGGAGCTTCCTGAAGAGGCCCAGTACATTGTCCCCATGGCTTTTAATGTGAGATGGTATTTTCATGTGAATTTAAGAGCTCTTCAGTGGATGTGCGAGCTTAGATCCCAGGCTGCCGGTCATCCCACTTACAGATATCTTGCCCAAGCAATGGCAAGGCAAGTATCAGAAGCTCATCCTGCGTTTGAGCGGTTCTTCAAATTCGTCGACTATGAAGGCTATGATCTTGGAAGACTTGGTCAAGAAGAGCGTAAACTGCAGAAGATGGGCAAAAATTAGTAAAGAATAGGGAGGGGGGACTGATTGATACCTTAAATTTCCCCTCCCTTTTCATCCCTTGTATTGGCATAACCACCTTAAGAGGTGGAAGAGGCACAATATAAACCACTTGCAACTATTTCTTTAAAACTCTCCTATTTGGCATACCCATTGCAATAATTTGTCAGGTATAACCCCAAAATGGGAGGATTAGGAATGGCCTTTTCACTTAAAAAAAGTCTTGTGATTGTGGGAGTTGCACTGCTTTCCTCGGTCTCTTCCTTGAGCGCATACCCTATGGGGTTAGACGTGATTGGACCTGTCCAAGCTTCAGGATCTGACGCCCAGGCGCAAGCATTTAACTCTTTTTCACCGACTGTGTTAAGCACCATCGGCAATGTAAATGGAGTATTTAATCCACAAAATTCGGCCACGACTCAGGTGATTAATGATCCTACTAACTTGCTGCTGAATAGCGATTCACAGGTTCGGTTTTACTTCGTCAGCAATAGCGCAGCCTATAATAATACCTTAGGCTTCTCCCCCACAGGGACTATTGTTGAAGGATCCAAATCAATCATTTTTTCTAATGCATCGATTAATCCCGCGAGCGGAGCTCCCGGGGATCCAAACGCTCCCTATGCGGCCCTTAGTCTCGGTGATTTTACCGATTTAGGGACCTTGCAAGCCGGAACCCAGCTCAACTTGTTTGTCGCATCCGATGCGGCGGATGGACCTCCCACCGGACCTAGTAAAGGGATTTTCTGGAATGATCAGTCTAAAAACTCCGATGGAATTATCCATGCAAGAATGGTTCAGTTCTTGGGAACTAACTACTATCTCATCGGGTTTGAGGACTTGCCTGTCTCTGTATCCGACAAAGACTACAACGACGTCTTTGTGGTAGCTGAGATCATTCCGGTTCCGGAACCTATGACCTACCTGTTAATGGCTCTTGCCGCAGGTTTTGCAATAGTTCTTAAACGCCGTCAGGCACAGGCAAAACTAGCTAAGTAATATTTGTACAAGAGCGGTAATTTTTACCGCTCTTGTACAACAAATATTATTTGTTTATACCTACCTAACTTAAGGTTTTAGGTGGGTTTCATGTCTAAGAAGATTATAGCAATATCTGCCCTTGTCCTAGTGATAGGAGGAGGGCTTCTATATTTTTATCCGATCACCCAAACCCGGGAAGATAAAGATTACAATAAGGCGTATCTTCTAATTCAAAACGGAAACCCCAACCAAGCTTTAACGATTATTCAGAACTACCAAGAGGAGTTCTCCGATTTAAAAGGGAAAGACCGCTGGCTGAACCTATTTATACAGGCGGTATCAAAAGATCCCGACCTTGCCAAGAACCTTGCACGGATATACCAGAAATATCCTAACTTCTTCCTAAAGGTAAATGAAGAGGATGCCTTGCAAACCGCCTCAGGCTTATTAGGCATTAAGGATTTTGAAAGTTTTGAAACCCTCAAGAACGGGTGGAAAGAAAAAACTCAAAACCCCGATCTTTGGACCCTTCTTACGATCGACCGGGTTTTATCCTCCGGCGATAAGACGCTTGCCAAGACCATGCTTGAAAAAGAGAATTTCCGAGGGCACGCTGAAATTCTTCGATTGATGCGCCTCTCTTTTTTAGAAGAGAGAACAAATCCGAAACTTTCTTGGGACTATCTAACGGAAGCGGTTCAAAAAGACCCCAAAAACTCCGACTTGAGATCACTAAGAGCCTCTCTTCTGGAAAGAATAGGTAAAACTTCCCTTGCTTTAGATGAGTTTCAAGCGGCATTGGCACTGAATCCTGAAGCTCCCAAATTGTGGGATCAGCTCGCTCAATTCTACTTAAGGCAAGGACAGTGGACCCCCGCTCTTTTAACCTGGGAGAAAGCGCTTAAGCTTCCTAAAAGCGAGCAAATATGGATTAATCTTTTATTTTGGTCCAAGGTCGTTCGCCCTCTTCAATTTGATGTGAATCCAACTACATTAAATGAGCACAAACTCAAGCCCTTCATCCTTTATCTCTATAACCTCCCGGAAGGGGTATTTTGGGATACGGAGGCTTTCCAAAAAGTTGAATATGGCGCTCAAATACTTGCGTCGGTTCAAGAGGCTTTTTGGCTCAGGCTTCTTCAAGCTTTAAAGGAGAAGAGAGAAAAAGATGCTTTTGACCTCATCGCCTTCAGCCCATTTAGAAAAGAGAGCATCAGGCCTGATTTGGAATATGCAACCTTAGCTTTAATCCAGTATAGGTCCACAGGTGAGTTTACCCTTCCTGATGTAGTGAGAAATGATTTCATTCAAAACATCTCTCCCTCGATTCTAACACAAGTTCAGACGCACCAGTTTTTAAAAGTATTATCTCCTTCTTCTAATGGGAAGCTAGATCCTAAAACAGAGGCTTTAGTAAAATCAGATTTTGCTTTTTCCACCTTATTTGCGGCAGGAGGATGGTATGAAAGCGCTCTTAACTTAAATTTTCCCCCTTTACTTCCCTCAGACGTTCCTTCGTGGGTCGGCTTCACATTAACCCAAGCCGTAAGGGTTGTTCAAGGCAATCAATCCGCGCTTGACTATGCAGAAAAACAGCCTCCAAATCCTGATATCGATTTTTTAAAAGGAGAGATCCTAAGCCAGCTCAACCGATCAGAGGACGCTGAAAAGCTCCTTCTGCCTTTATCGAAAGAAACTACGCCGATTGGCATCAAGTCCGCTTGGGATCTGGTAAATATTTATCTGAGCCAAAACAAATCTGCTGAAGCAATCAGGGTGATTGATCAGAATTCAGCCTTAAAATCGAGCATTCTCGGAAAAGAGCTTTTAGCCCGTTCTTACGCTATACAAGGGGATAATAATCAAGCCCTGGAAATATTCAGCTCCATATCCAATGAATCTTATGAAGCCAAATCTTACCTTGCGAACTACTATGTTCAAAATGGAGATTGGACAAAAGCAGAGCCTCTTATCCTTGAGCTCTTAAAGCAGTTCCCCAATGCCCCTCAAATTCAAAACCTCTATCAACAATTAGAAAATCACAAGAAGAGCAATTCATGACTAAACCGCTTTCGATCCTGGGCATCTCTTCCGCCCTTGCCCTCGCCGTTTTAGGCCTCATTTATTACCCTGAAATAAAAGAATCGTTTACCCATAGCAAACTCTCTGCTTTAAATGAAGAGAGTGACGAGCAGCAAGTATCTCTTTATCTTGCTCAAGGAAGAGCCTTAGAGGCCCTTCCGATCATAAAAAAATATCAGGCGAGTATTATTCAGGGAAATAGCTCCGGCCAAAAATGGCTCAATTACCTTATCCGTGCCTCAGAGAATTTGAATGACACGCCTCAACTAGTTTCAATTTTTAATTTTTATCCTCGCAGCCTAGATTCTCACGAAAAAGGGGCCTTGCTTGTCGCAAACCAATTGATTGCCAATGGTGATATCGAAAACTATGAGCTTTTAAGAACCGGGTTTAAAGGCAAAGAAGCGCTCTTATCGCTTTGGTTTAACTTAGATGCCGATAAACTTGTTTTACAGGGAAAAAGCCAAGAGGCGATTGATCTTCTTTCCTCCCGTTATTTCGAAGGCAAGGAAGACACCGGCCGTTTACTCAGACTTGCTTTACTGAATATCAATGACCATCCGAAAATCGCCTGGGATTATCTCGATCAAGCGTTAAAAAAAGATCCTAACAATGGCGATCTTAGAATCTATAGAGCAAGATGGCTGGACAGCTCCAATAAGAAGCCGCAAGCTTTACAGGAGTATATCACCGCTATCAAATCCCATCCGATGAGTGCGGAGCTTCGCGATCAGGCGATCGATTTTCTTATCCGTCAAAAAGAGTTTGATGAAGCTCTTCGTTTAAGCTCGGACAGCTTGACCTCTCCTACCAATAGCTCCCTATGGACTAAAGCCGTTTTCTTGAATAAAGCCTATAAACCATCAAGTCCCCTTGTTAAAAACAAGAAAGCTCCGAAATCCGATTTAGTCATCTATCTTCTCTCTTTAAATCCCGATGAGTTTTGGAATGAAGCTAAGTTTAAATCGCTTGCAGTCAATGAAGAAGTGTTGCAAACCGAGCAAGCAACCTTTTGGCTGAGAGTGCTTCAAAATTTGAAGGAAGGACGGGAAAAAGACGCCCTTACTCTCTTAAATTTTAATCCCTTTGAAAAAGATTTATGGAATCCCGAGCTTGCCTTAGCGCTCAAAAGAATATTGACCTTTCGCACGAAAGGATCTCTAAAGCTGGACGAAGAAGAGCCGGCTCAAACGACGACCTCTTTGGTCATGAATCCCTTTTTCTCCCACTTGAATACGCTAGCTACAAAAAATGATCCTCTTTCAGATGAAGAGGCTAATTTACTAAAATCCAATATAGCCTTAAGCCTTCCTTTTTTAGCGGCTCAGCTCAATGAAGCGGCTTTAAATCTTTACCCCAAACAAACTCTTCCGGACAACTCCCCCTCATGGGTTCATTATAAAATGACTCAAGCCTACCTAAAGAATCAAGGCGTCAAAGAGGCGATACAATTTGCTGAAAAACAACCTAAAACGGCTTTACTGAATCTCACATTAGCTGAACTCTACATAGAATCTAAAAAAATAGATGAGGCTCAAAAAATTCTGAGCGATTTAGTTTCAAGAAATGATGAAATCGGAGAAAAAAGCGCTTACTTGCTCTCCCTCATCTATCTTGATGAAGACAAGGCAGACACGGCGCGTTCATTGATCCTTGGAAACTCCCGCTTAAAAGAGAGCATTCAAGGGAAAGAAGTGGTTGCCAAAACCTATTTAAAGCAAAACAATCCTGATGAAGCTTTTAAAATATATAGTGGGATAGAGGAGAGCTCTGTGGAAGCGAAGTCTTATCTTGCCAAAAACGCTTTTCTTGAACGCAATTACAAAAGAGCTTTAGAGCTTACGGAAGAGCTCCTCAAGCTAAATCCTGAATCTCCGACACTCATCGAGAATAAGGCGAGAATATTAAACGAGCTTAAAAAATGATCTTCTATGCCTCCTTGATAGTCGCGTACGCCCTCTTTATATGGCTGCGCGATCTATCATGGTGGCATTTTGCAGAAGATACCCTTCCGATTCTCGCGGCGTTTCCTCTCTTTTATTATTTTGGAGAGCCGTGGAAGATAGGCAAAGGGCCTCTTAAATCAAACTTCCTGATAGCAGCTGTCCTCTTATTCCTTGCGGGGATCATTCTAAACATGAATCTTCTTTTGGCTTTCTCCTGGATTCTCGCCTTTAAAGCCTTGCCCTTTGAGCTTCCCTCTCCTCCCCACTTGAATAAACTGCTCGCAATCCCTTTCTTCGGTTTTCCCTGGGTTTCTTTTGATGCCAATGGTATCGGATGGACCTTTAGATTAACGGGAGCTCAAGTGACCGCTCACTTCTTTTCTTTCTTAGGCTATCCGGTTTCTCAAGAAGGAACACACCTTTTAATCGATGGCCATCCTATTTCGGTCGAAGCCGCTTGCGCCGGTTTAAATACTCTTCAATCGATGATGATTGCCGGATTGCTGGTGGCATTTCTTTATTTAAAAGATAGCCGATGGATGTACTGGCTGAATATCCCCCTTTTGCTCGTGCTAGCTTGGGTTGCGAACACGTTAAGAATCATCTTGATCTCCTGGGCGGCTCTTTTATATGGAGCCTCCTTTGCTTTAGGCGCTTTTCATCTTTGGGGAGGGCTTCTTGTCATCGTCATCATGTTCCTCCTCGCCTGGATTATGATCAAAGGACAAGCTAAATGGATTTAAAAAAAATTGGTTTAATTCATTTCGCGACTCTTTTTTTTACAACCTTCGTTTCTTTTAGAAAATTTGGATATCCGAGCCCTTTATTCCTAGTGTGGCTTCTCCCTATCCCGATTTATTGGCTAAAAAGTGATTTGCCATACAAATCCTCTTCACTCCTTCTCTTTGGAGCTATCCTCTTGGCTCTTTTGGGGATTATTCTTGAACTCAATATTTTAAAGGATATAGGACAGGCCATGAGCTTAGCCTCATTTCTACCCCTCAACGGCTTTACTCTCTTTTGGCTATTAGGAAGCTTTTTTTATCTACCCTCTTCAGGCTGGTTGCTCAATAAAGTAAATCTCAGGTATGACGGGATTAAATGGCTTGGCCTGCTAATTTTCGAAAGCCCTCTTTTATTTCGCTTATGGACTAAAAAATGATGCCAAAATTATGGCTTTTTTTAATTTTTGCCGTCTTGATTGGCTTGCTTTGGCAATTCTACCCGCTTTCCGATGGAAAAAAGGAGATGGAAAAACTCCCCTTGGTAGGTCCAGGTTTTTATGGCAAAGATATTCCATTAACCGATTTTGAAAAAACCCAGCTAAATCAAGTGGGTCTTATCAAAAGGTTATACCGTACCGCGGGAAATAATTTTTTTATCACGATTTTGGATGGCACTTACAATCGGCATGCCGTTCATGATCCAAGATTCTGTTTTAGGGGGGACGGATGGGATGTGGTGAGTGAAAAACCGTTTAAAACACTCTATGGAGAGGCTAATCTTTTCACTATCAAAAAACAATCTATCGAGAGAGAAGCTTTAGTGTGGTATACCCAAGGGGATCTCCATTTTTCATCTCCGATGGAATATTGGTTTAAATCTGCCTTAAGAAGACTGACTCTTGGATACTCGGGCCCCGAACCTTTACTTGTGATTGTACAACCTTCTGATACTCCAAAACCTGATTGGGACAAATTGATCGAGAATTTTAAACCACTCTTTAGTTTTTAAAATGGATCTGACGGTTGTCATTATCGGCAAAGAGGTTGAATCCACGTTGTCGAACCTCATTCACTCCGTAAGGCAAGAAACCGATGCTCCTATTTTATATATCGATTCCGATTCAAAAGACTCTTCATTAGAGATCGCAAAAAAGCTCGGAGTCCAAACAGCTTCAATCATAGCTCCTTTGAATGCTGCAAAAGCAAGAAATAAAGGCTTAGAGCTTGCTAGTAGCGATCTCATCCTCTTTTTGGATGGCGATACAGAGTTAATTCCCCATTTTCTAGAAAAGGCTCTTCCCTATTTCAAAGATCCAAAAGTCGCTGCGGTTTATGGCAGAAGATTAGAAAAATATCCCGAAAGCTCCTATTACCACTTTATTGTCGACTACGAGTGGGAGCTTTCTGAAGAAACAGGAAGAATGGGCGGAGATGTTTTGGCAAGACGCGCTTTATTCAAAGAAGCGGGAGGCTATAACAACCTTTTAAAAGCAGCTGAGGACACCGATCTATTCAGAAGACTTACTTTAAAAGGATATAGCGTCCAATTTATTCCTTACCCTATGACCTACCATGATATTCGAATGAAATCACTCAAAAGCTATTGGAAAAGGGCTCAGAGAACCGGTTATGGGTATGCTTCGGTCTATTTTTTACATAAAAATGAGCCGGGAGAATTTTGGGAAAAAGAGTTTTACCGATCCCTTTTTAAAGGCATATTTTTACTTCTTTGCCCCCTTTTCTTCCTTTTGATCGCTCTATTTGATCTTAAACTCTTTGGGTTAAGCCTTCTCTATCTCTCAGTCTTCGTTCTTTATAAGATGGCCGCATTAAAAAGGGGGACCTTTACTGAAAGACTCTTCTACACCCTGCACTCTCAGCTCGTACACATTCCGCATCTATTTGGAGAAATTGAATATTTTAAGGAGAGAAGGTGGTCATCAATTACCTGATTCTTCTGTTGCTTTTTAGCACGTTGATTTACTCCCTTATCTTCTCGCCTAAAAAAGCTTTTTACAATATCTATCTTCCCTCTCTTCTCTTAATTCCAAGCGAGATGACCGCCGACTTTTTAGGCTTTCCGAATTTTAACTTCCAGCAGGCGGCTATCTTACCGATCGGTTTTTCTTTTTTTGTAAATAGCATCTACAACTATCGTTTCAGCTTCTTTGATGCCGCCATTCTCTTCTATGCTTTTTGGAATATCCTATCAGAATCGGTAGCAGGTCCCAGAGCCAACTTCAACTATGAAGTCATTTTTCAAACGACATCGGTTATTTTGCCCTATATGATCGCGAAACTGTATGTGGGCTTAAGCTCTGAAGATGAAAAGTTTGCTAAAAGATTTGTCTTTTTAGTTTTTCTTGTCTCGATGCTGATGCCTTATGAAATAAGGATGATGACAAACCCTTTCAAACAATTTTTCAGCCCTATTTTTACTTTCCCAGACGCCGAAATGGTGATCCGGTTTGGATTTAGACGGTTTGAAGGGCCTTATATGCATGCGATCTTGACCGGAATTTTTATGGCGACCGCTTTTCTCATCAATATCTGGCTGATTAGAAACAAGCTATGGAAAGGAACCTGGCGATGGTTTCCTTACATCGCTTCTTTTATGATCTTTATGGCGCTGATTTTTACCTTTTCAAGAGGCCCTTTATACTCCTTGATTCTGTCTCTTTCGATTTTCTTTGCCGGTTTTAGCAAAAACCCGATAAAAACAGCTCTCTTTGCTTCATTTGGAACGCTTTTGTCCGTAGCAGTCGTTTATAATTTGATCTCTCCCTATTTTATGGAAAACCAAATTATGGTGGGGGGAGAAGATTGGAACAGCTTTACCTACCGCGTCAATTTAATCACCCTTTATTCAGAGCAAGTGATGAATTCTCCCTATGTGGGATGGGGAGATCTAGGGTGGGATGTGATTAATAATATTAGATCGATTGATAACCACTATCTATGGCTTGCCTTAAGGCACGGTCTTGTAGCGGTCTATTTACTTGTCTTCATTTTAGTCTATACCGGGACAAAACTTCTAATTAAAGGCTTTCAGTTCAAAAATATCTACTATAGATCGCTATACAGCTGTCTTACAGGGTGTTTAATTCTTATGTTAGTTGTGTTCGCAACGGTTTTTATGGGGGGGCAAACAGAGAGTCTCGTCTTTTTGATAGTAGGCTGGGCTCATGGACTTATGCTTCGAAAAAAGGTTTTAAACAATGCATAAAGAAGGATATCTCGGTTATCTCGTTTCAGAGTACCCGGCAGTCTCCCATACTTTTATTTTTCGTGAAGTCGAAGGCTTGAGAGCTCTTGGATTACAAATTAAAACGGCCTCTATTAACCCTCCCCATGCTTTAACCCGGCAAGAAAGGGATGAGGCCAAAAGCACCTTTATCGTTAAACAAGGGGCTAAATCAGAGGTTTTTAAATGGGTTTTAAAGCATCCATTCCGCTTCCTAAACCTCCTCGTTAAAACCACTTTTGAACTTGGATTTAGCTTAAAAAATTACCTCTACTTAGGCGAGGCCATCCTCTTAAGCTCATGGAGTCAGTCTAACTCCATATTCCACCTGCATGTTCATTTTGCGAATCCCGCGGCTACCGTTGCCATGATTCACGAGTGGATTACAAAGATCCCCTTTTCACTAACTGTCCATGGTCCGGATGAATTTTATAATATTGAAAAAAACCATCTGAAATTAAAGTTTGAATCGGCTGCCTTTATTATTGCCATCAGCGACTTCACCAAAAGCCAAATCATCAAAATAGCCGATGTCAAACCGATCGTATGCCCCCTTGGAATCTACCTTGCCAAGTTTCCTTTCAAGAAACACCCCTTCAAAAACCCTGTTAAAATTTTATCGGTAGGCCGCCTTCACTCCAATAAAGGATTTAAAATTCTTCTAGAAGCTGTAAAAGGACTCAATATTGAATTAACCATTGTAGGAGAGGGGGAAGAGCGGAAAAATCTTGAGGCTATGCAAGTTCAAGAGGCTCATCTCGTCGGACAAAAAAGTCAGGATGAGATTATCCGATATTATGAAGAGAATGATCTTTTTGTTTTAGCAAGCTTTGCAGAGGGGCTTCCGGTGGTTTTAATGGAGGCGATGTCTTCAGGCTTGGCAGTCATTGCCACTCAAATCAACGGAATTCCTGAGCTTATAGAAAATGAGGTTACCGGACTCCTCGTGCCTCCCGCCAACGTGGAACTTCTGAAGTTGGCGATTATCCGGTTAATGGATCATCCCGATTTAGCCGCGAATATGGCTGAAGCGGCGAGAAAAAAAGTCGAGCAACGTTTCAATCTGGATACAAACATTGAAAAACTCGCTAAAATCTTTCGAGAAAATATATGCTCTTACTCCTCCTAGCGACTCTTCCGACTACAATAGAAGTTTTCATCTGGGTTATTGGAACGGTGTTCTACCGACGAGTCAAACCGGGGCCTTCCAAACAACATAACCTCGTCATCCTCGTCCCTGCCTATAATGAAGAGAAAGTCATCCTTAAGTGTTTAAATTCATTAAAAGCACTGGGAAAACCCATTTTCGTAGTCGCTGATCACTGCACCGATAAAACAGTTGAATTGTCGATCCAGCAAGGTGCTTCGGTGATTGAAAGAAAGGACGGAATTCCGGGTAAGCCTTACGCCTTAGAGTTTGCCTTTGATATTTTAAAGGAGATGAAATTCACACACTTTCTAATCATCGATGCCGACTCCACCGTCTCCTCTAATATGGCAGCCGTTGTAGAGGCCTTTTTTTCTCAAGGCTACGATTTTATTCAAACGCACTACTCGACAGCAAGAGATGATTTTCTTTCACGTATTTACTACCTTAAATTAGAGAGTATCAACCATGTAAGACCCCTTGCTAAACAGGCTTTAGGACTGCGTCCGGGATGTTTCGGCAATGGATTTGCAATAAGTGATAGAGGGCTTAAAAATATAACTCTTAAAGGCTTAGTAGAAGACCAGGGGCTCTTTTTTGATCTGGCTTTACAAAACAAAAAAGTAGTTTTTACCGATCAAGCGAACGTTTTAGCCTTCGCGCCTCCTAATATCGAAGCGCATGTTTCCCAAACTAAGCGCTGGGAGGGAGGTCGGATAGATCTTTTGAAAGAATATTTTATCCCTCTTTTGAAAGGAGGACATTTTGAAGTGGCTTTAAGCCTCCTGATGCTTCCGGTACTCTATTATGTCTTAGCGCTTGCCATCCTCTATTTCTTTTACCCCGCCTACTCGCTGATCGCTTTGATCTTTCTCTTCATTCACTACATTCAAACGTTTATTATAGCCAAGGGGGATGTTAAAGATCTTTTAAGCTTGGTAATGATTCCCCAATTAATTTGGATAAAAGTCCTTTCATTCTCTAGATTATGGACAAGGAGCTCATGGACAAGAACACCCCGCTAGCCTCCATTATCCTCGTCTCTTACAATGTGAAAGACCTGCTTCTTGAAAATTTAAAGAATCTCACCGCTCTTCCTTATGAAATCGTTGTCGTTGATAACGCCTCCAAGGATGGCACTCCGGATGCGGTCAGGAAGGCTTTCCCATCCGTTAAACTCATTAAAGGGGAAAATATCGGCTACGGCAGAGCGAATAACGTAGGTGTTGAACATTCTACAGGTGAGTATATTATCCTTTTGAATACCGATGCCTTTATAGAGCCTGAAGCTATCCCTGAAGCGATCAAATTGTTAATGAAAAAGCCAAATATCGGATTAATTGGAGCTAAACTAGTCGGATTAGATGGGGCAATTCAGCCCTCCGCAAGACAATACCCTACTTTTTTCAACCGAATTTTCCAATTATTTGGTTTATCCAGTAAATACAGTAAATCACCTATCTTTGGCAGGGTCGATTTCACATGGGCGAATCCCGATGTCCCTCAATCTGTCGATTGGGTGCCGACCGCGTTCGCCGCTTTACCTAGGCAAGTCTATAATGAAGTGGGGGGCTTTGATCCCCGATTTTTCCTTTTTTACGAAGATGTGGATATTTGCCGCCGTATTAAAAAAGCGGGCTATGAAATCATCTACTGGCCTCTCATAAAAGTGGTTCATATCGGCGGCCAATCCAGCGAAGCTCTTGAAAGTGAAAAAATGCTAAGCTATCGCATAGAATCGGCTTTTCAATATCATAAGCTGCATGAAGGTGCTCTCGGAGTTATGGGCTATGTTATTGCGGAAGGGGGATGGCATTTGTTAAGGCTCCTGAAGCATAGCTTGCCCGGCGGAAATCCTATCAAGAGAGAGAGCTCTCTCAACTATTTAAAGATGCTATATAATTTAAGTTTTAATCGATGAGAATTCTCTTCATCTGTGAACAATGCAATCCCGATCAACCCTCTGTCCCCCTTCTGGGCTATGAATTTTATAAGGCCATTCGTGATAAAGCCGACGTTCAGCTTGTAACTCACGGAAGAAATGAAGAGTCTTTAAAAAAGCACTTTCCTGAGGATTCCATTGATTTCATCCATGAAAGCTATTTCAGCGGTATCTGGGGAAATTGGATGGTTAGTTCCAAATGGTCTTTACAACATATCCTCTTTTACCCTCTCTGGTTAGAGTTCAATCATAAGGTCTTCGAAAAATATAAATCTGAGCTCCAAAACTATGATTTAATCCATGCTTTCACCCCTATTATTCCCCGCTATCCTTATAAGATCGCGAAGCTAGCTCCTCTCCCATTTCTTTTAGGTCCTGTCAACGGGGGACTTCCCTTTCCTCCGGGTTATGAAGAGGTTGCTTATCAAGAAGGAAGCCGTTTTAATGTCTTTAAAAAATGGGTTAAAAATCTCCCTGGATATACCGATACCTATCAAAACGCAAAACTGATCCTTTCGGGATCAAAACATACGGAAAAAGAAATTCATGAACTCTTTCCAAATACACCTATCGAGCTCTTTTCGGAAAACGGAGTTGATCTTTCATTTTATAACCCTCATGTCAATGAATCGAAACAGATTAAGGTTCTTTTTGTAGGAAGACTGACTCCATATAAAGGAGCAGACATTCTAATTGAAGCCATCAAACAATGTCCTGAAGTGCATTTGAATATCGCCGGAAGCGGACCTGAAAAAGAAAATCTAGAGCGGCTTATCGATCGCTACAACTTATCTGAACGGGTCCGATTGCTTGGGTTTATTCCACATAAGGATCTTCCTAAGCTTTATCACGAATCGCACCTCTTTGCCTTTCCGTCCATTCGTGAATTTGGAGGGGCTGTTGTCATGGAGGCTATGGCAGCATCGCTCCCTTGTATAATTCCCGATTATGGAGGTATTGCGGAGTACCTTCCGATCTCTGCCGGATTCAAAGTGCCTCTTAAAACACGTGAAGAGTTAATCGACTCGTTTGCAGACAAAATTAATCTGCTGGCTAATGATCTATCACTTCGAAAAAAAATGGGTGAGGCTGGCTTTCGGGAGGCTCAAAAATTTAAGTGGAAAGAAAAGGGAGAGGCCCTCATCCGTCTCTACCAAAAGCTTATTTAAAGCCGGATTTACATTATAAAGAACTATAGATACGCATGAGGTCCTCTTTTTCTTGGGAAAGGGTGTACTCTTCACGCACTCTGATCGCCTCTTTTTTAGAGAGATTTTCCCGGTTTTGCTCTATCTGAAGAGCTATTTCCTCTACTTTTTTTACGAAAGCGATGATGTTGCCGGCTTCAATTGGATTCTGGATGATTTCACGTCCTCCCTCTCCATGATAGCCTACAACGATACATCCTGAAGCCAAAGCTTCCAGAATAGGGAGCGAAAAGCCCTCTTTTTCTGCAAATGAAAGGAAGATAGCGGATGATCTTAAGTGGGATGCGATCTGATCTTGGCTCATATTATCTAAAGGGAAAACCTTCCAATTTTTTAGATTCCCTCTCTCAGCTAGTATGGCAAGGACTTGGCGAGCATCTTCTAAACCTTTCCGAGGCATGAAAGATATCATAAACTCTTTGGGGCTTTCATCATTAAATAGATTGTAGTCTATGCTTAAGTGGACTCGATCCATTTTAATGGCAGGAAAAACATATTTTAGATACTCGAAGTTATCATCGGACACGACGATGACTTTTTTTAAAAAAGGGTTTAAATAGGGGCTTGGAGCTATCCAAGGCTGATTTAAAGCGAATGGCTTCTTAGGAACCGGCTTAAACTCAAAGGTCAGATAGGCATTCTGGTTAAAAATAATATAGGGAACACCTGGATACGTCTGTACAAACGTGGAGGCATTATATTCAGGAAGAACTAAAAGATCATTTTGATGGATAGGGGGAAGAGTTTTAAAAATTGTTACAAGAGATTGGCCTAATTTAAAACGGTTGTAGTTTTTTTCGCTTCGTTTGAAGAGTGTTTTTCTTATCCACTCCTTAAAGTTAAAGAAGGCATGATATAGCTTCGATTTTAAATCGTATTTTGGATAAGCAACATCGGGCATCTCCCCATGAAACCAATCGCACTTGAAATTCGGTTTCATATGCAGAATATAGGCTTCAAAACCCATTTCTTTAAGGAGGGTGGCATGGCGATAGATCACCCTAATCCCCCCTCGCGGGACATTATCATCAGGACAGATGAAGAATATTCTTTTCCCCATGATCAAGGACCCGGAGTTCCAATCCCACCGGCAGAGGCGCCCCCTGAAATTGGAGGAACGATGACGTTATCGCTAAATCCAATCGCCTCAGGCTCCATTTGAATCAGAAGATTGTTTCCAAGCCATGTAAACGTTTGAGCCACGAAAGCTCTTACCCCTAATTTAAACACGTCGACAGCAACCGTAAAGGTGCGCATCGGAACATATACGATATCTCCCGGCTCTAGCCAAAAGTTCTCGGCTTTTGCTTTGATCAGGCGATTGTAGTCGATGAGAAATTTTTTCGGATGGCATAAAGACCCCCGGAGGACTGCGACTCTTGAAGAGGCTCTTTCGGTGATGCCTCCGGCTTGCGCAATCGCTTGGGGAAGAGAAATATTTCCAATATACTGCAGTGTAGTAGGTATTTTGACTTCTCCCACTATATAGACTTCAGGGTATTCAACGGGAGGCACATAAATGTAGTCGCCATGTTTCAAAGGGATGTTTTGGGTCATATCGCCGTGTTTGACGAGGTTTTTAAAATCGATAGGAACATAGTCTCCATCTCTTGCTAAAAAGGCTTTATCCAAATCGCCTAAATCCTCGAGTCTTTTACGAAAAGTTCGTATCGTAATCCCTTCCCCTTCAGCAAGCGCGGTTAACACGGTGGCATTGCCAATTAAAGGTTTAATACCGGGAGAGTAGACCTCCCCGCTGACCACATAAAAATCGCCCAATGTTTCGATTAAACTGATAGCCAAATGGGTATCTTTGAAATAGTTATTAAGCTCCGCTTCAAGCTCCGCCTGAAGCTCAGGAATACTTTTTCCGGCGGCCGGGTAGCCGTTTACAAAAAGATAGGTAATAGTCCCTGAAGGACCTACTTCTACAGCTGTTTTAGTCGCCGGATCCCCATAGACTTCCATCGTTAGCCTATCGCCGATTTTAAGCTTATAATCGTCTCCTAAAAGAAGCCCAAGACAAGCAACAAAAAGGAAAAATGCTTTCATTCCCACTAGTTTGTCCCTCCTGTTGTAGAGCTATCGTCTGTGCTCTCTCCTTTAACGGGGAACCAGCGCACTTCCGAGTAGAACAAGCCTGCGTTTGAAGCATACCCGAATACATAAGATTCTAATGCGAGTCGAATCAGTTCACGAACAAATCTAAAAGGCTTATTGGGCACAAATACAATATCGCCTGCACAAAGCAGAGGGTCTTTGGCGCATCCATTCAGAATTTCTTTGACATCCAGCATCATGTACATCGGATCGCAGAGCTTTCCTCTCAAGATAAGGACTCGATGAAGATTTGCGCCTTGAGGATTGCCATAATCCCATCCTTGAGCCATTGCAAGAGCTGACATAAGCGTCATATTTTTGTAATAAGGAAGAGCTTGATTCCTCCGCACATTACCCAAAACGTAGACCTCTTGTCGATCGAGCGGATGAATATAAATATAGTCATTAGGTCTTAAGTAAATATTTTGTTTTGAAGTAGGATTGGTAATAAGACTTTCAAAATCAATATTAAGTTTTTTACCATCTCGAATGATAAAGGATTTACTTAAATCGGTAGAGCTTCTTGTTCTTTCATCGGAGTTTTCATAGGTCAAGGTTTCAATAATAGGACCCCCCGCTTTCGCGATTGCGCCTCTTAAAGTGGTTGGGATCGTGAGCGGATACATTCCGGGCTTGTTCACTCTGCCTAAAATTTTCCAGTTCAGACCCGCCAGAAATACCGGGGTAATCGAGACCCGAGGGGCGATGTAGAGCTCTTTTAATTTATCTTCCAGAAGGGCTGCCGTCTCCCGAATCGTGAGCCCTTGCACTCTGATCGGCTTTAAAATGAGGTAGTAAAGATTTCCGTCGCCGGCCACAACGTTTTTTTCAACAGTGGTCTCTTGTTCGCCGTAAACAGAAATTTGAAGAACATCTCCGATTTCTAATTTATAGGTGTCCACATTAATCGGAGCCGGATGAAAATCCTCTTCTGTTAAATCCCTTGTTTCAATGCGGGGAATTTCACTGCATTCATCATCGATTTCTTCCACACAGGGAAAATTGTAGTCGAGAATATAATCTTTTTTACAAGGGCAATCGATCACTTGGGGACGCCTGCATCCTCCTATAAAAAAAATAAGAGAAAAAAGCAGAAGATATCGAACTATGACCACTTGAGAAAGCTTCCTTTTACCCTATCTTTCATCCTTTTAAGCTCCGCTAACACTCTTTCATCCTCCACATAAATGGGGGGAACCTGGTTTAGGATGATGCCATAAGGAACAATATGTCTTTCGATAAGATCGTTTAAGGAAGAGTCCACAGCTGTCCGATCCGTGAGGCTTGAACCTACAATGAATACATTGACATCTGTCAAGAGCGCAAGGGATGTGGCGGCATCATTTTCGATAAGTCCAGGCGTATCGATGATGACTATATCGTAAGAATTTTTAAGTTTATTGATGAGAGATATCATCGGTCCGGATTTTGCCAATTCTTTGAGATGCAGATCTCCTTTTCCCACTGTGATGACATCGACATCTCCCGGAACCAAAGCTTCTTCAAAGGTGGATTTCCCTTTTAAGACTGAGATTAAATTAGGCGTATGAGCATAAGCATTATCCAAGAGGCTTGAGGGATTAGGATCAAATTCAATGAAACAGACTTTTAAATTCTGGCTTTTATAGTATTTAGCCAAGTTATAACCGATGAGAGTTTTACCCTCACCGTTTTGAGAACTTATAATACTTAAAGTGTATTTCGATCGGCTGAGCCCTTTTTGAAGCAATAGCGGATCTAATCTATCCACCAAATCTCGCAGGAAAAAAAGAATGCTTTCATAACTGTTTGAAGGAACCAATTTTTTTAGTTCCGGAATCAATAACAGAGGTTTGATAGTATTATATCTGAGACTGAATTGCTTCAAGGTTCTAAAATGGGTGTCTCTCATCTCAAGCCCAAGCGCGGCTAATATCCCTAAGGAAAATCCAAAGATCGCTCCAATAAAAGGAAGCAGTTTAACCCACCAGCTATCCTTCAAAACATCATCTTTATCGGCAAGCTGATACAAAGCAAGCGATCCTCTTGGAGAATTGAGTAGAAGCTCAGTTTTATCGATAGCTCCGTTTAAAAAAGCGACTTGGTCATCGATTAATTTTTTATCCTGCATGAGCTTTTGAAACGCCACCTGCAGTTTAGGAAAATTCTCGATTTCACCCTCCATGCCTTCTAACTCTTCAGCGATCTCCTGACGGTTTTTTTGAGCTGAACGAACTTTTCCTTGCAGGGCTAACATATCTAGTTCAATTTTTTCTCTTGCCGGAGCAGAAATCTGCGTGCCATCGCCGCCCGATCCCTTATTGAGTTCTTCCTTAAGACGGGCATATTCCTTTTCAAGCGATAGCAAACGAGGATTTTGAGGAGCTAATCGAATTCGTGCATCAAAAAGGATGGGCTGCAGCTGGTTCAAGCGGTCGCGAATATTGGCGGGGCTATCACCGGATTCGGAGGAAGAGGCGCTATATTTTTTAGCCTCTCTTTTCAAATTGTCATATTCAACCATCAGGTTGTTGTACAAAAGATTGGCCTCTTGGCTCCTTTTACGGATATCCTGAAGTCGATTTAGAAATAAAGAAGTGCGGTCGTCGACATCGTAGTACTGATTGTCTTTTTTAAAGGATTCAATCTCTTGAAGTTGTTTTGATTGGGCCTGAAGGGCGAAATCGAGCTGATCTTTGTAGTTGAAAAGGGCCTGCTTCAGCTGTTCCCTATAATAATCCTGACTCGATTTGACCGCGACTTTGGCAAGAGCGTTCGCAAGCTCCACTGGATCTTTTCCTCTTGCAACGATCTTGATCATGTTAGAGTCGACTTTGGGATAAGGGATCTCATAAGCTGCATCCAAAGCTTTTATACTCATATCCAAGCCAAGCATCGTCCTGACGGCCTGAAGATTAGAGGGAACCTTAATTAAATCAAGAGTTGTCGCCAATGTGGGTGTCGTAAGAGGAATGCCTCCAGGAAGCGTTTTGGTATCATCCGCTTGATAGACTAAGATAGCATTCGCCTGCTTTCCGCTTAAATAATGATAAGTTTGGTAGAGGCCTAGAAGAGAAAATAGAACCGTTAAAGCGATGACCAATTTGCTATGCTGGGGAATTCCACGAAATAATTTCTTTTGATCATAGCGATCGCCAAACTCGTCCGATTTAATTTCTTTAAGAAGTGGCTGATTAGACATAATAAACTGTTTAAGCCATTAGATCACAGCCAGTCAAGCTTCTTTTTTAAAAAATTCCAAACTTGAAAGACTGACGTAATCTTTCAATAACTTTGAACAAGTCTCTTAAAAACTAAATGCCTTTTGTACTTTTTCCAAATATTCAGGGGAAATTTCCTTCAAAAACCTTGAAGGCCGCATCGATCTTTCCACCCCCCAAAGATACCGAAGATGGCAATTTGTAAGATAAAGAAGCTCTTTCGCTCTTGTCATCCCGACATAGCAAAGCCGCCTTTCCTCCTCGATTTGACCGGGATCTTTTTTGGAGTTGGCGTGCGGAAAAAGCTCCTCTTCCATGCCCACTATAAATGCGACTTTGAATTCGAGCCCTTTTCCGTTGTGTATTGTCATCAAATTTAAAGAGTGCTGGGTCTCTTCCTTTCCCTCATCGACTTTCAAAGTAAGCTCTTCAAGAAAGGGGGAAAGAGGGTCCGTGAGCTCTTCAAACTCCTTAGCCTTAGTGATTAATTCATCTAAGTTCTCTTTTCTTTCATTGACCGTGTCGGGCTCCTCTTCTTTTAAATAAGCCAGATAGCCGGTCTTTTCAATGACCTGTTTTACAAATTCTGCAAAAGGAGTGGTTGAGTAAAGGTTTTTCAAGGCTTCAATCGTTGAAAGGTATTCCGTTATTCCGGCTTTAGCTTTAGATGTCAGTTTTACAGGGTTTTTTAAAGGAGCTTGATGCACTAGGCTGTCTGCGTAGTTTAAGATCGGCATCCTTTCTAAGTGGGCTCCTTCAATCATTTTTTCGATCGTTGCATCCCCGATGCCTCTTTTAGGAAGATTGATCGTCCGGCTGAAGGAGATCACATCGCTCGGAAGGTTTATCACTTTTAAAAAAGCGAGAATATCTTTGATCTCTTTTCTTTGGTAAAAGGAGAGTCCGCCGATGATCTTGTAGGAAATAAATCTTCTAAGCAGCTGATCTTCAAAGGGTCTTGACTGGGCATTGGTGCGGTAAAAGATAACCATCTCGTTTAAAGGCACCCCTTTTTCAATGAGGCTCTCAATCTCTTTCGCTACAAAAGCGGCCTCCTCCTTCTCGTGATAGGCCGTATAGGTCTTTATTTTCGAGCCGAGTCCCAAGTCGCTCCACAGGTTCTTCTCGAAACGGTTTTCATTGTTGACAATGAGGCTGTTGGCAGCTTCTAAAATTCTTGAAGTGGACCTGTAGTTTTGTTCAAGCCGTATCACTTCGCTTCCAGGGAAATCTTTTTCAAAATTCAAAATATTTTGAATGTTAGCCCCTCTCCAGGAGTAGATGGATTGATCGGGATCTCCTACTACAAATAAATTTTTGTTTTTATCTGTTAAGAGCTTAAGTAACTCATATTGAACCTGATTAGTGTCTTGGTACTCATCTACCAGGAAGTATTTAAATCTTTCTTGCACCCTCTCTTTCACATCGGGAAACTCTTTCAATATTTTGAGCGGAAGATAGAGAAGATCGTCGAAATCAAGGGCGCTTGCAGCTTTCAGACGTTCTTGGTAGCTATGAAAAAGTCTTTCAAATTGATTCAAAGTCGTAAGATCGATCTCTTCCGAACCTACTTCATCTAAGGGTTTTAACTCATTCTTAGCTTCAGAAATCAAATTCTTGATAATCCGGACATCTCCCTTTTTCTCCTTCATTCCGATTTCTGCCATCGCAAGCTTAATAACTTTATAGCAATCATCTTCGTCATAAATTGTAAAACGGCCGGAAAATCCTAAAACATGGATCCAATCCCTTAAGAACCTGGCTCCGAAACTATGAAAAGTGGAGATTAATACATGCTGGCTTGTCATTTTCATGACCCTTTCCCGCATCTCCCCCGCCGCCTTATTCGTAAACGTCAGAGCCAGAATAGCTTGAGGACAAACACCTTTTTCGATCAAGTGGACAATTCTTTGAGTGACCACGCGTGTTTTACCTGACCCTGCTCCTGCGAGGACAAGAAGCGGACCGCTATCGTGTAAAATAGCCCTTCTTTGCTCCGGGTTTAACGGGAATTTCAAACTATTCATATATACTTGACTCCGACCCCTTTTTGCCCTACGTTAAGAATATGGAGACACTTAGCGGTCAAGAGGTTGCCCCTGGATTTAAGATTTTAGATTTGCTGTGCCAAGACAACCAATTTAGCACCTTTCGTGCTTTAGATTTAAACACAAATCGCGAAGTCATTCTAAAAATTTCCAAAAAAGGGGAACTTTTAAAAGAAGAGTTTGATCTTCTCAACAAAATACATCTAAAAGGAACTCTTTCCCCCCTTTCATTACACATCGAAAGCCTGCCTCCTTTTTCCGTCTTTGAAAATTTTAAAGGAATTTCTCTTCGAAACCTTATCGACAAAGACAAGCTGTTGATTCTTGATAAATTAAAAATAGCGTGGAGTTTGCTTCTTATTCTCAATGAAGTTCATGAAAAAGGATGCGTGGTCAAAAATTTAAATCCTTCTATTCTTTTGGCAAACGCTGAGAATTATGAGGTCAAACTTTTAGAACTATCTTCCTACCATACTCAGGAGCAAAAAGAATCCATTTACTCCCCTTTGGAAGCTAAAGAGAGCGAGACTTGCGATTACAGATCCGACTACTACTCATTTGGAGTGATTCTTTATGAATGGTTGACAGGGATGAAACCATCGGAGTTAAAAGCCAAAGGAAGATTTTTTGCACCTCACATTATAGAGCCCTTTATCCCAAGAGATTTATCCGATTTAGTGATGAAGCTTCTTTCGAAAAATATTCAGGATCGCTACCAATCGCCTCCTATTTTAATGAATGATTTAAAAAGCGTGATCGATGATTTATCCCATATCGATAAGGAAATGCAATCCCAGGAGCCGCAAGTTAAACCCTTCGATCCTACGCTGCCCAAAAAACTCTATGGAAGAGAAAAAGCTCTTGAAACCATTGAATCGATGGTTGCAGCGATGGAAAAAGGAAGGCCTCAAATCCTTTTTCTAGAAGGCGCGTCGGGCGTTGGAAAAACTTCCATGGAGAAGGCCATACGCGAAGAGATTAAAGATAGAGCCCTCGTTGTTTCGGGTAAATATGACGCTTTCAAAAGCTCAACCCCTTTTTATGGACTTATTGAAGCCCTTCAGAGTTTAGTCCACCAGATTTTAAGGCTCGAAGAAGGGAGGTTGCATGTTTGGAAAAATCTTTTGGAAGAAAATCTTTCGCTTAATTTATTCAAATTACACAACGTCCTCCCTGAACTTGGCAGAATCCTAGGCCCTTTAGAAAATCCTGATTCCGTTCATCCTGACGAGAAAGAGGCGCGTCTACTAGATGGTTTTTCAAAGCTGATACAAACCGTTATCGATAATAAATTTCCTATGATTGTTTTTCTCGATGATATGCAGTGGGCGGATGTCAGCACGCTTGATTTTATCGTCCATTTTTTTAAAGACTTGAATCAGGGCAAAATATTTTTCATCCTATCCTTTAGAAAACAAGATATTAAAGCGATAGATCCTCCGCATATTTTAAAAGAGAGACTGTCAAGGAGCTTTATCCGATACAACGAAATCATTTTAACACCGCTTAGCTTCGAAAATATTGTTCATTTTTTGGAAGATACCTTCAATACCTCCCGCGACAAGATTTTGCCTCTTGCCGAAATCCTTCACTCCAAGACGCTTGGCAATCCCTTCTTTTTAAAACAGCTCATCAAATTTTTAGCCGAAAAAAAAATATTCTTTTTCAATACGCAAAAAGAGACCTGGGACTGGTCCATTGATGAGATTAGAAAAATGAATATTGCCGATAATGTAGTCGATCTTATTGCCGGCAAAATATCTAATCTCACCCCAACTACGAGGGATCTTTTAAAAGTGGCCGCCTGTACAGGCCACACTTTTTATGCCGATCTTATTTCCAAAGTTAGCAATCTTCCGATTCAGGATGTCAAAAAAAGCATTTTAGATGCTGTAAGAGAAGGATTTATTATCCGGGGGGGAGAAGATTTCACGCCGCCTGCCGATAGTGAAACGCTAAAATCTTCAGAAGCTCTTCAATTTTTGCACGACAAAGTGCAGCTTGCGGCCTACTCTCTTCTCGCGGAAGAGAATAAAAAAGCCCTTCATTTTCAGATAGGACAGTACCTCTTGCAAAAATCGGAAGAGGCGGGCATCGAAAATGAAATTTTTGAAGTTGTCTATCAGATCAATCGATCCAAAGATCTTATTCACACTGAAGAAGAACATTTAAAAGCAGCTGAGCTAAATCTTAGAGCCGGTAAAAAAGCTATGCGATCGAACGCTTATGGCATTGCTTCAGACTACCTTAAACAAGCGCTTAATTTTCTCCCTTCGGCAAGATGGCAGAAATTTTATGATCTAACCTTCCAGATCCACCTTTCTTTGGTAGAGTGCATCTATCTCCAAGGAAAATTTGAAGAGGCCATCAAAGAGTTTAATCTGCTTCTTACACAAGCTAAAAATCTCGATAACAGGCTTGATATCCTCCACTTAAAAATTAAACTATTTATATCTACTGCCAATTATGAGGAGGCCTTAAATACGGGAAGGTTTGCTCTCTCTCTTTTAGGGGTCAGACTTCCTGTCAAGCCCAAAAAAATCCAGATCTTTTACCAATACTTGATGGCGAGGGTGAGACTTTTATTTAAACCGGCCGATTTTTTAAATAAACTGCCCCCGATGCAAGATGAGCGTGACTTAAAAATCGTTCAATTTTTAGCGGTTATGTTTCCGCCGGCCTACCTTTACTCCAAGGAGTTCCTAAGTTATCTTGTGCTATGGGCGCTGAATAAAACTTTGGATAAAGGGATCACCCCTATTGCTCCTGTGGTTTTCACCTGTTTTGCTGTGATAGGCAATACCATCAGCCGAAATATAAAATTCGCCTATAGAATCGGTTTAGATTCCATGGAGATGGCGAGTAAATTTAACGACCGACAGTGGATTTCCCCTTTAAACTTTTTGTTCGGAACTTTCATCGCACCTTTCCAAATCCCATTAAGAAAATCGCTAGATTATTTAAATCGCAGCTTCGAGGTGGGAATTGCTCAAGGCGACTTTATCTATGCGATTTTTTCCCTCATTCAAATAAGCTATTTTGAGATGATCATGGGGGAGCCGCTAAAGGCCTTAAGTCAAAAAGTTAAGTACCGCCTCGATGTCATATCCAAATTAAAAGAGGAAAATAGATCGCAAGCTGTATTTGGCATCTACCAAATGATCAAGGCTTTGAGAGGTGAAACCGATTCTCCCGCATCCTTTTCAGACAGCCATTTCAATGAGAAAAATTTCTTTACCTACTTGAAGGATAAGGGGTACTTTACCTCCAAGTATATCATGCTCACATTCAAAATTGAGCTATACTATCTATTCGATCTTCCCGATATGGCAATTGATACGGCAAGAAGAAGCCAGAACTATGCCTATTATACTCAGGAGCAGCCGATCCAAGTAGAAAATGCCTTCTTTCTTGGAATGAGTCTTGCCAAAAGTTACCCTTCGAAAGATATGCCGACTCGTCAAAAAATACGGCTTGAGTTGAAACAGATTTATAAAAAACTAAAAAAATGGGCCAAAGAGTGCCCTGAAAACTATCTCATGAAATTAAAGCTTATCGAGGCTGAAATGGAATTCATGAATAACGATCATGAGAAAGTACAAAAGTCTTTTGATGAAGCTATTTTGCTAATCCAAGAGAGAGCTCTTGTTCACATTGAAGCGATCGCCTATGAAAGGTACGCCGAATATTATAAATCGATTGGCAATTTAACCCTTTTCAAACAGTTTATCGGCTTCTCCCATCAAAAGTACTTCCATTGGGGGGCTATTGCCAAAGTGCAGGAGCTTGAGAAAAAATATCCCTGGCTTACCTCCCAGGGCCTTATTGAGGGGGAAATTGAGCTTAAAGACAATCCGGACAAACTCCTTCGCATCATTAAAAAAATTCAACAGCTTGAATCTTCCTATTCTAAAGAAGGTTTTTTACAAACGCTGAATAAAATTGTCGTGGAAGAGACAGATCCCGAAAGAGTGCTTCTATTAAGCTATGAAAATGATCAGTTTGTAGTACAATCCGAGTGGGTGCATGGAAAAGTTTTGCAGGTCAAAGCCCAGGATGAAAGCAACTGCCTCTTTTTAAGATCGCTTGTTAAAGAGAAAATCTCTCTCAAAAAACCATTTGTCATCAGCCATTTTCTTGAAAATCCTAAGCTTAAAAATGACCCTTATATTTTAAAATTTCAAATCGATTCGCTGATCATCTTGCCGTTTGAAGTCAACGATTCCAAAGGAGCGATTTACATAGAGAATTCGAAAGAACACTCAAAAATCAACTTAGAATCTCTAAACCTTATCCTCCCATCTATTGCAAACGGGTTAACAAGACTTGATAAAGAGATGCATAAAAGAAGGATAAAAAAAGTCGATCTGAATGCAATCGTAGAATCGGAGAAAAATGAACTTTTAAAAGAGCTTAAGAAAGAAATTCCTCATTTTAAACTTCAAATTATGACAGATTATGACCCTGAGGTGAAAGAGGCTCTCTTAAATCCTGAAGAGGTGCAAGTCAAAGTTCATCTTTTTTTAGAATCGCAGATTCGAAACTCTATCAAAAATGAGCGCCCGATCATAAATGTTAAAACCTCCCTAGATCAACACGGTTATAAAATTCGGTGCCCGGAAGAAAACCAGTCGCTTAATCTGGAGGCCTGCCCCTGATGCATCCCTCCTTTCCGGGTTACGTAATTTTTAATGAAATCAATCGAAACGATCAGTTTGTGACCTATCAAGGGATTCGTGAAAATGATCAAAAGCCCGTGTTGATCAAAACATTTACTACTGACCATCCGGAATTAGAAGATATCGCCTATCTCAAAAATGAGTATGATCTCTCCAAGAACATCCAAAGCCAAGAAATAGTAAAACCATTAGTCGTTGATAAATTTCAAAACCAACTGTTTTTGATCTTTGAAGATTTAGGTTTTGAGACGTTACGTAAAACCCTTAAAACCAAGCACTTTTCTCTTGAAGAGAGTTTAGTTATCGCGATTAATTTAAGTCATGCAGTAGGAGCTTATCAGTCTGAGCACATCATCCATAAAGAATTGACTCCCGATAATATCTTTATAAACCCTGAAACTCTCGAAGTTAAAATTTCAGGTTTCGGTTCTGCGACACGCCAGCTTAAACAAAAATTATCGGTTAAAAGTCCAACCGTCCTTGAAGGGGGTTTGGCTCCTTACATCTCACCTGAACAGACAGGCAGGATGAACCGTGATTTAGACTATAGAAGCGATTTTTATTCGCTCGGAGTCATATTGTATGAGCTTTTTACGGGAAAAAAACCTTTTTCATCGACGGATATCGTAGAGATTATCCATGCACACATTGCAGTGCAGCCCTTAAGTCCGCATGAGGTCAATCTTAAAATACCTAAAATAGTCTCCGATATCATCATGAAGCTCATGTCTAAGACGGTAGAAGAGAGGTATTCAAGCATTAACTCTTTAAAGAAAGATCTTAAGAGGTGCTTAAAAGAGTATAATGAAAAAGGGTTGATCGAGCCTTTTCCTATCGGGGAAAATGATATCTCCTCAGTTTTCCAGATTTCCCAAAAACTCTATGGACGAGAAAAAAATATCAAAATCTTGGAGGGCATCCTTGACACCCTCCCTCAAGACCCTCCTCAACTTTGCCTCCTCGCCGGGTATTCTGGAATCGGAAAATCATCCATTATCTACGAACTCCAGAAGCCGATCTATGAACGAGGCGGTTTTTTTATTGCGGGTAAATTTGATCAATTCAAAACAAATATCCCCTATAGCGCCTTTATCTTTGCTTTGCAGGACTTAGTCCAGCATATTTTGACAGAAAGCGAAGAGCGCATTCAATTCTGGAAAGAAAAGATCCTAGATTCCTTAGGGGTTAATGCAGGGGTCATCACCGATGTGTTACCGGAGCTTAAACTGATTATCGGCGATCCGCCAAAACCGCAAGAATTAGATACCGAGCAAACCTACAACCGGTTTTCGATCCTATTCCAGCTTTTTATCAAAACTTTTGCCTCTCCCTTAACTCCGCTGATCATCTTTTTAGATGATATGCAGTGGATCGATTCCGCCTCTTTGAAGTTGATAGAGATGCTCATCACATCGCATCAAACCAGAGGCCTTTTAATCGTCGGCGCTTATAGGTCCAATGAAGTCGATCGCTACCATCCTTTCATCGTGGCTATAGAGAGAATCAAGCAGAGTTTTGGAAAAGTCACCGAAATGGATGTTCTTCCATTAAATCTTTCGGAAGTGGGAGAGTTGATAGGAGATACGCTCCACCAACCTTATACGAAAGTTCAAGACCTTGCCAAGGTCGTCTATGATAAGACGCAAGGGAATCCCTTTTTCATCAACCAGCTTTTGACCTTTCTTTATGAAGAAAAACTGATTTGGTTCAACCCCGAGACTGCAGAGTGGACATGGTCTATCGAAAAAATTCAGTCTGCCAAGGTAACCGATAACATTGTCACACTTCTTATAAACAAAATCCAAAAGTGCTCTCCCATCACTTTAAATATATTGAAGATTGCCTCTTGCACGGGCCACTCTTTTGATGCAGGATTAATCAACCGGATAGCAGAATACCCCCCTGAAGTAGTCCTTAAACATCTTCAAGAGGCTATAGATGAAGGATTTATTGTCCCTGACGAGCATATAACAGAGATATTTTTTGATTCAGATCATCATTTGGATCAGCTTATTACAACCGAAGGCAAAACACGCACCCTTAGATTTCAGCACGATAGGGTGCAACAAGCTGCCTATTCACTCACTCCTCCGGAAGAAAGAAAGGTTATCCACTATAAAATCGGTAAAATTCTTTTATCAAACAAGAACGAGCAGAATCGTGAAGATAAAATTTTCGATATCGCCTTTCAGATCAACCATGCCTTTGATCTCATAAAAGATCCTAAAGAAAAACTAGAATACTCGCGCCTGAATTTAATGGCGGGTGAAAAAGCGATGAAGGCGGTAGCCTATAGAACCGCTATCGAATTCTTAAGATACGGCCTTAATTTCCTTCCGAATGAGAGGTGGAAATTCAATTATGATCTCGCCTTCCCTCTTCAGCTTCATCTGGCAGAATGCTCATTTTTGACAGGTGATTATGAACAGGCGCAAGAGCTTTTTCAGCATACTCTAAGACACGCCATCAGCGATCAGGAAAAAATTACGATTTATGTTTTAAGAATTAAACTCTATATCTCCACAACCCAATATGAAGAGGCGATTCAAAACGGAAGGCTCGCTTTAAACTTGCTCGGAGTCGACCTTCCCAAAAATATCTCTAAAATCGCCATATTAAAAGAACTTCTTAAAGTAAAATGGAACTTATTTGGCAGGGATTCAATATCCATTTTAAACATGCCTATCATCGAAGATCCCATTCAAACTCAAATCATCAATATCATGTTCCTTTTGATCGCCCCTGCCTACTTAAGCACGAAGGATCTTTACGCCTACATCGTTTTGAAAGGGCTTAATATGAGCTTGAATTGGGGCAACTGCCCTAATACGTCCTACTATTTTGGAGCTTACGGAATCATCCTAAATATTCTTTTTAAAGATTTGAAGGGTTCTGCGGAATATGGGAAAATTGCGCTTGATCTCTCGCAGAGGTTTTCCGATCAAAGCGCGATTCCGGCTACCAAATTTCTTGTGGGAGCTTTCATTATTCCTCTTCACAAGCACATCCGCTATAGCATCGAAATATTAAAAAGCGGTTTTGAGATCGGTATCACGGTGGGAGACTTTATTTATGGGGTCTACGCTCTGGCTCAGCTCATGTCAAACCAGTATCTCTCCGGCAAAAATCTCCATGAACTCTACACCAGTCTTCAAGAGTATAAAGATTTTGTCTCCAAAATCAAGGCGCATAACCGCGGCTACATGTTCATAGGTGCGCATCAGATGATCCTTGCTCTAACAGGAAAAACCCACCATCCTTCGATGATGGGGTCAGATACCTTTAATGAGGAGGAATTCTTTAAATCGCTTGAAGAAAATAACTTTCCCCTCTCGCTTTTTTTCGTCTATGTCTTCAAAATGCAGCTCACCTTTCTGTTTGAAAGATACGAAGAGACCATCGAAGTCGGGAAAAAGGCGGAAGCCATCGCCAACGCAGTAAAAGGGCATCCTATTAATATTGAAAAGGATTTCTATTACTCTCTTGCCATCTGCCAGCTTGCTTCAGAAAGAAGGGACGAATCGGTTACAGCCCTTTTAAAAGAGGTGAGGCCCTGTTTAAAAAGAATGAAAAAGTTTGCCGCTTCTTGTCCTGAAAATTATCTGCATAAATATTTACTCATCAAAGCGGAGATGAGCCGTCTTGAAGGAGAAAAAGAGAAAACCATCGAGCTTTATGACAAAGCGATCGATTCGGCAAGGGAAAATGATTACATTCAAAATGAAGCGATTGCAAACGAACTCTTCGCCAAATTTTGGCTTGCACAAAATAAATTAAATCTCGCGAAACAATATATCGTAGAAGCACACTACGACTATTATTGCTGGGGTGCTGACGCAAAAGTAAAAGAGCTTGAAGATAAATACCCTCAAATTCTCAATCGACGCAGCAAAGATAAGCCGGTCGACTCCTCTTCAAGTGAAAAAATGCCAGAACTCCAAAATCAAACGATGGACCTGGCAGCCATTTTTAAAACCTCGGAAATTCTATCCGCCGAAATTGAACTCGATACGCTCATGAAAGAACTCTTAAAAATAGTTCTTGAAAATGCGGGCGCCGAAAGGGCGCTTCTGATCTTAGAAAAAGAGGGGAAATGGATCATCCAGGCTGAAAAGAAATACAACGATGTCGATCTAAACGTCAATAAACCGATTGAAAAAGGGCATAGTTTCATGGCCCTTTCCCTCATCATGTATGTCCTTAGAACGAAGGAAGCGGTGGTGCTAGATGAGGCTGAAAAAGAGGGGCTCTTCACTTCTGATCCCTACATCGTCTTCAACCACGTGAAATCACTGATGGCCCTCCCTCTGACCCACCAAGGGAAGATGATCGGGGTTCTCTATCTTGAAAACAATTTAACATCGAAAGCCTTCACCCCTGAAAGGGTTGAAATATTGAAACTTCTCTCCTCTCAAATGGCAAACTCCCTTGAAAACGCTCTACTCTATTCTCGCCAGGCTAATTTGACGAGAGATCTGCAAGTTTCTAATACAAAGCTTGAGGACTACAGCCAGAATCTGGAGAGAAAAGTATACTTAAGAACCCATGAGCTCAAAGAAAAGAACGAACAGCTGCAAGAAACTTTAAAGCAGATCAAAGATATGCAGAAAAAGCTGATCCAGCAAGAAAAGCTCGTCTCATTCGGGAATATCGCCAAGAATATTGCCTCCGATATGAAGAACCCTTTAAACTATATCTACAATTTTTCTGAGATGTCGCAAGAGTTGATTAAAGATCTTGAAGAGCAGAAAGATAAAGATCCCAAAGCTATTCTGGATATCCTCAATCAAAACCTCCAAAAAATTAACGAGCATGCCAAAAAAGCGGACACTATCATTACCTCTCTTTTAAATGATTCTCGCGGGGTAGAAGATGTTAAAGAGATGACAGATATCAACAAGCTGATCAGGGACTATGCCGATCTAGTCTACTACAAGTACTATAAGAGAGACCCTCTCTTCTCTCTCTCGATCGAAACCCACTATGATCCAAACCTCCCTAAAGTGCCTGTCATCCCTCAAAGCATTGGGCGTGTGATCTATACCATGATCGATAACGCTTGCTTAGCTACAGACATTAAGAAAAAAGAGAGCGGAGCTTTAGACTTTTCACCGAATCTTATTATTTCCACATTCGCTCAAGACAATCAAATTATGATTAAAATTCGGGATAACGGTATCGGAATTGAAAAGGAGACTTTGGAAAACATTTTTTCAAACTTTGTCAGCAGTAAAACAGAGTGGAAAGGCAGCAGCGTAGCCCTCTCTATCTCCCACGATATTATCGTTCAAGAGCATAAGGGGACGATATCGATCGATTCGGAGCCGGGAGTATTTACTGAAGCTACGATCACGCTTCCTGTAACGGTAACTCACGAGGAAAAAGAGAATTCTATTTCTTAAACCGGATAGCCAAAAGGGTGATGTCGTCTGTCTGTTCCGCTCCGCCCGAAAACATTTCTATCTCATTCACCAAATTGTTAATAAGATTGCTAAGTGAACTCGTCGCATTTTTCTTTAAATACTCTTCTAGCCTCTCTTCTCCAAAGAGCTCTTTTTGCATATTCATCGCTTCTGTCACCCCATCGGTATAAAGCAGAAGAGTGTCATTTTTATTGAGTTTGGATTCGTGGTTACGATAAAGATCGATTTCTGTTGTCACTCCCAAAGCAATCCCTTCACCTCGTCCGATCTGTCTCAGCGATCCATCTTCACTGATGATATAAGGAGGATTATGCCCCGCATTGGAATAAGAAATTTCACCTGTCTCTATATTCAGAATACCATAAAAACCGGTTACAAACATCGAGGAGTCATTTTCAAGAGACAAAAGTTCATTTAGCTGTCTCAAGCACTCATCCGGGGTATTTGTTTTTTGGCTAAGCGCCCGTATTAAACCTCGAGACATCGTCATAAAGAGGGCGGCCGGCACCCCTTTTCCCGAAACGTCCGCAATTGAAAATCCTAAGTTGCTTTTTCCGAGGGCAAAGAAGTCAAAGAAGTCTCCCCCTATTCTTCTTGCCGGCAGCATGGTGCCAATTACTTCAAAGTTATCATTACCCGGAAATGGTTTAAACGAATGAGGAATGATCGAGCTTTGAATATTTTTAGCTACATCAAGCTCCTTATCAATATCAATTAAGCGGTTTTGATTGGCCTCAGCCTCTTTAGCTTCTTTTAAACGATCAATTGATTTTATAAGGGTCGTTTCAAGATCTTCAAGATTGATCGGCTTAGTCACAAAGTCAAAGGCGCCCTGGTTCATAGCCCGTCTGATGACATCCAAATCTCCATAGGGCGAGATGATCACGCTTTTAATAGGCCGTTTGATTTTTCCAATCTCCGATAAAAGTTCAAGCCCATCCATTTTAGGCATGTCGGTATCGGTGAAGACAATTTCGATATCCTCATCTTCATTGAGGGATTTTAACGCTTCCACTCCGTTGGAAGCGAACTTAAATACCAGATCGTTACTTTGAATTTTTTTTCTGAATTTTTGCTGAACTAGCATGCCGAGATCAGGCTCGTCATCTACGATCAGCACTTTTGTCGGCATCGACCCTCTCCCTTACAACTTGGAGTACACTCTGAAAACTCTCTTAACCCTAAATTGCCATATCTATGGTAATCATAGCTAAGCGTAACTTCCCGTAAATAATTTAATAGCTCAATTCTCCCATTCGAAAGAAGGGGGGACAAGTTGATGATGCAATATTTTTGGTTTAAAAGACTTAAAATCTTCTTCGAAAAGGGCTTGGTGGATCTTATTCGAGCTCTTAAAGGCACCGCATGAGCAAACTCCTCCTCCGATCCCCCCAGGATATCAATCGGGGTGCCAGTCAATTCGGAAATTTCTTTGATTATCTTATGCTCCTCAGGATCAGTACTATAAAAATATACTTTCTTGTGAGGCACGTAGTACAAAAAATTATCCTGGCCGAGCAGGCGGGAGGGATCATGCTTTCTAGAAAAATAGGAATGATAAAAAAACTGATAGGTATTTTTTTCTCCTTTCGTCTCCATCTTCATGAAAGGAAAAAGATAGTTAGGTCCCCCTGCCTTAAAGCCGAAGCCATAAGAGCTCTCTTTGGTTCCTCCAAAAGGCTGCCTTTGAACAATAGCTCCGGTCACCGTTCTATTCACATACAGATTGCCTGCCTCTATGTGATTTTTCCAATATTCAATTTCTCTTGTATCGAGCGAATGAATCCCTGAAGTCAGGCCGTAGCTTACCTGGTTTGCGATCTTGACCCCTTCCTCTAACGTTTTCATCGGTAAAACGGAGAGGATAGGTCCAAAAAATTCGGTGACATGGCTAAAAGACCCTGGCTTCACGCCCCATTTTATACCGGGAGACCATAGTCTTGGATGATCGCCTGGCTCCGGTTTTAATAGCCACTCTTCTCCCTCTTCAAGCGTGGTTAAAGCCTTTAGAAGATGGGGAGAGGGAGGATTAATAAGGGGGGTTATTTTTGCTTTTAAATTCCAGGCGCTTCCCACCGTTAAACTTTTAGTCGCATCCAGAAGCTGTTTTTTGAATTGAGGGCTGTTGTAAAGCTCTTCATGTAAAATAAGCTGGCTGAGCGCCGAGCACTTTTGCCCCGAGTATCCAAAAGCCGATTGAACGATATCTTTGATCGCAAGATCATGATCGGATAAGTTGGAGACAATCATCGCATTTTTTCCACCGGTTTCGGCGATCAATTTATTTCCATCTTGGATTTTCTGCAGAAGTCTCGCAGTTTCAGTAGATCCTGTGAGGACGATTAGATCAATTCTTGGATCTTTAACAAGGGTCGATCCATAAGGCTCGTCCTCCGAGACAAGAAACTGAAGCCTCTTTCTAGAAACGCCTGCCTCCCAGAGTGTTTCAGCCAAAATCCAACCGGCAAGGACAGCTTCTTTAGCCGGCTTAAAGATGACATTATTGCCGGCATGCAGGGCGGCGATAATACCCCCTAGAGGGATGGAGACAGAAAAATTCCAGGGAGGCGCAATCAGGCAAGCTCCTTTGGGACTAAATTCTGTATCCTTGATAAGATCAATTTCCCGTCTCAAAGCAAGATAATAGTCTGCAAAATCTATCGCTTCCGATACCTCCGCATCGGCCTCCTGAAAGCTTTTTGCTGTATTTAATATCATAGCCCCGATCAAATCGGCCCGTCTTTGCCTCAAAAAATCGCCGACTTTACTTAAATCATCTTCAGGATACTTTCTGGATGCACAAACTAAAGCTTTTTCGATCTCTAAGCTTTCTGCCACATGATATTCGAAAGTAAAACCTACACGCGAAGGGTCAAATCCTAACGCTGTCTTAGTAAAAAGCACCTCTCCATCTATAACCAGAGGGATAGGATCGATTTTTTTAGATTCCCAGTTTTTATAAATATTTAAAGCCCACTCTTGATTCTGACTTAAGGAAAGATCGGTGTCAGGCTCATTTTGAAAGTTAAGATCTATTCTATCTGTCTTTTGCCGGTTCTGCTTTCTTTTGGGTCCGGCTTTTACCTCATCTTGATTTCTGCAAGCTTCAAGAAAAAGCTCTTTTTGCTCACTAAAGGCTTTAGAACCAGGTTTTAGATTAAAGGCGTGTCTTAAAAAATTATCGGGCGCTGTATTCTCATCCAAACGACGGACAAGATAGGCTACCGCATTTTGAAACTCTTCTTTTTTAGCAGCCGGACAATACAGAAGAGTGTCTTTCGAAAGCCTTTGCACGACGCGCCGAATAGGCTCTGCCATCCCTTCCAGCATTTCGAATGTGACATAAGGGGCAAGCTCTTTATCATGCACTTCGACTAAAGCATAGGCTATATCAAACAGATTGTGACTTCCAACCCCTAAATGGACCGCTTTGGCATGCTTTAACCCATAATTCAGCATTCTTTTAAAGTTGGCGTCTACTTCGGACTTTTTATCATAGGGAGCAAGCTCCCACCCCTTCAAAGAGCTCTCCACTTTTTCCATCGCCAAATTGGCTCCTTTCACAAGCCGGATTTTTATTGGCGCTCCTCCCTCTCGCACCCTTTTCTCAGCCCACTCGGTCAAATCTTTTTGTATTAAAAATGAATCGGGCAGATAAGCCTGTAAAACGATGCCTGCCGATATATCAAAACAATCTTTTCTATCTAATGCCCGTTTAAAGAGAGCGACCGTCAACCTCAAATCACGATACTCTTCCATATCAAGGTTAACGAACTTGGGAGCTAACTCACCCTTTTTGTTTTTGAAGGTATTGTTTTTAGCGGCATGAAGAAGCTTGACATATCGATCTTCCAGCACTTTTAAAGTCTCCTCCATTGCGAGAAGATTGATCTGGCTGTAAAGAGTCGAAATTTTAATCGAAACATATTCGATAAAAGGGTTCTTAAGATCCTCCAGGTAGACTTGAAGCCTTCTTTGTGCCTCTTCTTCCCCGAGTATCGCTTCGCCCAAATGATTTAAATTAATCCGAACACCTTCCCCTGTCCTTTTTTGGATATGTTCCAACAGCTCTTTTTCTTCGCCGGGCATGATCAAGTTGCGTGTCTCTTCCCTTAAAAAGTATTTGGTAAGAGGGACAAAAATGAAGGGAAACAGAGATCCCAACCATTTAAACAATGAAAGGGCTATTTTTTTATCAAGGCTCACATATTTTGGAATGCCTACGGTTTGAAGCAAGTAGCGGA
>CAYWQX010000013.1:0-46481 GCA_964460985.1 uncultured bacterium
GAAACTCCGGAAGTACCTATTCTGCCGCTAACCCTTGCGCTAGCGCCTGGAAACTATCGGAAGTACCTATTCTGCTGCTAACCCTTGCGCTTGCCACTGGGTATGACCCAATCACATAGGTTACATTTAACCTAAGCTCATAAGTTACACTTCTTTACACTTGAGGTGTATGTGAAGAAAAAAGTTAACTAAGAAATACTTCTGAGGGTTTTCAGGCGCAAGCGAAGGGGAAAGCTGCAAGCAGCAGAATAGGTACTTCCGATAGTTTCCAGGGAAGCGGGCACGCGCACGGGCATGGGCAAGCGCAAGGGTTAGCAGCAGAATAGGTACTTCCGACAGTTTCCAGGGAAGCGGGCACGGGCATGGGCAAGCGCAAGGTTTAGCGGCAGAATAGGTACTTGTAGAAGTTTCCAGGTGGCAAGCGCGAGGGGAGGGAGTGTAATTGAACTCACTAGATCTAAATATTTTAACATAACCATTTCCCAAAATGGGAAGACCTATTATGTATGAAGGGTGGATTCAATGGCCCCGAACCTTTAATACTCAACGAGGTGCATGGTGAAAGTCGTTCCGCCGAAGCGGATGGCTTATCTTGAAAGTGAAGCATACCGAGATGGCTCTTCTGAAAGCGATTTCATGGAAGAGGCAGGCTCGGGAGTTGCTCTACATGCTCACGAATTTGCTGAGAGATACGGACTCTCAAGGCATGTGGTCCTGCTTTGCGGAAAAGGGAACAATGCGGGAGACACCTACGTAGCAGGCATTCATCTTCTTCACCTTGAGTATATCGTCCACGCCTTTCAAGTTCCTCCTTTGATTGAGTGCTCCGAACTCACCCAAAAAAATGCCGAGCGATTTTTAAGCGAGGGGGGTCATATCACAGAAGTTAAGTCTGAAGAGGATCTGAACTTTCCCGATTCAGGCTTGATTTTAGACGGACTCTTTGGCACGGGCTTTAAAGGCAAAGTGAAAGATCCTTACGCCTATGTGATTGATCATGCCAATAATTCCGGCTTAATCATTATCTCAGTGGATATCCCCTCCGGATTAAATGGCGAGACAGGCGAGGCCTCCGAACACACCATCCATGCAGCTGAAACCGCTTGTCTGCAGCTTCCTAAAACAGGTTTTTTCTTACGGGAGGGCTGGGATCATATAGGCTATCTTCGCTTTGTCGATTTCGGCCTTCCTCGTGAATATATTGACGATATTGAAGCGGACCTCATTTTGCTCACCCCTGAAGATTTAATTCCCCTGATGCCTACCATGAAAAGGTCTAGGCATAAATATGAGGCGGGCTTAGTGATCGGGATGAGCGGCCGCATGGCAGGAGCTTCCCTTCTGGCCTCGCTTGCAGCTTTGAGGGGGGGTGCCGGAATTGTAAAGCTTTATGTGCCGGACACCATGAATATCGCTCCCGAGCCTTTGGAAGTGGTTCAAATTCCTTTCAATTTGAAAGATGCAAAAGAAATTATTCGGCAAATCAATAAGGCAGCAAGCTTTTTTATTGGCCCCGGTCTTGGAACGGACGATCAGGCAGTCAAACTCTTAAAAAAGATTTTACCTGAAGTGGAAGTGCCTTTAGTGATTGATGCGGACGCTTTGAATATCTTGTCAGAGATCGCAATACCGATTCCGCAAAATTCTATCCTAACCCCCCATAGAGGCGAGCTAGAAAGGCTTTTAAAAATTCCTAAAGAACAAAAAGTGACCCTCGATTTTTTAAAAGTGTGCCAATCCTACGCCGAAGAACATCAGTGTACACTCGTCATGAAAGGGGCTCCCACCTTTATTTTTCATCCTAACACTCAAATTAGAGTCAACGCGAGCGGAGATCCGGGTATGGCGACAGCAGGAACAGGGGATATCTTAACCGGTTTGATTGCCGCACTTCTTGCTCAAAAAGTAAGCCCTAATGATGCAGCCTACCTCGGAGTATTCTTACACGGCCTCGCAGGAGAACATGCAGCTCAGGAGATGACCCCTTACTGTATGATTGCATCGGATCTTCTTAACTATTTCCCCGCAGCATTTGCCTTCGAGAATTCATGAGGATTAAAAATGATATCTAAAAAACTCCAATCGTTCGATGCCGTCATCATTTTTTTTATCTACTTTGTACCGATCTTCTCTTGGAGCTATTTTTCTTTAAGCTTAATGAGTCCAAGCGTCTCTTGGATCAGTTTGAGCACCGGAATGATTATCGCCTCATTAGGAAGCATTATCTTATATCTTCTCTTTAAAATTCCTGAGGAGCCCGTTGAATTAAGACCTCTTCCGGAAATTCAAACAACTGATAAAAATCCTCCTTCCAAGGATTTCAGTATTGAACTTTCAAATCTTCAAAAAGAAAATAGAGACCTCCTCTTGAAAATTGAGGCCCTCGAAAGCGAGCTTATCCATAAAACAACCCTTAGCAAAGATATAGAGGATGAAAAAAATGAAGGGCTCTCTAAATTGCAAGATCAAATTGAAGCGCTCAAAAAAGAAATCTCCGATAAAGAACACACCATTCAGGAGCTCGCCTCAAGAAATAACGAGCTTGATTATGAAATTAGAACGTTGATTGATTTAAGCCGTGATGAGGATGGGGAGGTTGAAAGCGGAGGTGAAAATGAAGCTTTGGAACTCGCTTCTCTGATAAAGAACAAACTGGAAAATGCTCCTTCTAACACCTCTCTCGAACGCCTTATCCAATCTGATAGGCCTACTTTTATTTTCGCTCTAAACCCGCAAGACATGCGTATCATAGCCTTCAAAGGATCTTTCGACATCAAAGAAGCTGAGGATCTATACCCCCTTCTTCCTTTAAAAGCGCTTTCATGGCACGAGGCTATCCTTCAAATCGAGAAGGGAAAAATAGCTCCCGTCGTTCTTGAAAATGGTCTTGGAGTCCTTCTTACCCCCATTACAAAAGGTCCTTTTAAGGATGTGATCTTAGGGGTTGGTATCTAAATTCGATGTGATATAATAGCCGGATGTATTGGCTATACCTCCCTTTAGCGGCTCTTTTTACCGCATTTTCCAACCTGTTCATTCGAATCTCGGTTGGAAGAGGCGGCGCTGCAGGCGATCCCTTTCTCATCTATCGCCTCTTGTCGTCAGCCTTAGTCATTGTGCTGATTGCACTATCCCAAGGGTTTCCCCTCTACATGGATAGATTAAGTTCCTCCTTGGGAATTTTCGCAGGATCCCTGTTAGGCTCGCTCATGTGGCTCACCGGAAGATCGCTTAAATATGGCGGTCCGGGACTTTCCTTCATGGTCATTAATACTGCTTGCATGGCACCCCCCTTATTCATGGCTATCCTTTTTGGAAAAGAGTTTGGCCATGTCTACGAATGGAAGGATGCTTTAGGCGCTCTTTTGATGATTGGCGGAATCGTAGTCGGATCATTTAGAGAGGGAGATTCTAAAATCAGCCGGAAATGGCTCTATTGGATCAGCCTGACTTTTATCGTCCACGCGGTATTTTTAAGCTATTTTCAATGGCGGGCGCTTCTCTTGAAAGAGGGCCTTCCGGCAAGTCCACTCCTTCCTTTTCAATGCAGCCCTGAAGGATCGGACTGCTTCGGGATATTCCTCTTTTTGACAGCTGCCCTATTTCAGCTCTTTCTTCCCCGCAATCAAGTTGTTTTCAAAAAAAGTGATCTTTTGCTTTTCGGGATAGGGGGAGGTTTTATCAATGGCCTTGGCAGCTATTTTATGATCAAAACGACCGAGTCGGCTCTTCTTCCGGTAGAAAAGACCCTTCTTTTTCCGGCTTACTCTATCCTTTTGATTTTCCTTTGCAACCTATGGGGCTATTTTATCTATGAAGAAAAAATATCGTGGAAAGGAACCGCGCTCTCATCGATCGGCATTCTAATTAGTTGCTGGCCTTAAGAAGAAAGTAATTATAAAGATGAACTAAAAACGAAAAGCGATTTCTTTTTGGCATCATAAATGCCGCATATTCTTCTAACAATTTCGGATTTAAGGATAGACTGCTGTTTAAGTCCCCCTCAAATCCGATTTTCCATTTTCTCCCAAACCGTTCAAATGAAGGAACTTGAGGGCTCGAAATAACAATCTGTTTTCGCATAAGCCTTTTGACTAGGAATCCCTTCTTTATAAGGCTGACTTGATCGTAATAGATGGCTCCATCTGAATAATAATGAGTAAAATCTTTAAGATAGTGCTCGGCTGCACTTAACTTATCCTGGTTAAACGTCTTATCGTACAAAATCCACACAACCGAATAGCCAATTGATTGATAGTCATTCATCCTGGCTTGAACCTCTGCATCCGAAATGGGAGAGACTTGAATTTCAAACACGAGTCTCTTTTCTTCCCAAACCACATCGGCAATCCGGGAGATTTCGGGAAATCGGACCTCCATTTTTGCCTGCAGTCTTTTTTGAAGATCTAGTTGAATATTGAGGTGGACCTTCCCCTTTTTTCTCTGCGAACAAGGTTTTCCAACTTTAAAATGGTAAAAGTGTGCCACCTGGTAAAAACCGCGCCGCACCCTTAAAGGCGCTCCGCACTCAAGGCAGGTGTAGTCGACTCTCTTTAAGGCTAAGACCGCCTCTACTTTTTCCCCCTCCTCATTCAATCCAAAGATTTGCATTGCCGTAATTGTCAAATTTAAATTATAAGTGCGAAATGCCTCACTTAAAAGAAGTGATTCTTGACAAAAAGGCTCTTATCTTAAACACTATAAACCTCTTTTTTCGCATTAAATAGGATATCATGAGCAAACCAAACTATAAAAATAGTTTTTCTGTTCAGCATCAACAAAAAATAGATGAAATTGTTGGAATCGCTAAAGAACAAGGATACATCACCTACGAGGAGATCAATGATATCCTCCCGATGACATTCGATACCGCAGAGGCTATCGACCAGGTGCTTATCTATCTTGCCGGCATGGATATCCAGGTTCTCAACCAATCTGAAGTAGAGCGCCAGAAAGAGAAGAAAAAGGAAGCCAAAGAGCTTGAGGGAATCTCCAAAAGAATGGAAGGCTCCCCTGACGACCCTGTCAGAATGTATCTTAAAGAAATGGGCTCTGTCCCTCTTCTGACCCGTGAGGAAGAAGTTGAGATTTCTAAACGAATTGAAAAAGCGCAGCACCAAATCGAAAAAATCATTATGCGCTTCAGATATTCGACCCGTGAGACGATCTCGATTGCAAACTTCCTGATTCAAGGAAAAGACCGTTTTGACAAATGCATCGCGGAAAAAGAGGTCATCAACAAAACCGAATTTTTAAACCTCCTTCCAAAACTCGTCGAGCTCATGAAAAAAGACGACGAGAATCTGGAAGTCTTCTTGAATCAACTTGAGGATCCTTCTTTAAAAAAGCAGGACCGGGTAAAAATCCAGGAAGATGTTGAAAAATGCCGCATCCGTGCACAGGCCTATTTAAGACGTTTTCATTGCCGCCACAATATTATCGAAGACTTTGGCGAAGTGATCTTGCGTGCTTACGAAAGGTTCCTTGAACTTGAAAAAGAGATCAATGAGCTCACACCCAGAGCAGAGAGAAACAAATTTGCGAAAGCGAAACTCAATTCAGCCCGCCTGAAACTTAAGAAACGTGAACTTGCCGCCGGAAGATCTCTCGAGGATTTCAAAAAAGACGTTCGAATGCTTCAGCGTTGGATGGATAAGAGCCAGGAAGCTAAACGGGAAATGGTCGAATCGAACCTCCGTTTAGTGATATCGATCGCCAAAAAATACACCAATCGCGGCTTAAGCTTCCTCGACCTTATCCAAGAAGGTAACATGGGCCTTATGAAGGCGGTGGAGAAGTTCGAGTACCGAAGAGGTTATAAATTCTCGACCTACGCCACCTGGTGGATTAGGCAAGCGGTAACCCGCGCGATCGCAGATCAAGCTCGTACGATCCGTATCCCGGTTCACATGATCGAGACCATCAATAAAGTGCTTCGCGGGGCGAAGAAACTGATGATGGAAACGGGCCGTGAACCAAGCCCGGAAGAGCTTGCAACTGAACTCGGGCTTACAGCTGATAGAGTGCGTGAAATCTATAAAATCGCTCAACATCCTATCTCGCTTCAAGCTGAGGTAGGAGATGGCGGAGAGAGCCAGTTTGGAGACTTCCTGGAAGATACCGGCGCCGACTCGCCTGCGGACGCAACCGGCTACTCCATCCTTAAAGATAAGATGGGAGAGGTCCTCTCCACCTTGACTGACCGAGAAAGAAAAGTCTTGATTCAACGTTTTGGCCTCCTTGATGGCAAACCTAAAACGTTAGAAGAAGTGGGAGTTGAGTTTAACGTCACTCGCGAAAGGATTCGTCAGATTGAGGCGAAGGCTTTACGTAAAATGAGACACCCTACAAGATCCAAACACTTAAAAGCATTCCACGATCTACTAGAAGCTAGTTAAACGTGAAGCTAGACACGTTTTCGCTCCTCAAACTGCTTGAAAAGGGAGGCCCTATCGCCTCCACTTTCCATGCTTTCGAGCCGCGCTTAGAACAGCAATCGATGCTGAAGGACATTGTCGAGGCGTTCAATGATGATAAAGTCGCCTTAATCGAAGCCGGAACAGGCTGCGGCAAATCGCTTGCCTACCTTTTGCCTTCCCTTATCGCGGCAAGCCAGTTTCAAGAACGAACGGTTATTTCAACCAACACCATTAATCTTCAAGAACAGCTTTTCTATAAGGACATCCCGCTTCTTTTAAAAGCGCTTAACCTCGACTTAAAAGTAGTTCTCGTTAAAGGGATGGGAAACTACGTCTGTTTAAGAAAATTCAATGACGCTTTTGAAGAGCGCCTATTTTATACGACTCAAGAAAAAGAGGAGCTGGAAGAGCTTTCGGGGGTTGTTGATAGATTAAATGAAGGCTCCAGAACCGAAATTCCTCGTGCCTCCAACAGTGTCTGGGAAAAAATCAATGCGGAGTACGATACCTGCAGCCACAAAGAGTGCCCTCACCATCAAACATGCTATTTCTTTAAAGCCCGAAAAGAAGCGGAAGAAGCTCAAATCCTCATCGTTAATCACCACCTCCTCTTTGCAGATATCGCTTCAAGGGCAGACAATGAACGGCAGCTTCTTCCTTCCTACCAGAGGCTCATCATCGATGAGGCCCACAACATTGAAGAGATTGCAACGGACTATTTTGCCTCCAAAGTCTCTAGAATGGGCCTTCTTAAAACCATCGGGCGCATATCGGCTGAAAAAGCCGTTGGAAAAGGGCACGGGAAGCTTCCGCTTTTAAAAGATAAAATCGAAAAAACATTTCCAAAGGGTCTTCCCGAAGAGATGCTTTCACTGATAAGCCGGCTTACGATCGATCTTCCGGCTTTACGAAGAGATACTCTTACCGCGTTAGTCGACTGCTTTGAAAAAGTTCAAGAGCGGTTAATTCCGGATGGCCAAGAGAACGAAGATTTTAAACTGCGCTTAAAAGAGTCGATCCATAAATCGCGTGAATGGCAAGACTGCCTTCAAAAAGTAAACGGCCTGATTGATAGCTTAAAACGTTTTAGCCTAAGCATCCATCATTTGGATCAAGATATCTCCAATTATGACAATGAAAGACTGATAGAAAGTACCAAAGGCGTTCGCTTCGAAATGGGTGCGCTTGCCAATCGGCTGGGAGATGCAGCAGAGCTTCTGCAGGAATTTTCTAAGCCTGAACTACCCCTCAACCAAGTGCGCTGGATCGAGCAGACGCCCCCTCAAAATCTCTCTTTTTTGGATGCAAGCCTGGATCTTTCAAAACTCTTTGCCGATCATCTGTTTGGCAAACACAAAACGGTCGTTCTCTGTTCAGCGACCCTTACCACCCACAAGTCCTTCGGATTCATCAAAAAAAGACTCGGACTCAATCTCACCCCCAAGCCTAAAATCGAAAGAGTTTATGACTCTCCGTTTAACTACGAACATCAATCTCTTATCATCTGTCCGACCGATCTGCCTCCTCCCGATAGCGATAAATACCTTCAAACCTTGACCGCTTCTCTTCTAGAGTCCATTATCGCAAGCAAAGGGTCGGCTTTTTGCCTTTTCACGTCGTATAGCCAGCTCATACAGGTGTTTAACCTCCTGGAACAACCTTTAAGAAAACAAGGGTTCACCCTCTTTAAGCAAGGGGATAAACCAAGAAAAGTTCTGATTGAAGAATACAAATTGGCAAAACGGCCGGTCCTCTTCGGCACCGATTCTTTTTGGGAAGGGGTCGACGTAGCAGGCGATCAATTAAAACTCGTAGCCCTCATTAAACTGCCCTTTAAAGTGCCCACCGAACCCATCATCCAAGCGAGATCCGAGCTTCTCTTAAGCCAGGGGCAAGACCCTTTTAGGGAATACTCGCTTCCTCAAGCGATCGTCAAATTCAAACAAGGATTTGGGCGGCTCATCCGCACCAAGAAAGACCGAGGATGTGTCATTTGTTTCGACTCAAGACTCACCTCAAGACCCTATGGAGGACAGTTTCTAAAATCGCTTCCTCCCTGCGGAAAAGCCTTTATCTCGACTCAAGAAATCAAAAAAACCATCGAACAATTTTTGAGTCAGCGATAGCGCTAAATGCAACCATTCTGTTATCAATACCTTTAAAAAGGTAGTAATGAGCCCTATTTCTCAAATCGATTGCCAGCTAAATATTTTAAAAAACGCTGAAATTGATACGCAAAACACTTATATCATTTCGAAGCTCGCCTGGGTCATTTTTCCCACAATGTTTTGTTTAGCCGTAGCTGGACGCCCTCTTTTTCAAATGGAAAAAGAAGTTTACGTCTTGCAAGGATTTCTGGTTTTTTTGGCTTTCCATCCCTTTTTGTTTATCTTGTACGGATTCTCTGAGCTCTTCGCTTTATGGAAGCCCTTTAGTATTGACATCGATGACTCTCTTTCACCCAGCATTGCTTTAAAAAAAATTAGCCAGAAGACAGGCTCTCTAATCTATCAAAAATATGAGCCTATCAATGTGGCTCTCTACTTATTGTCAGTAAATATTTTGATCGCAGGCTTTTACTCCATCATGCACCGGAAACCATCCATGAAGAGGTTTTTAATCGCTGCAGCCCCTCAGATAATTGCCGAGATCTATCTGACGGTCACGAATGAAGGATTCAACGAAAAAGAGTTCACACTTAATTTAAAACGTTGCCTGGATAATCCATGACCCAAGCTTTGACCTGTTACTTTGAAAAGAAATATGAAATTAAAATGACCCTATACCGGGATGGTTTCTATTACAAAATCGCGAGCATTTCACTCCCCATTCTTTTGGGCCTATCCCTTTATATCTCATGCGGTAAATCAGCCGATTTAGCCCTATCGACCTCTCACTACATTGCAGAAACCGTCTTATTTTTTACTCTCTATGGAGCTGCCTTATCATTGTTTAATTTCTTTCATCTGTGTTCTTTAATCGTAGAAAATCCCATTAATGATTTAAAAAACACATTAATCTTATTAAACATAGACCCTGAGCTCTTTTTGAATAAAATAAAGAGAATAGATTCCTCTGAAATCGTTTCCTTAATACATAAAAAAGTTTCGGCTTTCTATGGCTTAAATTCGTTAAATATTCTCACGAGTTTAATTTTTTTAGGCGTTTCATCGATGATGGCCGTTAAAGGAACTATCAGCTTTAGGAAATTTTGTGTGGCCAATCTCATCAATCTCCTAGTGTATCAAATCGGTTTTTACTCTTGGACCAAAGCTCAAGAAACCATTGATATCAGAAACTACTCAAAGCCCTTAACAGACTGCCTGAAAGAATGAAAAAGTCGACTTTATGTTAAAAGTCGACTAGAAAAGAGTTCGCATTTTACGACGACTTCTTCCGTGTACTTTTACCGCTCTATTCGCCTTCAGCAATCACTTCCATAGCAAGAGAATCCTTTCCCATCTTTTCAGTAGTTAAAGTTTTTATCGATAGTCTTAACCTTCAGCTAACGAGAGAGTAATAGACATTTAAAATATAAAACAAAGAACTCATTCAAAGAGGAAGTCTTATTCATCACAGCCATGCTGTATTAAACGTGAATATTTATGGGGACTTTCTTCCCACCTTCAGTTTGTTTATTGTTAATTTATAATTAATTTTTGATGTCAATAAGCATTAATACAAAAATTTTTCTATAATTAGGCTATAGTCAAAGTGGAGGCATTTTATGGATCCAATCAGGGCGGGAGGCAGTCAGCCTCCTGAAGCGGGCAAAAATATAGAAAATCATCAAACGAGTTTAAACAAAGGGCAAGACCTGCTTAAACAAGGGATCTCCACGCATAGGGAGGGTCAGGATGTAAAATCTTTGGGGTTAACACACAAAGTTAAAGAGCTGGCGAAAAACGCAAAAAATAGCATCTCAAAATTTGGCAATTCCGCTTTAAGATCAGCCGCAAAAAACGCAAAAGAAGTTGGGGTCTCCATCAAGGAAAATGTTATGATAGCTAAAGAAAAAGCCAGTTCCTTGGGTAACAGTATTCTTGGAAAAATAAAGGGCGATACTTCCGAATCTTATGAGCTTGAGTTAACACAAAATGAGTATCCTACTAACACCCCTCGCATCCCCACACCAATTTCAAATAAGGTGATAGATTCAGCTTTAGAAAGTATGAGCGCGGTTCGAAAGCATTATGAAAATAAGTCTACTGATGAGGCGCAAGATTTTTTAAATTCAATCGAAATATTTAGAACAAATGCGGAATTAATGCTTAATTTAGAAAAGGAAATAGGCAAAAATCCAAATCTTTCCGGTAAAGAAAAGGAAGATGCAATTAATAAACTAAATGGTTACGCAAGAAATATTGAAGAAGCTTTTAAACCTTTTTCACATCTTATTGCCAAAAAAGAAGAATGAACTTACATGGTCCCGTGTTTTGTTCGTTTGGTCCGACCCGTCATTAATACATAAAAAAGTTTCGGCTTTTATGGCTTAAATTCATTAAATATTCTCACGAGTTTATTTTTTTTAGGAATTTCATCGATGATGGCCCTTAAAGGGACTATCAGCTTTAGGAAGTTTTGTGTGGCCAATCTAATCAATCTCCTAATGTATCAAATCGGTTTCCTTAATAGACTGCCTGAAAGAATGAAGAAGTCGACTTTATGTTAAAGGTCGATTAATCTGTAAAGTGATAAAAATTTGTCCTATTCACCTCAGAAAAACTGTAGAGGAGAGTTCGCATGAATGGAGCTTTGAAGCCGCTAGAGTGTTTTTTTAGAACTCTGATACAATTAAAAAATGAGCGATTCAACGAATCCAGTATCGAGTCGATTAGCAAGATTGCCTTGCCGATTTTATTAGCCGGAATTTTTTACTGTATCTGTCAAACGATTTCAAGGCCCTATTTTATAAGTCTTCATACCGATCCCTCCTATGTGCTTGACATAACGATTTTCATCGCTGTGAGCAGTTTTATCTTTTCTATGTTAAATACAGCCTTTTTCGTTCAGCAAATGGCTGAAAAAGGGGAAACCATTCTTGAGTGTACTCTTAAATACGGTTGCCTAACCCAAAACGGCCTTTTTGATAGATTAAAGAATTCGAATGGGACTCTTTTAGCTCAAATTATTAACAAAGAATTCACAACTATTAATAAAATCAACTTGTGTCAAGGTGCAATAGGTCTTATTGCAATAGCGACAGTCCTTCACCTGGCCTATCTGAATAAAGGAAGGAGGCCTCTTCTTCTCTCGGCCTATTTAACCTCTCTCTTACTTCTCAGAATAGGCTTAATCGCTTACGATAATTTGAATAAGCAAAGAGACTTCACTACGATTACAAACCCTCTTAAAGAATGCTTGGAGTTAGAATGACTGCTATTTCTCCCATAGATTGTTTTATAAATACTTATGAAAGCCATTTTACCGATTTGTTCCCAAGTCCCGTCATGAGGGTATCCCATGTTATCTTACCCATTTTATTAGGGATTTCTTGCATATTTCTTACCTTGAAGCTCAAAACAAAGAGCCCTTTCGATTGCATAGGAACAGTATCGATTATTGCACTTTCCATCCTTAACTTTTTTAGCAGCCTATTTAAATTGATCTCTGCATCCCATATTTTTTCAGGAAAAAAAGGAGTCTTTAAAGATCTTCATTTTGACGATCACGAGATTTTTAGCCTCTTTATTCAAAAGATCGATCTTTTTCTCAAGCCGGCACTTGACTCGGCTCTTAATTATCATCGTTTAAATACTCTCAATATAATCCCTGCCATGGTAGCTGCTTGTATCGTATTGAAGAATAGCCGTAAAATATCTTCACACCCGGAACTATTTCTTACGACTATGCTGTTTGCAATCTCCCTTTCTTACTGTTCGATCATGGTTAAGGCAGACCTTGAAAGGCTTCCCTCTTTAAATACGTTAGTAGGTAAACTCCTTCAGTGCAGGACTGCTTAAAAATGGGAATACCTCTTAAAGTATCTGTTCATCGAGGGGCAGAAGAGATTTTATCCTATTCGAAAACGCTCGATGTTCTCCAGGTGAGGGTAGAACAAATCAAGGCGATCCAGCAGTGCATGGTCAACTTGATTGATCAAGCTCAAAATCGATTTCTTTATGATTTAAAACCCAACCTCTTTAGGGCGGCCCAATTAATGATCCCTTTTTCTTTGCTAGCAGGAAATCTACTGATCACCCGGTCTTATCAAAAAGGCCCCTATTTCAGTACGTCCTACAAGTTAATTGCGGTTCAAATCCTGTTTTCGCTTTGGAATATTTTTAATTATTTAAAGATAATTTATTCACAGATATTTTTTGAGCCCTTAAAGGTCGATGTAATCTTGAAATATGAGTTAAAACTCCTTCAAGAATTCGAAGATAAATCGCTAGATAAACTGGCTTTTACTATCGATTTAAACGCTTTGGAAGAGTATAAATGCGGCGCACTAAACTTGATTATTGGCATTGCAGCCATCACTACGGTTGCCTTTATGGCTTTATCAAGACCCTACTCGGCGCCAAAACTTCTATCTGCCTTTTTTTATCTATCGGCATTGGCGATGATAATTTTTGGAGCGATCTCTTTTAGTTTATATCGAGAAATGTCTAAAGGGGCTACCCTTACAAATCAGATAAAGCAGTGCCATCCGGCTTCATGAGCTCTTCAAAATGCTCTCCCATACGATGAATCCATTCTACTAAAACTTCATCTTTTGAGGCGGGCTTTAAAAGCTTGTTCCAGTTTTGAATGTCTTCATAAGAGAGGTCCATGAAGCCTTTTCCAGATAAGCTAGCGAGCGATAATGCTTGGGAGGGGGAGGTCATAAATAGAAAAGAGACCGCTTGATGCCATTTTTTTAAAGTTTTCTCTTTAAATCCCCACCTGATTTCCTCAGGATAAATCGTTGCCATAGTAACCGAAACGTCTCCGTAAGAGCCTTCGTTAGCTACGATTTCATCTTCGACTAACTTTAAAAAGGTATGATTCTGAGAGGGAGGCACGTATTTCTTTAACTCCTCGTAGATCTGCATCTCCTCCACCAACTTGTCTCTCTCAATATCAACATAAGAGTGAAATTTCATCCCGGCTATAAACGGATTTTCTTCTTTTAAAACTTCACTAAGAGGCATGGGGTCAAAATGGGTTTCGGAACGGTCCGAATCGGCAAGATGCCTAATATCGGGAAACAAAGTACCCACAATAAAAGCTTGCTGCTCTTCGGGTGTGTATTTTGGATAATATTTAAAAAATATACGTGTAATATAAACATGCGTTACGGGAAACGCAGCTTCTAAATAAAAAGAACTAAATAAAACTAAACTTAATAAGATTTTAAGCATTTATTTTTCAATAAAGAACATGATTATTAAATTAAATTGAGTTGAAGTCAAGGGGTTGTTTTGATATATTAAAAAATTATTATGCCTATGGGCTTGTCTGCTCGTCCGGGCGATTTGAGCTAAAAAAGTCATTCAGCTTGGAAAGTAAAGTTGCAGCGCCTGTAAAAAAGATAGTGCAATTATTTTTATGAGTTTAGATAAAGCCTCTTCGATCAAGCACTCGGGCAATAATTTACAAACCTATTCCAACTCGCTTCCCCGATTTATTTGGCATTTCATTAAAAAGCAAAAAGGGCTGTTTTTTATCATCCAGTTTTTTTGCCTGGCGTGGACGATCGATCATGTGCTTTGGCCGATTGTTTTTGGAATGTTTATAGATAAAATAACAAACTATCCGGGAGGGGATGTCTGGGCTTATCTCGCTCTCCCTATAGGACTTGGACTTGCCCTCTGGATAACCATTGAAATTTTCTATCGGCTTGCAGGATTTATTCAGGCGATCGCTTTTCCTAAACTGGAAGCCGATATTCGAATGAGCCTATTCGATTATGTTCAAGATCACTCCTATAGTTATTTTGCATCTAACTTTTCAGGAAGTATTGCCAACAAAATTTCCGATATGACCTTGGGAGTGACCCGTATCGTTCAACAAACCGTACAACTTTTTATTCCTGTCATCATAGGTCTAATCAGCTCGACCCTCCTATTTATTTTTGTTCAGCCTTTGTTTGGAATTATTTTAGGCGCCTGGATCATTGTTCACGTCAGCATCTGCCTATTTTTTGCACGAAAATGCGACCGCTTTTCTCATATCCATTCTGAATCAAGAAGTCTTTTGGTCGGAAAAATTGTAGACAGTTTAACGAACCACATCAATACCCGCCTTTTTTCCCGTAAACGCTTCGAGCTAGATTACTTAAAAAAGTATCAGGCTGAAGAGCAGAAAAAGAATGTAGAGTCTTTGTGGATCATCGAAAAGATGAAAATCTACCTGGGCTTGGCAAGCTTAATCGGCCCTGGACTTCTCTTGAACTGGTATATGATCTACAGCTGGGGTCAAGGTTATATAACAGCGGGAGAAGTGGTCTTCATTTTTAACTCCTCCTGGAACGTGATGATGATGGCCTGGTTTGCCGGCCTTGAAATACCTCTCTTTTTTAAAGAGGTCGGAACTTGCAGACAAGCGCTTAGCCTTATCAATCATCCCCATGATATCGTCGATAAACCTAACGCCGCCCCCTTGAAAGTCACAAAAGGGGAGATCACCTTTGAAAACGTCTCCTTTAAATACAGCCCTCAATCCTCCATCTTTAAAGATAAGACACTTACAATTAAAGCGGGGGAAAAAGTAGGGCTGGTCGGTTTTTCAGGCTCAGGAAAAACAACATTTGTTCACCTCATTCTACGCTACTATGATGTTCAAAGCGGAAAAATCAAAATTGATGGCCAAGATATCTCCCATATCAAACTCGACTCCTTAAGAGATAATATCGCTTTGATTCCTCAAGATCCCTCCCTTTTCCACCGCACGATCTGGGAAAATATTCACTACGGCAATCCCAATGCATCCCCGGATGAAGTTCTGCATGCGTCGCAACAAGCTCACGCGGATGAGTTTATCATGAAAATGCCCGAAAAATATAAGTCATTGGTCGGCGAAAGAGGGGTCAAACTGTCAGGCGGACAGAAGCAAAGGATTGCGATTGCAAGGGCGATTTTGAAAAACGCTCCTATCTTAATTTTAGATGAAGCGACATCGGCCCTTGACTCTGTCACCGAAAAATGCATTCAAGAATCTTTAACCGAGCTTATGCAAGGCAAAACGAGCATTGTGATTGCCCACAGACTCTCCACTCTATCCGGCATGGATAGAATATTGGTATTTGACCAAGGCAACATTATTGAAGAGGGGACGCATGACGAGCTGATTCAAGCAGGCGGCCATTATTCGATGATGTGGACGATGCAAGCAGGGGGCTTCCTCCCCTCCTCCTTAGATGGCGAAGAGGACGAGGAAGAAGAAGAGTTTTAATTACTTATTGTTTTTAAACTAATTAAAGTTCTTGCTTTAGTGAATCATTTATTATATCAGGGGTAAAAAGGAGATATAAAATGACTTCTCACCCCACACCCCTATTTTCTGCAGTGGATAAGCTCAGAAGAAATTGGGCATGGTTTTTAGTACTCGGTATTTTGCTAGTTATTCTAGGAACAACCGCTGTAGCTTTGTCTTATACAACCACCTTGGTTTCCATTTTTTTCATCGGAGCGCTTCTCTTAATTTCGGGGATCGCAACGATCATCTATAGCTTATGGGCAAAGGATTGGAGCGGCTTTTTCATCTCGCTTCTTCTAGGCCTTCTATATGCTGTAACAGGCTATATTTTTCTCCACAAACCCATTCAGGCAGCCTCCGCTTTGACTTTAATTATCGGCTCCCTGTTTTTAGTGGGGGGTATTTTCAAAATCATCACGAGTTTATTTGTTCGCTTCGAACAGTGGGGATGGATTTTCTTCAGTGGTATTATTTCAACCCTCCTCGGATTTTTAATTCTGCAGGATTGGCCGGAAGCAAGCCTTTGGGTAATCGGCCTCTTTGTGGGGATTGACTTAATCGTCTATGGATGGACCTGGATTATCTTGGCTTTAGCAGCAAGAAATATTTCCCTCCCAAAAACTTGAAGATTTTAGTAAGCTAGGCTGCATGAGATGCAACCTAGCTGAAATCGCCCGCCGAGTTATGTTTGAAAAGGGTTTAAGCCCGATTTTTCCTCCAGAAGTTGATGAAGAGGTAAAAAGGCTTAAACCCTCTAATACCCCCGCCTTAGATCTCACTCACCTTCCTTTTTGCTCGATCGATAATGACGATTCCAAAGACTTAGACCAGCTTACCTTTGCGGAAGGTAATACTATCTATGTGGCCATCGCAGATGTAACCGATCTTGTGAAAAAAAATTCTCCCATTGATCGGCACGCTCAAATTAATACAACTTCTGTCTACACTCCCGATATCATCTTTACACTCATTCCAAAAGAGCTCTGCTATGACATAACCTCTCTCAATCCAGAGCAAAAAAGGCTTTCGGTTGTGGTAAAAATGACTTTAGATGAGGAGGCCGATGTTGAAAAATACGAAATTTTCCATGCCTATGTCTACAACTATGCCAAACTGACCTATAGTAAGATAGGTCCCATGCTTGCAAACGAGGCTCCTTTCGAGCCCAAGTTTCTTGAAAGCACCCTTAGGCTCCAAGATAAATGGGCGCAAAAGATAAAAAAGAAACGGGAAAATTTAGGGGCCTTGACCCTCGTCACTCCCGAAAGCAAGCCAGTGGTCAAAGATGATGAAGTTCTCGCTTTAATCCCTGTCATCAAAAATCGTGCGCATGAATTGATTGAAAACTTCATGATCTCTACGAACTCAACAATTGCAACCTTTTTAAAAAACGGCAAAGTGCCAAGCCTTCGCCGTGTGGTTAAAGTCCCTGAAAGATGGGATAGAATTGTTGTTGTAGCGCAAGAGCTAAAGTATAAACTTCCTCCTCAGCCCGATGCGAAAGCGCTCGATGAGTTTTTAAGATTTCGTCAAAAAGAAGATCCGGTCACTTTCCCGGATCTCTCCCTTACCGTGATTAAGCTTCTCGGATCGGGAGAATACATCGTTGAAATGCCTGACGACTCGCCTTTAGGCCACTTTGGCCTTGCCATTCTCAACTATACCCATTCCACCGCGCCTAACCGCCGTTACCCCGATATTATTACTCAAAGACAAGTAAAAGCTCTTTTGAATAATGAACCCTCGCCCTATACCGTTCCTGAGCTTAAAACGCTTGCCGATCAGTGCACACACCAAGAGGATCAAGCCAAACGAGTGGAGAGGCACCTTACCAAATCGGCAGCTGCGTGCTTACTCCATAATCGTATCGGCGACACTTTCAAGGGAATTATTACGGGAGTCTCTTCCAAAGGAACATGGGTGAGAATTTTTGATCCTCCTGTCGAAGGCAAAGTAGTTGAAAATTTTAGAAAATTAGATGTGGGCGATCATGTTAATGTTAAATTAGTTGGAGTTGATATAGAACTTGGCTATATTGATTTCTCAAATCTAAAGACGAATCATGTTTAAACAACTTTTAGAAGAAAAACCCATCGTTCATCAAGCGATCCTGACACCCCTCTTGATCGCTCTTTCCACCTTTCTCGCTGTTCAGGAGGATTGGTACGGATTGATCGCGCTCTTGCCGCTTCTTTTTCAATCCTCGTTTGCACCTCTTGCTCTCTCTTTGGCCAAATCGCAAACTCTCACCATCGATCGTTTCTATCCTCTGACTATTTTTTTTATCGGCCTTACCTTTATAGCCCTCCTTCTCTCTTACATCCTTCTACCTACGCCCCACTTCTTTGGTTTTGCAGCAGCTTCCATCGTGGCGCTTTTTCTGAATCTTGGAGTTGTCGAAGAGGCGCAGAAGATCGCTATCCAGGTTTATATCGATCAGACAATTGAGCGCGAAAAGAAGCTCGGCCTCTATTCCGATACCTTACATTCTTACCACGCCGCCGAGAGTCGTAACAAAGAGCTCGATACTCTCGAAACCAAATCGAAGGGATAAAGAAGGAGTCAGTGAGGGAAAAGCCTTCAAACCATCTGCATAGGTGCCCCTCGAAGCAAGATCATTCCGAACGCAATTTAAGAGCTTAGATCGGCTTTAAGGGCATGCGCGATAGATCGGTAAAGCAGTGTAGCCGGGATATTATGATAGGTTAAAAAAGCACTCTGATCTTGATTGACGTCAGAAATAATAAAGCGAATATTTCTTGCCTCGCATTTTTTTATGAATTCCTTCAACGCTTTAAGTCCGGTCGTATCAATGAGAGGGGTTTTATGCAGCCGAAGAATAAAAACCCTTGGATGGGGATTATAGGTTTGTAAAACCTCATCCAGAAGATCCGATACGCTGTAGAAAAAGGGGCCTGAAATCTCAAACACCACCGTATCAGAGGGCACTTCCAAAGATACATTATCATCTTTTTCGGGCTCTTCGTTTTCGTTTTGACGCACAACAAATTGGGCCGCTTGCACAGTCGTTTTGTCGGTCATCTGTTTTAAGAAAAGGAATGCGGCGAGTAAAACTCCTATTTCAACTGCAACAGCCACGTCGATGAGAACGGTTAAGAGAAAGGTTGAGAGCATAATGATTGCATCGGCTTTATTCCCCTTCAAAATGTCATAGAAATGATTGATTTCACTCATATTCCAGGCAACAAACATAAGAACCGCGGATAAAGCGGCAAGGGGCATCATACCCACATAAAAAGAGAGATACACCATGATGAGAAGGACCGTGATCGCATGAATCATCCCCGAAAGAGGGCTTTTGGCACCTAGCTGAATATTGGCAGCCGTTCTCGCGATAGCGCCGGTTGCCGGAATGCCGCTAAAAACGACCGATCCGATATTCGCAATACCCTGTCCAAGCAACTCTGCGTTAGACCGATGCCTGTGACCAGTAAGGCCGTCGGCTACAACCGCAGATAAAAGCGACTCTATGGCTCCAAGAAGAGCAATGGTGATCGCATCCGGAAAAACCATGCGAATATTTTCATAAGAAAAAGTCGGTAAAGAGGGGGAGGGAAGCTCATTAGAAAGAGCGCCAAAACGGGAGGTAATCGTCTCAACCGGAAGCTCCAACCATTTAACCGCAAGGGTCGCTAAAACCATGGAAAAGATGACTGCCGGAAGCTTTGGAAAATATCTACGAATCAAGAAAATAAAAATCAGCGAAAAAAGGGCGACTAAAAACGCCGCAATATTCCATGTGTGGATATACTGACACAACACTTTACATTTTTCAATAAAATGGGGAGGGATATTTTCAACGTTTAACCCTAAAAAATCCTTAATTTGCGACACAAAAATAGAAACGGCAATTCCCGTCGTAAAGCCCGTCGTAACAGGAAAGGGAATAAACTTGAGAAGCACGCCGAATTTAAAGAGCGCCATTAGAATCAATAGAATAGCTGCAATAAAGGTGGCAAGCTGCAGTCCTTCATAGCCGTATTTTTGAACAATTCCAAAGACAACGACTACATAGGCTCCGGTTGGCCCTCCAATTTGAACTCGGCTTCCTCCCAAAAGGGATATCAAAAAACCGGCCACAATCGCCGTATAAAGGCCTTGCTCTGGATCAACTCCCGATCCGATGGCAAACGCAAGCGCTAAGGGAACTGAAATCACTCCTATACTTATCCCTGCAAACAAATCATCAACGAAATAGCGGAAGGAATACCCTTCTCTAAGTGTTTTGTAGCTGTGAGGAATGTAGTTGCGTAGATAGGCTATCATTTTAAAATTCAATAATACTTGTAACTCAATATAACTTCATGAAAAAGCTTTTTTTACAAACTAATTGGCTAAAATCTGATCATTCCCCGGCTATGATACTTTATCCCTCCTAAAAAAGGAGGGACCGAAAAAAGTCTATTTCTTAAAAAAAGGCTGTAAACCAGACACGGCGACAGAAGCTGTAATGGGAGCCGGATTTAAAGGGGACATAGGATAGCCTGCAAAGGCTGGGAGATTGCCTTGCATGTTAAAACCCTCTTCAATCCCCGCAATTTTTAGAATATGTTGCGGAACAGAAGAGCCTGGACTAAAAATGACTTGGCACTCGAGCGGCATATCAAAAAGGCCGTCTCTTACCGGGTTAAAGAGGTCAAAAGTTACAATGCTCTCTTCGGCCTTCGCAAGTTCGGATAAAACTTCTTGTCCGCTCCAGCTTAGGATGACTTTTCCGTTTTCTAATGAAAGAGAGGTATAGTTTGGAAGATGATTATCTTTGATAAATCTATCGGCAAATTCTTTTGCGTCTTCGAGATTCGTAAATTTATAACCTTGCGGTCTCAATGCCTTCTGAATAGACCCAGCAATAAGCCCTAAGGCAAGTCCGGTACAAAATGACTCGATGATAGATCCCAGACGGCCAAGCCTCATTTCGAGCGGCACTTGATTTTTAAAGTCTTCGACAAAAGTCCACCCGTAGCCTGCTAAAAGCAATGCCGCCCCGATAAAAAGGCCGATCGAGCTTACAGGATTTCCGAGCAGCATATGCCCTGCACTTGCACCCAATATTCCGGCCCCCATTTTACTTAAAGATTCCGGCTTCGTCAGAGCTTTGACAAGATCTACCATAAAATCTGCTAGCCTTAAACCCGCCTTCAAAGGATGAACCGATGATTTTACGATATTTTCAAGGAGATCAAAAAGAAGGGCTATGATGTTTCTCGCGACTTTTAATGGAAGGCGAACTAAGAATAAAAGGAGCTGTTTTACGACAGGACCATCGGAAGGAAGGTCGATTAATCGATTGAGACGCTTTAATCCCTCAAGCTTAGCGTGCACGCTCCTCTCGAAGTGATCATACCGATTTTGCCACATGAAATTAGGCATCCACTCTTCAAGACGCTGATCCCATTCCTTAATCGTCACCTTGGCTCTTCCGTACCACGAACGGTCTGTCTCGCCAATAGATACCATGCTTGGGATGGGGTAGACCTTTCTTGCGTTGATAAATCGGCTTACGCTTTGCTCGAACCGATCGAATGGAGTTACCTGTACAGATGGCATAAGAACCCGCTCAATTATAAAATTAAATAGAAAGTATATTGCGAGTAGAGTATAATATCAATGATGAAAAAAACTTTAATTTTCTTATTAAATATTTTTTTAATTCTTCATTCCAATGAAATTACCTCGACCGTTAACTACCCGGTAGGAGCGCTCGGCCCCCAATGGAGATTTCCCTCTGATCATCTTCCTGTGGGAGTTAAAATCGAAAAGCATAAAATCGTATCGTGGAATATTTTAGAGACCAACTATCTTTTCCATATTTATGAAAATGGGCAAGGATTGAATGAGAGCCTCATTACTGAGCTCGATTATTTTATTGACGGGACCTCTCTTACGGCCCGTGACCAATTAGTGATAAACCACCTATTCACCCTTCTAAACTCCGATCACACCTTACTTGCTTTGGAAGAGGTCAGCCTACCCGTTTTTAACTTCCTTAAAGAGCATCTGCCTGAACCTTTTAAGCTATCCCAAGAAGAGTTCAATGAAGATATTTTCATCTACAACTCAAATGTCTTCGATCTTCTTGCCTTGGAAGCCATACCCTATAACATCTCAAAAAAAACAATTCTTTGCTTAACGCTTATCGATAAAGAGAGTCTGGAAAAATATCAGTTTTTTCAGTCTCATGTTCCGGGTGGACCGGTGAATTCTCCCCCTGCCCGTAAAGAATTTGTGACGGCCGTTTTAAATCGGCTGGACAGGGAGGCCACAGCCCTTCTGATGGGTGATATGAATCGCTCTCCCGATTATTTTCTAAATGATCTTGACAAAGTGGCAAGAGAAAAGGAAATCTCAAATCCGTTTGTTATTTTGTGGATACCCTATCCTACCCATATCGATACCACGATGAGCGCTACTTGGATAGATAATTTGCTGATCTCAAACCCTCGAGGACTGAGGGTCGAGATCGAAACGGAAGAGGATCTTCCGTTTATTCAAGAGACCGTGTCTCTTTTAAAGGCTTTTGAAAGGTAAAAACTGAAACGGCTCCGAGGGTGTAAATAGTTTCGCTGTGTTTCCCGAATACACTTTTCCCCCCGCCAATTCGAGTTTTCTTACGGGCGATCCTTCGTTGAAATCCAAATCGTTCAAATTAACCCAAAATGTATTAGGAGAGGTTGCCGAGTCGTAAAAATAGATGAGATTCTTCTGATCGGCAGCAATTCTCCACAAAGTGGAGGCAATGTTTGGCTGGCTTGGGGTAAATGTGCCAAGAGGAACGCTCACGGATCGAATCACACTTAAAACACTCGCTAAAGCTTGATAGTGATAAGACTGATCAGGAACCGCTGTAATAATTCTTGAGTCGGTATCTTTCGGAATATTTGCAATAAAGAAAGAAGCCCTTGCAAACCGATCGGCTGCTCTATTGGTTCCGGGAAGAAAAGTAAGGCCTCCGATCGCTTCCCAATAAGTATTTAAAGCGAGCTGTTGATCATAGGTAGGAGAGTTTGTCATCACGACATATTGTTTACCATGATGAATAACGAGTTTGCCCTCTACATATTCAAATATAGCCGAATCTCCGCTTTTATCCGATAAAGCTAAATGCCCTTGAGCTTTAGACCCATTCGGTAAAACAGGCGCTCTTAAAACAAAGGCCTCTTTTTTAAAGGCTTCAACGGCCGCGCTAACTGTTTCAAAATTATCGAGCGCATACTGAGCCCATATAGTGGTGGACATGATGGGTTTACCTGAATCGTTTCCATAATCGGATTCCACAAGATAAAGTAAATTCGCAGCCAATCCCTTTTCATTGATTCCATCCAAAGAGCCTGCCTGATAGCCTGAGACGATTAAACTTCCATACTTGGAGGTCCAATCAAACGATCGATCTCCCCCTGCGCTATTTTTTTTCATCCCTCTAGGAAAGACATAGAGATTGGAATGCATATCCTCTGCCCAATCCAGAGATCTTCCTACAATAACCAACTCATCTTTCCCGGTGTAGAGCGCTCTTGTACAAGCTTCGACGTTTACAATCGCACTTACCGCTAAAAGAACAAATAGTATGTACATGTTTACCTCGCTTCATCTCCTATAGCAGTTCCAATAATTAATTCTAATCGTTATAATAACTTCATATTTAAAGGTATTTATGACTATAGACCCATCCCCCCTTTACCCCGAGTTTGTTCCTACCTTGAGGAAATTTGAGATTGAGCATTTACAGGGGAAAATAGCTCCTTTGCTGCAACGTTGCATGAATGCCGGCTCCCCCGAAACATCTAGACGCGCCAAAAAATTCAATGTAACTTTTATGGATCAGAATATAAAGGCTTTAGGTTTATCGGCAGGAGATGAAACTAAAGTTCGTATTTGCATCAACCTATTCATCGATTACGCTAAAAAGTCTTAAATCATTTCTGCTGAAAACTAAAAAAGGGTTTTTACTCTTCGCGAAGGGTTGTGATCGTCATGGTTTGATTGTGAAGTTCCGGGGATTTCGTTTTACCCCTATTTGGAGCAATTTCACCATAGGAGTAAAATCCGGCTAAAATCCCCTCATTCATCACATCCTTGACCGCATTTAGCTCCTCTTCGACCCGATCATCAAGAACAATTCTTCGTCCTACACAGCTGATTAATAGAGCCAAATCTACCGGCGATCCATCCAGCATCTCGGCTCCTTCATATGCCGCCCGTTTCGCACCGGCCACTAATCGGGGCAGATTCGCTTTCATCAATTGAGCATAGCCTCCTTCAGGGATATTGCCCGCAAAAACCATGGCATTATCAACAGGATCTATACTTAAGATTGTGCGCACGACGGACGAAGACTCTTTGTCTTGCTTGACAGCTAAAGGGAATAAGAGGGCCGATCCGGGAAGATCTTTAGTATGCTCTCCCAAGTAATTTTTATAGATTTCTAAAGCGAGCTTACCGTCTAACTCATATAAGCGGTTTTTGTAAGCTTTAGTGATTTTTCGATCGGTGCCAAAAGCATCCCATCCCCCTTCTGATCCATAGCCAAACTTTAAATGCTCTCCATAAAAACCTATCGCTACGATATTGCCGGGTTTTGGGGTCTCATTATATCCTACAACCGTTTCCTGAAAATGGGTCCCATCGCCTGCCAAACCTCCCGTTATAGCCACATGCAGAGGCAGTTCTGCAAGCATTCCCTTCAGTAAATCCGAGCCGTTAACAAGATGGCCGTCTGAAAACAACAAAACATGCTTAAGCCCCTCTTTCTTAAGCGCTTTACCGAGATACGCGCCGGCAGAGAGACTCTTGTCCACATTTTCAATATGAGTATTTTTAACTTCAACTCGAGAGTCTTTTTCAAACTGAAGGAGGGTTGCAATCATCGACCGATCGTCTAAATGAACCCCCTGAATATTTCCGGCAGTTGAGAGGATTACGAGAGACGCCCCTGGATAAAGCTTTTTAAGCTCTTGAAGATAAGAATCTTTAGCTAAAATCGATCGCTCGCCAAAAATCAAAATAAGGTGGGCTTTTGAATCGGGCCCCTTAACAAGATCTGTCCATCCGGTATTTTCGGTCCACTTCTTTTGGCCAACCTTCATAGCCTTGTTATCACCCTCCAGTTTTTTTAAAACTAGGACTTTTTATTCCCCAAAGGATTTAGGCAATACATCTAGTCTACGAAAAATTTCCTCAAAACCCCTCTTATATTCAGAAATAACCCTATTTTCAACTCCTGGAATCTCCCAAGGAATAATCTCTTGTTCGGTAATTTCATCTAAGTAATTCACTACAATGAGTTTAAAATCTGTATGAGGAAAATAGTGGGTTAGTACTGCATGTAAATCAATAGCTTCATTTTTAGTAATTTTCTTCGGCCACTCGTAAGGCTTAGAGGAGTTATAGGCCATCCGGATAAAATAAACTTTTCCCCTGTATTTTCGAAGGCTTCTAAACCTTTCTATTCGTATTAGATATTTTTCCTTAATTGAGGGAATATAATTTCGCCAATTTGTATAGAGAACAGATCCCTCTTGATGAGGTCCGATCGTCGGAAAATCGTGTCTAAACTCAATATGATAAAGTGTATTTACGACGACGAAAGGCAAGAAGGGATGAACTTCTAGATTTTTTTCCTCTAAAAAGCCTTCAAAATCATTTAAAAGAACCTGGCAAAAACCTTTCGAGTCATTAGTGAACATCCAGTCGAATGGGAAAGCGGCTTGTCTCACCTCAAAATAGCTCATGTAGGCAGCCGGGGCACAGTGACACCCCAGACTTACTACGAGGGGTTGATGGCTATCCTCTAATTCCTCGCCTGCAAATAAAGAGGAGATTATCCAAAGCATAGAAATTATTTTTACAAACATGTCCTATCTGTAAAAGAACCCTTATTCCTTGACAACTATTTCCATGAAAACTAACAATATGCCGCCGGTATGGACGACGAGCTATTTTTTGGTTTTCTCAAAGAATCTGAAAAAAAATACTCGCTCTTTTACAAGAAATAGCTCTCCAAAACCACCTTAAAAACATACCTATCCAATAATGATGAAAAAAAATATTGCAGAAGAATGCGCTAAACTTTCAGCCGAAGAAAAAATCACCTTTCCTGAGGTTGTGCAAAAACTAAATGAAGCAGGCTTTGAAGGGTATATCGCAAACCTTCTATCGTCTACTAAAACCTTTTTCTTAGGTGCAGAAACATATAACCTGCCCATTTCCATCCATCATCCTTCAAGCATTCCTCCTGCCCTGGATCAGCCTCGAGTGGTTCAAGCCATTCGCAAAATCCAATCGGGAGAAATTAAATACCAACAATTCTTGACAGACATCATGCAAGCAGGCTCAGCTTTCTATATCGTTTTTATCCAGGGGAAAAAAGTCGTTTATTACGGAAGAAACGGCGATTGTCATATAGAACATTTTCCTCGTTAAAGGAGACTCTTTGCGATAATTAAAATTCTCTCCGAACTCGCTTTGCTGAATTTAGAGCCCTCTATGCTCATTTGCTTTACGATTTTAAACCCTTTTTGAGAGAGAATCTTCTTTAGTTGAGCCGCCGAATAAATTTGGAGAGTTTGGAGGCTTGTACAAGGCCGGCTTCGCCCTTTAGAGAAAGAGGTTGTATATGAAGCAAGAATACCCTCTTGGCTAACCGTACTATATTGGATCACCCGTTCGCCCTCGGGGTTTAACCAATCGATCGTAAGTTGCGTGATATGATCGTCTTTTAAAAGATAATCGAGGTTAAAAATATCAAAGATATAATAACCCCCCGGATGGAGATTGCCCTTCACGTTCAGAAGGGCTTTCTCAAAGTCTTTTTGAGTGAGATGCCCGATCGCGTTAAAAATAGTGATAACGGCATCAAATGGGCCCACCTTGACTTTACGCATATCGCCTTTAATAAAATCGGCCTGCCCTTTAGCTCTCGCATAAGTGAGCATTTTCTCATTGATATCTGAGCCTACCACTTTAAAACCCTTTTTCTTCAGCCAAAATACTTGCGAGCCGGTACCGCATGTCATATCAAGGACCGTTTTAACCTTTAAAGCCTTTAGCTCCTTTTCTAAGAGCTGATTCATCAAGGCTGATTTTTTTTCGTTAAACGAATCGTAAGTATCGGCCTCATCGTCATAATGATGAGCGCTCGCTGTTTTATGTTTCATAATCTTCTCATAGCCTCTTTAACTAACTGTACAGGCTGACTGTCGTGGATGAACGTAGCGCCAATTCTTTTATAAAATTCGATAGACTCTTTGTTCCAGGAAAAAACCATCCAGTCCATTCTAAAACACCCTTTTTTAAGGGCAATCTGCGAAAGCTTTTTTATAAGAGCCGTTCCAATCCCTCTTCTTCTAAAGGGATCTTTCACATAAAGATCATCCAGATACAGAATCGGCAGTCCCTGGTTAGAGGAAAAGGTGATGAAATAAAGAGCATAGCCTACGATCTGACCTTCGCACTCTGCAAACTCCACTTTGTACAAATCGCGAAACTTAACTAAGTTTTCCTCTCTTAACAACAATTTTGAGAGATCTTTTCTTTCATAGAGTGCAAGCTCCCTGATCAGGTCATATAAAATGTTTTCCTCCCCCTCAAGGGCTTCTCTAATCGTAAAAGTCTTTTCCAACGCTTCCAATTTTTCCCCCATTTATTGCTAGATGATACAGCTTGGAAGCAATGTCATACAAAAAAAATCAGATGATAGAAGAAACCATAAAAGGCATTGACACCTTCTAATTTAGTTTTATAATCGAAAAGCGGCCTATCAAAGGAGGATTAAATGATCGGTGGATTGATTCAGGATCGAATTAATCGAACGCTGGCCCGCGAGAATGAAATCCTTGCTCAAAATATTATCCATCGGATTTCTGAACTCTCCTGTTGTCTTTTATGTTGCGGAGAGGGGGAGGAACAACGCTTTAACCTCATTCCCGGATGGGATGTGATTGTTCTTCGTTACGGAATTCCTTCAGAAATAGTACGTAGACCCGGTCTCTATATGTACTACAACGCCACTTTGAAATGGGTTGACGTTCAAGGTTATTATAAAACAATGGATAACCTGAAAGTCAACGACTCGCAAGGTTTTCCCCTTAAGGTAGATATCACCTACGGCTATCAGGTGGTCGATGCGATTGCAGCCACTTACACATGCACTCACTGTGATTACACTCATTTTTTGCAAGAACAAGCCAAATCGGCAATGATCCAAGTGGCCTCACAATTTCCCTACGACAGTGAAGAAAAGAAAAGAGGTATTCTTCGAGTAAATGACCCAGCGATTGAAGAAAAGCTAAAGAAGCTTTTGCAGGAGTTCGTGAAGGTAGTCGGAGTGCGGATCAACTATTTTCAAATCAGGCAGATTCAATATGATGAAGCTTTCAAGCACTTCTTCTTAGAAAGACAGCGAGCTCAAGCCTTTATTCTTGCACGTGGAGCCCTATTGGATGCCTCCATGGGAGTGGTTGAAAAAACCATTCAATCTATTGAAAAACAAGGCAGAATGCTTACTCACGATCAAAAAGTGGAGTTAGCCATGCGTCTCACCCTTATAAATTGCAAACCTGGAATGGAATTAAAGTTGGTACAAGGGTCAGAAATACCCGCCTATTTAATCCCCTCCGAAGAAGACCCTATCAGAGTCAAAACCACTAACGAAGAGAGTTGATAATGGCAGTTCCCCTACTACGTGGCATGGGCCAAGGAGCCTACGTGCCTCATGATCATGGCGTCGATCCTTTTGATAATTTCCTTGAAACTGAACGGGTCGATGAAGAGAGGGAAATTCCTACTTCGGTTGCCTGTATTTCCAATCTGGCTTGCTGCCTCTTTTTTCCTATCTATGCCTTTTGCATGGTTCGAAAAGTAAAATTGATGCACGACTCCGTCGTGTACCGCTGCGGCATTCCCCATCAAATTTTAAGAAGACCGGGCCCCCACTGCATCAATCCGGCTTGTACTGAAATTGTCGATGAAGACTTGCGGCTTCGCCAAGTTACCATCAAATCGATGATCTCGAATGATTCAAAGGGAAATCCCATCCTTGTGAGTGCTCAGCTCGACTACCGGATTACCAATTCGCTCGTCACTCAAAGTGCTTTTACAGATATTAGGGATTTCATGCATGCGCAAGCCATGTCCGCCCTTAATAGTGTTTGCACTCGCTATCCCTATGATGCGGATGACTCTGCTGCTATCTGTCTACACCGCAATGTGGATAAGATCGCAGAAAAAATGAAAGAGGAACTTCAAGCGCTTGTAAGAAACGCGGGGATCCATATTCAATTTTTCCGTCTCGAAAGTATCGGATTCGATAGAGAAATGGCGCCTGCCCTCTTAGCACGCCAGGAAGCGTATGCCAAATTGATCGCAAGAACCATTGTTGTAGAAGGGGTTATCGGGCTCATTCAGGATAAAATCCAAAAACTGAACGCCCTCGGCATCAAAATGACTCCCGATCAGCATGCCACCTTTGTGCAAAACCTGACCTACCTTATGGTACACCAAGACAAAGTGAACCTCACCCTCGTTCACGGAGTCCCAACTCCCGCCGACCCCGACTCTAAAGGCAAAGAGCGCGACCTGGTCGACCTTCGGAAAACCTAAATTCCCCCAAAAAGGCAAGGGTCCCCCTTGCCTTTCTCAGATTGCCTAAAACAGGAATCGAACCTGCGACCTACGCGTTACGAATGCGTTGCTCTACCAACTGAGCTATTTAGGCGAAGATGGCATACGGTAGTATGCCAGATAAGGGGGTTAGTGAGCAATGGCTTGGGCAGCCTCTTCGTCGGAGAGGATGCGGCCGAAGGCTTTAAACTGGACGTCTGCGATGGCGCGGTTGAAATTTTGAACCGTGGAGTCGGTGTAGCCGTAGCGGAGGCAGGTGGTCGGGATATTGTGTTCCGAGCAGGAGGCTTCCATTTCGTGGAGGCAGTGCAGTTTATCGTCGATAAAAAGGACTTGAGAGGGGTGGTAGTTGATCAGGGAGAGGAGTTTGAAGAGCGCTTTTCCTTTATGGGTGCCCGAACAAAAGAGGATCCCCGAACGGAAGATGACCCCTTGTCCATTGTGGAAGAAGATTTCTTCGGTGGTGGGGGCGTTGCGTGAAAAGTCGATCGAGATCGTATTCAGCTGTTCGACGGTGCGGTGGGAGAGGCCGAGGCCACGTGCCGTTAAGCCAAGGATTGTATAGCCTTCATTTTGCAGCTGTTCGATGACGGAGGCAGTATGAGGTTGGACCGGCTTTACCTTGGTAATGTTTTGGATGGCTGTCCACTCTTTAAGCGCTTTATCGAAGGCATCTCGTTTAGAGAGGCCGATAGAGTCGTAGTACTTTATTTGGTGGGAGAACCACTGATCTGACCCAAGCGTTTGGACAGGCTCCATCACGGTATTATCTAAGTCAAAGATAATAAGGGTTGTGGGTTTGGCAAAGCCCAAAACATCCGAAATTTCATTCGTTTGAATGATTTCGGCAGTCAAGGTAGAAAAAAGTACTAAAAGAGTAAAAATGAAGTGCATAGGATTCCATCCAAAAGTTTTTCCCGAACATTTTTTCTATGAATAGTAATTAACTTCAAGATGAATTATTTTTGAGGCATGCAAGTTCCATCTCTTCAAAACTTGTGTATTAGAGTTATTTCAGCGAATTTTCCGGGTTATAAAAGTTTTAGCGGAGTGCCCGCCGATTTGCAGCAAAAAATCGGAGCTCTTTCTGTTACTCTTTTCAATCCCGAAAGGCATCCCTCGATTTTGAAGTCCCTGCCTCTTATTTCTACGTGGGAAATCGATTCGAATAATCCTTTTTATCTCCATTCCGTATTGCAATCTCTCTCCTCACTTACACGCTTGAAAGTTGAATGTTCTCATACTCTTCCCGTTTCACAGCCTGTAATTCCATTCACCTCCCTTCAAATGCTCACATTTAGAAATGTACAGCTAAGCTCTCTTCACTTCAGCCACATGAAAAACCTGTGGAAACTAACCCTTCATGAATGCCCTCGTTTAACCTGTTTGATTCAGAATTTGAATACCCTTCATTTATCGCATCTAAATCTGGACGATAATACTTTAACCAAAGCGGGGGGAGTCGATTTAGCCAATTATCTCAAGAAAGCGACTGAACTTAAGTTTTTGTCTTTAAGAGGCTGTGATTTATTTAGAGTGAATATGATGCAGGTCGTAGCTTCTTTACCTGAGTTAAAAGTCCTTCATCTTGATAACGCTAAAATCAATCCTTCGATGTATAAATTTATCTGCTCCAAACTTCTCTCCCACAATTTTCTACAAGTGTTAGGACTGTCCCGTCTAAATATGGGAAGACTTGTGGTAGCGGAGATTACCGAGCAGCTGATTCAGAATACGACTCTTCTCTATTTGAATCTAAACAGTAACGGTTTTACCATCAGAGCTATTGTAGAAATCATACAATCTCTCAAACAAAATAGCACCCTTCAAACACTCGATCTTTCAGTTGCTGTAAATGGAGGGTATGTAGACAATACCCCATTGATACAAGCTTTAACGATCAAATTGAGATTAAAAAGACTCTACTTAAAACAGGTGGGAAATACCTCTGAAACAGGAAGAAATTTGCTCGCTGAAGTCGATAAAGTGAATCCCGGTATGGTGATTTTTGATCAAAATCCTGATGACCCTTTAAGATCTCGCTCCAAATCATTGAGTTAAATTTCATGACAGCTCCTTTACGCGCCTTGGCTCTTTTTGCTAAACGCTCTTCTGATTCACTAGAAGTTTCCTGTTACCCCCACCCCGAAACAAGAGCCTATCTCCTAAAAGAACTGGATGAAAATAGCCGCCTTCTCTCATTAAAAGTTTCTACGGTGAGCCAAATGGCTGACTCACCGCATGTATTTCCGAACCTAAGACAGCTTGAGTTAAAAGGGTTTGTCCTAACCCACTTCAACTTTTCTGATTCTCCCCTCATCTTTCTTTCACTTGTAGGATGCGCGTTTATTTCGGAGCATTTACATAAATTATGCAGAGTCAAAACCATCACGACTCTTATTCTAGATGAGAACAAATTAACCGAAAGAGGACAACAGGGGCTTTATCAACTTTTAAGAAGCCTTCCATCCTTAACCAACCTCTCTCTTCAGAATGTCGATTTTAGAGAAGGGGAGAATATGGCTAAGATCGTTAAATGCTTCACTCGGTTAAAAGATCTTAATTTAACGGGATCCAGGTTTAAGGAAGATTCTGATGATATTGTAGGTAGCCTCACAAGACTTACCCAAATAACTCGTCTCACGCTTGCAGATCTAGATCTTCAGGATTCCTCTCTTCAATCTTTAGGCGCGCTCATCAACACATCACCCGCTTTAATTGGACTGGATATTTCGGAAAACCGATTTTCAATGATCGCAATGGCTATTTTTCTAAGGTCTCTAAAACATAATACAGTCCTTCAAGAACTTAATCTGTCCAAAAATGAAAGCTCTCAAAAATCAAATCGAAAGCTCTTCGAAGCGATGATGTCTCCCATTCATCTTAAAAAGCTCAATCTTAAAAATGTTGGCCTAACTTGCCAACAGACGATAGAAGATTTTGTTAAACTCAATCCTTTTCTTGTTTTAGAGGTAAGTAAGCCCCCGCTTCCACAGGGAAACAAAGCTTTTTCTCTTTACATGAGAAGAAATGGAAACACCCTTTTTATAGAGTGTTTTTTGCACTACAAGGCAAGAAAGGCTCTTCTTGATGCTATTAATCATTCCTCTCACTTGACTCAATTAGTCGTTAAAACTCATCAGGAGATGAATGATTTTGATATTCCTTCTAGAAATTTAAGGTTTTTGACTTTGAAGGGGTTTACCCTTATTCATTTTAGTTTTACGAATCTTCCCTTAACCTATCTTTCTTTGACGAATTGCTTTTTTCTTTCGGAGCACCTTGGAAAACTCTTGGCATTAACGCATCTTGTAACACTTATTCTCGATGAGAATGAAATCGATGAGAATGGATCGCATCGTTTAGCCATCTTTTTAGAACACACGAAAACTCTTGAGTATCTTTCTCTTAGGAATGTCGATTTTACGTTAGGAAATCCGCTTCGAATTATTCGTGCGCTTCCTCAAAGTCTTAACACCTTTAGATTTGACAAAGTAGCGCTCTTACGTGAGCATGAAAGACGGTCGTTCATTTCAACTCTTTTTAAAAACACTCTCCTAAAAAAGATAAGTATTTCCGGAATGAACTTGAACGATGATAGACTGAATGAAATCTCTAGATTTTTACCTGAAAATAGATCGCTTAGATCGCTTGTTTTATCCAAGAACAGATTTACCTTAAGAGCGATAAGTCATTTTGTAGGTTTAATTAAAAATATCATAGAACTTGATCTCTCCTCCAATGGAAACGGAAGCAAAAAATCGAATACACGGATATTTGAGGGGTTTACTTCTCCTTTGAAATTACAGCGCCTTCATCTCAAAGAGGTCGGCTCCTCCGATCCTGTCATCGTGACGAGGTTTAAAGAGGCGCATCCGGAGCTTCATCTAGAAGTTTGAGAGCGATCCCTCTCAAGGGCGATCGTATCGTAGAGATCCATGCCGGTTGCCGCTTTAACGCCCACGTCGCGAAGCCAGGCCGACATGCCATAGCCCCATCTTTCGCGCGAGCTATAGGTATAGAAAATATCAAGCGGCATCGAGAAACCGACCCCTTTATCGTAGTAAGTCTCGCCGTTGATATGGTCATTTCCATTGGTGCGGGTATACCACAAATAGATCTCAAGGCCGCTTGGGAAGTATCTGGCTATTTCGTAGCGTACGCCAAAATCGTTAGCGAGAAACTTACCCACACTCACTTTAAAATCAAGTCTTGCCGAGTCCCAGCGGTAGTAAAAATTTGCAAAGGCCTGGCTGAAAAAGAAATCTTGATAGCTCGGGACAAAACCGTGAAGTTTTCTGATTTTAGATTGGAACCCGAGCCCCTTATAATTTCTTTTTCTGAAAATGGCAGCTTCCGCCCCGATAGAAAATGGACCTTCTACAGGGTACCAGAGAACCTCTCCTGCCAATCCTGCATATTCTTCCTCAAAATAGCCGAAAGCCACTTTTGAATACCAGCCGCGTCCCATATTCCAATTTTTTTGCAGGTAGCACTCATCCAATGTGACATCGTCGTTTTTATAGTAGTTCACAACATCGCTTCGAACATTGATGATTTGGGAGGGATTTAATCTATCCACATCTTTGACGTCGCTGATATCGCCCAAGAGATTGTAGCCGAGTAAAACGGAATAATAAATGCCATTCCAGAAATAGCCGTCCACCCCCACATGGACTCCTAATGAGTATTTAAACTTTCCTTTGGAGCTTCCGAAATAGGTGTGTGTTTTAGGCTCTACGTAAAAGTTGTAAAGGTATTGGGGTTTTTCAAAGAATGTTTTTTTTGAGTAGGCATTAAAGAAAGTGACTTCCCTCATGGGAGTAAGCACTTCTAGCTCATACTCGCAAAGAGTTTTTGCGGCATACATCCTCACAAAATTCATATCGTAGTGGTATTCCTGCACAGGAAAACCTTCCGATTGAATGACCACAATTACTTTGTGGATATCGGAGGGGATGAGGAACGCCATCAAATGGTTTAAGCGATCCCGAACCCTATCCTCGGTACGAAAACTCATGCTGAATACTTTGAGGTGGAGCCTTTTTTGGTTGCACTCGTCATAACTCAAGGCTACTTCTAAAAGCTCAAAACCCTGCTCCTGGAAAGGGTAGGCGAGATCAAACCCAAGCATTTTCTCCGTTCGGTGGCATCCGATAGGCTCCACATTTTTAGGCGCTGTATAGGGCAAAGCATCATCAATTTTTGGAACGAGGCCCTTGGTGTGTCCCAGATTGTAGTAAACGGCTGCGGAAAATGCGAATTTACAGCCTCTTACCCAGCTTGCTGACAGATCGACGCTATCCCAGACTCTGTATTTGACCCCTAGATTAATTTTCGATTTTTGCTCGCGGCCCTTAGGATGTTTTTCAACCGTTTTACTGCGATAGGGAGTTGCGTCATACTCTGTCGCTAGAGCCAATCCTTTTAGATAGCTGCTTTCCCATTTACGAAAGGGGATCCAGAGAAAACCCCCGAAAAAGCCGCGGATCCTCTCAAATCCATATCCAATCGATAATTCAAAGTCATATTTTTTGGATACTTGAGTGATCACCAGGTATTTGGATTTAAAGTTCCGGGTCCCTAAAAAATCTTCCATCCCGAAAGCAACTCCCGGAAGGCGGTATTCGCTATCTTCGGGTTTAAATAAAGCTATTTTGAGATTCGCCCCTTTATCACTTAAATCGCCAAATCCGTACTGCGATAAAATCGGATCTTGCACTCCTTTAAAAACGCGGTAATTGCCTGAAAACTCAAGCCTTTCTGCAAGCTGGCAGCGAACGCTATAAAGACGGTAGGGATCTACAGAGGCATAGCCAAATCCCACCTCTCCGTCAGGACCCATTCTAGCGGAGGGCATATTAAAATAGCCGCCGTATAACAAATGGTTGTAGTAGGTGGGAACCCGTTCATTCATCACTTGATCCCAGTAGCTTGCCACCTCAAGATCCCGCATGAGATCGGCAGATAAAGGGGAAAGAAATAGTAAAAAAGGGATGATTAAGGCCAGCATAGAAACGAAAAGGATAACAACCCTTTGACTAAGAGCGCAATCGTTTTAATGAGAGGCTTATCAAATGACGTGAATTTTGAGGTCCCGGGATCAGCAAATTATCGTTTTTCAAAAAAGGGCTTTAAAAAACCGGGAAAGAGATAAGAGCCTCTAAATTTACCGTTATAGAACTGGATCAGCCTTGTTTTCTCTGAAGGATTTATTTTCACCCAGTGGGCGAGTGGTTGAAACGGTTTTATCCAAAACTTTTCAAAATCTTTTTCTACCGTTTTGGTCTTCAGTGCAATCTCTCTTACAGATCTGCCTTCCATGTTCAGACGAAAAGCTTCTGCCACCTCTTTTGCCATCAATGAATCACCGAGTTTAGCTTTATCGAAGATGAAGAGATAGTCAAATACACTATTCGTGATCGACCAGAGAAAGCACTGAAGGTAGTAGGGATGATATTGCTTCGTGGTGTAAGGGACCAGATGAACCATCTCTCCCTGTTCGCTAAACCCGAAATTTTCCTTATCTATACAGTCCATAAAAGCGTCTATCGGCAACAAAGCTTGATCCTTTAACCAGGTAAAAAGGGTGATAATCTCTTGCATGACATGATTTAAAGGGCTCAGCTTTAAACGCACTTTTCTTAAGAGCCAATAACCTTCCTTCTCATTGACAGAGGTGACTTCCTGAAGAGGGATCATGGGTTTAAATTGCCTTAAGGTGAGGTAAAAAGAGGCTTTAAAAAAATTTTGAAAGAGAATTACCGAAAGATTTTCGCTTTCCTTCAGATCGACTTCTATCCACTCTCTTTTTTTATTCCAGACGATCTTGGAAGCCGGATGAAATATCCCCTCTTTAAATACAAACACATCCGGTCTTTTATAAGGCAGATAATCGGTTAAAATCTCAAAACCGTAAAGGCACCAAAAGGAAGCAGGCGTCGTATGCGTTGATTTACTCTCCATATACTTGCCTAGATCCCGCATGATTTTACAAAACTTCCTTTGAATCCTCTCTCTTCGATAAAGGATGCTTTCATCCGTATCCAGAGGGATGGGGTGGGTAAAGATACGAGTCAGATAGTCAGTAAAAATTTTTTCATATGCGTTTAAAGGATACTCTTCTTTTAAACAGGAGCGTATTTCTTCAAACGGCATAGGCTCTCTTGTAAAAGCTTCAAACTGGATGACTCTTCTTACAAAATCAACTTTATCCTCTTTTTCATCTTTCCAGGGAAACGTGTGTCCTAGTGTCGTTCGATAGATTTCGTTAATACCCGCCCTGATGGAAGGATTTGCTACAGCGAGATGAAAAGAGGCTAAAGTGACCGATTGCGTACAAAATTCTGAGTCTTGTCCGCCATTTCGATATCTTGCAATCAGAGGAAAATTATTGGCATAGTGTTTAACTTTGAGAGTGGTTTCAAGATAACATTCTTCTGTTTTCCTTAAAGCTTGAACCAGATTTTCTTGTTCGCTATCAATATCCAGAAAGTTATCGATCAAGAGATAGGCTATTTTGTAAAAAAAACCGACCCCCTTCGTGTAAGAATAGAGTTTTCCCTCAAACGAGGAGACAGGCGTTTCTTGTTTTGAGGCCGATACAAGCTCTATGAGATTGTGTCTTAGAAAAACGGTCATAGAACCAATTTAGGAGGGTATTATCCCTCCTGTTAAGTTACATGCCAAGGGGTATAGGCTGTGTAGAAGGGGCTGCAGGAGCAGGTGACGGCTGAGTCGCCTGCTGGCCTTGTTGCATTCTTTCTTTAAGCTCATCTCTGATCGAGCTCCCCTGAGGATTTTGGCTCGGCTGCAAAGGAGATGGCGGCCCTTGTGGAGGTTTACTGCCTTGCAAAGGGGGTCGATACCCGGCAGGCTGATTGCCTCCCAGAGGGATTGCAAAGGCAGGGGGAAGAGAAGGCTGAGAGCCGGCCGGCACGTAAGGTGTACGGTAGGTGTAGCCTGGCTGGCTATTAAGCATGATATCCGATCCTTGGGCTTGATCGAGATTCTCTCCAGTGCTTACGTTTGGAGGGTAAATTGTATCGGCCTCTTTTTGGGCGCGAGCGATTTCTAACGCTTTCCAATAAGGCTCCGTTCTTGAGTGCCAACGATCGTAGTGGTACTGCTTTAAGGTAAACATATAGTAGTTTACAAGACCGTCGTTCAACTCAATCCACCCTACGTAAAAGGGGTCGACATATTCACCGAAAAAGCTTTCAAAATTGATGTACACATCCAAATCTTCGGCGACAAAAGGCTGGGAGCACATATCGGCTCTGATAGAAGGGTTGTTATTAAGCGCTTGCAGATAGCCTTCAATAAAATCGGTGAACAAAACTCTAGCTTCGCAGATTTCATAGAGTTCTTGCGAGCTGATGACGAGACGGATTTTTCCGACGCAGTCGGTGTAGTAAACTCTCGAGTCCTCAAGCTCCAGTTTACGCTCTCTTTGCATCCTTGTCATGTAGCGAACGGTCGTACGGGTGAGCTCCTCTACATCGATTTTTTTCTCCCACACCCATCTGGGAACTTCGGGAGATCTTTTAGTGCAGGCGGATCCGATAAGAACAAGAGCAATGAGTGCCAGAAGTCGAAAAGTCATTTTAACCTGAGCTAGGATTAAAGTTTAAGAAGTGATCGTAAATTTTTAATGATTATTTGGAAAGTATGATTTATGCCACTCTACAAATTTTTTTAACCCCTCGTCGATTCCGATTTTGGGTTTAAAACCTAAATCTTTTTCGCTCTGAGTAATGTCCGCAAAGGTTTTGACGACATCGCCCGGAGCCAAAGGTTTAAGCTCGACTTGAGCTTTTTTACCCAAGTGCGTTTCGAGAGTCTCGACAAACTTAAGCAGCGGAACCGGCTGGTGATTGCCCAGATTGTAAAGCCTCGAGCCGGGGCTTAATTTTAAAGCGGCTTCAATCCCATCTACAATATCGTCTATATAAGTAAAGTCTCTTTCACACATCCCAAAATTAAAAAGATCGATCGTCTCACCTTTTAATATTTTATCTACAAAGAAGAAATACGCCATATCGGGCCTGCCCCAAGGGCCATAAACGGTAAAAAACCTGAGTCCTGTCACATCAATTTTGTAAAGGTGGTGATAGGTTTCTGCCATCAGTTCATTGGCTTTCTTGGTGACCCCGTATAAGCTCGCTTGCTTGTCGGTTGAATCGCTGATGGAATAAGGAGTTTTTTCATTCAGACCATAAACCGAAGAGGAGCTTGCGTAGATCAGTTTGATATGGGGAAATTTTTTGACCGTTTCAAGAACGCTAAGAAACCCATCAATATTGGATTTGATATAGCTTTCGGGATTGACCAGCGAATATCTCACTCCGGCTTGAGCTGCAAGATGAATGATCGCATCGACTTGATAAGTTGCTACCATCTCTTCTAACAAAACTTTATCAGCCACATCTCCCACTCTTACTTCAATACCCTGCTCTTTTAAAATGTTGGCTCGATCCTTTTTCAGTTTCGGATCATAGTAATCATTAAAATTATCAAGTCCAACGACATTTTTGAGTCGAATCGCAGTGTGAAACCCGATAAACCCGGCTGCACCGGTCACTAGAATTTTTCCCATGCCTCCTTTATATTGAATTTCCCATATGAAAACTATAGCCGCCTTTGATTTTGATAAAACAATCACGACAAGAGATCTTCTCCTCCCTTTTTTATCTTCGATGAACTCCCGCCTCAAGATGGGTTTTGTCCTCCTGCGAATGATTCCTTGGATTATACTTTTTTATTTAGGGCTTAAATCAAGGCAAGAAGTCAAAGAAAAACTCTTGGAGATGACCCTCCCGGGGCATGACATTTTGGAAAAAGGAGAATTCTTCGCAAACCATGTGGTGCCGCACTTTCTTCTTCCAAGCGCTCTTAAAAAAATGGAGTGGCATCGCTCTCAAGGCCATGAGCTTGTGATCATCTCGGCTAATTTAGATTGTTTTATCAATCCTGTAGGCAAAAATCTTCGCTTTGACAAAGTGATTTGCACCCGTCTTGTCTATCCTCCCACCGGAAAAATCGATGGCCTTAACTGCTATGGAGAGGAAAAAGCAAGAAGGCTTCTAGAAGCCTATGGTCCAAAACAGAACTTTACCCTTTATGCTTATGGCGACAGTAAAGGAGATGAGGCGCTCTTAAAACTTGCCGACTATCCCTTCTTTCGGCATTTTCAAAAACAATGAGCTTAAATTCAATCGTTAAATCATTAAGACCGAATGATTGGTTAAAAAACATTTTTGTTTTTGCAGGCCTTATCTTTTCCCCACAACTCGCCACACTTCCCTTGTTTATTAGCCTTGTCAAAATGACTATCGCCTTTATTCTAGCCTCGAGCGCTGTCTATCTTATCAACGATATTTTTGATCGTGAGGCCGATAGGATTCACCCGTTCAAAAAAGAGAGGCCTTTGGCAAAAGGCACTTTAAGCATCCAAAGCGCTGTCACAACCTCTTTGATTTTCGCCTTGAGCGCCCTTTTACTGGCTTATAGCGACTCTCTCATGGGGGCCTTTTTCATTCTTCTCTACTTTCTTTTAAATGCAGCCTATACCCTCTTTTTAAAAAAGATGGTCATTATCGATGTTTTTTGTATCGCTGCAGGATTTATGCTTCGTATTTTAGCGGGAACCATAGGGGTCGGAATTCCCCCCTCGAGCTGGCTTATTCTCTGCGGCCTTTTTATCACGTTATTTTTAGGTTTTGCCAAAAGAAGGGCCGAGCTTTCTCAATTAGAAGAGAGCGTGATAGAGGTAAGGCAAGTCCTCTCCCATTACAGCACCGCGTTTTTAGATCAACTCATTGCAATTTCAGGGGCAGGAGTCATCATTACTTATACATTGTACATCATGAGTCCTGAGACGATGCAGATCTATCAGACACGCTATCTTCTTTTGACGGCTCCTTTTGTCATTTACGCCGTTTTTAGGTATTTGTACCTTTTACATCGTAAAGGGGCAGGAGAGAGGCCCACCTCTGACCTTTTACACGACATTCACATTCGACTGAGTTTCTTCGGATGGATTCTTCTTATGATCTATTTTGTGATACGATCGTGGGATAAAACATGAATAATAATACGTCTGAACCGATCCTTGCCGGCTGGAGATTTAAACTTCTTATCACCGTCATTTTGGCAACTGCCATCGGCTATTTGCTGTTTACCTTATGGGCTGGATGGGACAATGTGATCGAAGCCGTTCAAAAAGTTGGTTTTAAAGGCATTTTAACCATCCTCCTTATCTCCCTTTTTGCTTATGCCATGCGTTTTTTACGCTGGCAGATGTTTTTAAAAACGGGCGGACATCAGCTTCCATTTTTTAGAAGTCTTAGAATCTATATTTCGGGTTTTGCCCTTTCGATAACTCCCGGAAAAACGGGCGAAGCGGTGCGGTCGGTTTTTTTAAAAGATTTTGGTGTTCCCTACCGCCAAAGCTTTGGATTTTTTCTCTCAGAAAGAGTTTCCGATGTGCTGTCAGTAATATTCATAGCCTCTATCGGACTTTGGTACTATTGTGAAGCAAGACCGATTGTTCTCTTTTTTTTATGCCTTATCAGCCTCCTTCTGGTTCTTGCGTCTAAAGATAATATACTGAAAAGCTTGGAAGCTAAAATGCAAAAATCGCTTCCTGAACATCTTTCCCACTATCCCACTTTTGTGATTGATACGATTCTTGCTTTTAGAAACTGCTTTACCCCGAAAATGCTATCCGTGGGGGTCTTGCTCGGCATGCTCGCCTGGGGTGCGGAAGGCTTTGCCTGTTACTACCTTCTTCATCTTCTAGGCTCGCCCCTTCCGCTTTATACCGTAGAATTCATCTACTCTTTTTCATTACTGGTAGGAGCCATCACGTTCTTACCGGGTGGCTTAGGAGGAGCTGAATTCACCATGGTAAAACTCTTTCTTTTTAACAATGTTCCCTCTTACACAACCGTGACAGTTGTCCTTCTCATCAGACTTTGCACTTTGTGGTTTTCGGTTCTTCTTGGACTTTTATTCATCCCTAAATCCAAAGAGACTTTAAGCAAATAATTACTCTATTTCTTCACCCTCCAGTTTGAAAGGAGGCGCAGGATATCCATAAGCTCTTCCTTCCGCCACATCGAAATCTTCTCGATGAACACACTGAAGATTGTTGCCGATCATGCCGTAGCAGATCTCTCCATTCATATACACTGCTTCCGCAATAAATCCGGTGATGTAGTGAAATTTTCGCATTTTATCGGACTCTTGAAACATGATTCTCACCATGCCAGGTTCATTTCCAGTTTGCCTAAGAGAGCGAACCATCCTTACAATCATTCTTCTCGCCTCACCGATCCCGACCCTTCTTGAGCTTAAGAAAGTAATTTTGCCGGGTTCAATATCGATAAGTTGTAAGCACTCCTTCTCCTGCATTTCATAAACCCAACGGTTATAAGCTCTTTTAGAAGGCTCTTTCGGAACTTTGCAGCAGGCCGAAAGTAAAACAAGGAGAAGGAGAAAAGCTTTATTCATACCACCAGAAATTTCCTGAGACATGGATTTTTTTATTGAGAACATGAGCCCCTTTTTTGACCGCTTTTGCGACGCTCTTCCAAGACCAATCATCTCCGCAAAGAATGCCGCCTTCATTAAGATGGAGGCTCCAAGAAATAATATCATTAAAGACGCTATCAGTATCATGGCCTGCATCAATATATATCAAATCAGCTTTTGTGTTGAGCGCTTTGACAGCCTCTTCCGACTTCATACGGATAGGGATAATTTTATTTGTTAAATTTTCATGGATGACATTCGATAAAAAAAGTTGATAAAGATAAGGAAGCCTTTTGTCTTGCTGGTGGACTGCCTCATCGACAGATCCTGCCCAAGTGTCGATCGCATACACTTTTGTTTCAGGCAATGACTCCTTCGCTAAAAACCTTGTCGATTTTCCGAGCCACGATCCTACTTCGATAATCGTTTTTGGATGGACTCTGTCGATTAACTCTTTTAAGGGCGCTTGATTTGAAAACCATCCGTGGTCATCGAATGGAAGCAGATTGACAGATTGATAGGGTTCAGGCATCTCAGCTGATAATGATGTAGAAAATAAGACAAGACTCAAAATGATCATTTTATGCATAGTAACCTCTTGATTTATGGTTTTTTCAAATACTTTCTTGATGAGTTATCTCCTCTTTTTTTGCCTGTCAATTTTTTCCCTCGAATCTAAAACCTATTCTTTAAGCAATGAACCGATCGATGTCGTCATCCCCTGCCGAGAGAAAGATCTGGAAGTTTTAAATCTTTGCATCCACGGTGTTAAGAAAAATGCTTCTATAAGACGAGTGATTGTGATCTCTTCCAAGCCTTTAACAGATGAAGCGGAGTGGTTTGACGAGACCTTATTTCCTTTTAGCAAAAAAATGGTATCGCTTGCGCTAAACCACGGAAACAAAAATGGATCGATCGTTTATATGAAAGCGAAAGCTCCTCAAACAACCGTTGGATGGTATTTCCAGCAGCTTTTAAAGCTATACTCCCCTTTGATCATCCCGGGGATTTCTACCAATGTACTTGTGCTGGATGCCGATACGATTTTTTTAAACCCCGTCTCCTTTCTCAACAAAAAAAACGGATCGATTTTCAATAGCTCTGCCACTGAACACCATGAGCCTTATTTCCAACACATCGAAAGGCTTTTGCCCGGATTAACTAAACAGAGAAAGAATGTATCGGGCGTATCCCACCATATGCTCCTACAAAAAGAGATCGTTCTTGACCTAATGAATCAAGTGGAAGAGCTGCATGGCAGGCCCTTTTGGGAAGCATTTTGCAGAGCTGTCCTTCCAAAAAATATCTATGGACCTGCAGCCTCGGAATATGAACTCTACTTCAATTTTGCCCTGAAAAATACCTCTCAAGTATCCCTTCGTCCTTTAAGATTTGCCAATGTCCATAGTCTAAAAGAAATCTCTAAACTCAAAAAGGAGGGGCTCCATTTTATTTCTTATCACTGGTATCTAAGATAATTGACTTGAAACTTCGATTAAAATATTAAGTTGAAAAAATCTTCATGAGGTCTGATGTTCCGATATATTTTTTTCGCATTATTATTGGCTTTGAACATAGTACAAGCACATCATGTCGGCCTTTTAATTATGGCGACAGGGAAATACATTAAGTTTGTCCCTCCTTTAATTAATTCCGCTAAAAAACATTTGCTTCCAACCGATCTAGTCACTTTTTATGTTTTTACCGATCAACCTTTTGAGCCGATGGAAAATGTGGTGGTGATCCCCCAAAAAAGGCTCGGCTGGCCGAAAGACACCTTGATGCGCTATCATGTTTACCTTAACAATCAAAATTATTTCATCCACGAAGACTATCTCTTCGCGTGCGATGCAGATATGCTTTTTGTGAACTTGGTGGGGAAGGAAATTCTAGGTGATAGAGTCGCTACCATCCACCCCGGCTTTTATAATAAGCGAGGCAGCTACGAAACCAATCCCCTTTCTAACGCTTTCGTAGGGGAAAATGAGGGTAAGTACTATTTCTGCGGCGGATTTTACGGAGGCAAAACCGCGGAATTTATAAAAATTCTAGAAACCAACATCCATCGAATCAATGAGGACTTTAAAAAAGGGATCATTGCCGTTTGGCATGACGAAAGCCATTGGAATCGCTATTGCATTGACTTTCCTCCTACCAAAATCCTTTCCCCTTCCTACTGCTATCCGGAAAACTGGAGCCTGCCATTTCCTAAAAAATTAATCGCGCTCGATAAAAACCATAAGGAGTATCGTGAATAAATTTTTAATACTCTTTTTAAGTTTTATTTTTGGGCTAACCGCCCTTCCTGAAAAAAAAATCGTGGTGGTCGTCCCCGGATACAACAATATCCAATGGTATGAAAATAACATCCATTCCATCTTGATGCAGAAATACAAAAATTTCAGAGTCATTTTTATTGATGATGCATCCAAAGATAATACGGGGATTGCAGCCAAACAATTTCTAAAGACCCTTAAAGTAGAGTCGCGTAGCTTCTTTTTTGACGATCAACATTCTAATAACATTCAAGAAGTGACCACCCTCTTCTCTAAGGCGGTAAACCAGGAGAGACGCTTTTTTACTCTCGTCCGCAACGTGAACCGAGCCGGAGCTCTTGCTAACTTATACCGTGCTATCCATAGCTGCGACGATAACGAAGTGATCGTCACGCTGGATATGGATGACTGGTTTGCCCATGAAAATGTTTTAAGCGATATTAACGAAGCGTATTCTTCAGGCGAAGTGTGGCTTACCCATGGGACCTTGCAAACTTATCCAACAGGTGAAGTGGCTTGGTGTGAACCGGTTCCGGAGCATATCATCAAAAAGAACGCTTTTCGTTCATTTAAATGCCCCTCTCACTTAAGAACTTTCTATGCATGGCTTTTTAAAAAGATAAAGCTCGAAGATCTCCTCTATAACGAGCAATTCTATCCAATGACATGGGATATGGCCATCATGTATCCCATGATCGAAATGGCGGGCTTTCGCCACAAATTTATTTCCAAAGTCAACTATATCTACAATGTGGCCAATCAAATTAATGACAATAAAGTGAATGCTGATCTACAAAACGAATTGGACCGATTGATCCGAGCCAAAGAACCTTATAAACCTTTAGCAGGTAAGCCATGATGTGGGGCCTAGTCGTTCTCTCTTTAGCGGTTTTTCACCTCCAGGCAGAGGATATTTATGCCGATATAGAGGTTTATACCGAAATTGCCGATATCACAAATCCGACCCTTGAAGACTATCGTAGAGTCCAAAACTATCTTACCTATGGGGAAAGAAGCATTATCAAACGGTGTGATGACTACTATCCTAATGCAAGAAACCTGAAAATTATTGGGGATACTCCCGAAGAAATGCCCCAGTACGGCCTTATCGCAGTTAACTGCGATCCGGAGGAGCGTGAAAATTGTGTAGTATGCTACTCCTCATTCAACAAAAACTACCCGCGCGGGCTAAAAAGACTTGTGAAATTTGTTCAAGAATCTGATTTCAAAGGGCATGTCTTATTTCGTTTAGGGGGATGGCCCAACGTGCAAAATGGAGCCTTAGTGACAGCCCACGTTCCCTACGCTTTCAAACCGTGTATGTTAAAAGAGGCTGAAAGCCTCGGCTTTAAACGAGCTTTTTGGCTGGATACTGCTATTTTACCCTATGTAAGCCTTAACTTCCTTTTCGATCTAATCGCGGATAAAGGGTATTTCGTCATGGGAAACTCCCATATGATCGGCCCTTATACCCATGAAGATGTGGCCCACGCTTTTGGCATCCCTCCTGAGTCAACCTTCGATATTCCGAGCTGTTCGGCTGGCATCGCAGGGTTTGATTTTACGAATCCCTTAGGTAAAACGATTGTAGACCAGTACTATAACGCAGCTTTCAATAAGGTAGCTTTTTTCTCCCCGCGATCTGACCAAAACGTTCTCTCGATCATTTTAAACCGCCTCGGCCTCTCTGATGAGCTCATCCCTATCCGGCGGCTCGCCCACAATAAAGATCAGATAGGTCCAGATACCCTTCTTCTAATTGAGCGCGAATTTGTAAATGAGCTTTCGCTACAATGAAAATCATCTTTTTTCTTTTCTTCTTTCTTTCGATCGAAGCTAAAGTTTTAATTATGACCCACTGCTATAACAAACCCCACTTCATTTACTGGCAGCACGACACTCTCAAAAAATTTTTAAAAGATGATTATGAATTTGTTGTTTTCAACGACGCGGAAGAAACAGAAATCTATCTGCAAACAGAAAAGATTTGTGAATACCTGAAAATTCGCTCCGTTCGAGTTCCCCAAGAGATCCATGAGGGAAGAAATAATCCTAGTACCGCCTGTGCAGACACGATCCAATATATGATTCAGCACTACGGAATACACCATCCCGATATCGTAGTGCTCTTAGATTCAGATATGTTTCTTATCAGAGACTTTAGCATTCGAGAATATCTTGGCTCGAATGACATCGCAGCGAACCTGCA
>CAYWQX010000014.1:0-46101 GCA_964460985.1 uncultured bacterium
AAGCTCAATTTGGAGTCAAGCCCCATCAAATTGTAGACTATCTTTCAATCACAGGCGACTCCTCCGACAATGTACCGGGGATTTCAGGGTTTGGTCCTAAAACGGCGGCCGACTTGTTAAAGCTCCATGGCACGCTCGATGCCCTCTACGAAAACCCTTCTCTCATTACAGGCAAAAAGAGAGAGGTTTTCATCGCCGAAAAAGAAAACGCTCTCATGAGCCGAAAACTAGTTACTTTGCATACCGATGTAGATTTTCCGAAAGATTCAACCTTCTTTGAGCATGGCCAGGCAAAGGGGGAAGAGCTTAAAAACTTTTATTTGGAAATGGGCTTTAACACCCTTTTGAAAGAACTAGAGCCGCCAAAACCGGTTGATAATACCGTTCATTACCATCTTGTAAACTCGGAAGAGGAGCTTCAAAGCCTTTTGTCCCGACTAAAGCAAGAGATCTCAATTGCCTTTGATACCGAGACCGATTCTGAAGATCCTATTAAAGCGCGTGTTTGCGGCATCAGCTTCTCGTTCAAAGAAAAAGAGGCTTTCTATATCCCCCTTAACGGCAATTTAGGAAGAGAGCTAGTTTTAAATCTTCTAAAACCGATTTTTGAAGACCCTTCAAAACAGTTTTTTGGCCATAACGCCAAGTATGACTTACATGTCTTACAAAATGAAGGAATTGAGGTTGCAACGATCGCATTCGATACGATGCTTGCCTCCTATATCCTAAATGCCCATGAACGAAGGCATAATCTCGATCTGTTAACTCTTACCCTCTTCAACCATACTAAAATCCCGATCGAGCAACTGATAGGAAAAGGCAAAAACCAGATCACCATGTTTGAGGTGCCTCTTGAAACGATCTCAACCTATGCCTGTGAAGACGCAGACTATACCTTCCGCCTAAAAAACCTTTTTGAAAAAGAGTTAAAAGAGAGAGGCCTCGAAACTCTGTTTTATCAAACAGAAATCCCCCTTATTCGTGTTTTAAACCGAATGGAAAGAAAAGGGATGTGGATTGATCAACCGTTTTTAAAGGATCTTGGAAGCCAGGTTGAAAACGAGCTGAATCATCTGACTAATCAGATCTTTGTGATGGCAGGTGAGACCTTCAACTTAAACTCCCCTAAACAGCTTAGCCAGATTTTATTTGAAAAAATGGGAATTAAACCGCCCAGGAAAACCAAAAGCGGCCATTCAACCGACGCGGATGTTCTGGAGGAGCTAAAACAAGAGCACCCTATCGCCCAGAAACTGATAGAATACCGCGCCCTTGAAAAGCTTCGAAGCACCTATATTGAAAAGCTGCCCACCCAAGTCTTTGAAAAAGATCAAAGAATTCATAGCACTTTCAATCAGACGGTTGCCGCAACCGGCAGGCTCTCCTCCCAAGATCCTAACCTGCAAAATATCCCTGTCCGCTCGGAAATGGGAAAAAAAATCCGGGAAGCCTTTAAACCTGAGAAAGAGGGATGGAGCTATTTAGCGGCTGACTATTCCCAAATAGAGCTTCGTTTGCTCGCCCATTTGAGTGAAGATAAAACCTTAATCGATGCCTTTTTAAGCAACCAAGATATTCATACGGCGACTGCCGCCTCGATTTTTGGAGTAGATATTGCCTCTGTAACTCCCGAAATGCGCCAAAGGGCCAAAGCGGTCAATTTCGGCATTATTTACGGCCAAGGGGACTTCGGCCTTGCCCAAGAGCTTGGGATTTCCCGTTTGGAAGCCTCTGAAATCATACATCTCTATTTCAAAAAATACGAAAGGGTGCATAATTATATACAAGAGCAGAAAGAGCTTGCCCGTAGAACCGGCCGAGCCAGAACGCTTACGGGAAGAGAAAGGCTTCTTCCTGAAATTACCAGCAAAAATATTCAAATCCGTAACGCGGCTGAGAGGCTGGCGGTAAACACCCCTCTTCAAGGTACCCAGGCCGATCTTATTAAGATGGCCATGATCGTAATCGATCAAAAAATCCGCGAAAAAAATTTGAAAGGATTTATGGTGCTTCAAATTCATGATGAATTATTATTTGAAATTCCCGATAGTGAACTTCCCATTTTCAAGGAACTTGTTCAGTTTCATATGCAAAACATATTTCAATTAAAAGTCCCCTTAAACGTAGATATCCACACAGGAAAAAACTGGAAGGAGTGTTAAATTTGAAAAGAATCGCTGTAACCGGTGGACTCGCCTGCGGCAAAACTACAGTCTGCCAAATGTTTAAAGATTTGGGCGCTTATGTCGTTAACGCCGACGAAATCGTCCATCAGCTCTTATCCCCCCAAACAGACGTCGGCAAAGAAGTCATCGCCCTTTTTGGAGAAAAGGTCTCGAACGGAACTAAAATAGACCGTAATAAAATTGCTCTTCGTGTCTTTCGGGAACCTGAAATGCTTAAAAAACTGGAAGCGATTATCCACCCGGCCGTTAAAAACGAGATTGAAAAACAGCGCGATATCGCAACCGAACAAAACAAACTCTTTATTGTTGAAGTCCCACTTCTTTATGAAGCCAAGATGGATCACGACTTTGATGAAGTGATTGTGGTCGCTGCAAGCCAGCAAAATGCAGAAAAAAGATTCGACAGATCGCCTTACGAATTTAAACTCCGTTCTGAACAGCAAATGAAGCTGGAAGAAAAAATGGAGAAAGCCCAGCACACACTCCGCAATGATGGGACTCTTAATGAACTCAAAGCGGAAGTACAAAAACTATACAACCAATTAATATGAGGTCATCTCTTTCAATGAATCCGGAAGACACCCTCCCAGAAACTGCTTCTAATGAAGCCGCTCATAAACCGAAAAATGGCCATGCTAATGGTCAAAACGGCGAGAGTGAAAACGGGGAAAACGGCCACGATGAGTCGCTCCCGCTTGATGGGGGAGAAATAATTAAAATCGCTGAAATTCAGCGGATGAATATCGACGAGCTGAATAACTTCGGCCGTAAAATCGGCTTAAAGCATTTAGGCTCTCTTACCCGTTCGCAAATGGTTTTTGAGATCGTAAAAGCGCTCGCTGAAAATCCGAACGAGATCCTCTACGGCGAAGGGGTGTTAGAAATCCTTCCGGACGGCTTTGGCTTCTTAAGATCACCGAACTACAACTACCTCCCCTCTCCTGAAGATATTTATATCTCCCCGGCGCAGATCAGAAGGTTCGACCTTAAAAAAGGGGATACTGTTCAAGGGGCGATCCGTCCTCCGAAAGACAAGGAGAAGTACTTTGCCCTTCTTAAAGTGGATTACATCAACGGAACTACTCCGGAGAAGGCAAGAGAGAGAATTCTCTTCGAAAACTTGACTCCCCTCTACCCTGACGAAAGAATCGTGATGGAGACAGGACCGGACAAGCTCTCCATGCGAGTGCTTGATATCGCAGCTCCTATCGGTAAAGGGCAGCGAGGCTTGATTGTCGCTCCCCCTAGAACCGGTAAAACCATCCTTCTCCAGAATATCGCGAACTCGATTGCAGCGAACAACCCTGAAATTTATCTGATTGTTCTCCTCATCGATGAGCGCCCTGAGGAAGTGACCGATATGCAAAGAATCGTGAAAGGCGAAGTCGTCGCCTCAACGTTCGACGAGCCGCCTGAGCGCCACGTGCAGATCGCAGAAATGGTGATTGAAAAATCTAGACGCCTCGTAGAACATGGCCATGACGTTGTCATCCTGCTCGACTCGATTACACGTCTTGCAAGAGCGTATAACACAATCCAGCCGCACTCCGGTAAAATCTTGACGGGCGGTATCGATGCGAACGCTCTTCATAAACCAAAACGGTTCTTCGGAGCTGCAAGAAATATCGAGCAGGGCGGATCTTTAACCATTATCGCAACGGCTCTGATTGATACGGGCTCTAGAATGGACGAGGTGATCTTCGAAGAGTTTAAAGGGACCGGCAATATGGAACTTGTTCTTGATAGAAGGCTCGCTGACCGAAGAATCTATCCTTCGATCGACCTTATTAAGTCGGGTACTCGTAAGGAAGAGCTTTTGGTTCACCCCGATGCAATGCCGTTTGTCTATAAGCTTAGAACCAATATTGGCGACCTCTCCCCTCAAGATGCGATGAACCTCATCTTGGCGAAAATGAAGAAAACCAAAAATAACGTGGAATTCCTCCTCTCGATTAAGGAATAGACATGCTAAGACTTCTCTGGATAATGGGAATAGCCGTAGGTATCGTGACGGCTACCCATTATTTCGATATCGAAATTCCCCTGATTGAACGGGTGAAATCGTACGTCGATAATAGCGAATCGCTCACCTTGGAGGCGCGCTATACTCCGGAAGAGATCATGGAAACTAAAAAAAGGGAGCTTCTCGGAAAAGAGGGTCGCTCCTTTTTGTCACCCAGCTTAACTTACTACCCTTATCTTCTACTCGATGTTAAATACCTGAAAGGCAAAGAAACCAAAGAGGGCGTCCTTTTCTGGAGCTTGGTCGACGGGGAAATGGTGATCAATGCCGAAACATGGGAGAAAACGCATGGTTTTCACGATGCCATCGAGGCGGGCGCTACCAGCGATGATTTTAAATTAATCAATGCAGTTGCAAGCGGCTACCACACCAAAGAAAAACTGCAGAAAACGCTGCATTTAAACCCTGAAGAGTTAGAGCGCATCATCGACTCAAGCCAAAGAAAACACCTTGTCATCCAGCAAGAAAATGAAGTCCGACTTCATTTTCAAGATCCTAAAATTCTTGTGACCCCACAAACGAAAATCAATGAATGGCTCGCCACCAAACCTTTTCCTTACCGCGACAAGACGCCCAAAAAATACTCGAAATCCCAAATTGAGCGGATCGCTAAAAACGCTTTCGGAGCGGACTTTACGATACGATGCACCAAGGAGGTCTATCTTCCTGCTGCGATTCTTCAAGTACAAAATAAAGATGGTTCCATTCAAACGAGCTATTGGAATTTAATTAACGGGAAAAGAATGAACCCGATTGCTATCGGGCTGAAAAAAGAAAGCCCCCTCTCAGGCGCCGCGGAACTTTTGCAGCTTGGTAAGTAAGCGGTGCCCCATATCGGTTAAGCCGGTCGGAGCTCCGTTTTCATATTTGACTAATGTGACTGTATTTCCCCCGCTCGTAATGGTAGCTGGAATAAATTCTAAGGGCACTAGTTGAGCCATTTTCCCTGAATGCCATTTGAGTCCTAGAAGACCGGTACTTCTTTGAGTAATTGGAATACCCGCATCAATTAAATTCATGAGCACATAATTTTGCATTTCATTAAGAATATTGGATTTTGGTTTGCCAGGGGTAAAATGATCTTTCGATATTTTATCCCAATTCAGCACTAAATTTTCGATATCTTGTTTCTCATATTTTTTATAAAGCTGGAATAAAGCAATCTCCACAGCATGTGCAAAACCTGTACGGTCAAGTCCGCTTTTACAATTAGTAGCAGAAATGACGTTAAGTTCTTTATTGAGAAGTTTGATAATCAAAACCTCTTGAGCCCGAGGTATTGGATTGTCGAGCCTCAATTGACTGTCTATCAATTTAACCATTAATTTAGCTTTTAAAGGAGCCGCATCCCCCATTTGATTGATAGAGGTTCTAAAATCGATGAGATTTTGACGCATATCCGCTCGAAGCCTAGTTATTCTTTGATGAAGCTCCTGCTTTTCATTCTTTAACTCTTTTGCCTTTGGATCATTTGGATTATTTTTCAAGGCCTCTTGAATATCTAAAATTCTTGCATAACAATTACGCACGACTTTTGCGTTTTCACTTAAAACAGCCTGGTCTTCTGGCCTATTCATATCTTCCATGACCCAAGCTGCCATTTGGCTGAGCCCTTCAATATTCTGCTTATGCGATTTTTTTTCTCCGGGGAGGAAAAAGTTCACTACAGGTTCAAGAAAGGTCCCTTCAAACAATCTTGTGACATTATAAAAACGGTTTGTAGGAGTATTGATGTGAGCTACCGGTATTTTATGATCACGGGTAATTCTAGCCATTTGCTTATGCTGATTTTTGACAAAAGCATCTTCATTATTTTCATAAGAATTGAGTTGGTGTGAAACGACTCTAAGAGGAGTTTCGCTTTTATCTTGTATAACTCTAATTGCTTGAACAAACTCTTCCGCTCGTGTCTTAGAATTAACCACGGCTGTTCGAAGAACTCCGACTCCCTCGCCTGTTTTTGTAACATGAATATTCTCTAAATGAGGGGTTTTTAAACCGGTAGGTATCACCCTATTTTTTACTAAATTCTCTCCATTAGTTCCATAAGGCACCGCTTCATACCCTGTATACATTTGAAGGGTGCTATATTCCATTTTGTGACGCGCTGCCAACTTACTTTGCACAGAGTTAGCCCAAATTTCAGCTTTCGACTCAAACAATCCGGGCTTTATTCCGGCAGGAGAAAATAGATGCGGCTGAACCTCTAAAACAGTGCTGTACTGGGTTCCCCCCTTTTCAAACTCTTGTCCCATCTCTTCGCTTTCCCTCACTAAATCAGCCCCTGCCGAGGCTTTGATATTTGTGAGACGGGACAAAAAGAAAAATTTAACGGCATTCCAAACCCCTGAGGTGCTGTCAGAAAATTCTTTGGTGGCCTTAAAAAATATTTTTCCTGGACTCTGCAGGGTGGGAATTTTTTGAGATAAAGGGAGCGAAGGAAGAGACGTGTCTAATTGTTTGTGCCGAGTTAGCGGATTTTCAATCCCGCTGTAAATATCAATCGGCTCTATAGGGCCACGGGTTGGATCCATAGCCTTATTATACTAATAAATAGTATTAAGAGCGTGTTAATTTACTAATGATCGCTTTTTGTAACTCTACTAAGCCATCACCATTTAAAGCTGAAATTAAGTAGACCTTTTCTTTAGGGAACTTTTTATGAAAGAGTGCAATGTTATCAATTGAGCTCTCATCGTCCACCTTATTAAGGGCAATAAGGTAAGGGCGTCTAAGGAGCTCATCGTTATAAGCTTGGAGCTCTTTACGAAGGATCGTGAGGTCGGAAGCCGGGTCTCTTCCGTCGATACCGGAGGCATCGAGCATAAAAATCAGGAGCTTAGTTCTTTCGATATGGCGAAGAAACTCCAGGCCAAGCCCCCTATTTTGGTGAGCTCCCTCGATAATTCCCGGGATATCGGCTATAAAAATGCGGTCTTTCGACTCGGTTTCAAGAAAGCCGATATTAGGCTGAAGGGTAGTAAAAGGATAAGGAGCGATTTTGACATCGACATCGGCTAGCTGACTAATGAGGGTCGATTTGCCGGCATTAGGGTAGCCAATAAGGCCCACATCGGCAATGAGTTTAAGTTCTAGTTCAGCCTCTAACTCTTCGCCGGGCTCCCCAGGAGTAAATTCGGTCGGCGCACGATTGGTGGGCGATTTAAAGTGATCATTACCGATTCCCCCTTTCCCTCCTTTGCAGATAACCGCCGTTTGGCCGACTTCTGTTAGATCAAAGAGAACCTCGCCGGTAAGGGCGTTTTTTACGAGAGTTCCGCAAGGGACATCAATGATAAGATCTTTACCATTTTTACCGTGGCATAGATTGGCTCCCCCTTTTTCCCCGTTTTCGGCGCGAATCGCTTTACGGTTGCGAAACCATTCGAGAGAGGATTGGTGGGTCGAGGTTTTAAAGATGATGGAGCCGCCATCGCCGCCATCTCCACCGCAAGGCCCCCCTTTCGGGATATACTTTGCGCGGATCCAGGCAACGGTTCCATTTCCGCCGTCTCCGGCTGCCAGATGTATTTTAACTCGATCGGTAAACATAGATAAAAAAGAAGGGCAGCTTAATAAAGCTGCCCGATAAATTAGGACGTTTTATACGCCGGAAGTAACGGAAACTACGGTTCTATCCGATTTACGGAAAGAAACGATGCCATCAACGACTGCGAAGAGGGAGTCATCGCTCGCTCTCTTAACGCCTTTTCCTGGGTGCCACTGAGTTCCTCTTTGTCTTACGAGGATGCTTCCAGCGGTTACGAGCTGGCCTGCGCCAACTTTAAGACCGAGACGCTGTGCGTGAGAGTCGCGGCCGTTACGGGTAGAACCTTGTCCTTTCTTATGTGCCATGACTTAAATCTCCTACTTCTTTTTCTCGATCCCGGTGATTTTAACGCGGGAGTATTTCTGTTTGTGACCGAATTTTTTTCTTTCGTTATGGCTTGGACGATATTTCATGAACTCGAGCTTTGGGCCCGCTGTCATGGCTAATACTTCGCCTTTGACGATAAACTGCTGAACGGAAGGGGCGCCGACTGTAGGCTCATCTCCGCCGACGAACAAGATATCACTAAATTCAACTGTTTTGCCGGCCTCGACTCCAAGTAATTCAACGTCGATGACTGCGTCTTTCTCTACGCGGTATTGTTTGGATCCGCTTTTGATGATTGCGTACATAGGTCCTCTAATTCTTAAAGTAAAGGAGAGTATATCGCCCTCTCCATTTGAAATCAAACACAAATAGAATTAAATTCTAAAGTTCAATGAATATTGCGTTACTTAAGGTCAGTTTAAGCCTAGCTGAAATAAATCAGCTCATTAAGGAATTCCCCCAATTCCTTTTCTTATCCTATCCTGAATCGTCTTTAAAGAAGATCGAGCGTGAGTATTGGTCAAAAATTGAAATATTTTTTGGCAGCAAACTGACCGAGGAAGAGTGGGATCTTGCCTCCTCTTTAAAGTGGATCCACACCCCCTCGCCAAACCTCAATCGGCTCCCTTTAAAAGAAATTGAGCGGCAAAAATCGGTTCTATTATCGAATACCCGCGAAGAAAACAGCCTCCAGATCGCCGAATTTGTGATGGCAGGCGCCCTTTCGTTTGCAAAAAATTTATTTAACTGGAAAGGGGCTAACCACTACCCCTCTTTGCTGTGGGACGCCAAATGGCGCCATAATATGATGAGCCTGAAAGGCAAAACTTTTCTTCAAATCGGCATGAATAAAGTGGGAAAAGAGATCGTGAAACAGGCAACCCACCAAGAAATGAAGGTGATTGCCATTGATAAAGAGCGCTCATTTCACCCTTTTTGCCACCTCAATCTATCCATTAAAGAGCTCAGATCCATTTTGCCCCAGGCAGACATCGTCTCCGTCCATCTCCCTCGCACGAAAGAATCGGCGCTCTGGTTTGGAATCAAAGAGCTCGAGCTGATGAAAGAAGATAGCATTTTAATCGTCACCGGAGGAGAGACAGCTCTTTTTGAAAAAGAAATTATCGATCCCTCCCTCTTTGAAAAATTAAGAGGCGCTCTCATCGATGTCCCCTACCATACCCCAATCTCTCCCGCTTCCCCCCTGTGGCGCCTGCCCAATCTTATCTTGACTCCAGATGTGGCCCCAAGACCTAAATCCAAAGAAAAAGAGGCTTTTCGAATTTTTAGGTTTAACCTTCGTCAGTATATCCACGGCAACTTTGTAGATATGAAAAATCTGATTGACACATCGGTTGCAAAACCGGCCGATGAGAATTTTTGAATTGACCCTTGAATTAAATTACTCAGCTCAATAATCTTATCGGCATGCTTAAACGCATAAAGGCCAGATAGCTCAGTCGGTAGAGCAGAGGACTGAAAATCCTTGTGTCGCTGGTTCGATTCCAGTTCTGGCCACATTAAAGACTCGAAGGAAACTTCGAGTCTTTTTTTTCTACATAGAAAACCAATCGTTTAGCCCTTAAATAGCATTGAGCCGGCGGTGTCATGACAGGAATATATCGTTCAATCGCTCACTATTGCCAGGGACCCTTCCAGTGAGTCATCGCAGGGACAACAAATGAAGGCGGGCTTTTTACGAACGCCTCAACCACTTTAGCTCGCGCATTTACGGCAAAAGGCTTAGCTTCAGCTAATGTTTGTTCGGATCCATCAGGAAGGAAAACTGAATCAAAGCCAAATCCGCCACTGCCTCTTGGTAAAACGATGGTGCCATCTACTTTCGCTTCGTATACATAAACAAGACCTGCTTTAAGATACGCCAAAAGAACCCGTTGAGAAGCTTTTCGGCCGGCAAAAGTCGATAAATGATCAAGCAGCCATCGAATGTTTATCCCAACTTCGGCACCTTCAACATCCAAGGAGGTATCTTCCACAAGAATTTCTTCACCGATTTGACTTGCTTTATGCACCACAACAGTCAATGGTTCGGCAGCAATCTCTTTTATATCAATTTCTGTCGCAGTAAGAGTCATGCCATATTCCGCAAAATACTCATCAAACTCGAGTAACTTTCCTTTATTACTTGTGTTTAGCCGCCACGATTTTTTGAGCTGATTAATATTTTCTCTCCTATTTCCGTTAGAGTTAGTAACTAAGATAACATCCCTTGGATTTTCTTACTTCTAACTTGGGGTTGACTAACTACTCGGGGTTGACGGGGGGCTTTGGCAGAAGCTTCCGAGATTTAAAGGAATTTTTAGGCGTAAGCAAGCTAACATCTGTTCGCTCTTCCCTATAAAATTCCGCTCTGGCATATTTTAAGGGAGTTTTACCCCGAGATCCTTGCACCATGGATTTGATTCCAATTTTGGCCAAACAAAAACCTGCAAAGAAGTTTTTTTGGCTTGAGAAAAAGCGGTTTCTATTTTCCTTTGGATAAATACTCAACCCTTAAAGAAAAAATAATGCAACCCATTACTGACATCTTAAAAGAAATCGACTTCCCTATCTGGTTAGTCTGGGGAATCGCTGTCTATACCTTGGCAATAAGCACAGCAGGAACAATGCACGCAAGCGGAGCTACTGAAAAAACACTCCTCTCTTCAATACCGCTAAAAGGATTCTGCGCCCTAATTATTTCAATGGGAATGATCTTGTATTTCACGAACGATTCAATAGGAAGAAGAAAAGAGCGCGATTACCAAATGGAACAATGGAAAAAAGAAGTGGCCGTTATGAAGGCAATTGAAAACAATCAATATACAAAAGAAACGCCAAATTTAGACCCCCGTCTTCAATCCCTTGAAGGGATTATTGGGTACCTCGATCAAAGCATCAAGATGGGTTATGAACCAAAAGAGCTTGTTCCTATTATTTTATTTCTTACAAAAGAAATTCAACGCATTCGGGATGATAAATAAGCTGCCCAATTTTTGTAAGACCCTCTAGGATATATTGTTAAGATCAAATGAAGGATCTTTAAAGGCGTCAAACCATCTGCCATAGATCCATTCATCCTCTTTGGTTTTTTCAACTTTTTGGGTTTTTGCCTCCGCTATTCGTGCAAGCCTGTTCAGCTCGATACTGATCTCGGCTAAAAAGGGGCACTCTTTCCCGTCGTTATCTGCCATAGTTACGTTGAAGTGTTTTTTTAGTTTAACGGACGTTTCTGGCACTTCCACTTTTAAGATGTAGGTCTTCTCTTGAAACAGGGCAGAATCGATCTCTTCTAAACATTTCGCTTTGGAGTCGACCGTTTTTACAAGCCAATGGAGCTGAGGTCCTGAGGTCGCTAAAAGATGGCCGCTTTCCGCGACCAAGATTTCGAAGGAAAGCGCCTGACCCGAGAAGGGATCTCCCTTATTTCTGCTTAAGTTAGGTGTTTTTTCGAGAGTGATAGCTATATTTTGACGTAATTCAGAGCATGAAAGCGCGGCCTTAAGACTATTTCGGCGCACAAAAAAGTCGAACCATCTTCCATACTCCCAGCTATATTCTCGAGAGCGCGATTCCTCTCCTAATTTTTCTGCTTCTAAAGCTTCTTCGTTCAGTTTGTCTTCGATTTCTTGATGATAAGGGTACACAGCTCCTTCGCAAGATACACTAAAATGGCGATAGAGTTGTTTCTCTGTTGCGGGAGAGGCGATTCTTAAAAGATAGAAGGGCTCAGGAATATCTGCTTCCCTATAATCAGAGAGGTGTCTTCGACGAATTTTTTCGATATTTTCAATCGCGTTAATTGGGCCTTCTTTACCTTGAGAAGCGTAGACTTTTCCGCTTTTGCCGATAATCCAGAAGGAATAAAACCCTTGTCCTAAGTAAGGATTCCCTATGTTTACCCGTTTTGATTCATAAATCAGGGTGTTTTTAATATTTCTTGTAAAAATTTCGACGAAATTTTGAACTTGACCTCTTGGCGTGGTGAGCGCGGGATTTGAGGCCCTAACGGGAAGTGCGACAGCTTGCATATAAGCTCCTAGCTAAAAAAGTGAGGATAGCGGAAAAAATCATTCAAGCCTAGACAGATGCGTTAAACGCTTTCATCAGAGCTCTAATCGATGCCAAGTTTACTTCGGTAAAAGCGATAAAACAAGGTTCTGTTTCGGGCTGATATTTTTCCCAGAATTTTCTAAGACCATCTAATCTAAAAAATAGCGAGGCCATCTTGTAGCCAAGACGGGTGAAATAATCGGTAATAGGGTTAAGGCCGACAATTCTCCCTACTTTCGATTTAGGAATCATGCCGAAAGAGACAAACTCGCAGCCCTCTTTTTTAAGCTGATTTAAAGCGGTTATAATTAAAAGCTCGGGCGTTCCATTCGGAGCATCAGGCCTTATCATGATGCGATTTAAAAGCCACCCTCCTTGCGCTTTTACTTCATTGAGAAGCACCACACCCACTACCTTTTTCCCTTTTTTAGCGTAAAACCATCGTTTACCATAGATGTCGCTAAAAAGACGGATATGCGAGATATGGATTTGAGGACCTTGCCGAGCGTTAAGCCATGCTGAGCCCACCTCTTCCATCGCTTTTTGCAAGGCTTCATCTTTTTCGGTGTATTCAAAAGCCTCGACTTTCTCTTTCATCGCCTGCTTGACTTTTCTTCGAACGAGGCTTGCCCGAGTGCCTGTTTTATCCATCGGACTCACCTGAGGATTTGTGAAAGGCACCTCTAAAAGATCGATTAAGATGGGAAAGCCGTGGCTGTTCAACCAATCGGCAAATTTAGGGGTTATCAAGGCATAAATCACCTTAAACCCCTCTTTTTCCATGGCGCTTTTAAAGGCCATATGCAGCTTTTCCCTCTCTTCTAAAGAGCAAACAGGATCGCCGAGCGCGATCGCAAAATCATCTTCCTGACGATAGCCGATAAAACCCTCAATTTCAGGAATATGAAACGATTCACACAAAGGATCTAAGATCGCATCGGTGGTAGTGCCGCCATATTCGCGAACTTTTCTGACTTGCCATTCCCGGTCTCTTAAAAGAGGCGGATCCAATACTTGCATACTTTTCCCTACATGTTATAGCGGTCGGTTTCTGTATTGCGGGGTACTTTATCGATCAAGACTTTTATAAACTCTTTCCATTTGCGCTCCTCGAAAAGAGGCAAGAGGAGATTCGGGTCGAGGCCTACTTTCTCAGAAAAATCCTCAAGCATCGAGGGCGATATATTCTTGTGCTCTTCATCAAGTGTTTCACTAATTCCGGTAAAAAATTCATCCCACACCCATAGACGCCCTTGCATCGCGTTGATGGACACTTTCATCTCTTCATCAGTAAAAATAGTTCTTAGAAAAACAAGGGGATGTACCGCCTCAATCCTATCGCCTGCTTTTTTGAGGGAAGATTTCGATTTGGCAATCTGCGCAAGCGAGCTTGTACCGAGCGTATTGATGATATATTTTATATCTTCCCTCTCTTTCGTTTTTAAAGGAGCAAAGTAATCTCTTTCTTCCACTTTTTTTACTTTTGAAGAACTTTTAGTCTGAAAATCGAGAAGGAATTCGCCAAATCCAAATTGGTGATTAGCTAGTAAAATGACATCTTGAAACCGCTCGTTCTGATCGATTTCAAACACTTCTAGCTCCCCTTCAGGCGTTCTTAAAACCACTTCTTGAGCATAAAGATTTACGAAAAGAAATAATGAAAGGATGAAAGAGCGCATGTTTTCTCCCTATTAAATTAAAATGTCTTTATTACATAATTTTGATTTGTTACAACAAGTTTTACTTTTTTAAGGGGGAGCAGATTTTGCCGAAATCGATTTGGACTCTACTTTTAATTTGTTTTATCTCTCTTCATGCTCATGATTTCGGCCTGAATCGTCAAGCGCTGCAAATCGGCCCTGAAATCTATCATTTGAAACGGATCAGGAAAGGGGGCACTGAACAATCAGGCACTCTTTATGGTATTTCAGCAAGCTATAACCGATTGAAAAGGTATGGCTGGTATATCGGCTTAGAGGGCAGTTTTGCAACCGGCACCATCAAAGGGCACACCGGAAACGACAGTAAAATATCTTCTCGTTTTAAAGACCAATGGGCGGAAGCACGATTTGGCTATACCTTTCAACAAAAAGAGGGGTGCGAGCTTGCATTTACCCCCTTTATCGGACTCGGCTATGCACAGGAAAACAATCATTTTAAAAATCCAAGCCCCCTTCCTATTCACTTCAAAACCCGCTACGGCTATGCAAATTGGGGCTTTTTAACTTGGGCGCATCTCTTCTGCGACTGGGAGACGGGCCTTAATTTCCATATGCGAATACCTTATAACCCTGAATGCAAGGCGACCAACGATCCTCTACATGCTCCGGTCACTCAAAATATCGGGGAAAGACTTCAGTATAAGGTAGAGCTTCCTATCACCTATCGAGCTTTTTCAGATGACCGTTTTGTGGTTGTTTTTGAGCCTTTTTACGAATACCGATTATACGGCTCGCACGTGAATTATCCATTTGATTACTTCAAAACGAAGCTGAATTTATGGGGTGCTATGTTAAAACTCGAATTTCGTTTTTGCCGCTAAACAAAGCTTTATTTTGAATCCACCGTTCGGTGAGCCTTGGAATCGAGATAAATCATATCCTTCATCACATTGACTGCCTCTTGTTGCTGCAGATCGGCAAGCTCAAGATGATCGGGCGGCTCTTCCGTAAGAGTCTCCCCGCGATCTTGTTTTAGAAGAAGCTGATAATCTTTATTATGGCTTAATCGATAGGCTGAATTTTTCTTTAAAGTCGCAATAGCGTCTTTCCATTCGGTCTCTTTAACCTGAAGAGTGGGCGTATAGTATTTCAGATACCACTCTTTTAAGTTGGGATCGATGTCCGATAAATTATCTTTATAAGCTGAAGGGATCGTATCTTGGCTAAGAGCATATTCTAAATACTCTTCTCCGATCTCTTCATTTTCAAGAGGGCCTGAAATAACCACATCTGATTTTACCCCTTGAACCTGGGGTGTTTTTCCGGATACTGTGTAGTACTTTCCAACAGTCACTTTAAAATAGGAGGAGGCGCCTTGCTTATCCGTTACGGTCTGGCTTTGAATGGTACCCTTGCCATAAGTGTGCTCATCCCCTGCAATCAAAGCAACTCCGTAGTCTTGCAAAGCTTGGGATACAATCTCTGCCGCAGAGGCCGTTTCCTTAGAAACAAGGACAATTAAAGGCCCCTTATAAGCTTGCTTACCATCCATGTCGCGGTAGTATTTCTCTTCCCCGTTAGAGTATTTGGATATCACGATCACCCCATTGGTGATAAAAAGACCTGCGACCCTTACAGCTTGCGTTAAAAACCCGCCGTTATTTTCCCTTAAATCGAGAATAAGCCCTCTTAAGTTATTCTCCTGATCGAGTTTTTCGATCGCATCGCGAACATCTTTTTCGGCGCTGATCCCATTCCCCTGATAAAAGCTGTCGAGTTTGATGATGCCGATGACTCCGTTGCCATATTTTTCAGAGGTTACTTTCACACGGTCTTGATCGACTAAAATAGTCTCTTTTTTTAAAGTGGCCCGGATAAACTTATTCCCCTCTCTTAAGACCGTGACTGTCATATCACGCCCTTTTTGCTCCCGCATTAAACCCATCACTTCATCAAAATCAAGTCCCTGAATATTAGTACCATTCACCTCGATCAACTGATCGCCCGGATTGATCAAGCCGCTTTTCTTAGCGGGGCTTTTTTCCACCAGCTCATCAATTAAAATAACGTTGCCGCTCTGTTTTAAAATGAGCCCGACTCCTTCAAACCCTTTCTCGAGCCTGACTTTCATGTCATAGGCTTCTTTGGGATTATAAATTTTGGTATGGCTGTCTAAAGAGCTTGCAAGCGCTTTTAACACATGGAGCGCAAAAAGATTTTCTTCATCCGACTTGGAAAGCGCTTTATTTTCCTGGCTTAAATAAAGATAAGGATTTTCTTGAGCCTGCATCTCTTCGCTATATTTAGCGATGATTTCGCCCGATCGATTTAAAGCGCCGGCCTTCCCAAAACGGTGAACATAGCGAGCGATAAACTCTCTAAAATGATCTTCTTGTCTTTTGCTGAGTTCATGCACATTTTTAGCAAACCCGTAGGTCGCTTGAGAAGTATACCCTTTATCGAACGTCTCTTTTAATATTGTTTCAAGTTTATTTCTTCTTAAATCCCGAGCTCTTTCAATAGACCTTTGGATGAGTTTATTCACCTCTTTAAAGGTGGTATAATCCCCCTTTTTATAACGGCTGACTAAAACCGACAGCTCATCATTACTCATTGATAGATAGGGATTTACTTCATTTTCTAAAAAATAGATGCGGTCAGGGTCAAATTGTTCGAGATACGATCTAATGGAGGCTTTTAAGATAGGCCCGCTCATCTCTTTTTTATCCACATGCTGGTTGAAAATTTCCTTCATGATACGGCTAATATCGCTCTCCTTTAATAGAGAAGGGGTATCGGCCCATAAAAAGGAGGTGCAAAGGATAAAACTAAGAAAGAAAGCTCTCATAATTAAATTTTAAAGTTTATTTCCTTTTAGTCTCTATTGGATTTTTAAGTAAAATCGGTTTAATCTAGGGAATTTATGGCGTTATCCGAGGCAATCCAAGTAAAATTAGATCCATTTGAAGGCTCTCTTGAGCATTTGGTCCATTTGGCCCAAAAGAAAGAGGTGGACTTGAAAGAGATCCCTTTGCATGAGATCACCTCCCCCTTCCTTGAAAACTGGGAAGAATATGAGGATCACTATGAGACCGCCTCCGATTTTATCCTGCTCGCGGCCCATTTGACCTGGCTCAAATCCAAATTTCTTCTCCCTCCCGAACCGGGACAAGACGAGACCTTCGATATAGAAGACGAAGCTAAATTTAACATTATTCATCACCTAATCGACTACAGCCGGTTCAAGGAAGCGGCCGTCAGATTCTCCAAACTGGAAATGAAGCAAGACGATCACTTCACAAGAGGGGTGGGATCGACGGAAGTCAAGCTTCCAACAGGCCTTGAATCGATAAGCTTGGAGGAGTTGAAATCTCTCTTTCAAACCGTGCTTATCCGCGCCGAAAAAGTCCTTGGAACCATCACCGAAGAAGAGTTCAGGGTGCAGGATAAAATCATGTGGCTGACGGAAAAAATAAGGTTTGAAAAAGAGGTCCCTTTTTTAGCCCTTTTTCAAGGCATTCAATTTAAAGTTGAAATGATAGTTCTTTTTTTAGCTATTTTAGAGCTTATTAAAGTAGGCGATTTGAAAGTCGCCCGGAAAAATGAAGAAGTGATTGTGTATGGCGAAAGAGTTTAATGCTTTTGATGAAGAGTCTCCTAAACAAATGACCCTTCCCGGGGTGATGGAGAGCCTGAAAGAGCAGGAAGAAAAAAGATCTTTAGAGCGCCAGATGCGCCATCAAATTAAAAGAATTGTGGAAGCTTGCCTGTTTGCCTCCTCCACCCCCCTTACTTTTAACCGGCTAAAAGAGATTGTAGACGAGGTGTATCCCCTTCGCCCTAAACAATTAAAAGATATTATCGACGACTTGAAAGAAGAATACATCTCCCAGGGGCGCGCCTTTCGCCTCGAAGAGATTGCCGAAGGATACCTTTTAAGATCTTGCGAAGAGTATAGCCGTTTTATTGAAAAACTTGGGTTTACTAAAAGACAAGAGCGCTTAAGCCAGCAGGCGCTCGAAGTTTTAGCGATTGTTGCCTTTAAAGGGCCTGTCACAAAGCCTGAAGTTGAAAGAATACGGGGGGTCGACTCTACCGGAGTCGTCCAAAGTTTGTTTGAAAGAGGCTTAATCGAGCCTGCCGGAAAACTGGAGGCGCCCGGAAGACCTACGCTCTATAAAATTACACATCAATTTTTAAATCATTTCGGTTTAAAAGATTTAAAAGATCTATCTCTATTATCCTCCTCTCAAGTACCATAGTAGTTTTTCTTTCTTATGACAGCCGTAGAACTCAACACGTCCACCCTTCCCTCATCCTTTATTTCCAATAAGTGTCCAAAGCCGCTGGATGCGTTGGTAGACAGCTCCGGCTACCTAAGTAAAGCTTACCAACTAAAGCCCCTCCCGTCAGTTCCATCCGATTGCATTTCTAAAAAAGGGGATCTTCTCAAAACGGAGATTTTAATCGTCTCCTCAAAAGGGGTTCAGATTGGAAAAACCTCTCTTGGCAGAATCATCGAGTTAATTAAAAAAAATGGACGCCCCGTCAACATTTGGCTTGCAGGAAGCGCCGTCTACAAAATTCTGGGACAGCCCTTTTTTGATCGCCTCGCAGAGGAGAATGGGTGGGAAAAAACCCCATTCCAAGATTTTGAGCTCGCTGATATCGATATTAGAGTAGAATTTGACTCGAAAGCATCCTCTTCGCAATTCGGAAACATATTTCTAGATAGTCTGAAAGAGCTATTTCCAAGCCTTGATCTTTTCCAATTTCAAAATGAGGGATTCGAGAGCTATTTGTATGTTAAAAAAGAGGGCCTATTTAATCTAAGTATCGGCAACAGAAAAAACTTTCATGTCGATTTTGTGGCCTATCATAAACTCTTACGCGAACATTTGTTTATAAAAGACGCTCTTCAATACTCCCTTATTCACGATACTCTATACTCAGATCTCGACTCCCCCTTGCAGGCGCCTGTAGATCATATCAGACGGGTTATACACGCCGATCGCATTGAAACGATCGACAAGCATGGTTGGCCTATCCTTCAAAGTTTAAGACTTAAAGGCTACTTAGTCCCTGAGGCAATCGATACCCTTTTGCTCAGAACAAGAAAGGGGGCAGAAATTGCAACTCTTCTTTGCAATGGAAAAAAACATATCCAAGGCTTCTCTCACGAGTCTCTCTGGATTACAGCTTCCTTGCATCTCGCGACTCTTTTAACCGATCAGGAGATGCAAAATTTTTGGCTTGGACTTACACCTCCGACCCCCCTTTCGAATGCGATAGTTAACCATAAGATTCCTTTCTTTCATGTTCTCTCCTACCTTCAACTAAAGAAAAAATTCCCCGGCAACCCGGATTATAAGCTGCTATCGGGATCACCCTTTAAAGCAAAACTAGACGAGCTTTTTGAAGAGAAAATCGCTCTAGAGGATGAAATTTTACATGCGATTATCACTCATCCTGATCGAGATCTTTGCCTGAAAAAAATAAAGTCTATCGATCTCATTAAAAGAAATTTTCATTTTTTAATGAGTAAAGATGTAGTTCTCGCCTTTAATTTATTGAAAGAATTTCATTTGCCCGATCTCTGGCCTTTCTTATTGCCAAGACTCATCGAAAAAGGTTTGTTACAGGAGGCGGAAAGTGCTTTCCTTGAAATGGAAGAGGAAAAAAGAAAAGATTTTGCCCCTTGCTTAGTCCATGAGCTTTCTCATTTGCCGGCAGCTGATCTTTTCAAACGGTATCGAGAGTATCTACCGCCTGAAATACACCTTGAATGGGTTGAAAAGTTAGATCCACTCTTTCTTATTCAGGAATTTAATACGTTCACTCCTCTTTGCAGAGAAAAAATCTTATTGAAAATTGGACCTTATCTAGAGGCTAAGTCATTAGATCAACTTAAAAAACCCCCTTATGACGCTCTTCCGGTTGAAACGATCCAAAAACTTGTTTTAAAAAAGCTAGAAGAGGCCGTTTTAAAGCCGGATTTAAAGGCTCAAGTTCATCTTTTTCAGGCGCTTCCTGTTAGCGAAACCACATCCCGCCTTTCTGAAACAGGGTTTAGAACCCTTTTAAACTTCAATGCGAATGATGCAAGGCAGTTTTTACTCGATGCAAGAATCTCCCCTCACATGCTTTCGAGAGATCATCTTATAAAAGAACTTCTGACACATTTTAAAACCGAACCCCGCTCTTTTGCCTATGATTTAATCTTGCTTGCATTAGATGTCGATATTCCTCAGGCATGCCATATGCTAGTTCAGATCGCAAACTCTGAAAGCCTCCCCAAAAAATTGTTACAAAAAATTGATGAAAAAAGAGTCGAGCTTGTAAGAGCGTCTCAAAATCCATTCGAGATGGCAAACCTTCTCCGTTTTTACCAAGCGACCCCCTTTCCTTTGAATGAGTACTTTAAAACACATCCTATTCCTGTAGCTTATATTCCCTGGATTGTAAAAGAGTGGTTAGGAAGTGGACCGTTATCTTCTATTGAACTAGATATCTTGCTGATGCAAGAGGATCTCATCCTATATTATAAATCGCTAGAAAAGCGAATACCGCAGACATATGCCCTTGATCAAGCTTTACACTATCAAATAAAATCCAATAAATTTGGCATGGCTTTGAAACTGGGTCTTACAAGGCCCTCTCTGATAGATCCTAATTTTTGGAAAAGCCTAAGAGGCGCTCATAGCTGTCGAAATGAACGTTTTGAAGCCATGAAACAAATCCCCCCTCCCCCGGAAGAGTGGATATTTTTATTAAGAGAGTTTAATCGGTCTGAGCCCTCGGCGGGATCTTTGATGGAATACTTGTATGTCAAGGTTTTCCCCTCTTCACCTTATCAAACAGAGATTTTTCAAGCGTTATTGGAAAGACAAGCCGATTGTTTACTTTACCATACAATCACGCTTTCAAACACCCATGAGACCGAGAGATTTTTACTGGCGATCAATAAAAATGTTTCTCAAACCCATCTTAAATCCTTAAAACCCGCCTCTTTATCGAAAGAGTGCGAGCAAGCTTATGTTTTGTACTGTCTGAGAAGAAATATCCCCCTTCAGGAAACGCTTTTTTTCTTGAATAAGACCTCATCTTCACTAGCAGATCAAGTAGCCGGCTATGAAATAGATCCCTTCTTGAAAGCTGAGTGCCTCGCTTTTATTGATTCGATGAGAGCCGCCCGGTTCATTTTAAATGAACTCGATCGCTCTAAGAGTGAAAAAATCGATCAACTCGTTCAGAAAATAATTCTCAAACTATTAGAAAAAGAGACTTTAGAAAGCATTGAATTGGCGAAACATCTTCACTATTTGACCTTAAGCGATACCCATTTGACGGCGCTTTTGTTGGCAGGCTCCAAATACCCCTCTCTCTTTGATTTTTGCCTCGCCTCCTTAACACGCATTGTTAAAGAATCAGACCAGACGCCGATCATCTATCAGCTTTTCGATTCAATTATTTCACAGTTAGATGCTTCAGAAATAGGGGGTAGCATCAAATTTAATGCCCTTTTTCTTGAGATTTTAAAGTGCTTAGTCGAAAGAGAAGGATCGGAGATCCTTAATCTTGAAGAAACTGTTAGACAGCAATACGAATTTCTAAGAACAGATCCTCAGGGGATATCTTGCATTATCCCATCGAACTTTGATCCGGAAAACAGCCTTAGATACGTTCTATTTCATATCGATTATGCCCAAAAATTACTTTTGACAAGCACCCCTTCCAAAGAGAGATATTTACACACCTTTCATGTCCTCTATGCGATTATAAAACAAAACTGTCCCCTTAAACATTTGGTTAAACCCCTTCTGACACGATTTTTCTTATGGATTGCAGTTTCAGAAGATCCCTGGCACACCCAGCATGAAGAAAAATGCAAGATTTTGTATGAAATAGCCTTAAAAAATCAATTTTTTATTGATTTATCCACTTTATATCAATGGAGAGCTATCGTCTTTAATAACGTCTCTTCAAACCTTATCCATGAAAAATCGACTCCTCTCGAAGTGCTAGAACAGGGTTTTTTGATTTTGTACCCTCCTGTAGAGATGGATGAGCTTATAGCCATCCAGTCTGAACAAGTTAACCGGCTCATAGGCTACAATAATCCTTATGCTTATATGCAGGCCTGGAAATTGGTAAAAAGCTATCAAGATGGCCTTACCATGGAGCTTAACCACACTCCTCTTGCTTGCCTATACCCTCTCTTATTAGAAGAGCTGCCTAAATATGGGGACCTTCCCATTGGCGAAAGAACCTTCTCTTTTTGGGCATTGAGAATACTCATCCCTAATGAATTTGTCTTAGGGCACCCTCTTGATTTAGAGGGACTCAAAATAGCAAATAGCTTAGTCCTAAAATATTTGATTGCCCTTTATAAGATTTTTGAAAAAACTAAGCAGGGACTGAAGGAGCTTAAACTGGATTTAATCTTTACCTTAAAGCAAGCCTTTTTAGGGGGAGGCTTTAGTTATAATATTGATTCCTATTTTCAGCAGATTAGGCTCGCTATCGAAGTATGTTATGCCGATCTTCAAGAGGAAGAGTCTGAGCTTATCTATGAAGGATTTATCGATTTGATCTTAAACCTTCCTCACAGCGTAAAACTGAAAACCAGTCTGAGTGATCATCAAGTAAAAATACTCCATTTTTGGATCCATACCCTTTATGATTATAAAAGGCGTAGAGAGCTTAATCAATTCATGCATCTTTGGCTTATGTCAACTTATGTAAGAGGGCTCTTTGATGAATATCCTACCTCTAAAAAATCTATACTGGCCTGTTTACCCATGAGAGTAAGGTAAAAGTAAATGGAACCTCCCCGTTCAGCGGTTATAAGCCCTCCAAGAATCAACGAAACGAGGCTTATTGAAAAATCGGAGCATTTCTTTTTAGAGCCGGTCGATGTGAAAGAACTCCTTTTCGAAGAGTGCTTTGACATCATCGATACATCGGGTAAAAAATTGCTAAGCGTCACACCCCATCTATTTGCAATCCACTTTCATACCGCTTTAAAAAATCGCCATTTAAAAGAGCCTTTGAGATGGCTTCTCGTGGGAACAAACGCAGTATTCGAAATATTCACTAAGATCAGAAACCCTTATGTTACAAAAAATGATTTAGATTTATCCGATCTTAGAAAATCGGATGATTTCGATATTCGCGTTGAGATGGACGTGGAAGCTATTCCTCTTCTTGAAGAGTGCATCATTGAAGCGCTCCATTTGATCAGTCCAAGATTAGATCCTTTTCACATAAGACATCATGGGTGGGAAAGGAAAAAATTTGTGACCGATGATAATTTGCATGGATTGATTCTAGCCTTCGGAAACCGTAAAGGCAAAAGGCTTGATCTCTGCTTTTACAGCCGGCTTGAACCAAAATCGCTGTTCTCTCGAGATGATGCGCAGTTAGATATTACCCAAGCGATCTTGAATGGATCCCTTGCAAACCCGCTACAAAACTATTTTCACCCTCTTCAACCCATCATTGATCGAAAAAATAAAATTCTCCGTATTTCAGAGGCTGAAAAGGTTAATGAATATGGCTGGCCCTTGTTAGTGTATTATTTATCTAAAGGATATTCACTGGCAGATCCCTCTCAAGAAGCGATCTTATTTGCTACCTTCCAAAGAAAAGTTCCAAAAGATAAGCAAAAAGAGTACATCGACCATGTTTTAAAAAACCACCCCTTGGATGATTCTAGAGCGTTTGTCTTTTCTTTTCTCAGTAAACTGGGGGCGTCCCCTGATATATCATTTTTGCCGCGTCTCAATCAACCCTATGAGGCTCTAAAATGCTTTGCCTATCTTCTTCACCCGCATGATCCTTATATTGAAGAAGGCGGCAAAAAGTGGCATTTGCCGGAGCCCTCCTCCGATTGTTTCAAAGCCGCTTATCAACGTAGAACCACCCCCTTTGAATTCGGCATACAGCATGTGGTAGAGCTTGCTCACAAAGAGGGCAAGAATCCTCTTTCAAATATTCCAAGAAGAGCTTTTTTCTTTTTAAGGCCTATTTTAAACCGCTATCCTGCCTCCGAGCTCTTTATGATAAGGTATAGAACTCTCTTAGCCTATAAAGAGGTTTTCCAGTCCGTTGTCGCCTTTGAGCTGAAGGATCATTTGACAGATACACAGGTTTTTACCTTTTTTTTCCCGCATGCACTTTTAATGCCGCAACTATTAGATCAGGTTGTAGAGGGTATCCAAAACCTTACGCTATCTAAAAAAATGTATCGGGAAGCCCTCCTTCAGGTTAAAAATAACCCCCCTCTTTTGAAAAAACTATTAAACATCCTGCAAAAGAAAGGGGAAATAGAAGCTGATGAACTTAAGATAGCAGCAGAGAGCGCTCTCATCGGGATCGATCAGACTAAATTCCTCGTTAACTTATTTAAAGGAGCAATCATCCCCTATTTGAAGGAGGAGATTTTTGAAATTTTACTCAAACATCATAGCTATGATGAGCTGAAAGCTCTTTTTCAGGGAATCGATCACGAAAAAGTTCATGCTGTTTTGATCAAAGCGCTATTAAAGGAGGAAAAATGGAAAGAGGCGTGTAACTTAGGCTATAAATATAAACTTTTGCCATTAGTTATTTCTACCTTGATTGATAAGAGGGTTATGGAATGGCTCTCAAAATTACTTGAAAAAGGTCTTTTGATGCCTCGAGAGATTGAAGCCTTTGTTGAAATAGCCTTCAATCCTCCCGCACTTCCCTTTTTGGATATCGCCTTTAGAAACTTGGAAAGCGATAAAATCCCAAGTCAGGCAAATCAAGTGTTACATGCCTTTTTGGCCTCTTCCGAAGAAATTCCCTTAAAGGATAGAGAGCTTTTTACCCCCTATTTTTTAGCCGCCGATGTCAATTTGTTTATCCCATTTTTTACTCGCTATAATGAGCTTCCTGTTTTGAAATCGGAAGTATATGTAGAGATGTATTCTAAAGCCTCTCCTGCCAATCGGGAAAAACTATTTGAGTGGGCGCTTAAGAGAAAGGTGATTAAGCTTAACGGAGTCCCTTATCCCGAAATGTCACCTCCCTTTAGCTCTTCCGTGATTCAAAGGCTGAAAGATTATTTGTCTCTCTCTATCATGACTCCCCCTGAAGCAATCCACCTCCTTTCGCAAGATAGCGTTTTTCATCCATGGATTTTAGAACTTATTCAGGATCAAAGCCCATCATATATTGAAACCCATTTTGACTCCTGGAAAGCTTTAGTTCGTTTACAGACGATTCATCTTCTTCCTCGCTGGTCTTCAGAACGTGTTGAAAGACTCTCATCTGAACTATCGCCGGCTGATGCGAGAAAACTCCTTGCGAATCCTAAAGTAGCGCCTGATGTTTTAGCTAAACATCTCGAGATGTTTTATGAGGAAAGCGGCTATCTTGATGTGGTGAAAATGCATCCTCCTAAAACAAGAGAGGATTATCTCAAAGTCTTCCAACATAAAGAGTATTTAGAAGCATTTTTTCCAAAGTTTCTGGAAGAGGTGAGGAATGGGACTATTTCTATCGATCTGGAGAGTTTTCGTCCCTTTCTTCGCCTTATCCTAGAACATGACTCGGCAATGATTCTTGAGTGTCTAAATCCCCCTTTCATCGACTGTTTATCGGATCCTCTTGAAGTGCTGAAACTAGCTTCCAATAAGATTCTCAGTCCTTCATCACCTCTCCTCCCTAAGTTATGGGATCTAGCGGAAACACTTCACTTCGCGCCCAAAGCGCTCCTGATGCTTAGCTTACAAGGAGGCGCCCTTCCTAAATTTAAAGAAGCCTGCCTTTGGATCGCACGTGACACTTCTGATCACCGCTCTATTCGAGCTGAATTATCTGTTGAAGCTATAAAAAATTATCACCGTTTTGAACCCTCTTTGAAAGGATCCGATCAAGAGGGAGTCGTACAACAAGCGATCGATACAATGATCGTAAGGCCTATCGAGTCCACTGCCCTTTCAGCCCTTGCAAGCTCCCCCTCCCACTTCCTCCAGATGACCTGTCTTAAAGAAACTATTTTATTATTTGACAGCGTTTCGCAAATAAACAGAGGGAGTGAAGGAGAAGCGGTGGCTAAGCTCATCGATAAAGTTTTTAAAGAGGGGCAAAATGTTGAAGCTTGCACTTTAGGGCGGCTTATCATTGAACATCCTCATGCCTCTTATTTTTTCGCGCCGGAAAGCCTCCGATTATTGCATCAAAGCCATCTTCTTTGCCTCTTTAAGATGGCAGCTTCAATGCCTTTAGAGCGAAAAAAAGCGGTGGTTGAGACCCTTTTTTCCTTAGAGAAGTATCTTCCCTATCATGACTCTGAATTCAAGCATAAACTGGCTCATGTCTATTTTGACCTTATCATTAGTTATCTGGAGGCAGGGGATAAAGCCCTTTTTAACCTGCATCTATGGAAATTTTATTACCTGCTTATCTATGAAAAGGCCCCGAGTCAAGACATTGTTCAACGCAATCAGACAGAAATCATATCGAACTATATTCTTCCTGAAAGTTCCGATCTAAAAGTATCGGATGCAAAAGTCAGTAAAATCGTAGCGATTTCAAAAAACCTTAATCAAAAACTTTTGAAGTTTAAAAGCTTCAATGAAAAAACTCTCCAGTTTGTCAACGAACATCTCCTACGCAACTTAAAATACTATTTCCTGGGACACAAGGATATCTTTCTCGAATTACTGGATCAGTATCTCTACAGCCTCCCTTTTCCCACTATCGATCAGGTTAAAAAGAGAAGGGAGGATGTTAAATCGATACTCGCCGCCGTGGTAACCAGCTCAACTTTTGATGCAAGACGCTCGTTTGAGTATCAGGTCTATATGACCTTAGAATATCCTCCCAATGCTCCGAAAGTCATCCTAAGTGAAGATTTAAAAATTCAGGCGCTTTTAAGGATCTTTCGTTTCGCTCTTCAATGCGATGATTTTTCCTTCATCGATTTCCTTCCCTTTTTTAGAATCCTTGATAAAGCTAAAAATGAGTGGAAAAATCTTGAAAATCCCGACCTGGTTTCGCTGATCGAAGAATTTTCGAAAGGGGTGAGAACATGTCCCTTCTATATTGAGGACAACTGTTCAATGATTGTCTTTACGACAAGATTCATTTTATCCTGTCTGGAAAGCTTAAAAAACTCACCCGGGAAAGGAGCTCCCTTTGCCATCATGCAAGCCAAGAATATTCTCTCGGCTTTTAAACAAGCGGACAATGAACAAAGAGAAGTGATGATTCGCCACAGCTATAACTACATGCTGGAATGTGTTCGCCTTAACGCATTTTTTACAAGCCTGATTCCCTACTATACCCTTGTGGAAGGGCTGTTTCCCTATTATATCCCCTCATTGAACTTTATTAATCGGCTAGATCCCATCACCGTCCTCTTAATCAATGAGCCCAGGGGATTGATTCCGCTTGAAAAAGAAGTGCGGGCCAAAACGCTTAACAAATGGATTTTAGTCCTTTTCGATGGGCCTGGGAATACGAAGCTGATTCCTCATCACATCATCAATAATTTTAATATTGTCCATCGAGTGTTTAACGAAGCGCCTCAAGAGAAGGCAAAATATGAAGCGGCTTTAGCGGAAAGAAATATTCTCACAGAAGGCCTTCAAGAGATGGTTATATTGAAATCGTAAAAATCTCCTCCCAGGAAGTTGTGTAGCGGGGAGAGATATTGTCCCGTTTCATTTTCCAGGGGCGTGTAATCCCTTCTGCTGCAAATTGTAACGTATCTTTACCGCTTTTTTCGTTGAGTCTATCCATGAGCTGCATGAGCTTCCGCTTTTTCTCCGGAATTTCAACCGTATCGAAAAGATCTTTTTGGATGTACTCTTTATCGTTAATCGGCCCTAGCATGACCCCTGTTTTTTTGTAATAATAGCCCGGTTTATAGATCGCATAAAGAGCGGCTTTTGCCCATGTGATCAGTAAGGGGGTGTAATCGGTTGCCTCCGGTAAATTCACAAAGCAGGTGTTCGAATAAAAAGGTTTATCGGAATGAGGCGAGGTGGTCAAAAAAACCTCAAGACCTGAAGCCACCGAACCTTGAGCTCTTAATCGTTTGGCGGCTTGGGAAACATAGGCCGACAAGGCTTCTGCAATCTCCTCAAACTCGGTCACTCTCGATCCAAACGATTTAGAGCTTATAATGGTTTTTTTCTTCTCAGAAACCTCTTCTAAATTAAGGCACGAGACTCCCCTCAGCTCTTGAGCCATCCTGAGGCCTACTACTGTAAACTCTTTACGGATAAATTCGTCATTCAGCTCGCTAAACTCTAAGGCCGACTGAATCCCGATATTATTCAGTCTTTGCCCCAAACGGCTTCCGATCCCCCACACCTCTTGCACGGGAAGCTTGCTTAAAATCTCTCTCGTTTTCTTTGGGTTATCCAATAAAAGGACTCCGTCAGACTCTTTTTTGGCAAGATCGCCTGCCACTTTAGCAAGGGTCTTGGTGAGGCCTCCTCCGATCGAGATCGGGATGCCGACCCATTTTTTAACTTTTTCACGGATTTTTAGAGCGTGGGCCTTATCCTCCACCCGAATAAACGCTTCATCGATCGAGTAGATTTGCATTTCAGAAACCTCTTCTTCAATCGTATCCATCACCCTATTGGAGATATCGCCATAAAGGACATAATTCGAGGAGAGGACGGCTACTTTTTGCGTCTCGAAAATAGCTTTGTACTCGAAGGCTGCCGCTCCCATCGGGATGCCAAGCGCTTTGGCCTCCTTGGATCTTGCCACGATACAGCCGTCATTATTGGAAAGAACGACGACCGGCCTTCCCTCCAGCTTCGTGTTGAAAATCCTCTCGCACGAGACATAAAAATTGTTGCAGTCGCAAAGTCCAATCATGACGCTTTTTTATTCAAGAAAATCAGGCACGGTGTATCACGAAGGTCACGATACCCCAGATTTGAAAATCGATTTCTTCGGTTACTTGGATAGGAGAATACTCTTTATTCTCCGCCACCAGATAAACCTGATCATTTTTTATCTTAAGGCGTTTAACGGTAAACTCCCCGTTGACGATCGCCACTACAATTTTTCCATCGGCCGGCTCTAAAGAGCGATCTACTACCAAAATATCACCGGAAAAAATCTTCGCTCCTTCCATGGAGTTTCCGGTCACCTTCACAAAAAAAGTAGCATTAGGATGAGCTACCATCAGCTGATTCAAATCAAGCCACTTCTCTAAGTAATCGTCCGCAGGCGAGGGAAACCCTGCTTGAACCATCGTCAGAAAAGAGGGAAGGAGCTTAGGCTCCCCTTCTTTCATCCGAAAAAAATCAACGACTCGTGTATCATCCATTAATATCATCTATAAGAGCTCTTAAAAGCCCTATCTCACGCCTTGTGTGTTTAAAAACTATTCGGAATTTATCCAGATGGTCGGTCTCTTCTTTAAGAGGATCAGATACCTCGATCGATCCCGATTCAATTAGTTTAGCATAACGCTTAGATAAACTGGTGAGCTTTTTCAAGGGCAAAGGACGGTTAAGACGGATTACGAAAAGGTCGCCCACATATCTACTGGAATGATAATTTGAATAAAAATTTTGAATGTGGTCGGAGGCCTCTTTAACGCTTTTGGCTCTAAAATAAAGTTTACAGTCATCAGGGGAGATCCAGCCATTTGCCAGTAAGTGTTTTTGAACATATTTTTCCCACTGCTCCCAATAATCGCCTTTAGCCCCCTCGATTAAGACAAGCGGCAATATTTCCGATTTACCGGTCTGAATAAGGGTCAGCACTTCATAAAGCTCATCCATGGTTCCAAAACCGCCCGGAAAAGCGGCGAAGGCATCTGAGTGGCTCACAAACATGAGCTTCCGAGTAAAAAAGTATTTAAACATGATGAGTTTAGGATCATTCTCGATGTGGCTATTGGCAATCGTTTCAAAGGGAAGCCGAATCGAGAGGCCAAAGCGCCTCTCTTGGTGAGCCCCTTCAAGCCCAGCTTTCATAATCCCGTTGGCTCCCCCTGTAATGCAGGTCCAACCGGCGTCTGCCATTAACTTGGAAAATTGGATCGCCGCAAGATAATCGGGATGATTTTCAGGCGTTCTCGCCGAGCCAAAAATAGAGACTTTGCGAGTTTCGGGATATTGGCTAAACGTGCGGTAGGCATAACGGATCTCTTTCATCGCACGAGTGATCAGTTTGAGCTGTCCTAGCTCGATCTTATCGCGGGTGAGCTTCAAGCTGGTTTGAATCAGTTGAACAATCAACTCCCCTTCATAGGTATCGGGACTCACCCCCATCATCAAGATCAGCTCTTGAATACGATCCAGTATGGGAGAGTCATTGGTGCTGATTTCTGTCATAATTGAAATTTCCTAGGATTTCCAAAAATTTGCAGCCACATCAGGTAGGTTTTATCGAAAGGCTTATCCATTTTTCGAGCGAGCTCATCTGCTTTAGAAGCCGTCTCATTTAAGTGTTTTCTCATCTCATCAAGAAAGGGAGCTTGAATGGCAGTTCCATCCATGGTGACAATAAAATAGTTTCCATCTGTAACGGGCTTGTCGCTTTTTAAGAGCTTAATTTTGATGATATAACACCTTTCCGGAAGATCGGCCTTTCTCACATTATTCAAGTGTTGAACCGCCATTCCAATTGGGTTAATCCAGTGAGCGATTCCCATCTGCCCTTGGCAGGCGTAGACTTTTCGGCTAGCGCCCACAAGCCAGAGGGATGAGTATTCAACGTTTCTATCCATCTTTGAAAGATCGCTCTGAGCGGGCAAGGTATTTAAAATATTAGCTCTCACGACCTCGCTAAGAGCCGGGATTCTCTCGGATAAGGTGCGTCTTAAAGGGCGTCTTTCCTCTTCGTTTGACCGTGGAGATCCTATTCCAAAAAAATTTAAAATAGCTGCCATTTAATCCTCTAGGGTTTAAAAGGAACTTAAGATAATCTTCATCTTTTGACAATGCTAAGTTTATTCATCGTCCTCTTCATTTTGATATCTATTACTTATTACTCCTGGAAAACAGGCATATCGCCCATGCCATCAACTCCTCAAGCCAAAGCCGCCATCAAAAAACTTCTACCCAATGAGGTCAATGGAACGGTCTATGAGCTTGGATGCGGATGGGGAGGTCTTCTTCGATTGCTTTCCAAAAAATATCCCCATGTGATCGGTTATGAAATCTCCTTTTTCCCCTGGCTTGTTAGCCGTCTTTTTACAAAACAGGTGTATCGAAAAGATTTCATGACTGCCGATTTGTCTGATGCAGGGCTTATCGTGTGCTACCTTTATCCTAAAAAGATGACTGAGCTGTATGAAAAAATTAAACTCGAAGCAAAACCGGGCACCTACATCCTATCGAATACTTTTTCCATCCGTGAGCTTGAACCTCTTCGAAAAGAAAAGTTAGATGACCTTTATAAAACCCCTGTTTATTTGTACCGACTATGAAAAAAGAAGACATTGTTTATACCCTTAAACATTTAAGAGATGAAATAAGAGAAGCTTTCGAAAAGTTTGAACCTTCCGCTGCCTTCGAACAGAAAAACTGGAATTACTCCCACAAGGGAGGGGGTGAAATGTCGATTTTAAGAGGAGCTGTTTTTGAAAAAGCAGCCGTCAATTTTTCAGCGGTGGAAGGACCTAATTTTCCGATGCAAGATGGATCGGGCCCTTTTTATGCCACCGGCATCAGCCTTATCACCCACATGGCAAATCCTCACGTGCCCACGGTACATATGAATATTCGCTACATTGAAACAGCCAATACATGGTGGCTTGGCGGAGGTTATGATTTAACCCCTATGGGATTTCCTTATGAAGAAGATACACTGCATTTTCATCAGGTCGCTGAAAAAGCCGCCGGAAAATACTATCCCTCTTTTAAAGAAAATGCAGCCAAATATTTCTTCATTCCCCACCGTCAAAAAGAAAGGGGCCAAGGTGGAATTTTCTTCGATCATTTTAATACCGGTGATCGAGAGGCCGATTTTAATCTGTGGAAACAGGTAGGCTCTACTTTTTTAGAAGGGATCTTACCCATTATCTCTCGAAGAAAAGATACCCCTTATTCACAGAAAGATAAAGAATTACAGAATCAGATGCGCGCTCACTATGTAGAATTTAATTTACTTTATGATAGAGGGACTAAATTTGGCTTTCAATCAGGAGGCAATCCGGAAGCTATTTTATGCTCGATGCCCCCTTCAGCTCATTGGTGAGAGCTGAAAATTTGTTTAAAAATGTTGCTTCCGCTTCCGCTTACCGGTTTATCAACCTCTTTCTTTTTCTTGGAGCTCGGTTCCCGTTTTTTAGAAAGAGCATCTAGCTCTTCATCGGTGAGTCTTTTAGAGTCAGTTATACATTTTATGATTTCTGTGCTAGGAGGAGGTGTACTTTTAATCCGCCTAATACAATCCAAAAATTCGAAACTGATTTGAGCTAAAACCTTCAATCCATCCAGGTTGACCTGTTTTCCGGTAAATTTTGGGACACTCGAACAGAGTTCAAAATCCATTTGCGTGATACAAGAGGGCCTTACATAGGCTTCATCATTATGATGGGGGATATTGATAAGATCCCTTAACTTTGAAAAGCCGCGGTTGAAATAGGTTTCTTGCAAAACATCAAATTGAGCTTTTAATTCGAAAGACACATGATCCCATGTTTTTTTGAGGCGGGAGATCACCTGATTGGCTATTGCGAGCACAATGGCTTGGGCAGAGTGAAAATCAAACTTTTTTTCGCAGCTGGAGGCAAGCAAAATAAAAAGCTCGATCATTTTGGCTCTCGGATGAATATCCTCCTGATCCAGGATCTGCTTTTTGACGAAATCGGAGAGTGAATTGGAGTATTCTACAAAGATTTTTAAATTGTGAGGATCCATCTTACCGGCACATTCCATTAAATGGATTTTCTTCAGCATGGAGAAGGCATGCGATCTTAAATCGATCGCGACTCTTTGCAGCTGATCGGCCCAGACGTTGTTTCCTTTGATAAAATTCTGGACAAAATCCTCATATTTTAGCGAGGCCGGCAGCTGCTGAGAAGTTTTCGATTTTTGCGAGTCTGTAAGCTGGGCCGCTTTCAGATTTAACAAGGAAGGGCGCCTTTCCATGAGCCTTGGACTTGGCGATTCCCATTTGCCGCTCACCAAGGCTCTGCGATTATCTTCCCTAACACTTACTAATTCCCGTCCAAGCTCTCTAATCTTCTCATCGTCGTTGGAGGTGGCGGCTTGAATAGTTTTATATAAAGCATCTTCCGTTGCAGCTTCAAACGTTTTGGGATAGGAAACCCTTAAAATCTCTATCAGAAGCTTTAGCATGAGCACCCTTTTAGGAACGGTAGGGGTTACTGTTGCGTAAGCTATGCAAATAGTAGAGACGAGCCTCTCCAAACTTGTGAACCAGGGATACCCATACGCAATATCGCTAATAAAAGAGTCCGGCTTATCTGCCTTGCACAGTTCTTTGATAAACTCTTTTGCCGCATAAGCCTCTTTATGTTTACGAACCACTTTGTCCAAATCTTTGACAAGCGTTTTGTAATAGTCGGAATTCACTTCAACATAATGGCTCTTTAAGTCGCCCAATGTTTCTAAAGATCCCATAACAAGGGTGGAGTCCGATTCGGCAATCAAACAAACGATAAATTTTGAATAGTTAACAATGATAAGAGGTTGAGAAGACTCTTTTTTAGCCCTCTCTTCTCTAATCAGGGAGAAAATTTCTCTCAAGATCTTCTCAAGACTTATAAACTTATCATTCTCTAAATAGGCTCTTGCAAGAATTTTTAATTGCTCCTCATTCACCGTATTAGGAATGGCTGAAAGCGTTTTTTTTCGAAGCTCATCATTTCCTGTTAAATAGCTATCGAACCTGGGCAATTGTTGAACTTTCGCTAAATTTTCGATTCTTTTTGAGTGGCCTTTCTGTTCAAACTCTCTTAAAATGTTTTTTCGAGTCACTTCCGAGCAATCTTTTAGAAAATTTTTAGCGGCTTCTAGAAAAAGAGATTTTACCACTTCAAATTGTGCATCATCTAAGACGGAACAGACTAAAATGCGGCTATAATCACTTTTTTCTTTTTCATAGGCCTTTTTGATTTGATCGGCCGATAATTGCCTCCACTCTTTTTCCGTTCGGTTTGAAAGCCGTCTCTCTGCAGGAGCAGATTTAGGACTCACCTCTTGCTGAAGCGATTTCATCAGGTTTTTCATGTTCGGAGAAATACTGCCCGGCAAAGGCCTTGCCGGTGAGACGTTGCTGAATTTATCAGCGCTTGTAATTTTAGGGATTTGCAAAGGGGGTAAATCTTGCGGAGACAAAACTTCCTTTGAAACGGCTCCCCTTAAAGTGCTTGTTCTTTGCGCTTGTTTGGTAGGCCTTCTTTGAAGAAGAATCCCCTCATCGGAATAATCTTTTCCCTCGCGCCTGCCGCCTACCACATCAAAAGAGCTTCTTGAAGCCCCAAGAGGACTAATCGTAGGCGGCAATCTAGAAGAGGAGTGCACAACTACTCTTCTTCCGGCCCCATCCGATCCAGGAAGAGAAGTTCTTCTTTTATTAGAGGAAGGATCCTCTCTTGGAGAAAATTGTGCTGGATTTTGGATTGGATCTGGGGGCGGTTCCATGGTCCTCTTTCTCCGAAATAATTTTAATTATGTGCGTACGATAAGATGATTTCTCCTCTAGTTGTACTCTATTTCGAAAAATTTTTCCCAAGGTTTTTGCAAGAAGGATGGCTTTCTCTTTATTTAATTGCCCTTCTATTTCATTTTTATGCGACTCCTCAATAAAAGTTAAATGAGTTAAATAAGGAGCGATAAAAGGGATATATTCAATCTTAGCTAAGTTTAAATCCTCGATATGACTTTGTAGTTTTCTAAAATTACCGATCGGAGAAAAAAGTTCTAAAAGCTCGTTTTTTTTATCTAATATAGGTTTGGGAACATAGGATAAAGGCTCTTTTAACCGGCTGATTTCTACCGAATCGATTTTCAAAATTATCGCAGCGGTCAAATTTAAATCATTCCGGCTAAATGCTTTTAGCGCAAGCTCGATCCAAAAGATAATAAGCCTTGCCTTCCCTTTCATGGACTCTGCTTGTAATATACTATCCGTTATCGTCTCACTGAGATCATTAAAGAAATGGATATACTTTTTAATATTAGCGCCCCTTCCTTTTGACCAGGCAAGTCCAATAAAATCGTCGACGGTAAGCCGTTTCATGAGAATCGTCTCGTATGTCATAATATCGTCTAGCACATCATTTATCTCCTGCTCGGTGAATCCCTTTTCCGAGATATCCTTAAAGCTTTTAGGATTCACTTCGGGAAAAGTTATCTGATAGAGCGCAGAATTTTCTCTTCGAATAGACTCAAGAAGCTCTTTTGCGGCAGGAGTATCGGATACTTTTTCTCCAAGCAATCGAACTTTTTTTCGTAAGCGCGGATGGCTTAAAAGTCCTTCAGACTGCAAAAATTTTAAAACTTCTAAAAGGTGTTCTTGCTCCTCCGCTTGAAGAGAGTCAAATTGAACTTCCGCTTGACTGATGAATAGATCAACTGAGACGAACCAGGGAAGCGCGAGCGCCCAGCCTTTAAATCCCGATTCAACTTTTATTACATAATTTAAAAATTGAGCCGCTTTCTCAACCTCTTTTTTTTGCCGCGGGAGCTCTTTAAACTCTTCTAAAGATTTAGCTAAAACATCAATTTTAGCCACCTCCGCCATTAATTCTTCCAGATCCTGCGAATGAGCCTCAAGTTGGCGAGAGCTCTTAGCATCAAGGGATTTCAGGCAAAATCTTAACCAACGTATTCTTTGATCGTTATCCTGGCAAAGTTTAAAACGCTCGATAAAGGTCTTCCACACTTCTCGATCGTTTTGAAAATGAGGATTTTTAATATAGGAAAGAGCCAGAGAGTGGATATCGCTCACCTTATCCGTTTTGACCACCCGGTCAAACATTAAACCTACAGGGATATTAAGGTCGGCACCGTGCATAGGGCAACCTCCGTTATAATTGGAGGTTACCTTAATAATTACTAGTTGTAAAAGGAATATATAGGGTGTTGAATATCACCCGTTTTATATTTAATTGAGTTTAGTAAAGTTTCCCAATTATTTGTAACTGAACAGTTATTAGTATATAAAGTATCTAAAAAAGCTTGAGTAAAGTAGCCGCCGTAGTGAGAGGCATAAGCCACCTCTCCGGGAGCTGCGCTCGCGATGGCCAAAACGCCTCTACGATTCTCAAATAGATGGGCCAAATTACAACGGATATTTCCTTCGGTATTAAAATCCTTGCTAATCATCCTCCCGCCATCACCCTCTTCTAAATGGGCAAACGGAAGATTGCAAGCATCTACAATCACCAAGGCAAACTGAGCTCTTTTATTATAGGTTTTATGGATAAGCTCTTCCATATCCAAGGCTTCTCTCGTTCGAGTAAAATAAAGGAAGGGGAACTTGCTTCTTTTCTCATGATTTCTAAACCCGTGACCGGTGTAAAAAACCATTAGAATATCATCCGGGTCTACCCTCATGCGATCAAGTGTCGTAAGAACTTCTCTTCGATCGACCCGTCTGCCTTCGATAACTTTCAAATCGAGAGGCCTTTTCAAGTGTTTCGAGAGTTTAATGCTCTCTTTTTTCATGAGAGCTAAATCAACTTCTAGCTGTTCGCTAATGTTGCAGGTCGTATCTCCCACGAGAAGGACGCGGAGTTGACCTGCCTGTAAATCAATGAAGAGAAAAAGAAATAGAACTAAGTATCGAACCATCGTGTCGTGTCTTTGGCAAAATTTTAAGTCACAAAAATCTACTTCACAAGATTATAGAATCTTTTAACAAGAATCGTATCTCTTGCATAAGCTTCTATGAAAGAATCTGTTTTTTTATCTGTCACAGCTTCTCTCAAAGCACCCCATAAACCATTTGCATTTCCTTTAAGCCCGCTTGCTGCCTCAGAAATTTTATAAAGGTCGTAGGTTAAAACGCCACAGAAGGCAAGCACTGCGCCCGTTAACACAATCCCCACAGGAGAAAGAGCTACCACCGAGGCCACGAAAGAAATAGCGATAGCAAGTGTTATAGCAGCCATAGCGACCATTGCAATCTTGGAATAAAGGGCCACATCTTTTGGATTTTGAATCCACGGTAAATCTCTAGGATTACTATCAATAGGTGAAGGCATTATTACCTCAAATTAATTTGATGTAAATATTATACTTCACGATTAATAATAAATCAAACTTATTATCAATTTAAAATTATACTTTGAATATTTGATTTCATTTGTTAAGAAAAGCGCTTCTTTCTATCCTACCAGTGATGACAACTATTACATCCGCCTTTATTCACGATTTTGGAGCCTTAACCTCTGCAGAGAAAGCCTTGAGCGTTGAAGAGATTGCCCGCCAAGATGAAGCTGAAAAAATCACTCTTTTAACTAATCAGAATCCTTTAACCCAAGCCTCTCTTCTCCATAAGCTCCTATCAAAAATCGTCTCGCTTCCAGAACCCAACGACCTTATAAGCCTCTGGAGCTATCGAAAAAGGGCTTTCACCCTTTTTGGAAGAATTGTCCACATTCATTGCTCGTTTCCGAATATTCATTTTAATTCCCCCAGGCTATACCATAAAGTGTTGATCGGCAAAGCCAATCTTGAAGACTTTATGTTTCCTTTTCCCATAACGGCTCATTTTTTAGAGCAGACAATCGCCCTTCGTATCTTATGTGAAGGAGATTATGTAGGAGAGATGCATCTAGACCGTGTTTACTTAAAACCCGGATCGCAAGACTTTAAACCGGAGCACCTCTTTAAAGAAGAGACCGCCTCTTTTAGCGCTCTAAGATTTAAAATAACTTGGAGCCTCCCCCATGAAGGAAAGCCGATTGCAAGACTAATGGCAAAAATCATTAAAGAGATCTTTTTTCGTGAAAGGGACGAGAGAGTCGAAATTTTGACCGGCATGTGGGAATCGGATGTTTTTTTTGCCGATCGCTTCAAGCTTATCTGCCACGATGATTTTGCTCCTTTAGCCAGAAGATATAATCAAGCTCAAAAAGACAAACTCCCCTTTGCGGAAGGCCCCGGACCTGACAACATGATTTTTTATAAAACGGTGAAAGAAAAAGTAGATGAACCTGTTTTATATGGAGAAGGCCCTCTTTTAAACCCCTATTTTTATCGGAACCTCAGGGTTCCTTGAAGCCGGCCTTTTGTAAAGATAGCGTCTAAAAATTTCAGGATCCCAATTAGTTATCAAACCTTGCGCCAAGTGCTTTTTCCGCCTCTCTTCATAAAAAGGCTTGGCTACCACTTTTTTTGAGAGGGTTATCTCTAAAATCAAAAGACTGTCACAATAGGCGAAAGGTCGATTTTTTGAGAGAGCATCCTTCAAATCCTGCTCTCTTGTTATTTCATAAGGCAAAAGGCCGATCGCATAAAAGGCATTCCTCATCGTTTGATCGCATTTAACAACCACTTTTTTTCTCGGATCTTTGTAAAAGATCTCTGCAAAGATTATTGCTGTGTTTAAAGTAATATGCATAAGCATTCTCGATAAAAAAACAGCTACCCCTTGTTGAAACCGTATATCGCACATTCCTCCAATTAACGGTGTTTGAATATAGGTGAAGTGAATACCCTTCCCTAATATCAGCCAGTAGGACCTTCCAAAATTCTCGACTCCTTTAATCCCTGCTGTTGTCACAAAAAAAGTGGTAATACGTTTATAAAAAAGGTCTTTCCCATGGGTTGAAGATAGGTACTGATCAAGATTTTTAACCTCTTGAGATTCTTGTCTTGCTAACAGGCGTCTATACACGTCAGATAAGAGTTCTCTATCTTCGCAGGGCGCGGTTCGGCTCAAATCGACTACTTTTCCATTAACGGAAGGAAACCATCCCTCCATGTCGTTTGTATGAATCCGCGAGAGAAAATTAAACGATAAAATAAGCTCTTCAAAAGGGCCGTATCTCTCTTGGACAATTCTTTTTCTGACAGCCTCTTTAACACAGTTTTTATGGCTTAAGTAAGCCAAGCAAATTGCTTGGTAAAAGGAGGATTTTTCAGCGATCAGGATCGCGATGTCTCCTGGAAGCGCTCTTATACAATTCGTCATGCTAAAAAAATAACCCCTATTTTTTTGAAATAAAATAAAAAAAGTCGTTGAATGTGAAATCGATAGGTTTTTATAGATGAGCGATGGGAAAAAATATCTGGGCCTTTATTTTTGTCGCGCTTCTTCTACTGTGGTTTTTAGTCAATTCCCTTGGCTTAATGACCCCCTACCTTAGATCCCTTCATACAGAATCTCCACAGCTTACCCTTCAAAATTTCACCCAATTGGCAAAGGGAGACGGGATTGTTTTGGGAGACCGAGATCCCCGCTGGTTAAGTCTTTTTAATTTAAAAGAGGGAGAAAATCCAGATTGGAAAATGGTTTTTGCACCTCCCGAAGAGCTAAAACTTTACGCTAAAGCCCCGATTAATTTGAAAAATCCAATCAAATTCACCGATAAACAGTTAGACGATTTTGTGGCTCGTAAGAAACTTCTTGGCATCGTGCAGGTTTTTAGAGATGCAGAGGATCGTCCCGTAATGTTAATCACTTCGATGGATGGAAAACCGCTGCCTCTTTTCACCCATTTGGAGACTCTGACGACCCCTGCCGCCTTTAATTTGGATGGCAGCTGGTACGCGATTCCAATCGATCAAAGCGTAAGGCTAATAGAGCCGATTTTTTATCTCGGTGCATGGTGGCAGGAAAATCGCCTCTGGGTTGTCACCCTCCTTGCATTTCTCGGTTTTTGTTTTATTATCTACACCCAAAAGAATCTTACTAAAATGAAGGCCTCCCTATGACCCGATGGCTTTTGATCCTTTTACTCCCCCTGCAACTCTTCAGTGGAGCCTTTGTTCAAGAGAAGGGAAAAAGTTTTTTATCCCTGCAATTTTGGACCTATAATACGAGAAGCTACTGGGACCGTGAGGGCAAAAAAAGAAATGCTCACAACCATTTCGTTAAACGAGAAATCAACACCTACTATGAATATGGCCTTGCCAAAAGATGGACCCTTACAGCCAAAGTTCTCTATGACTGGATCTGGCAGTCTGTCGATCCTAAAAAAACGGTCGGGTTTGTCGATCCCGAATTTGGACTCAGACACCTCCTATGGTCTAAAAAAGATCGCCGGTTTCTCTCAGTAGAAGGAACGTTAATCGTCCCTGCCGGCACCGATAAAAAAGCGGTTCTGCGTTACGGGAAATTCGGCTTTCAAGGCACTGTTCTTTATGCCGGTAACTTTAAAATAAAAGAAAAATGGGGTTTTTATGTCGGGGAAATCGGCTACCGATGGTATCAAGGATTTCCCTCCGATCAAATTCGCGCCAATTTAGGGGCCGGCTTTGACTTTACTAAAAAGTTCCAGGTGATCGTAGCCTATTTTCTTGAATACGGAGTGTTTAATGGAAAAAAACAAGTTTTTTCGGAAGTGATTCAAAACGATCCTAATTACAGGCTTTTAAAAGGAACGCTCACTTTAGTCTATCGCTTAAGTGAAAAAACATCGTTGACCGCAGGATACTATCGCCATGTCTGGGGTCAAAATACAGGAACCGGTCAAGGGTTTTATGGAGGGTTGTGGCTGAGGTTTTAACGCATAAAGAGATATTAGAAAAGGTTGAATATCCCGCGCTGGTTAAATATCAGTCTTTTCCGCTCAAACTTGAAAATGACGAGCTCACACTCCTTTCGGCAGAACCCTCTGAACAAGCTTCTCAATTTTTCAAGGAGCTCTATGGAGTTCAACAAATCAAGTTTTTAGAGGCCTCTCATAAAGAAATTTTCGAGCTGATTGAAAAAAACTATAAAAATGAGCTGATCCACAACTCTCTTTACGACCTTTTAGCCTTCCAGCCCGATTTTTCTGCGAGCTACGTTTTTTCAAATGGACAAGTCTTGGCATTAGGCTTAGCTATCTTCGGCTCCTTGGTATGGCTTTACTTTGATGCTTTAAGCTATGTCATTTTCATCCTCTTCACGATGCAAATCATCTATCTTGCAGCAATCTCGTTCAGGATGATTTTAAGCTTAGTGGGCTCTCAAAAAGAGTTTTTAGAATGGGTTCCTAAAGAGGCGGTGGAAGAGATCGATGAGAAAAGTCTTCCGGTTTACACGATTTTAGTTCCCGCCTTTCGTGAAGAGAGAGTGGTGCAAAAACTTTTGGACTCGCTTTTAAAACTAGACTACCCACATGAAAAGCTGGATGTCATCATCCTCCTAGAAGAGGAAGATAGCAAAACGATTCAATCGGCTAAAGAATCTCATCTGCCCGAGAATTGGCATGTTGTTTTAGTGCCAAAATCGCTCCCTCAAACAAAACCTAAAGCCTGCAATTACGGGCTGCAGTTTGCACGGGGAGAGTATGTCACTATTTACGATGCAGAAGATATTCCTAATCCCGATCAGTTAAAAAAAGCGGTGATTGCCCATCGTAAAACTCATTATCAATGCCTTTGCATGCAAGCGGCCCTTAACTACTACAACGCCGATGAAAACCTCATCACAGGTCTCTTTACGCTCGAATACTCTTACTGGTTCGACTATTTGCTGCCGGGACTCGATTATTTTCGCTTTCCGATCCCCTTAGGAGGGACAAGCAACCACTTTAGAACCGATCATTTGAGGGATTTGGGAGGGTGGGATCCTTACAATACAACCGAAGACGCCGACCTCGGCTTAAGAGGCTTTGCGGTAGGCTATAGAATTGGGGTCATCAACTCCACCACGATGGAAGAGGCCAATAATCGTTATTGGAACTGGATCCGGCAGCGCTCCCGCTGGATTAAGGGGTATATGCAAACCGCCCTTGTATATAACCGCCATCCGATCCTTATGCTAAGACAGCTAGGCTGGAAAAATTGGCTTGCCTTTCAGCTTTTAATTACGGGAACTCCCCTCATGCTGCTCATCAACCCGTTTATCTGGCTTCTCTTTGTCTCCTGGGTTTTTGGGATGGATCAAATTATTTTTCCCGAGCTTCCCATGCTTCTCATTTACTTGGGCTTTTTTAATTTGATCATCAGCAACTTTATCGGCATTTATCTCAACATGCTAGGAGTTTTCAGAAGAGGGTTGATAAGTCTTGTGCCGATTGCCCTTTTAAATCCTTTTTATTGGCTATTTTTTCACACACCGGCAGCCTACAAGGCCCTTTGGCAACTATTTGTAAATCCTTTTTATTGGGAAAAAACCGAGCATGGACTCACTCGAATTAGAAATCCAGAAGCGTGATTTAAGAGAGCCCCTGTTTTGGACGGGTCTTGGGATTTTTTTTATCGGTCTCTTGTACATTTTAAATTTAATCCTCCTTTCTAAAGGATTTGCCTCTGAACTTCTCCTCTATTTTGGCGAAAAAGCGCAGATGGCCTATGCTACAAATAGCATCGACGACCTCTTTTTTATAGCGCCCATTCTTCCCTATTCAATCGTTTTGTTGTTTAGAGATCCATTTTTTGCAAGCAGTGTCGTGGGAGGAATCACCCTTACAGTCTGGCTCTACGCGATCAAAAGGCTTTATCAGGCAAACCAAATAAGCTTACTCATCGCCTCTCTCTTTACTCTTTACTTACTGTTTTCCCCCAGTTTTATCTATATTTTTTCCCAGCGGATCTATGTCTCGATTTTTATGACCCTCTTTATCTTGTCCGCCTACACTCTTCGTAAATACTACTTCGAACGGCTAACCTACCAGCTCTTCGTTTTCGGTATTTGCTTAGGGTTAATGGTTCAAAATACGACCCATAATCTAGGGGTTGCCTTCATTTTTCTTCCTGCCCTAATTATCATCACGCTGCTGCAGAAAAGACCACTTTTCCCTATTTTGATCGTCGCTTTATTTCCGGCCTTCATCTTTATCTTCTCTCCCATGCTTTTAAACTCTCTTTTTTACGGAAATTTTAGCCTCTCGGTGATCACGGAGGCGAACCTCTTATTTGAGGAGCCTTCCCCCTATTATGTGTCGTGGGCCCGCTTTTTAATTATCCTTCCCTATCTCCTTTTCTTCTTCCGCATCCCTCAATTTGCGACCAAAAGCGTCTACATCGCTTTAATTATTACGCCCATTCTTCTCGTTTTAACGAGATTAATATCTAATACTTTTGTCCCCTCTGTCGCGGAGCTCATGATCTTTATCTTGTTTGCTCTCCTCCTAAGCGCTAAATCCTATGGCATCCGTTTTGAATCCAATCAATGGATCACTGCAGTCTTTGCACTCACACTTATTCTCTCCTTTACAACTAGCATCTGGCTCACCCTTCGCTCGCCCTTTTATCCTGAAAAAGAATTTTTACTCACTCTTGCAGGGGAAAAACAGCCTGAGAGATTAAAATCTGCTCAAGAGATGGCCCAGTTTATCAAAACCACCCAAGGCACCATCGCCTCGGACGATCGAGCGACCTTTATCCCGATCTATTTTTCAAATCAGGCCGCCCGTTTCCTCGTTCCGACTCAAGCTTTCTTCAAAACCGCCCTCTCCAACCCCTCTACTACCGTAGACCATATCCTAATTAACAAACTCTCTTCCGAAGACTCTTTTAACGAAGCTTACCGAGGCCATATTCCCGGCTTTACTTTGACGCACGAAAGCGGCCAGTACCAGTTATTTAGTAGAATAAATTAATCACTTCTTAATAAAATATTAATATTCAAATTAAATCCCTCCCTTATAATTTTAGCTATGATCAGCACACTTTTTTATGCCCTTTCAAAACCAGATCCTTTTATTGCGAAGAGGTTAGAAAACCATCAGGAAATCAATGAACTTGTGGATGAGGTCGCGAAGTCTAGACTGAAAGGCTACACCTTATCGTGCGTTAGGATCGAAGAAAAAGGGTATACTCTGAAGGCGAGAAAACTAGAATGGTACGAACCTTTTACCTCTCTTTTTTGGGTCCATTTGAATGAGGATAAAGCGCAAGTCCGCGCCCTCGCTGACGACATCGTTTATAGCAATAGAAAACGCTTATTCACTCAAAATTGCACCTTGTTGAAAGGCCTCTTAAGCCCACGTTATCAGCGTTTTCTCGATAATCGACTCTCTGATATTTCCAAACTCAATCAAAAATTAGAAAACTATAAACCTATCCGCAAGCCCCAGCGAAAGATAACCCCCAAAGATCCCCAGACAGAATCACCTTTACTTGAGTTGACTCCTTTAAAACATCTTTTCCCCAATATATTTAGTTTTCTTCACGGCGAGGATCTAAATGCCTTCCAAAGAACTTGTCAAAAAGCTTTGGATCTTACGCAACAAAGAAACTCTGCGATGCATGTCTTGAAGAGATTTATCAATAACCCTACGGCATTTCCGGTCGAAAAATTAGGCCCTGATTTTAGGATCTCTCAAAAAGACAGACAATGGATTCGAAATAATAGCCTAAAAATTTCAAAACTATTTGAAGTTTGCCCCACTCTTGGAGAAAAACCGGATCATTTTGAATTTTTCAAGCAGGTCCTCCTCATTATCAACCCAAGTCTGCTGTTTAAACAATACGCCGATCCAAAATTCAACCAGTTTTCACAAGATTTTTACACGGCACATGAAACGCTTCAGGGTTACGCTGACAAAAAGGTTTCTCTTGAACAGGTTGCCAATATTGATTGGGAGCGTTTAGCTCCCGCCCTAATTCTATTGCAGTTTTCTCTTAAAGCTCCTCCTCATGAGAATTTTTTCACCGATTTTGTAAATCGCCTTTTTCAAGAAAATTTAAACGGATGCAAAAATTTAGATCACATTCTCCTCTTTGCAACTCCTCACGTTAAAGATGTGATAAAACTCTGTCCTGAAAAACTTCTCATGAATAAGGAATTTGCAGCAGCCCTCTGCATAATGCGCCCAAGTGTATTTGATCATTTACCTGACGATGTAAAATTTACTGAAGAAGTTCTGTTGACTGTCCTCAGTTTAGGCTCCAATCACATCTACTTTGAAAGCCTACCCAACAAATTTAAAGAGAACCCTGCCTTTATCCTTAAAGCTCTCGAAATCAACCCTGACATTCTACAATACTTAGATCCTGACTCCATTACCATTGAACAAGCATTGGCAGCTGTCACTCGGTATGGGAGCGTATTCACCAGCCACGTTCCATACCGACTTAGAAAAGATCCAATTATCCTCGAAAGAGCAATGACTACCTATCCGCTTGCGCTTACTTACGCACCTGAAAATCTTCAAAAAGATCCTTACTTTTTGAAGCTGGTCATTTACAACTCCGGAAAAGTAGATAGCGCTTTTGAAAGAATATTCATTGAAGCGAACAACCCAGCCCTTCTGATTAAAGCTATTGAGAAAGGATTAGAGCATATCAATCCAGACAATTTCGAAATGGCGAAAGCCTACCTCAAACGTAATCCAAACAGATTTGAATATTTAAGTTATGAATATAAACATCATAAGCAATTTTGGCTAGCAGCGGTTGAACTTCGACCCTCACGCTATAACTTTGTGCCCGAAGAATATAAGGCTGCCTGGTTTGAAGAGGCTTTTGCAAAAAATCCGGAGGTTCTCAGATTCTCTCGCTTTTACGAAAATTCAAATAAGTGGAGAGACGCGATAGCAGCAGGGATTTCTCTAGAATTGGCTCCCCCGACGATTACCTGTGATCCCGAGCTTGTCCTACAGGCAGTTATCCGAGATGGCAAAGAGCTTCAATTTGCATCGGATGTCCTAAAAAAAGAAGAATCGATTGTAGCTTATGCTGTCTTGCAAGATAAAGAAAATCTCCGCTTTGCAGGTCTTGATCTAAGAGAGAACAAACCCTTTGAAGAGTACCTCCAAAGGTTTAAAGCTGAGTGACGGCCTCTATAGAGTTTACCGCGGAAGTGAATACCACAGAGACCTGAGAGAAAGCACGAGAGCACTGAGAGAGACTACTCCCCAAATAAAAAATAACAGGATAGCTTAAACAAGCTCTTCAGAATAAACCCATTCTTTTGAAAAACAAGATCACTTTGTCGGACATTTTTCGGTACAGCAAACCATCCTCCAAAATAAAAATAACAGGATAGGCAGGATCGCCCTCCGGGCGGCAGGATCATTTTCCTTTTTCGGGGGAACAGCGAGATATTTTTGGGTGATTTTGCCGTCGCCTCAAAATAAACCCATTCATCTGAATTTAACGCAGAGGCGGAGAGGGAACGAATAAACTCTTTCCTCATTAAGAAAAAATAACAGGATAGGCAGGATCGCCCTCCGGGCGGCAGGATCATTTTCCTTTTTCGGGGGAATAGCGA